>NZ_CP042906.1:1262000-1893000 GCF_008728855.1 Hypericibacter terrae | reverse complement strand
CTCGCCCGACATGTATTTCTTGGACAGCGGCGGACGCTGATAGGGAAGCACGGGCTCGTCGCCCAGCAGCAGCAGGGATCCGCCATAGCCGAGCGCCCGGAGCTTCGCGACCAGCGAGGCGCCGGCCTGTCCGGCGCCGATGACGATGATCGGATCCGCCATGGGGGCTCCTTCAGCGCCCCGGCCGGCGGTCAGATCTCAGGCACATGGAGGATGATGCCGTCCAGCGCGTCGGTCGCCTGGATCTGGCAGCTGAGCCGGCTCAAGGGAAGCCGCTCGGCCGCAGTGATCTCCAGCATGTCGCGCTCCATGTCGTCGGGCTTGCCGGCCTTGTCGTACCAGGCCTCGTCGACATAGACATGGCAGGTGGCGCAGGAGAGGCAGCCGCCGCATTCGCCGATCACGTTGGGAACATTGTTGGCGACGGCCGCTTCCATCAGGTTATGGCCGGTCTTCACGTCGGCCGTGATCTTCCGGCCGTCCTTCAGGATCCAGGTTACTTTCGGCAAGTCCCACTCCTATTTCCGGTCCGCCGCGGGCGGCTCCCGGCCTCGGTCATCGCTTCAGACATAATAGATGTAATAATCGCGGACCGCATCGCCTTCGAGCGCCGCGACCCTCCGGATTTCGCCTTCCTTGATGCCGATATGGTTACCGACCAGCAGCTCGCCCACGGCGGCGCCCAGCTTCTTGTCCTCGGCCAGGGCCTTGAGCGCCTCGGCCAGATTGTCGGGCACGCCGATCGTGGCGTCATGCCGTTCGATGCAATCCGCCGTCTCGGCCGCCGGCAGATTGTATTTGCCGGTGAAGCCCAGCTTGGCCGCCTGCAGCACGGTCGCGACCAGGGTGTAGGGATTGGCGGCGGCATCGCCCATGCGATGCTCGATGCGGGCCTTCTTGCCGCCCTCGGTCGAGAGCCGGGTGGTGACGCCGCGATGGTCGATGCCCCAGTTGCACCAATATCCGGAGAGGCTCGCCGGCTTCAGCCGCTCGTAGGAATTGACCGTCGGCGCCACCAGCCCCGCCATGCCGCGATGGTGATGCATCAATCCGGCGATGCAGCCCTTCGTCAGGTCGCTCAGCGTCTCGACATGGGCGGTCTCGCCGATGACGTTCTTGCCCTGCTTGTCGTTGAAGCTGAAATTGACATGGAGCCCGCTGCCGCCCAGCGTCGGGATCGGCTTCGGCATGAAGGTCAGGATAATGCCGTGGTCGAGCGCGATCTCGCGCGCCATCAGGCGGAACAGGAAGATGTCGTCCACCGCCTTGACCGCATCGTCATAGGTCAGGGTGAACTCGAACTGCGGCGCGTCATATTCCGTGGTGAAACCGTCGATCGGGAACCCCACCTCATGCGCCTTGTTCCAGATGGCGTCGGTGAAGCGCAAAGGGTCGGCGAGGCGTCCCGTGCTGTACACATAGGCGCCCGGCGTGTGGTAGGGCACCAGCTTGCCGTTCTCATCGCGCTGGAAGGCGAAGGCCTCGAGCTCGAGCCCGACCTTGGGCGTCAAGCCCAGCGCCTGCCATTCCCTGACCGTGCGCTTCAGCAGGCTGCGGCCGCAGAGCCCAAGCGGATTGCCGCTGGTCTCGTAGAGGTCGGCCATCACCACCTTGGTGTGCGGCTCCCAGCCCTGGCGGATATCGTCGCCCCTATAGACCGCGTCCATGTCGGGCAGGCCTTCGAGCATCTTGCCGCCGGGTGCCGGCTGCATCTCCTTGTCATAGGTGACCGCGAAGGTGCCCTGGCAGAAGCGCGAGGAGCCACTGCCGATCTTGCTGGCGGGGAGATACTTCCCGCGTGCCAGGCTCAGATGGTCGCAAAACAGAAGACGAAGCCGTTCGCCCGAAGGCATGTCTCTCTCCCTGACGTCTTTTTTCGTTAGTGCAAAGCGATCCGCACCGGCAGCCGCTTGATGCCGCCGATGAAATTGGAGCGCAGATATTCATGCGGACCGGTCTGCTCGATGCGCGTCATCCGCTTCACCATCTCCTGCAGCAGGATCCGGACCTCGAGCCGCGCCAGCCACATGCCGAGGCAGACATGCGGGCCCCCCTGACCGAAGGCGACATGGCGGTTGGGGGTGCGGAGCAGATTGAGCTCGAAGGGGTTCTCGAAAGTCTGCTCGTCGCGATTGGCGGAGACGAACCAGAGGATGACCTTGTCGCCCGCCTTGACCGTCTTGCCATGCATCTCGAAATCGCGGGTCGCGGTGCGGCGGAAATGCATGGTCGGCGAGGCCCAGCGGATGAATTCGTCGGGCGCCGTCTCCCAGATATTGCCCTCGCCCGCCTGCAGCTGCTTCATCAACTCGGGCCGGTTGGCGAGCGCATAAAGCGAGGCCGCGATCGAATAGCGTGTGGTGTCGTTGCCGGCCGCGACCAGCAGGCAGAAGAAGTTCCGAAACTCCAGCTCCGAAATGACATTGCCATGGGCGTCCGGCTGCAGGATCAGATGCAGCACGCCGGAGGTGTCGCCGCGGCGCTGCTTGTCCTCCATCAGCTTCTTGGCGTAGTCGTAGAGATCGGCGCCCGCCGGCGAGCGGAACGGCATGAAGCGATAGGCGTCGGTATCGGCCTTGTCGAGCACATGCTCGGTGAATTCCGGATCGGTATTGGCGATGAGCTGGTCGCCCTTCTCCACCAGCCAGTCGAGATCGGCCTCGGGCGTGCCCAGGATCTGGCCCAGCATGCGCATCGGCAATTGCCGCGCCACATCCTTGACGGCTTCGAAGCTGCGCCGCTCCATCACGTCGTCGAGGATGGAATCGCAGATCAGGCGGATCTGCTCCTCGAACAGCGCCACTACCGGCTTGGAGAAAGCCTTGCTGACGAGGACCCGCGTCCGGGAATGCTCGGGCGGGTCGGTCTCCTGGAAGGTGCGGCGCGCCAGATATTCCTCATAGGTCTGGTCCTCCATCCGGATGCCGCGGGCCGAGCTCAGCAGCTCGAAACTCCGGTTGAGGTCGAGCACATCCTGGTGACGCGTGATCGACCAGAAGCCCTTGGCCCCCTTCATCTCGCTCCAGGCCAGCGGATCCTCGCGGCGCATCCGGGCAAAGGTGTTGTGTGGCGCGCCTTCCAGGAACGCGTCATGGTCCGAGAGATCGGCATGGCCGTCATCGGTGGGCTTGAAACTGGTCATCCCGCGATCCTCATGAAACTTGTTCCGGCTTAACGGCCGATCGACGGCACCAGCGACTTGCCGCCATTCCAGACCACGCCGATCTGGCGGTAATAGGCGCCGATCATCTCTTTCACCTCGAGACGGCTCAGCTCCTCGGTCGGCGAATCGAACATCTCGAAATGATCGACCCTGGCGCGCCAGGGCTTGGCCCCCTCGAACTTGGCGCCACCGGATTCGATCAGCTCGGCATGGACATCGCCCTTGCCGTCGATCGCCGGCAGCCAGCGGTGATGGGCCATCGGATGGCCGTTGACGAAGCCGTTGCGCTCGGTGGGCTCGCTGAGCGTGATGACCGTCTCCGCCAGCCGGCGATCGTTGGCGGCCAGCGTGGCCCCGAAGGTGCCGCCCGCCGCCACCTGCGGCGCCGGCGCGAAGGGATGCGGACGCGTCATATGGATCGAGCCGAACTTCTTCGGATAGCCCTGATGGATGCCGCGCAGCAGGGCGAAATCCTTGTCGACCCAGATATAGAGGCAGCGCGAATAGACCCGGCCCTCGAAGGCGCAGCGCACGACCGCGAAGCACTCCTTATATTGCGCGCGGACGGGATCGAGCAGCTCGGCCTTGGTCCCGCCGCAGGACTGCCAGTCGGCCCAGATCAGCGCCACGGCGCCGGGGTCCTCGGGCGCCAGGGTCAAGGGGGCCGGCAGGAGCTCGGCCACCCGCGCCGGATCGGTCCGGTATTCGATGGTCAGGAGGTCGCCGGCATAGAACCAGGGCGGCGGCGGCAAGAGCGAGGCCTGGCCGGTGGCGCTGCGGGGGTAGAAGAAGCCTTGCTGCTTCGGCATGGGGGATGACCTCAGGCGCCCGGCTTCTTGGGCGGGCGGATGCCGCGGAACTCCCATTCGCCGCCGAGCGCGGTCGAAAGCACTTCCTCGGATTCCGACGGCTGGGCGCCGAGTTCGGTACGGATCGGCAGCGGCCCTTCGACGATCCGGTTCGACAGCCGCCCGAGCCCCTCCACTTCGACCTCGACCAGATCGCCCGGTTTGACGGGCCGCGAATTGGCGGGGGTGCCTGAGAGCAGCACATCGCCCGGCTCCAGCGTGATATTGCGGGCGATGTCGGCCACCAGATAATGCATGTCCCAGGTCATCTCGGCCGTGTTGCCGTCCTGCTTGATCTGGCCGTTGACATAGGTGCGCAGATATTTGTTGCGGAAGTCCCAGCCCGTGACGAGGCCGGGCCCCAGCGGACAGAGCGTGTCGCTGCCCTTGACGCGCAGCATCGAGCCCGCGTCGGTATCGCGGAAATCATGCAGGCCGAAATCGTTGGCGACCGTGTAGCCCGCGATGTAGTCGCCCGCTTCCGCCTGGCTGACATTGCGGCAGCGCCGGCCGATGACGATGCCGACCTCGCCCTCGTAATTCAGCCATTTGCAGTTCCGGGGCCGCACCACGTCGCCGCGATGGGAATTGAGCGCCGAGGTCGGCTTCTGGAAATAGGTCGGGGTCGCGGACAGCTTGATCTGGAATTCCTTGACCCGGCTGACATGGTTGAGATGGACCGCGATCACCTTGGTCGGCACCACCGGCGGCAGATGGATCGCATCGGCGACCGCGATGCGCCGGCCGTCGCGCGCCACGAGCTCCTCGCCCTGGCGTTCGGTCTCAACCACGGCGCCCCCCAGCAGAATCCGACGAAATTCCCGAGTCACGTCCCCCTCCCCTCGATCCGCCTCATTCCGCCGCGTGGCGCCGGGCGTTCCAGCCTTCTTTCGGCCGATCGAACCAGACATGGACCTGGCCGGTGCCGATCGCATTCTCATAGGCGCTGAAGAGCCGGCCCGGCGCGGTGAAATCCTCCTCGCCCAGGGCCGCCGCCATCATCAGATAATGGCCGAAATTCGCCTCGGGCTTGAAGCGAAGAAACTCCGGCATGGTCCGCAGGATGCGGGCATGGTCGCCCTGCTTCATCCACTCGATGCGCTCCAGGTCGGCCGCCGAATGGGCCGGGCTGAAGATATGCTCGATCCCCGCCGCCTCATGCTCCCGCAGCTTCTGCAGCGGCCAGAATTTGTGGCTCATGGCGCCCGACGCCAGCAGCACCACGCGGCGATCGAGGCCCGCGATGGTCTCGCGCAGCGCCCGGCCGACGCGCAGGAAGTCCTCGCTCTCCGCCGTCTGGCAGCAGCTTACGGACACCCAGGCTTCCTTGCCGCGCTGGAGATATTTCAGCGGGTTGACGGTCGCATAATGGATCGGCAGACAGGGGTCGTCGATCGCGGTGAGCCAGGTGCCATGCTTGCGCCCGTTCGCGGCGGCGGCCTTCGCGAACGCCGGGTCGCCCGGAAAATCATAGGGCACCTGCGACATGCCGCGCGGCAGCTCGTCCGAGGTGAATTTGCCGCTGCGATGGGCATGGCCGCTGATCACGAACTCGACGGTCGTGAACCAGTGGGAGTCGAACACGATCACGAGATCGTGGCCGAGGTTCGACAGCACCTCGCTGCGCAGCCGGTTGAACCCGTCGACCACGCTGAAATCCTGGCCGTTATTGAGCTCGTGGCGAATCTCCAGCGGCAGCATGACCGTAGGAACATGGGCGATCAGCCCACAGGCGACAACCTCACCCATTCTTCCCCCAGCCATTCGGCGCATAGACGCTGTTCTTGACGTCGCAATAGAAGTCGAACGACCAGGTTCCGCCCTCGCGGCCGATGCCGGATTTACCGTTGCCGCCGAAGGCCTGGCGCAGATCGCGCACAAAGAAGCAATTGTTCCAGACCAGGCCGGCCGAGACCTGCGACGTGACCCGCTCGGCGCGCTTCTCGTCACCGGTCATCACGATCGCCGCCAGACCATATTCGGTGTCGTTGGCCATGGCGATGCCTTCCGGCTCGTCGCGGAAGGATTGCAGACAGAGAACCGGCCCGAAGACCTCTTCGCGCAGGATTTCCGAACCGGCCGGCGGATCGACGAACAAGGTCGGCCGGTAATAGAGGCCACCGAGATCCTTGTTCGGGCCGCCGCCGAGCGCGGGTTTCAGTCCCGACGCGATGGCCCGCCGCACATAGCCGTCGACCCGCTCGAAATGCGGGCGGCTGATCTGCGGGCCGATATCGGTGGTCTCGTCGCGCGGATCGCCCTGGCGGATCGCCCTGGCCTTGGCCATGAAGGCCTCGAGGAAGCGCGCGCGGATGCTCTCCTCGACCAGGATGCGGGTGCCCGCCAGACAGACCTGGCCGGCATTGTCATATTGGCCGACGGCCGTATTCACGGCGAGATCGAGGTCGGCGTCGGCGAACACCAGGTAAGGCGACTTGCCGCCGAGCTCGAAGGAGAGCGGCACCAGGTTCTCGGCCGCCGAGGTCGCGATCTGCTTCGCGGTCGCGACCGAACCGGTGAAGCTGAGGCGCCGGATTTTCGGATGGCGCGCCAGGGCGGCGCCCGCCTCGCGCCCGATCCCCTGCACCACATTGAAGACGCCCTCCGGCAGCCCCGCCTCGGCCGTGATGTCGGCCAGGAGCGAGGCCGTCAGCGGCGCCCATTCCGGCGGCTTGTAGACGACGGTGCAGCCGGCCGCGAGCGCCGGCGCGATGCGCCAGGTGCCGAGCATGAGGGGCGCGTTCCAGGGCGTGATGATGGCCGCGACGCCGCTCGGATCCCAGCTCACATGGTTGCGGTGATGGCGGACCTCGAAATCGGCGTGATCGAGCTGCAGCAGCCAATCGGCGAAGAAGCGGAAATTCATCGCGACGCGCGGCATCACCCCGCGGCGGTGCGAACGCAGCAGCGAGCCGTTGTCGCGCGTCTCGACCACCGCCAGGGATTCGACCTTGGCTTCGACGATATCGGCGATGCGATGGAGAAGCCGCGCCCGCTCCTCGCGGCTGGTGCGCGACCAGGTCTTGAAGGCCTGGCCCGCCGCCGTCACGGCTTGATCGACCTCGGCAGCACCGGCGCGCGCCAGCGCCGCGATCGGCGTCTCGTCGATCGGCGAGATGCTCTCGAACCGATCGGCGCTGTCGACGCGCCTCCCGCCGATCCAATGTCGGGTATCGACCTCCACGCCCTCGACCCGCGCAGACATGTCCGGCTCCAAAAATCGTTCGATATCGAATAATCCGGTAAAGGCACCCTTGAGTCAAGCTGGGGCGCCGTCTCTTCAGACTTCTATGTCTGAGAGTAAATACACAAAACTACAGCCCCTTCCCTTGCGGGAGGGGCAGCGTCGCCGAGCACCAGCGAGGCGACGCGGGGAGGAGGCGGTGTGATTCTCAATGCCCGCGATCCCCCGACACCCCTCCCCCTACCCCCTCCCGCAAGGGAAGGGGGTGAGTTCTTTCCAGTCGCTAGCCCTCCTCCGTCTAGCCGTCCTCGCCGACCGGTCCGTCCATCTCGCCGATCGTCGCCAGAATCATGCGGATGGCATCGGTCGCGGATTCCATCTGCCGCGCCGTCAGCTTGGCGACGATCCGGGTTTCCTCGGCGTTGAACTTCGGAAACAGCTTGCTGATCAGCTCCGTCCCGGCGGCCGTCAGATTGACGATGACGAGGCGGCGCTCCAGCTCGTTGGTGCGCCGGCGCAGCAGCTTGCGTCCCTCGAGCATGTTGAGAATGCTGGAAAGCGTGCTCTTCGCCACGCCGGCTTCGATCGCCAGGCGTCGCGTCTCGAGCTCGCCGAAGATCCAGAGGCACCAGAGCACCACGAAGGCCGACCAGTGGAGATCGGGCTCCTTCAGGACGCTGCGCTCGAAATGCTGCCGGATGAAGCCCGAGGCGCGATGGATGTTCGAGACGAGCGCCATGGAGTCGAGATTGATGCCGAGGCCGGCGACCCGCCGCTCGCCCAGGAGCTCGGCCAGCGGCTTCTGCGAACGCCGGCCCCGCGGCTTCTTATCCTTGGCCGCGGCTGTCCCATCGCGGCCTCCCGAGGAAGTGCCAGGCTTTGCTGCAATGCGGCGTGTCTTGGTCAAGGCGAACTCCCGATCGAGCGTCGGCGCCGGTTATAGCACCGCCGGGCGAAACCGAAACAGCGGCGCCGAAACATTCCCGGTCTTTTGCGGTCCGCCCGCCCCGACGGCTCTCTTGCTCCGGTTCAGCCTCTGTATTATCGTTCGACATCGAATGAACGAAAAGCACGCCGTGCATGACCGCGAGGCCATGCCGGAGCGTGTAGTCCGGCCGAGGGGCGGATGGCCTCTTCCGAGCCGCAACAGGATGGCGGGGGACCCGAGATCGTTCGGCCCCTCGTGCGTGTCAGGGGAGGACAGCATGGCTCAATCGACGACAACCTCGGTCGGGACGTCACCTGACCGGCTCCGGCGCAACGTGCTCGGCGTTGCCGCCGTGACCTTTTTCGTGGTTTCGGCCGCGGCACCGCTGACGGCAGTCGCCGGCGGCTATCCGATCGCGATGCTGTTCGGCAACGGCCCGGGCGTTCCGGCCGCCGTGCTGGTCGTGACCTTGATCCTGCTGCTGTTCTCGGTCGGCTATACGACGATGGCCCGGCATATCGCCAATGCCGGCTCCTTCTTCGCCTTCACCTCGCGCGGCCTCGGCGGCATAGCCGGCGGCGCTGCCGCCTATATCGCCGTCCTCGCCTACAACACCATGCAAATCGGCCTCCTCGGCCTGTTCGGCGCGGTCACGGCGGGAACCTTGTCGAGCATCGTCGGTATCGACCTGCCCTGGTGGGTCTGGTCGCTCATCGCCATGGCGGTCATCGCCGTGCTCGGCTATCGGCAGATCGACCTCTCGGCCAAGGTGCTCGCAGTGCTGGTCATCGCCGAGTACATCGCGGTCCTGATCCTCGACGCCACCATCCTGGGCGCGGGCGGCGCCGAGGGCATCGGCTTCACCAGCTTCACGCCCGATGCCTTCTTCAGCGGCTCGACCACCATCGGCATGCTGCTCTGCTTCGCGGCCTTCATGGGCTTCGAGGCGACGACGATCTACAGCGAGGAGGCGCGCGATCCCGAGCGGACCGTCCCGCGCGCGACCTATCTCTCGGTGCTGCTGATCGGCGTCTTCTACACCCTCTCGACCTGGTGCATGGTCCTCGCCACCGGCCCGGACAAGCTGCTGCCGACATTGCAGGGCCTGCAGGACCCGACCAGCTTCGTGTTCGGCCTTTCGGACCAGTATGCCAACTCGGCGCTGACCACCATCATGAGCCTGCTCATGATCTCGAGCGTCTTTGCCGCACTCCTCGCCTTCCACAATGCGGCTGCCCGCTACTTCTATGTGCTCGGCCGCGAGGGCCTGCTGCCGGTGGGGCTCAGCAAGACCCATGCCACCCATCAGAGCCCGCATCTGGGGTCTGTCCTGCAGACGATCCTGGCCGTGATCGTGCTGGCCATCTTCGTCGTCACCGGCCAGGATCCGGTCCTGGCGCTCTTCACCTGGCTGACCAACGTCGCGACCTTGAGCGTCATCGTGCTGATGGCGTTGGCGTCCTTCTCCGTCATCGCCTTCTTCGGGCGCTCGCGGGGACTGGAGTCCTCGACCTTCAGGACGATGCTGGCGCCGTTGGCCGCCGGCGCGCTCCTGGCGATCATCGCGGTGCTGGTGGTGATTCATTTCGACGCGCTCACCGGCGCCCAGCCGGCCCTGGCCATCGGCCTGCCGATCCTCGTGCCGGTCGCGGCCGTGCTCGGCATCATCGCGGCCGCCAGGCTCAAGCAGAGCTCGGCGGCGCGCTTTGCCCGGCTCGGCGCCAATCAATCGGGTGAATAGACGGGCAGCAACAACCTGACGAGATCAGGCCAGGGGCCCCGCCCCTGGCCTTTTTCGTCCCGGGGCAGGTCCCCGAAGCGGGAGCAGCGCCAATGGCCTTCGCCGATCAGATCACCGTCGAGGCGCTCGACGAGGACCCCTACCCGATCTTCGCCCGGCTGCGGCGCGAGGCGCCGGTCGCCTGGGTCCCGGCCGCCAATGTCTGGTTCGTGACCCGTTGGCAGGATGTGGAGTTCGTCAGCAAGAATACCGGCCTGTTCGGGGCCGAGGTACCGAGCTCGCCGGTCGAGCGCTCCATGGGCAAGCCGACCATCCTGACCAGCGACGGCCCGGTCCATGGCGAGCTGCGCCGGGGCTTCGACACGAAATACAAGCCGCGCACCGTCGCCGACTATATCGATGGGCTGGCCAATCCGATCATCGAGGACTATCTCGACCGCCTCGCCCCGCGCGGTCACGCCAATCTCATCGCCGATTATTTCGAGCCGGTCTCGAGCCTCTGCCTCGCCCGCTCGCTGGGCTTCGGCCATGTCGATGCCGAGACGCTGCTGCGCTGGTTCCATGGCCTCGCCATCGGTGCCGCCAATTACGAGAACGATCCGGCGAAGCTCGCGATTTCCGATCCGATCAACAAGGAGGTCGACGCCGCCATCGTTCCGATCTTCGAGCGGCTCGAGCGCGAGCCCGACGGCTCGGCCATCTCGCATATGCTCCATGACGGCATGCCGCCGGGCCAGACCCGCCCGCGCGCCTTCCTGCTTCCCTCCATCAAGATCGCGCTCCTGGGCGGCATGCAGGAACCCGGCCATGGCGCCGCCTCGACGCTGGTGGCGCTGCTGTCCGACCCTGCCCAATATGCGGCGCTGATGAAGGACTTCGACGCGCTGCTGCCCAAAGCGGCCGACGAAGGCTTGCGCTGGGTGGCGCCCATCGGCACCCAGATGCGCCGCGCCACCCGGGACATGGAGCTGGGCGGGGTCGCCATTCCGGCAGACGCGCCGGTCGCCTCGGTCATTTCCTCGGCCTGCCGCGACGAGGCCCGCTATCGCGACCCGGATCGGTTCGATATCCACCGGACCGAGACCGGGCATGCGGCCTATGGCTTCGGATCGCATTTCTGCGCCGGACGCTGGTTCGCCCAGCGTCTCGTGATCTCGCTGCTGCGTTTTCTCCTGCAGCGGCTCCCCGATCTGGCCCTGGTGCCCGACCGGCCGCCGCAATTCCGCGGCTGGGAGTTCCGGGCACCGACCTCGCTCCATGTGACCTTCACGCCGAACTGAGGCGCAAAAGAAAACCGCGATGGCCCGAGGGCCATCGCGGCTCTTCTCGATCTTCAGCTGTCAAGCCCTACCCCTTCCTGTTCTTATTCACCTTCCCCCTTTGAGGGGGAGGAGATCAGGGTTCGGGGGTGACGGGGGACTACGTCAACAACCTCAATTCAATCCGAGCTTGCCGCGCAGCTGCGACAGATCCTCGGCCAGCGTGTTGACGGCGCCGGCGAGAACCTTGCGGTCCTCGTCGGTCAGCTTGTCATAGAGCTCGAAGCCGTCGCCCTTCTTGTACTTGGCCAGCGTCGTCTCAAGCGTCTGGAAGTTGTCGGCGACCTTCTTCACGAAGGCCGGATCGTCCTTCTCGACCAGGGGGCGGAACAGCTCGAAGATCTTGCGCGAGCCGTCGAAATTGCCCTGGAAGTCGTAGAGATCGGTATGGCTGTAGCGATCCTCTTCGCCGGAGATCTTCGTGGCGGCGACTTCCTCCATCAGCGCGGCAGCGCCGCCCACGACCTTCTCCGGCGGGAAGGTGAGCTCGGCGATGCGCTTGCTGAGCTCATTGACGTCGGCCATCAGCTTGCCGGCGATGGGGCCGAGATCCTTGGTGCTGTTCTGCGCCCAGAGGCCGTATTCGATGCGATGGAAGCCCGGAAAGCCCGGATCCGCTTCGGCATGCTCGTAATCGTCGGCGCGCGAATCGATCGCCACATCGAGATCGCTGAACAGCTCGGCGACCGGCTCGATCGCCTCGTAGCTCATGCGGGTCGGGCCGAACAGCGCCTTGGCCTTCTCGATGTCGCCGGCCTTGACGGCGTCGGTGAAGGCCTTGGTGTCGGCCACCAGCTTCTGCAGCTTCTCGGACACATAGATCTTGTATTCGGACACCGGGCCGACGAGATCCATCGGCGCCACGGCGGCACGGGCGGACCCTGCCATGCTGCCCAGCGCCAAGGCCAGTGCAGCGGCCATGAGAGGACGGCGTAACGTCATGTCGAAAGCTCCTGTCTTCTGATGAGTGTTGTCAGTTGCCGGGCTGAGCGCTACCGGCAGCTTCGAGCAAAGTCCGGCCCAAAAAATCCCTCTCATTGGCGACGCCGGGCAGGGTGAAGAAGAATCCGCCGCCGATTGGCTTGATGTATTCCTCGAGCGGCTCGCCGGCGAGCCGCTTCTGGACCGTGATGAACCCCTTCTCCAGGTCCGACTGATAGGCAATGAACAGCAGCCCCTGATCGAGCTGGCCCGACTTCGTGACGCCGTTCGAGTAATTGAAGGGGCGGCGCAGGATCAGATTGGCCTCCGATCCATGGGTGCGCGGGTTGGCCATGCGGATATGCGCATCCAGCGGCGTGACCTTGCCTTCCGGATCGCCCGCGTAATCGGGAACGTCATGCTCGGTCCCGCCCTGCATCGGCGCGCCGGTCGCCTTGTGGCGCCCGATGATATTCTGCTGCTCCTGCAGCGGCGTGCGGTCCCAGCGCTCCACGAAATTGCGGATGATGCGGACCGCCTGATAGCTGCCGTTCGTGGCCCAGCCCGGCTCGTCGCTGTCCTTCTGCACCCAGACGATGCGCTCCATCAGACCGGAATCCTGCGGGCTGGGATTGGCCGAGCCGTCGCGGAAACCCAGGAAGTTGCGCGCGCTCTCCGGCGGCACACCCGCCTTCACCGGCAAGGCCGGGACCGAGCCTTCCTGCTTCCAGCGCAGCAGGAGCAGATCCGGCAGCTTCTTCACGATGTCGCGCAGCGCATGGATGTTGGTATCGGCCGTGTTCGACGAGATCTGCAGCGACAGGTCGCCATGGCAAAGCGAGGCGTCGAGCGCGTCGTTGGGGAAACTCGTCATCCGGACGAGGCGCGCCGGCTTGAGGCGCTTCAACCCGAACCGATCGTCGAACAGCGACGCACCGACCGAAACGGTGATCGTCAGATTGTCCGGAATCACCACCGGGCCCAGGATGCCGTTGTCCGCCGGCGGCAGTTTCGGATCGAGCGCCGGCGGCTCGCCGCCCTGGGTCAGGAAGGCGATGCGCTCGGTCAGTGTCTGGAACATCCGCACCAGATCGGCCGGCGTCTTCGCCAGGACGTCGAAGCTGGCGACCATGCCGTTCGCCGGACGCGATGTAACGATGCCGGACTGGCGCAGCCCGTAGAAAGGCTGGCGCTCCTGCGTCTTGTCGCTGATCGGCGCGTTGGTGACATTCTCCGTTTGGGCCGAGGCCGGAGTTCCCGTCATCAGGCTTCCGGTCAAAGCGCCGCCGGCGGCACCCAACCCGATCAGAACACGGCGCCGGCTGGTCGAGGTGGGACCGGTCGAAATCGGTTCGTCGGGTTTGCGATCTTTCATCTCACCGCCTCCGCGGTTCATTCCAATCCAAGAGCGGCATTGAGCTTCGCGATCTCCGCGGCGAGCGCGCGCAATTGGCCGGCGATCGCCGTCCGGTCCGCCTCGCTCAGCCGGTCGTAAGCGGGGTACTGGTCCTGTTGCTTGAAGCTGGCGAGCTTGGCCAGGGTCGCCTCGATCTGCGCGTCGAGGCTCTTCGCCAGATCCGGATTGGCCTTCTCGGTCAAAGGCCGCAGCAGCGTGACGATCTTGCGGCTGCCTTCGACATTGGCCTGGAAGTCCGCCAGATCGGTATGGCTGTAGCGGTCCTCGTCGCCGGCCGCAGCGCTGTCGGCAACCTTGTTCAACAGCCGCGCGGCGCTGGCCGCGAGCGTCTCCGGCGGCACCTGCAGCTCGCGAACTCGCTGCTGCAGCGCCGTCACGTCGGCCAGGAGCTTGTCGGCGAATGGCGCCAAGCCCTCGGTGCTGTGCTTGGCGAAGAGCCCGTATTCGAGGCGATGGAAGCCGCCGAAAGCGGGATCCTCCTCCTGCTTCTCGAAATAGACCGCGCGCGCATTGATCGCCGTGTCGAGATCGGCGAAGCGGTCGGCCACCGGTTCGATATGCTTGTAGGAAACGCGCGCCGGCTCATAGAGCGTCTTGGCGAGCTCGACATCGCCGGCCTTGACGGCATCGGTGAAGGACTGCGTCGCCGCGACCAGCGCGTTCGTCTCCAGCACCAGGAACACCTTGTATTCGGCGAGCGGCCCGATGAAGGCGACCATCGAGGGCTTGGCCGCCTCGGCGTCGGATGCGGCCGAGGGCGTCACATGGAGCTTGCCGCGCGGATTGCTGAGCAGGCCGCAGGTGATCTCATAGTCGCCGGGCAGGAGCTTGACCGTCATCGTCCGGCTCAGGCCCGGCGTGATGTTCTCGCGCTCCTCGACGACATAGACGCCGTCGAGGATCTCCCATTCGACCGTGCGGCTCGATTTGTTGACGATCTCGAAGCGGGTCGGGCCCGCGGGCACCGTGATCTCGTTGGGATCGCAGGTCGCATCGCCGATGGTCACCGTCAATGCACCGCCGGGTGTTGCCGAATGCTTCGCCGCCTGCGAGGCGAGATAGAAAACCACGCCGGCGACGATCACCAGGGCGAGCGCACCGAGAATGGCGAGCTTCATCAGCGTCTGATGGGAGGGGCCGGAAGTCGGGGCAGAAGATCTGGTCGCCATGGCGAGGGGTGCGGTCTTTCCGTCAACGGTTCGGCTGGTTGGTGGGAACGACGGCCGGACGGACCATCGGCGGCGACAGGAAGAGGAACAGCGTGACCGCCAGGAAGACCACATAGGCGATGACGGCGCCCAGGGTCGGGGCGTCCTGATAGCCGAAGAAGCCGGCGAAGATCGTGCCCACCGGGCTGTCCATCGGCAGCGTGCCGCTCAGATCGAAGACGACGGACTGGAGATGGTTCCAGATGCCCGCCTCATGCAGCGAGCGCAGCGCGCCCGCGAGAATCCCCGCCGCGACGACGAGGACGAAGACGCCGGTCCAGCGGAAGAAGCGGCGCAGATCGAGCTTCACGCCGCCGACATAGATGCCATAGCCGAGCAAGGCCGCGACAACGACGCCGAGGAGCGCGCCCACCGGCGCGCCGCCGCCGGCGCTCTGTTGGAAGATCGCGAGCAGGAAGAAGACCGATTCCACGCCTTCGCGCGCGACCGCGAAGAATATCATGGCGATGAGGGCCCAGCCCTGCCCGCTCGAATGCGCCAGCGCGGCATCGACCGAGGCATGGAGCGAGGCCTTGATCGAGCGCGAGACCTTGCGCATCCAGAACACCATCGAGGTCAGCACGGCCACCGCGACGAAGCCGATGATCGCCTCGAACAGCTCCTGGATCTTCTGCGGGAACTCGGCGCTGGCGAATTGCAGCCCGGCGCCGACGAAGAGCGACATGGCGACGGCGAGGAGAATCCCGACCCAGACCACCGGCATCCAGGCGCCGCGGCCGGTCTGTTTCAGATAGCTCGCGATCAGGCCGACGATGAGCGCGGCCTCGATGCCTTCGCGCAGCATGATCAAAAAGGGAATTAACATTGAGACGCACTCGCAACGCTGCCGCAGAGCGCCCCCTCGATATGATCAGCGCCTGGCTCGTATTTTAAGAACGATTATCATTTGCACAGGCAGCCGACAATGGGAAGCCGGGATAATTTCTGTTTTTATATCAGCAAGTTAATGGGCGATTTTGACGCATGGGGAGGGTCGACCCGACCCCCGGACACGGGACGCCCATAGGAATCCCTCCTTCCGGCTGTGGCATTCCGGCCGGAAGGGCCCCTGCCTGCGCCCTCAGGTCCGGACCGACAGGCCGTTATCGACGAACAGCGTCTCGCCATTGATGAAGCTGGCATCCTCGCTCGCCAGGAACAGCACCGCGCGCGCGATCTCGACCGGCTCGCAGATGCGGCCCTGCATGTCGGTGATGTCGGTCTCGCTGACATTGACGCCGTAACCGCGGAGCGCGTCGATCTCGCGCAAGCCATGGCCGGTGCGGATGAAGCCCGGGCAGACGGCGTTGCAGCGGATGTTCTGGTCGCGATATTCGGTCGCGATCGCCTTGGTGAAGACGTGGCAAGCGCCCTTGGTCGAGCAATAGGCGACCTCCATCGGCGTCGCCAGGATCGCCGACACCGACGAGGTGTTGACCACCACGCCCTTGCCCTTCTTCAGCATTCCCGGAATGACCGCGCGGGTCATGAAGAACATGGAGTGGACGTTGATGTCGAAGAGCCGCTTCCATTCCGCGGTGGTGGTCTCGTGGAACGGTTTCACGATGGTGGTGCCGGCATGGTTGTGCAGCACATCGACCGGACCGAAGCGCTCGGCCGCCTGACGGACCGCGCCGGTGACGGCGTCCTCGTTCGAAACGTCGGCCTCGATCATCAGCGCCTGCGCGCCGGACTTGGTGAGCTCGGCCGCCAGGTCGCGCCCGACCTGGCCCAGGATATCGACGATCGTGACCTTGGCGCCCTCGGCCGCGAACAACCGCGAAGCCTCGCCGCCCACGCCGGCGGCCCCGCCCGAAACCAGCACATGGCGACCCTCGAAACGCTTGGAACCCATGACTTCGGAATACTCCCCTGAATGAATGAAGACGGACGCAACGGAGCCTCGCCACGCCATCGGCCCACGCAAGAGACAACACCGACGGTGGACATGGCAAGAGCCGGGTCCCACTCCTTGCCATCGCCCATTCTGTCATTGCCGGACTTGATCCACGGCTGTCCGGTTCCGGTTTCAGCTCCATTGTAGCGCCATTTGATGTGGGTTCGGAATTGGGGCGGTTTCGGGTTCGAGCAGGCGGTCGATGCGCCTGCGATGCATGAGGTTGGCGCGCACGAGGCGGGCGAAGGCCAACGGGCTGTGACCGTCCTTGATGGCTTTCTGTGCCAATCGCAACAACAGGAAAGCGATCAGGGCGACGGCGATCTGGATGCGAACGGCGTTCTCGGAAGTGCCGAGAAAGCGGGTGATTTTCAGGGTCTGCTTGACCCACCGGAAGAACAGCTCGATCGCCCAGCGGCGCTTGTAGAGGTCTGCGATCTCCTGGGCGCTGGCGTCGAGATCGTTGCACAAGATGCGCAGGATCTTGCCGGTTTCGGTCTTCACGCGGATCTCGCGGACCGGGTCTTGGAAGGGGTTTTTGCGGCTGGCGGCTTGGCGGGCCGGGAGATATCCGATCCGGTCGGAGAGAATGGCGCTGCCCCGGGGCAGGGCGTTCTCGGCGACGAGGGTCAGGGGTGTGTTGGATTTGAAGCGAGTGACGATGCGGCATCCGGCAGCGTCCAGCTTGGCCCACCAGGCATAGTCGTAATAGCCGAGGTCGAAGACATAGGTGGCGCCGGGCTCGACCGGCATGTCGTGGGCGGGGGTAATGTCGTTGACATTCGCCGCACTGACAGCGGCATAGATGGGGCGGTCGGCGTCGGGATCGTAGATCACATGCAGCTTGGCGCCGCAGACGCCGGCGCTGAAACGGGCCCAATCGGCGCTCAGACCGCTCAATCGCAAGCCAGTGGAATCGATCAGATAGGTGGTTTCGGCGATCTTGCGGCGCAGCCCGCGATGGGCCTGCTTGATCATCACGGCGAGCAACTCGGCGAACAGCCCGCTCGGCCTTATGGCATTGGCATCGGCCAGCGTCGAACGGCGAACCTCGCCCGTTCCCAGGTGATAGAGCCGCGCCGCGTGGCTCGTCAGCCCGCTCACGATCTCCCGCAGGCTCGTCGCGCCCGAAAGCTGGCCGTAGAGCAGCGCCACGAACTGGCCCTTGGTCGTCAACCGCCGCACCCGAGCATCGCTATTGTGGGCCTCGACCAGCCGATCGAAGTCGAGCCACGCAACCTGCTTAAGAACCGAATGAAATACGCTATTCTGGTGCCGCATGGCGCTGACCCTCTGCCCGTGTCCCGAAACGTTTGCCGACGTTCAGGACCGAGTAGAATCAACGCCATGCACCGCGTCCACAAAAACTCAACCGGACAGCCGTGGACTTGATCCGGCGATCCAGGGAAACGAGACGCGCTGACGGCCCACGCCTCGTCTGGGGCAAGGACTGGATTGCCGGGTCAAGCCCACGGCTGTCCGGTTGAGGTTTCTCCGAGATTGTTTAGAGCGCGGACTTGGAACGCAGAATGCGCATCTGGCCTCGTTCGGGACACGAGACTCCGAAACTGAGTCCACCCCTTCAACGTCTCTGCCTTTCACCACGTCATCTTGTCCCCTCCCCCCTTGAGGGGGAGGTTAGGGTGGGGGTCCAAACCGGCTACATGGGTAACAGAATAGACCGACGACATGGGTAACAGGTCAACTGGTCGGCGAGGAGGACCTTGCCGATGGGATGGACGGAGACCTGTGCCATGACGGAGCGGATGCGGTTTATGACGGCGGTTGAGCAAGGGGACGAGGCGTTTGCGGCGGTGTGCCGGCGTTTTGGTGTGAGCCGGAAGACTGGTTACAAATGGCTGGAGCGTTATCAGGCCGAGGGCGTGTTGGGGCTCATCGACCGCTCGCGGGCGCCGCTCAGCCATCCGGAAGCTGTGCCGGCGGCCATTGCCGAGCGGTGCTTGGCGGTTCGGCGTGCGCATCCCACTTGGGGACCGGTGAAGGTGCGAGCCTGGCTTGAGCGGCAGGACGCGGAGATAGCTTGGCCGGCCGCCAGCACGATCGGAGAGTTGTTCGACCGCGCGGGTCTGACGGTGAAGCGCCGGGTGCGGCGGCGCGGCCCGCCGTCGAGTGCGCCGCTGGCCCATTGCGGTGCTGCCAACGATGTCTGGTGCGTGGATTTCAAGGGCTGGTTTCGCACTGGCGATGGGAGCCGTTGCGAGCCGCTGACCCTGAGCGATGCGCACAGCCGCTATCTTTTGCGCTGCCAGGCGCTGGCGCGGAACGACACCGAGCATGCCTGGCCGGTGCTTGATGCGGCGTTCCGGGAATTTGGTCTGCCGCACTGGCTGCGCTCCGACAACGGGCCGCCGTTTGCTTCGCGCGGGGCCGGGGGCCTGTCTCGGCTGTCGGTCATGGTGATCAAGGCAGGCGTGGTGCCCGAACGCATCCTGCCGGGCAAGCCGCAGCAGAACGGCCGGCTGGAGCGGCTGCATCTGACGCTGCTGCAGGATACGGCCGATCCGCCGGCGTCCTCGTTGCGCCAGCAGCTGAAGCGCTTCAAGGACTTCCAGCGCCTTTACAACGAAGAGCGTCCGCACCAGGCGCTTGGCAACGATACGCAGCGAGGCGCTGGTCGGTGCGCCGATCGGTCTCATCGAGGACGAGGACGGCAACTGGAGTGTCTTCTACGGACCGATCGCACTCGGGTTCATCGCTCATGACGGCGACCGTCTGCGCAAACCCAAACGCAAGGCCTGTGGGCTTGTGGACACCGCTGCGCGTTGCCCACAGGGTCCACAGGCCCAACAGCCGCAGAAGAGCTGAACAAAACGAGAAATGTGTTACCCATGTCCTCGGTCAGAACTGTTACCCATCTTCCCGGTTGCTCAGTGGGGGTGATCGAAGAACGCGATGATGACGGAGCCTTGAGCCACACGAGCTTGGCGAACATCGAGTTTGTGGCCACCCCCCACCCCAGCCTCCCCCTCAAAGGGGGGAGGGGAAGAAAGCAGAGCAACGAGATTCTCCTTCAATGGCGCCAACCGGACAGCCGTGGGTCGAGCCCGGCAATGACAAGAGGAGGAAGCCCTGCCGCCGCTTGATCTGCCACGGCCGCTGGGTCAGTTTCAGCCTTCATGGTCCGCCTTCCCACCACCGCCACGGCCCCCTTCTGCCCCTCCGAAGTCCGCGGCTCGATCTTCGTCGATCCGAGCCTCGCGCTGTGGCGCCGCATGTTGCGCTTCGCCGGGCCGGGTCTGCTCATCTCGGTCGGCTATATGGATCCCGGCAACTGGGCGACCGATATCGCCGCCGGTTTCCAGTTCGGCTACAGCCTGCTGTTCGTGGTGGTGCTGTCGAGCCTCGCCGCGATCCTGCTGCAGACCTTGTGCGTGCGCCTCGGCGTCGCGTCCGGCAAGGACCTGGCGCGGGCCTCGCGCGAGCGCTATCGCCCCGCGGTCTCCCACGGCATGTGGGTGCTGGCCGAGATCGCGATCGTCGCCTGCGATGTCGCCGAGGTGCTCGGCTGTGCGCTCGCCTTGAAGCTCCTGCTGGGCGTCCCCCTCGCCTGGGGCGTGGTGCTGACGGGGCTGGACACGCTGATCGTGCTGGGTTTGCAGGGGCGCGGCTTCCGGCGGCTCGAAGCCATCGTCTTCGGGCTGATCGCCACCATCGCCATCTGCTTCCTGGTCGAGCTGATCCTGGTCGGGCCCGATTTCGGGCTGATCCTCGCGGGCCTGGTGCCTTCGGTTTCGGCCCTGGAGCATAGCGACGCGCTCTATATCGCCATCGGCGTGCTCGGCGCCACGGTGATGCCGCACAATCTCTATCTCCATTCCTCGATCGTCCAGACCCGGCTCACCGGCGAGAGCGTCGCCGCCAAGCGTGACGCGATCCGGCTCGCGACCTGTGACGTGACCGGCTCGCTGCTGCTGGCCCTCCTGGTCAATGCCGCGATCCTGATCCTGGCGGCCGCGGCCTTCCACGAGACCGGCGCCACGACCGTCTCAGACATCGAGGATGCCTATCGGCTGCTCGAGCCGATCGCCGGCACGGCCATGGCGAGCCTGCTGTTCGGCATCGCCCTCCTCGCCTCCGGCCAGAGCTCGACCTTCACCGGCACCGTCGCCGGCCAGGTGATCATGGAGGGGTTCCTCGATCTCAAGATCCCCTGCTATCAGCGCCGCCTGATCACGCGCGGGCTCGCCCTGGTTCCGGCGCTCGCCGGCGTGCTGATCATGGGCGAGCATTCGGTCGGGCGCCTGCTGGTGCTGAGCCAGGTGGTGTTGAGCGCGCAGCTGCCCTTCGCGATCTATCCGCTGATCCGCCTCACCAGCGACCGCAAGCTGATGGGCGACTTCGCCAGCTCGAAGCCCCTGGCCGCGGTCGCCTGGGTTTTGTTCGCCGCCATCACCGCTGCCAATCTGTGGCTGCTGCTGCAGACCTTCGGGCTCGCGTGACGCCCCCGGTTCCAGCGCTCGCAACCCCACTTCATGGCGGAGGCGACCGCCCCTGGCGCCGGGTCTCCAACCCCCCGAGATCCGCCGGCCCACTCTGATCGAACCCGGCTCCAGCATGACATCAATGCCCGTCATCACCACCGGAGCCGGCGCTCCGGGGACCGACGGCGCCAGCCCAACGGCCGCTACGCCGACCGAGGGCGGAACAAGCAACTCCCCGGCCACGGGAGCTATCGCGGAAGGTAACGGCATTCGAATCACGGCCGATCCGACCAACAATGCCCTGCTGATCTCCGCCACGCCCAGCGACTATCGGAAAATCCTCTCCGCCATCAAGCAGCTCGACGTGGTGCCGCTTCAGGTGTTGATCGAGGCGACGATCGCCGAGGTCACGCTCAACGACAAGCTGAAATACGGGCTGCAATGGTTCTTCGACAGCGGCAGCAGCAGCTTCACCTTCAGCTCGCTGGCGACGGGGGCGGTATCAGCGATGTTTCCCGGCTTCTCCTATGTCTTCACGGGCGGCGACAACCGGGTGATCCTGAATGCCCTCTCCGACATCACCAACGTCAAGGTCATCTCCTCGCCCCAGCTGATGGTCCTGAACAACCAATCGGCACGCCTCCAGGTCGGCGACCAGGTACCGATCGCCGTCCAGTCGGCCGTCTCGACCATCGATCCCAACGCGCCGATCGTGAACTCGATCGAGTTCCGGGACACCGGTGTGATCCTCGACGTGGTCCCGCGCGTCAATGCTGGCGGGCTCGTCGTTCTCGACATTGCGCAGGAAGTGAGCGACGTGGTTGAGACCACCTCCTCGACCCTCAACTCGCCGACGATCCGTCAGCGACGGATCGCGAGCACGGTCGCGGTCCAAAGCGGCCAGACTATCGCCTTGGGTGGCCTCATCCGGGACAGCCGAACCGACAGCGAAACCGGAATCCCGCTTCTCTCCGACATTCCCTATCTCGGCAATCTCTTCAAAACGACGTCCCAAACGTCAGATCGCACCGAGCTCCTGATCCTGCTGACCCCGCGCGTCGTGCGCAATTCGGAGGATTCGAGAGAGATCACCGAAGAACTGCGACGCAGGCTGCATGCCTTGCAGCCGTTGGATGAGAAGATTGAATAGGTATTGTCGGCGCTCAGCAGCCGGTCCATGTCATCATAGCCGTAGGTCCAGCTCTCGCTGGTCACGCTCGAGTGGTACCGGCGATGCGGCCTGCGACGTCATGGCCGTAGCGGCTAAGTATTTTGAATGCCTCAACGACATCGGCTCAATCTGGAACCCCTAAAATGATCCCCCATGGGGAACTTAACACTAGCCATAGGAACCATGTTTTCCGGCGCTGGAAAGCAGCTGGCTGCATGAAGTAGGCGGTTACTAAGTATGTTTCGGTCCCCTGATCTTCTCAAATACTTTTCTTTAATCGCGCTTAGTTTTGAGCGGCTAAAAGCGCCATTGCCTCATCTAGCGAACTCGGATGGCCAGGGCTACACAACACAAGGATCAGAGCACGAGCGAGAGAACCGAATATGATTGGTGCTGATCCAACCTCGCCGTACGCCATGCATGTGAGACTCAGAGCGCCACAAGGCTTAGCAATGAGGCTCAGTCGCTGTAGGCCGGTGCATATGCCCGTCGCATATTCAGGTAGGCCTCCGATCGTTACGGTATCCAGTGATCCTGCGAGCGAGTCCGCGTACAGGCGAGCAGTGGACGGCGTATCAGTCGGGATAATGACTTCTAGCGCCCTTCTTTGAATAGGTCGGTACTCTCCTCCAAGCAAACCGTAGTGGAACGAGGCGCCAAATGGTTGAAATACTTCGACCGCTACCGATTTTCTTGATGCGACTGCCGATCCACACTCGAAAACGTGTATTTCACGAACTGTATCGTTAGACAAAAGCGCAGTAGTCGGTAGCTCATCAAGCCACACCCTGGCCCTCCACCCGCGCCTGTTGTCAAATTCCAGAAGAGCCATTATTCAATTCCCCAAAATCTGCACCAGTTAGAGTTGAAGTACTCCGGCATAGAGCTGATGACATCCGGGTGATAAACACTGTAAGGGGAGACACCGTATTTCTCCAATGACGCAGCATGAGCTGCACCATAAGATAGGCCTTGCGCCATTTTGGTGGCCTCGGCAGCTTCGTGGGTGTAAAAAATTGCGTCGGCACCAGAAATCTGTTGCCCTGCTGCCATAGCACTTTCTAATCGCTGTAGCATCGCCGAATTTGCCGGAACATCTCCAAATTGTGCGAGGTGGTTGCGAACCAGATCAAGACCCTTTTGTGTTACGCTTAGCTGGCGCTCGGCAAAAATTCCCAAGCCTCCATCGAGCAGAATGCCGGGACGAAATGCTCCTGTTGCTCTCTCTGCGGCAAAGAGAGCTCCGCCCGCGAAGTTGCCAACTTCTCCTTCTGGGCCACCAAGGAAAAATGATGAGAGTTCCATGCTGACTGCGACGAGCGGTAGAACGTCATAGTGCAGCGACGTACGGAACCCTTGAAACCCTACTTCTCTACCCGTTAAGCCAAACAGGGCTTCCATAGGCGTCGGCATGGAACTGAGAATCTGCCAGCCCAAGGGCTCAGAAGGGGTAGTCCAGCTCATGAACTCGTCGAAGCTAGGCGTAATGATGTTTGTTCCGACGGTTGTCCATATCCCGCCGGGGAAGTTGACTACGTTAGAAGCCTGCATCGGCACGGCGATTAATCCCGACGGGTCGATTGCGCCAACTGGATTGCCATCGGCATAAGAGTATCGATTGGGTCCGACGCCGGGCTGATTGGGATCGGACGGGTCAGCCTGAATGAAGCGAGCCAGGACCGGGTCGTAATAGCGGGCGTTGAGATAGAGGAGGCCCGTCTCGTCGTCGTGGCGCTCGCCGATGAAGCCCTTGCTCTCGGTGACGCCGGCGACGGTGATCAGCCGCTCGCCATAGGGCCGGTAGTTGGCACGCCAGGCGACGGTGCCCGTATTGTCGCTCTCGACCCGGAACGAGCTCAGATTGTCGCGGCTGACCCAGGTGGTGGTGCCGAGGCCGACGCGCCTCGCGTCGCCGGGCAGATACTTCGTCATGGTTGCACCGACGATCTCGATATCGGCGCCTAGATAGATCGTCGTGGTGGCGCCGACGATCTTCTTCAGCCGCGCCCCGTCGGGGCCATAGACGAACTGGACGCTGTTGACCGAGACGAGGCGGTTCTCGCCGTCATAGGCGAGCGTGTCGCCCGGGGCCGTGGTCATGCTGCCATTGGCGTCGTAGCCGTAGGAGCCCAGCGGCGTCGCGGTCACGGCATGCGGCCGGGGAGACCCAGTTGCCGGATAGGTATAAGTCCCGATCAGGGAATTCGTGGAGAGATTGCCGACGGTATCGTAGGTAAAGGTCTGATCGAGGGCGTTGTTGTCGACATTGTCGGCGCTCAGCAGCCGGTCCATGTCGTCATAGCCGTAGGTCCAGCTCTCGCCCGTGATACTCGAGGTGGTGCCGGTGATGCGGCCGGCCGCGTCATGGCCGTAATTGAGGTCCTGCAGCACGGTGGCGCCGGAAAGCGTGTCGATATCGGTGAGCCATTTGCGGGAGGCCTGGTAGCCGTAGGTCGTCGTCACCCCGTTGGCACGGGTCAGCGTCGTGACCTGGCCCAGCGCGTTGTAGGCCGTGTCGGTGACGACCCCGGGGATGGATTTGAGGCGGCCGGCGGAATCATAGACGAAGGGATTGACCGCCGAACCGACGCTGTCGCCGTCCGGATATTGCCGCCAGAGCAGCCGGTCGCCGGCGTCGAAGCCGTTGGCGATCGTGTAGGTCGAGCTGGCGATGACATAGTCTTGGCTCTTCAGATGGCCGGCCTGGTCGTAATTGTAGCGGAGGGTCGCCGCCGCGTTGGCGGCCGTGGTGATCTGGCCCACGTTGAAGAAGGTGGCGCGGGCCTCGTCATAGGTGTTGGTGGTGGTCGCCGCCTGGGGCGTGCCGAAGAGCGAGGTCTTGGTCAACACCCGCCCCAGCGCGTCATAGGTGAACTTGGTGACCTGGCCCTTGGCATCGGTCGACTGTGTCAGCCGGCCGGCATTGTCGTACTGATAGGCCCAACTGCCGAGATCGGGGTCAGAGGTCGCCGTCTTGCGGCCCAGGGAATCGTAGCTGTAGGTCCAGTGATTGCCCGCATTGTCGGTAACGCCGGTCATGCGGCCCAGCAGGTCGTACTGGTAGGAGGTCGAGATGGTGGCGGCGCCCAGCGTGCGGCTCTCGCGCACGACGCGGCCATAGGCGTCGAGATGGGTGGAGATGAGGCGCCCCAGCTCGTCGGTGACGATCCATTTCTCGAAGGCGCCCGTCAGGTTCGAGATCCGGTAGGTTTCCGTGAGGTCGTTGCCGTCCGGGTGATCGCGCTCGATCTTTCGATTCAGCGCGTCATAGCACCAGGCCGTGGTCTGAGTGGCCCCACCGACATAGAACGGATCCGTGCTGCTAATGGTTGTGGTTCCGTTGGGGTTGCGAAGCTCCAAGGAGATCACGATGGCCTGGACTGAAACCACCCGACCCCACTATCGGCGCGAGGCCTTGCGATACGCAAGCGACCTGACGGATGCGGAATGGGCGTTGATCGCGCCCTTGATGCCGATGGCTTCCAAACGGGGGCGGCCAAGAACGACGGATCTGCGCTCGGTGGTGGAGGCGATCCTGTACATGGCTTCGACCGGCTGCCAATGGCGCGCGATCCCCAAGGAGTTTCCGCCCTACTCGACGGTGCAGGGCTACTTCTACGCCTGGTCGCACAGGGGCTTGCTGGCGCAGATCAACCACCTGCTGGTCATGGCCCTGCGCGAGAGGGTCGGGCGCGAGGCCAGCCCCACGGCGGGGGTGATCGACAGCCAGTCTGTGAAGACCACCGAGTGTGGCGGGCCGCGAGGCTTCGATGCCGCTAAGAAGATCAAAGGCCGCAAGCGCCATATCGTCACCGATACCGAGGGCTGCCTGGTTGGGGTGCAGGTTCACGCCGCCGATATCCAGGATCGCGATGGCGCGCCCGACCTGCTGGCGTCGATCCGCTCTCTCTACCCGTGGCTGCGCCATGTGTTCGCCGATGGCGCCTATGGTGGCGACAAGCTGCGCGACGCCATGGTCGCGCTTGGTCAATGGACCTTCGAAATCATCAAGCGCTCCGACGCCGCCAAGGGCTTCGAGTTGCTGCCTCGCCGATGGGTGGTCGAACGCACCTTCGCCTGGCTCGGCCGATGTCGGCGCCTCGCCAAGGACTTCGAAGCCACGATCGACAGCGCCGTCGCCTGGATCCTCGTCTCCCATATCCGCCGTCTCACACGACGTTTGGCGAGACCTTGAAGAGCCCACCGCTTTATGAGTCAGACTCTGAGGGTTGGGGCCGAAATAATTCGAAAAAACGCCCCCTACCGATCCCTGACTGGACAGAGATGAGTCCTCGGCAATAGGCTTGGTAGTCGTGGATTGTCGTCATCCCATTGGCACGGGTCACGCTGCGAGATTTTCGTCCACAAACATCTCAGCAAATTTCTGGGGAAGGAGCGTCACTCCATTAGCGCGAGCGATTTCAAGGTTTCTCGCCCACATATCCCGGATGACGTCCGGCATTTCCGAGGGCATCCGGGCAGCGGCAGCGATTGCTTCGTGCCATTGACCCGCACCACCGTAAATGGTTTGCAGCTTGGGAGCTATTGCGTTCAATTTAACCTGGTCATCTTGAGAAAGCTCTCCGATCACCCAAAGCACATAGAGTTCAAGTAACCTGAGCAATGGCTTTCCATCATAGCGAGGATTTGTGGCCATCTCGCTTCCTAGGCATCATTGATGGCATACTGGATAAGCCTTTGGCAGACTGCCGATGAGCTAGGCTTCTCTTTCAGGGAGGTAATCCAGTCCTCCACAAAATCGCTCGCAATGCTTATCTCAAGAAAGTATTTCATGCCAGCTTCGGCTGCCTCTGGTGGCAACCCACCCGACTTCGGTTCAGGCGCAACAATCGCATCTGAATCTTCCGTCCAAGGCTCTAAAGCATAGATGGTATCATTGCCGTCAAATTCAGACAGCCGCTCGACTATTTCGGCCAGCCTAACTACTCGCCCCATATAGAATAACCCCCTCTGCCATCCGGGTGCAGGGCATCCTGGAAGATGGACCCTGGCGCGTGTTGTGATCTTGGCACGAGTTGCATCACGCCGGGCTCTGGTGCGTGGTGCCATGTAAAGCCAGCGGGCGAGGTTCGTGGAGCGAGTCCCATCGGCGTCCTTTCAAGGTTAACCCCCAAACTTTGCATGTCCAGAGTAAAATCCGGGTCCCATTCCATCGCCTTCAAAAGAGATTCGTTTGCTTCTTGGAAATGCGCACCCCGCGAAACGCCCGGATATGACGTCGGGCTGAGCTTCGTCTCAAATGCCACGCTGTAGAACTCGCCGGTAAGTCCGCGAACCGCTGTGCTCTCTGCGGGAAGAGCGGTGCCGGTCTTGCCGATCCCAGCGAGTGTGCGCAGCCCGCTCACTCCAACCTCACCGAGTCCCCCGATGATCGTGCCAGGAGGGCCCATACCCTGAAGCGAAGCATAGAGACCCAAATCACCCAGTGGCGATTCTAGAAACGTGGTCAGGGCGGTTTGGAAAGGACCTACGAAAAAATTCTCGTAGACATCGATATAGGGCTGCAGCGCGAACTGAGCCACATTCAGCGCCGGCTCGAGATAGCCCCATCCACTATTGTAAGGAATGTAAGGTCCAATACTGAGAGCAGGGATATTAACCTCGATCTGCACACGCGGCCCGCCGGCCGGGTAGACGAAGTTCTGAGAAGGCAATGGCACGCCGACGAGCCCCGAAGGATCCAGCGCACCGATCGGATTGCCACCGGCATAGGTATAGCGATTGGGCCCGACACCAGGCTGGCTGGGGTCCGATGGGTCGGCCTGGATGAAGCGGGCCAGCACGGGGTCGTAGTAGCGGGCATTGAGATAGAGCAGCCCCGTCTCGTCGTCATGGCGTTCGCCGATGAAGCCCTTGCTCTCGGTGACACCGGCGACAGTGACAAGCCGCTCGCCATAGGGCCGATAATTGGCACGCCAGGCGACGGCGCCGGTGCCGTCACTCTCGACACGGAACGAAGTCAGGTTGTCACGATGGACCCAGGTGGTGGTGCTGAGGCCGACGCGTCTCGCGCCGCCCGGCAGATACTTGGTCTCGGTCGTGCCGACGATCTCGATGTCGGCGCCCAGACAGATCGTGGTGGTGGCGCCGGCGATCTTCTTCAGCCGCGCCCCGTCGGGGCCATAGACGAACTGAACGCCGTTGACCGAGACCAGACGGTTCTCGCCGTCGTAGGCGAGCGTGTCGCCCGCGGCCGTGGTCATGCTGCCATTGGCGTCGTAGCCATAGGAGCCCAGCGGCGTCGCCGTCACGGCATGGGGTCTCGGCGATCCTGTCGCCGGGTAAGTATAGGTCCCGATCAAGGAGTTCGTGGAGAGATTGCCGACGGTGTCGTAGGTGAAGCTCTGGTCGAGCGCGTTGTTGTTGACATTGTCGGCGCTCAGCAGCCGGTCCATGTCGTCATAGCCGTAGGTCCAGCTCTCGCCCGTGATGCTCGAGGTGGTGCCGGTGATGCGGCCGGCCGCGTCATGGCCGTAGTTGATGTCCTGCAACACGGTGGCGCCGGCAAGCGTATCGATGTCGGTGAGCCATCGGCGGGAGGCCTGGTAGCCATAGGTCGTCGTCACCCCGTTGGCGCGGGTCAGGGTCGTAACCTGGCCCAGCGCGTTATAGGCCGTGTCGGTGATGACGCCGGGGATGGATTTGAGGCGCCCGGCGGAATCGTAGAGGAAGGGGCTGCCCGCCGAGCCGACGCTGTCGCCGTCCGGATATTGCCGCCAGAGCAGCCGGTCCCCGGCGTCGAAGCCGTTGGTGATCGTGTAGGTCGTGCTGGCAATCACGTAATCCTGGCTCTTCAGATGGCCGGCCTGGTCGTAGTTGTAGCGGAGGGTCGCCGCCGCATTGGCGGCGGTGGTGATGTAGCCCACATTGAAGAAGGTGGCGCGCGCCTCGTCGTAAGTGTTGGTGGTGGTCGCCGCCTGGGGCGTGCCAAAGAGCGAGGTCTTGGTCAGCACCCGCCCCAGCGCGTCGTAGGTGAATTTGGTGACCTGGCCCTTGGCGTCGGTCGACACTGTCGGCCGTCTCGACCATCGATCCCGACGCGCCGATCGTGAACTCGATCGAGTTCCGGGACACCGGTGTCGTCCTCGATGTGATCCCGCGCGTTAATGCTGGCGGGCTCGTCGTCCTTGATATCGCGCAGGAGGTGAGCGATGCGGTCGAAACGACCTCATCGACCCTGAAGTCGCCCAGGATACGTCAGCGGCGGATCGGAAGCACGGTCGCGGCCCAAGGCGGCCAGACTATCGCCTTGGAGAGCTCAACCGCGACAGCAGGACCGACGGAGAGACCGGAATTCCGCTTCTGTCCAACATTCCTTATCGCGGCAATCTGTTCAATACGACGTCTAAAACGTCAGATTGCACCGAGCTTCTGATCCTGTTGACGCCGCGCGTCGTGCGCAATCCGGAGGATTCTCGAGAGATCACAGAAAAACTGCGACGTAGGCTGTAACGTGAGCCCCGTTTCTCATCCAGCGATTGGTAGAGTCTCGCTGTGAGTTGAGCCCATCTGGGCGGTTGGGGCAACGGCCATGGGTGCGGAGCCCTCAACAAGCGCAGCGCCCGATGGCCGCAACCGCCTGGCTCCTGTTCGCCGGCATCACGGCGGCCAATCTCTGGCTGCTGCTGCAGACCTTCGGGCTGGCCTAGCGACGCCGGGCCCGCGCTAGGCCGGCGAAGGCTCGAAGCGCCGGAGAACCAGCACCGAGCAGCTCGCATGCTGGGCGACGTGAGCGGCATTCGGGCCGATCAGGTAGTCGCGCATCTCGGGCCGGTGCGATGCCATCACGATCAAATCGGCGCCGCATTCGCGCGCGGCATCGAGAATCTCGTGCCCGATGCTGCCCAGTCGAACGACTTCTTCCATGGCCTGGCCCTCGGCGCGGTGGGAGGCCACAATCTCCGCCAGCCTGCCCTTGGCGTCGGTCACCATCATCTCGAGCTGATAGCCCAGATGCACCCCCTCGAGCATGGCCTTCACGTCGCGCACCACGGTCATGACCGTCAGCGCCCCCCCGCCCGCTCTGGCAAGCTCGATCGCCTGAGGCAGGGCGAACTGCCAGCTGCTGCGATGGGCGATGTCGATAGGCACGAGAATCGATTTGAACATGACAAGCCTCGTTGGATTCGAAGGACAGATCGGCTCTCAACGGAATTGGGTCGGCGTCGCCAGCCCGCCGCCCGGATGGCGGATCAGAAAGCCGACCAGGAGCGAGACGAGCCCGGCGGCGAGGCCGCCCGCGATGGCAAGGCCCCAATCCAGGAGATGCAGGGGTCGCAGATGCACGAGCGGTGCGAGCGCCGGCGTCTGCACGAAGAGAAGAAGGCTGGCGAGACTGGCAAGGACCACGATGCGGGCGGTCCAGCCGCTCAACGCGCTCAATGTTGCCGTGACAATGGCGCCCGCCACGACCAGCGCGACCAGCGCCATCGCGCGGGCATGCTCGACGTCGCCACCCGCCCCCAGCGCGAAATGATATCCCAGGACAACGACGATGGTGATCATCGCGCCGACGGTGCCGATCGCGAGCCAGGATCCGCGGCCGAAGAACCGGGGCCGCCCGCCCCGCTCCACCGGCATCAGCTCCGCCGATGTCGGCAGTTCCTGGAAGACCAGGAGGGCGGTCGGGTGAATGATCAGCTCGAGCCAGACGATATGGATGGGGAGATAGAGCAGCGGATAGCCGGCGAGCGGGATGATCGCGGCGCTGAGGATGAGCGGAATATGCACCATCAGCAGGTAGGCGAAGCTCAACTGCAGGTTCCGGAAGAGCTGGCGGCCCTCGGCGATGGCCCGAACGATGGTGCGAAAATTGTCGTCCATCAGGACGATCGCGGCGACCTCGCGGGCGCTGCGCGTTCCCCGTTCGCCCATCGCGATGCCGATATCCGCAGCCTGCAGTGCCGGAACGTCGTTCACGCCGTCGCCCGTGACCGCGACGATCTCGCCACGGGCCTGCAGGGCCCGCACGAGCTCGAGCTTCTGCGAGGGAACGACGCGCGCGAGCACGTCCGCATGGTCCCACCGGGCGGTTTCGGCTGGGCCGGCGCCGTCCTGCATCTCCTGCCCCGTCAGGACGACGGGCGCAGCGCCGCCCAGGCCGATCTCGCGTGCGATCGCCTCGGCCGTGGCCGGGTGATCGCCCGTGACCATGATCACGCGAATGCCGGCGGCGCGGCAGGCCTGGATCGCCTCCTTCACGCCTGCGCGCACCTGGTCCTCGAAGGCGAGCAGACCTTGGAACGAGTATCCGCGATCGGGTTCCCCGCCCTGCCACCGCCCTTCGTCCAGGATCAGATCGGCGCAGGCGATCACCTTATGGCCGCTCGAAGCGAATCCGGCGACCTTCCCGCGCCACGATTCCCCCTCGGCTCCGGCCAGGGAGCACATGCCGAGCACCGTTTCGGGAGCGCCCTTCATCACGGCGTGGCACCGCCCATCGGGCAGGCGAACGATGACCGTTTCCCGGCGCCGGTCTTCGGTGAAGGGAAATGTCGCCAGGCGCTCGGCTTCCGGAGGGCTCGCGGCTTCGACGAGGGCGATGTCGAGCGGATCTCCGCTGTCGGCGCGGGCCGCCAGCGCCGCCAGCTTCACCAGGCCGTCCGCCGCGCACCCCGGAGCCGCCTCTTGATGCGCCAGGACCAGGCGCCCCTCGGTCAAGGTGCCGGTCTTGTCCGAACATATGCAAGTGACGCGGCCGATATTCTCGACGGCGACGGCCCGGCGCACCAGGGCCTGCCGCCGGGCGAGGCGATAGACGCCCACGCCCAGAAAGAATGTAAACACCACCGGAAATTCTTCCGGCAATGCCGCGACGGCCAAAGTCACGGCGCTGAGGAAGGCGTCGACGAGCCCGTGACCCTGAAGGAGTCTGATCGCCGCGAGCACGACGCACATGATGAGGGCCGCCACCAGCAGGATCGCCACCAGCCCGCCCACGGCCGTCTGCAAGGGGGTCTTGGCATGCGCGCCGGATAGCGCCGAACGCACGATCTCGCCATAGAGCGTTTCGCCGCCGATATGGGTCACGCGCAATTGCGCATGACCGGTGAGCAGCCTTGTCCCCGCGAAGGCCCAATGCGCTTCTCCGGCTCTGCCGCCGGTTGCCGCTTGCCAGTCGATCGGCTGCTTTCGGACCGGATAGGCTTCGCCGGTGAGAGCGGATTCGTCGACCTGAATCTCCGCACCCGCGACGACGAGACCGTCGGCCGGGAAGAGCTCCCCGGGACCCAGCAGGGCCAGATCGCCGGGAACGAGCTCCCGGGCCGGAATCTCCACGGCGACGCCGTCGCGCATTGCCGTGGCGCGGGCGGCAAGGCGGCTGCTCAACCCTTGGGTCGAGGCTTGGGTACGACGGTGGAGATAGGCGTCCATCCCGACGAGCGGCACCAGAGCGCCGAGCAGGATCGCTGCTTCGACGAGTTCGCCCAGAATGCCGAACAGCAGGCTGGTCCCCAGGAGAAACCAGATCATCGGATCGCGCGCGGTGTCGCGGGCCAAATCGCGCCAGCTCGCGGGCGGGGTTTCGACGATGTCGTTGAAGCCGTACAGGCCGCGGCGTGCCGAAATGTCGGCCGCGGTCAAGCCCTGGTCGGATCCCCGCAGGTTGCCGAGGCGATCAGCAGGGATGGCGCGATTGGGCATGGCAGACGGGCCGCTCTCAGTGGCGAGCGATTTGAGACGGAGCAACGCCGGCAGTAGGCACGACGTCGACCATGAGCCCGAATGTCCCTTCCCCGGCCGTGGATCGAACCGCGATACTGCCGCCGCTCAGGAGAGTCAGGGGTACGCGAGCGGTGGCAAACGGCGTCGATCGTCAAACTCATTCTTATCGGCAAAGGTTAGCCGAAGGCGCCGAGGCAAGCGAGGCATTCTCCCCGACATCTTTGTCTGGATGAGAATCAGACGCAGGCGCGCCACCGGTTCTCAGCGCGCGATAGCGCCTGCGCATCGACATCATAGGTTGTCGGCATTTCCGCTGCCGGCCGCCCTCGCGTCATGATGACCGTCGAAGGCCCCGTCGGATGCGGGGTTCCCCAAGACGAGACGGAGTCACCATGTTCACCCGCCCCATCGGATATCTATCGGCTGCGATTCTGGCCTTCGGGCTGCTGGGCTGTGCCGCACAGCCGATGTCCCAGGCCGCCGACGGGCCCGCAGCGGCGGCCAACGGCATCGTCGTCGCCAAGAGCGGCTATGCGATGAGCGAGACCCTCAGCCGCCTGAAGCAGGACATCGCCGCCAAGGGGCTGATGTTCTTCCAGGAGGTCGATCAGTCGAAGCTCGCGACCGCCGCCGGCGTCGATCTGCGGCCCTCCACCCTGCTCGAGTTCGGCAATCCCGCCTTGGGCGGCCAGTTCATGACCGCCAATCCGCAAGCCGGCATCGATTGGCCCGTGCGGCTCCTTGTGTTCGAGGACCCGAATGGACAAGTCTGGGTCGAGTACACCGACTTCGCCTATATCGCGAAGCGCCACGCCGTCACGGACCGCGACCCGCAATTCAAGATGGCCTCGGACGTCATCGCCTCGATTGCGTCGAGCGTTACGACGCCCTGACGGTCGGCCGGCGACCAGCATGAAGCGCTCCGCCCTGTTCAATATTGGACAGGCGCCGATCGTTGCATGACCTAGATTGAGGTCGCTTCCCCTAGCCCCGGTTGTGGCCCTGTCGGCCAATCGGGATTTTCCCGCACGGCATGTCATTGCGCCGGTCTTCAAGCGCTGGGATTCAGCGCGCGCACCGCAGCGGACGATCTCTTTCCACCGAGCGACGTCCCGGACCGGCCCCGAAAGGCAGATCTGGCAATGAACCGGCCCTCCCCCGGCGCCTGATGGCGAGGTCCACAACCAGGAGCCACGACATGAAAACCGCCCTTGCCCTCACCGCCGCGGCCGGATTGCTGCTGTTCACCGTCTCGACCGGCTTCGCCGACGATTCCCGCTACTCGCCCTGGCAGGGCCAGGTGCAGACCGGCGACATGACCGAGTTGCTGAAGAATCTCCGGGCCCTGACCGACCAGGCCGAGCAGGACAAGGCCGCGGATCCCGAGTTCCTGGCCGATCTGCGGTCGATGGCCAGCGAATATGAGGATCGTGCCCGCTGGCCCACGCGACTGCTCTACGACAATTTCAGCGACGGCAACCTCACCGGCAAGCCCACCTGGACGATCGTGGCGGGAGACTGGCGTGTCGCCACCAACAGCAGCGGCACCAACGCCTTGACCAGCCGGGTCCGCAAATATGGCAGCTACAGCTCGACCTCGAGCACCAGCAACGGGACCGATATCGTCGCCGCGGTCCTGGCCGCCGTCCTGGCCCGGCAAAATGGCACCACCACCTCGACGCAACAGACCCAGGACGCGCCGGCCTCGATCCTCGTTCCCGTGGCGATCTCCGACCAGTTCTCCATCCGGATCGAGATGGCCTCCCGCGAGAGCCGTGGCCAGTTCAACTACGGCGTCTATGCCGGACAGAATGGCGAGCGGTCCTATCAGCTCGCCTACCTCCCCGGCGGCGCCAACGGCCTGTCCCTGTCGCGTGTGACGCCCCAGGGCAGCCAGCTGCTGGCGACTTCCGCCGGCGCCATCAACCTCGAAGACAACCAGCTCCATGTCATCGAATGGAAGCGGGGGTTGTCGGGGAAAATGACGGTCGCCCTCGATGGCCAGACCGTGATCGAAGCCACCGACGTCGGCAGCCGCAAGCCCTTCACCGGGTTCATGATGGTCAATAGCGGCGGCAACTTTGCCATCCAGTCTGTGGCCATCAACGGCACCGCCAAATAAGCCTTGAGCCGCCGGCGTTCGATCGCCGTCAGCGCTGCGCGACGACCAGCCTTAGGGAGCCCTCGAACTCGGGCCGGGCGCGCAGATAACCCAGCCGCCGGTCCCACGCGCCGCTGTCGAGATCCTGCTTGAGGTGGCGCTCGAACCGGGAGACCGCCGCTGCGTCGACGAAGCTCCAGGCCGAGCAGGCCAATCGCGCGGCCGGATCAAGCAGGCGTTCCGGCCTGCCGTAATAGGCCTCGTTGAACCCGTCGATGCAGTCCAACGGAATCGGGACCGACGAGACCTCGATGCGCGGGCCCAGGACCTTCGTCATTCTCTCGATCGAAGGATAGCGTCCCGCTTCGATCGCAATGGCCTCCGGCGCATAGAGGTCGAGCCAGAACCGGCCGAGCTCGCCGGGGTCGCAGGTCAGGATGACGACCGGTCCCCGCGTGACCCGCCGCATCTCGCGCAAGCCCGCCTCCAGATCCCGCCACTGATGCACCGTGAAGCTCGCCATGCCGGCGTCGAAACGGCTGTCTTCGAACGGCAGCTGTTCCGCGACGGCATCGATCGCAGCCGGCAGGTGAGCGGGCCGCTGCGCGCGCATGGAAGCGGAAGGCTCGACCGCGGTCACGATCCGGTCGGTCGGCTCGTAGGAGCCGGCGCGAGCCCAGACATTCAGAATGGATCGCGCGTCGCCCAGCGCCGCCCCGATGAGAGCGGCAATGCGGGGATCCGGCCGGCGGAAGCGTGCATAATCGGCGCCGATCGCCCCGTAATTGGCATCGCCGGCGCTGCCGTCCCCATGCCGCAGGACCATCCCCGCCCCTTCCCTTCACCGCCGTTGTGCCGCATCACCGTGCACTCTTCGATCCCGGCGCGCCCATTCTGGCTGACCGTAATCCGCCCGGTCCAGCCTGGCAGCGGAATGTCAGCGAAACTTCACACATAGAAAAGCCCGCCACCGGCCCGGGAGGGGGAACCAGTGGCGGGCTCTGGTTGCTTCAGCAGCAACTCTTGTTAATTCAAGGCCTGCCTGGCCCCGTCACGCCTGGCGCGATCGAACCGTCGGATCGCCGCGGAGATCCCCGCGGCGGTCGTCGGGCCCGGCGTCAGCGAACCACATGCCAGTTGTTGTTATAGTTGTTGCCCTCGACGTCGCCCGGGTTCCTGTCCTGGACATAGGTGTAGAGGGGCATTCCGTTGCTCGCCCACTGCTTCTTCCCATCGAGGCGGGAGATCAGCGTCATGTTGCCGGATGGCACGGCGGACGCATTGGCGAGGAAAGGCGGCCAATATTCGGCGCATTGGCCATAGCATTGCGACTGGCCGACATTGTCTCTGTCATAGGTGTAGAGCGTCATGCCGTTGTCGGTCGACAGCACGCGTCCCGTGCTTGTCGGCATCATCTTGAACGTGCTGGGGCTGGGCTGGTAGTTCGCCTGCGGCTGCCCGGTGTAATGGACATAGATGTCCACGACGCGGTTCTGAGCCTCGGAGACGCCGTCGACCGTTCCCACGGCCTGCTTCACCTGTCCGGTCCAGGCGGTCTCGACACGACCCGTCGGGATCTTGCCCGTGCCGAGCAGCGCATCGCGCACCGCATTGGCCCGGCGTTGCGACAACTCCCTGTTGTAGCTGGCACTGCCGGCTGTATCGGTGCGACCGACGATTGTCACCCAGGCGTTGTTGTTGCCGGCGACGAGATTGCCGACATCGCGAATGGTCTGCTGGCCCTCGGCATTGATGTTGGATCGATTGGTCTGGAAATCGACCTGATACATGCTGGGCTGGGAGTTGGCCATCGGTGCCGGTGCCGCGGCGACCGGTGCAGGCTGGGGAGCGGGTTGCTGCGCCTGCTGATGGGGTTGGGAGGCGCAAGCCGCGAGCAGGGCGAAGCTGCCGACTGCCGCAAGCTGTCGCCATGAGCTCAAGAGCTTTGTCATGGGGGAATCCTTCGGATGATGGGAGGCGCCTGGCGCTCGGATGGCGCAGGCTTGCCTCTTTCTAGGCCCCGAATCCCCGCCGCGCTGTGCAATAGGAGACAGTGCCGGCGATTATTTTCCCATCGTCCGGTCGCGCCGAGTGCCGCCGTCAGTCATGGACCACGATGTTCAGCAGCGAGCTGTGCACTTTCAAGCTGCCGTTATATTCGATGAAGCCCAGCTTGCGGAACTTGTTCATGAAGAAGTTGATCCGCGAGCGCGTCGTCCCCACGCGGGCCGCCAGCACCTCCTGGCTGATCTTCGGGATGACCGTCTCCATCTTCCCTTCCTTGCCGAAGCTGGCCAGCAGCAGAAGCAGCCGCGCCAGCCGTCTCTCGCTGGAATTGAACAGCTGGTCGACCAGATCCGCCTCGAACTGGATGTTGCGGGAGAGCAGGAAGGCCATGAACATCTCGGAGAGTTTCGGCTCGTCGTGAAGCACGCGGATCATCGTGTCGATCTCGATCCGCGCGATCACGGAATCGCTCATCGCCACCGCCGAAGCGATATGGAGAGGCTGCCCGGCCAGGCATCCCTCGCCGAAGAAATCGCCGGCGCTCAGCATCGCGATGACACCTTCCTTCCCCTGCTGGGACACGACGGTCAGCTTCACTTTGCCTTTCTGGATGTAGAAGACCGCGTCGGCGGCATCACCCTGCCGGAAGACACCCTTGCCCGACTTGAACTTGATCGTGGACCGGCCGGCCCCCACCGAGCTCAGGAAGGCGTCGGCATCGAAGGGCGGCGCCACCGCCATCACCGCGGCCTCGCGAGGCCTGGCGATCGGGACAAGCTTGGCAGGATTTCCGGAAGACTTGCCGTTGCTCTTCCGCTTCATCTTCGATGTTTGCACGTCCATCCTCAATAAAATCCCCGGCAGGCGGCGCCTCGAACCTCGATGGCGCAATTCCATGCCCGAAGATGCCGACCCCTGGCGTGACTGCCATAGGGCCTCTCGATCGCGATCGCGGGATGCGCGAGCGCCCCCCATCCCAGGACAACGACGCTGAATCATCAGCCGCTGGCCTCGGACCCGCCGGCGCGCCCAAGTGCTTCAATCACTTTATCTATGCTTCGATCACTCTAAAGGAAACGATCCGCCGTTACAGATCAAACTCAGGGAGCCCGTGCCGCGGCCCGGCGGCTGCGGGATCGCGAGACGGAACGCGGAAGGGGGGTCAACCGTTGTGCAAGGGGCGATAGCTCACGCGGGACCGCGCCACTCTCTTGCGACAGGTGGGTGTCCCGCAACCCATCCGTGACTCGCCGGCATCGGCGATCTGTTTTCGACCCGAAGGATCTTCCGTGGAAACGCCGCGTCTGGAACGAAAGCTGGTCGCCATCCTGGCGGCCGACATCGTCGCCTATAGCCGGCATATGGAGCGCGACGAGGCGGCCGCCCTGGCGAGGCTGACCCACCATCGCCTCATCGTCGACGATCTGATCGAGCGCCATACCGGACTGATCGCGGGAACCGCGGGCGACAGCGTGCTGGCGGAGTTTGCCAGCGTGGTCGATGCGGTCGACTGCGCCGCGAAGATCCAGCAGGCCATCGCTGCCGCGAACGCGGACGAGCCCCCGGAGCGGCGCATGGTCTTTCGCATCGGCATCAATGTCGGCGATGTGATGGTCAAGGATGGCGGCATCTTCGGCGACGGCGTCAATATCGCCGCCCGTCTGGAGGCGATGGCCGAGCCCGGCGGGATCTGCGTGTCGAGAGGCGTGCGCGACCATTTGCGCAACAAGGGCATCGTCGTCTTCGAGGATATGGGCGAGCACAGCGTCAAGAACATCGCCCAGCCGGTGCGCGCCTTTCGGGTGCGATTCGATGGGGCCTCGGAACCGAGCGAGCCCTCGAACGCGATCTCGCCGGCGATCGCGCCGACCGCCGAACCCGCCATGGTCGATCTGGTCGCGGTCGAACTCGCCTTCTGGGAGACGGTGAAGGACAGCGCCGATCCGACGGAGCTGAACGCCTATCTCGAGCGATATCCCGACGGCGCCTTTGCCGGGTTGGCAAGGACCCGATGCGAGACCGCGCTCCAATCGACCGAAGCGGCGGAGCCCCCCGAGCAGGCTGCCATCGAGCTCGCCTTCTGGCAGAGCGTGAGCGAGGGCGACGATACTTCGCTCTACGAAGCCTATCTGGAGAAATATCCGGAAGGCGAGTTCGCAAGCCTCGCCAGGCTGCGACTGGCCTCGCCGACCGCGTAGCGGCCCGATATTTACAGGGGCGGTTTGATCTCGTCTTTCCCGGCCGAGAGGGACCGGAACATCTTGGTTCCTCGGCGGCGCCTTTTCGCCAAGGTCAATGCGGTCCCGTGCCCTTCGGTTCCGCTCGTGGGGCCCGGGGAATGAACCCAGGCACGCCTGTCTCCACCACGGCGTTGAACCGGATGCTTGTCTTGATGCCGTCCCGGATTTCCCGCAGGGCGTCTTCGGGCAGTGCCGAAATCTCGAAATTCTCCTGGATACGGCGAGGCGTGGTCGAGGTCGTCAGGAACGCGGTGCCGCGCTGTACGGCCCAGGCCAGCAGAACCTGGGCAGGGGTCTTGCCGACGCGCTGTGCGATCGCCGTGATGACCGGATCGTCCAGCACTTTCGGTTCCATGCCATGCCCCAACGCCGCAAACGCCTGCAGCACGATCCCCTGCGCTCGGCAGAAGTCGAGCAGCTCCCATTCGGGGAGATAAGGATGGGATTCGACCTGCACCACCGCAGGCTTGATCCGCGCAACCGCGACGATCTCTCGCAGCTTTTCCAAGCTGATATCCGACAAGCCGATCGACCGGCACCGGCCGTCCTCCATGAGGCGCTCGAGCGCCCGCCAGGTCTCCGTCAATGTCACCCCGGAATCATAGATCACCTGGCCCTGCTCGTCCGTGGGGTGGAACTCCTCACCGGGCTGGAAGGCAAAAGGGGTATGGATGAGATAGCAATCGACATAATCCAGTCGCAGCCGGCGGAGGCTCGCCTCGAAGGCCGGTTTGACCCGTTCCGGACGATGGTTGGTGTTCCATAGCTTGGTGGTAACGAACAGATCCTGCCGCTGGATCGTCCCCGCCTCGAACGCTTCCTGCATCGCCTCGCCAACCGCGGCTTCATTGCGGTAGCGTTCCGCACAATCGAGATGTCGAAATCCCACCTCCAGGGCGGTCCTGGTCGCTTGTCTGGTCGCGACAGGATCGGGGATCAACGTGCCGAATCCGACGGCTGGGATCGCACCAGACCCATGGGTAAGAGGGATTCTCGTATAGCGAAGCGTATCCTGGGGTGCCATGCTTGCCCTCCTTTGCGTAGAGTTACTGCCGCATAACCGCCAGTGCGGCGTTCATCGAGATTCCCCGTCTCCGCGCGTCAATTCGGCTGGCCGAGGCGAACGGACGCATCGGTCGCTGCGAGGAAACCCAAGATGCCTTCGTCCCGGTCTCCATGACGATGCGGCATGTACGGCCATCCTGCGTCTTACCGAGCGCCTGGGGCAATCCGCACTGGCGGATAGCGCAATGGACCTATCCTGGCCTTTGCTGGAATTGTGAGGCGCGTCATGGCTGATCGACTCCCGGATATCATCGCCAAGGGCCTTGCTGTGATCTTCTGCGGGATCAATCCCGGAATGACCGCGGCGGTCGCGGGGCATCATTTTGTATCGAGAAGCAATCGCTTCTGGCGCGTGATCCATCTGTCCGGATTCACGCCGGAGGAAATCCTTCCCGAGAACGACCGCACGATCCTGCAGCATCGATGCGGTCTGACCACGGTGGTCGAGCGGCCGACGGCGCGGGCGGAGGAACTCTCGGCGAAAGAATTCGCCGCCGCCGCCGCGAAGTTCGAGCGAAAGATCACGCGTTACGCGCCGCGCTTCGTCGCTTTTCTCGGTAAAGCGGCCTATTCCGTCCTGTCCGATCGGCGAGACATCGCCTGGGGATCTCAGACAGCCGCCTTCGGCGGCGCTGCGGTGTGGGTGCTGCCCAATCCCAGTGGGCGAAATCGGGCGTTCAGTCTGGACCAGCTGGTCGGCGCCTACCGCGAGCTCTATCAGGCGGCAAACCGGAACCAAGCTCCGACATAAAACGCGGGACGCGTGCCGGCCCTCTCCCGCCGGCATCACATCGGCGGCTTGATCCCATCCTTGCCCGCCGAGATCGAGCGGGCCGTGAAGGTCCCGTCGTCGTTCTTGACCGCAAAAACCATGACATGGACCCCGGGCGTCAGCAGCGAGCGGTCGCCCGCCTCGATGTTCACCACCGGCATGTCGTCGGGGATCGCCACCTTCTGCTCTCCCCCTTTGTATTTGATCGTGATCATCCGGCCGTTGCTGGTCACGAGCTCGCCGACCACGCCGTTGGTCATCGAGCTGTTGGGTGCGAGGTCCCAGGGGCGATGCCCATCGCCGGCCCCGGCCATCTCCGGCGGAAAGACATGGACCTCGAGCGCCTTGAGCGTGCCGTCCGCCTGCGGCACGGCCGTGGCGCCGATATAGCGCCCCGGCTGGATGTCGGCGATCCTGGCGAGCGTGATGGCACGCACCGTCGTGTCCGCGTTCATCGTCACGGCGAGGTCCTCCCCCTGATTGCTCTTGATCGTCAGCTGGTCGCCGGCCACCGCCTCGATCGTGCCGCGGATCCGGGCCGGCGGCGCATCCGCGGCGTGCGCCAGCGTCGCCAGCGCCAGCAGCGCGGTCGTCAGCAGCAACGGCGCCGCAAGGGCGCACGCGAAACGGAAGGGTGAGAGCTTCATGCGGTCGTCTCCCGCCAAGGGGCTCCGGCACAATTGCCGCGAGGACGTCATTGCCGGGAGATTAGGCGCCGCGGCGATGGCGAGCGCCGAAATTTTTGTTCACCCACGCGTTTGTGAAGCCACGCGACGCCGTCTGCCGCCGACCGCCAGCAGCGCCCGTCAACCTGCGACCGGTTCGAGCCGGTCGGCGCGGGCGGCTTCCGCCTCGCCAGGGGAGGAGGAAGCCGGATTCCGGCCACGGCCATATTGCCGTGGCGAGCAGCCCATGACCCGCTTGAAGGCGGTGCTGAAGGCGCTTTCGGATTCATAGCCAAGCGACAGAGCGATGGCGGAGACGGGGTCGCTGGAATTCGCCAGCCTGTCCCCGGCCAGCAGCATGCGCCAGCGCATCAGATAATCCATGGGCGACGCACCGACCGTCTCCTTGAATCTCAGGGCGAAGCTCGACCGCGACATGCCCGCACGCGCCGCCAGCGCCTGCAATGTCCAGCGATGCGCCGGATCTTCATGCATGGCGTTGATGGCCGCGCTCATCTGCTTGTCCGCCAGGGCGAAGAGCCACCCGACGCCGCCTCTGAACCCCTCCGAGAGATGAAGCCGCAGGGCCTGGACCAGCATCATATGGGCGAGATGCTGGATGACCAGGAAGCCGCCCGGCTGCGGCTCGCGCAGCTCCTGCATCATCCGCTCCACGGACCAGCGCAGGGCCGCCCGATCCGGTTCGTTCCGGAGATGGACGATGGGCGGCAGCGTCCGCAACAGGATGCCGGCGTGATTGCCGCCGAGAACGAAGCGGCTGCTGACGAGAAAGCAATCGCCGCCGCCGTTGCAGGAGACGATGCCGCCATCGCGCGCGTTCGAGAAGATCTTGCGGGCATCGACCGGCGTCGCCGTCAGATCGCCGGCGAGGCGGAACGGCCGCCCGCTCGGCAGCAGGAAGCCGTCTCCTGTCTCCAGGCGTACCGCGTCGGGAACGCCCTCCACCGACAGCCAGCATTGGCCGGAGACCACCGCACCGCATTTGATGCTTCCCTGCTGGTCGGTGAACTGGATCGACCAGCTTCCGCCCGCATCGAAACCCGCGGACATGTGGTTGCGCGGTTTCAGCAGCGACAGCACATCGGAGAGCGGATCCACGGGCCATCCCGGACGATTGCGAAGATAATGCGGACTTTACGGCATAGATCGTATCTTCTCAATCACCTATGACGACGACAACGAGACAGCGAAGGCGGTGCCGGTCATGGAACGAAATGAAGGAGACGTCGCGATGCGTGTGTTCGTCATGGGGGCTACGGGATTTGTCGGCTCCGCCGTGGTTCAGGAGCTCATCGATGCGGGTCATCAGGTGGTCGGGTTGGCCCGTACCGAAGCGGCCGCCCAGGCGCTCGTCGCCGCCGGTGCGCAGGCGCATCGGGGCGATCTCGAAGACCTGGAAAGCCTGCGCCGTGGCGCCGCCTTTTCGGACGGCGTGATTCATACCGCCTTCATCCACGACTTCTCGAAGTTTAAGGCCAACTGCGAGATCGACCGGCGCGCCATCGAGGCCCTCGGCGCCGAGCTCGCCGGCTCCGACCGCCCCTTGATCGTCACCTCGGGAACCGGACTGCTGAGGCAGGGCCGCCTCGCGACCGAAGACGATGTGCCACCTTCCGATGCATCGATCCCCCGGGTCGCGTCGGAAGAGGCGGCGGCTGCGGTGGCGGCGCGTGGCGTGCGCGTGTCGGTGGTGCGCCTGCCGCCCTCCGTCCATGGCGAGGGCGATCACGGCTTCGTCCCGCTCCTGATCGGTATCGCGCGCGAGAAAGGCGTCTCGGCCTATGTGGGCGAAGGACTCAATCACTGGGCCGCGGTGCATCGGCTCGATGCCGCCCCTCTCTTCAGGCTGGCGCTCGAGAAGCGTGCCGCCGACGCCCGTTATCACGGGGTCGCCGAGGAAGGCGTGCCGTTCCGAGAGATCGCGGACGTGATCGGCCGCCGCCTCAATTTGCCGGTCTTGAGCAAGACTCCCGAGGAGGCCGCCGACCATTTCGGCTGGTTCGCGCATTTCGCGGCCCTCGACAATCTGGTCTCGAGCCAGAAAACGCGGGAGCGGCTGGGCTGGCAGCCGAAACAGCGCGGATTGATCTCGGACCTCGACCGGCCGCGCTATTTCCAGCGCTGAACGGACCGCGAGCGCGGATCAGAACTTCAAAGAAGGGGACGTCGAGGCGACACCAGATTGGGATAGGGAAAGGTGGCGGAGGGGATGGGATTCGAACCCACGATAGAGCTTTAGGGCCCTATAACGGTTTAGCAAACCGCCGCCTTCAGCCACTCGGCCACCCCTCCGCACGACGAGAGGTTTGCCCCGGTTAAGGGGCCACGGCGTATGCCGGTGCCGTCTTAGGGGGTCCCCTCCCCTTTGTCAATTTTTCCACGCATTTCCGCGGGTCTGACCGGGGTCTTGGGGGCCGTTTTCGTGCGTTTCGGGGGGCCGGAGGCCGGGCGCCGGCTCCCCGTCCCTCAATAGAAGGAATAGAGCGGAAACTCGAAGACCGTCGAGGTGGGCCCGTAATTGTAAAGGTCGTCATAGGCGCCACGGCCGTCGTTGTTCTTGTCGGCCTTTTTGAACTGGCTGTTGATCTGCTTGACCAGCTGGTCGCGGTAGACCTCGGTGGCGCCCGGCGTGCCGCCGAGGTCCTGGACCAGCCCCTTGTTGAACTCGGCCGGGCTGACGGTGCCGTCCTTGTCGGTGTCATAGGCGGCGAAAGGCGGGATGACCTCGTCGGTGGTGACGGTGCCGTCATGGTTCCGGTCGAGCGTCTGGCGCGCGGCCTCGATCTCGGCGGCGTCGATCTTGCCGTCATGGTTGGTATCCAGCGTATCGAACTGGTGCAGACCCGCCTGCAGCCACTCCTCCTGGGTCACGACATGGTCGTGATCGAGGTCGGCTTGGGTGAAGTTCGGATAGGAGGGCGGTTGCGCGAGCTGCGGCGTGCCGCAACCCGAAAGCAGCAGTACCATAAATCCCATGAACGCGGCCGCGCCCCGGCCGCCGCGTCGATCTTGCCTGGTCATTGCAATTGGTTCCCTTTTGCCCTGGCACTCAGAATAGGGCAGCGGGACCAAAACCGGCAATCCGACTTTTCGGGGCCGGATGTTCCGGAGCGGCCGCTCAAGCTCCCGCGCGGCCGGCGACCGACCGCCCCGTCACCGCCCGCAACCAGAAATAACCGCTCCCCGCGGAAACGAGCGATCCGGCGAACACGCCAAGCCGGATCGCCGTCGCATGGGCGAGGTCGTCGAAGGCGAGCGATCCGATAAAGAGGCTCATGGTGAAGCCGATCCCGGCAAGCAGCGACACGCCATAGAACGAGGCCCAGCTCAACCCCTCGGGCCTGCGGCATAAGCCGATCTTGACCGCGAGCCAGCCGACGCCGAAGACCCCGATCTGCTTGCCGACGAAGAGTCCCAGTGCGATACCGACCGACAGCGGCGCCGTCAGATCGGCGGCCGTGACGCCGGCGAAGGAGACGCCGGCATTGGCGAAGGCGAAGCTCGGCATGATGGCGAAGCTGACCCAGGGCAGCAGCATATGTTCGAGCCGCTCCAGCGGCGATTCCGCCTCGTCCGATCCGGACGAGGCGCGGACCGGAATGAACATGGCGACCGCGACGCCGGCCAGGGTCGCATGCACGCCCGATTTCAGCACGCAGACCCAGATGAATACGCCGATCAAGAGATAGGGCGCCAGGCGCCGCACGCCGAGAAAATTCAGCGCCAAAAGCACAAGGAGCCCCAGCCCTGCCAGCCCCAGCGAGACGTAGGAGAGATCGGCCGTATAGAAGACCGCGATGATGATGATGGCACCGAGATCGTCGATGATCGCGAGCGCCAGCAGGAACACCTTGAGTGCGCCCGGCACCCGCGAGCCCAGCAGCGAGAGCACGCCCATAGCAAAGGCGATATCGGTCGCGGTCGGAATGGCCCAGCCCCGGAGGGCCGTGGTGTCGTGAGCGTTCAGGAAATAGTAGATCAGGGCTGGCACGACCATGCCGCCCAGCGCGCAATAGCCGGGCAGCGAGGCCTTGTTCCACGAGGAGAGCTCGCCGACCACGAGCTCGCGTTTGATCTCGAGCCCCATCAGCAGGAAGAAGACCGCCATCAGCCCGTCATTGACCCAGAGCAGGAGCGGCTTGGCGAGGACGAGAGCGCCGAACTGGAGCGAGACCGGCAGGTTCAGCAGCGCGTCATAGAGGCCGTCCAGCGGCGAATTGGCGACGATCATCGCCAGCACCGCGGTCGCCACCAGGATGATGCCGCTGGCGGCCTCGAGCTTCAGGAAATCCCGGATCATGCTGACCGGGTAGGACGGGCTGGCCATCGCGGATCTCACCGGGGCTCGGATGAAGGCGGCGCGTCCGCCGCCTTGGGCAGTCCGCGCCGATGATAATGCACGCGGTCCGGCGAGGTCGTGCCGCCGGTGACGATGAAGGCCATCGCCTGGTCGACGGTCCAGTCGGTAAAGACGATGTCCTTGACGGGAACGAGCTCGACATAGCCCGAGGTCGGGTTGGGCGAGGTCGGCACATAGACCGCCGCCAGCTCCTCGCCGCTGTCGGCGTCCTGGATGATCTTGGTGACCAGCCCGACGGCTTTCATGTCGGAGGAGGGAAAATCGATCAGCACCACCTGCTGCCCCTTCGTGCCGCTCTGGTCGATGACAGTCAGCAGCCGCTTGATGCTGCGATAGATCGTCTCGACGAACGGAATGCGTCCGATCAGATATTCGAAGAAGTGAATGATGCGCCGGCCGAACACCTTGGTCGCGGCCCAGCCCAGCAGATAGAGAAACAGCAGAACGATCGCGATCGCCGCAATCGACAGGACGACCGGCTCCTCGAGCCAATTCGCCAGGTCCGGATAGCGCTGCCCGATCCCGAGCGCCAGCGCGTTGGCCCAGGGCCGCCCCACCCGCGACAGATTCTCGAACAGAAACTGGAGAATGATCCAGGTGACGGTGAGGGGCGCGGCGGTCAGGAGACCGACGATCAGGTAGCGCCCCGTCGACCGGATCGGCTTCTTCGGCGTCATCGGCCCGATTCTTTTCCTTCGCGGACGCCGGCCCGCGGCGACTCCAGAACCGAGTCGCGGCGGCCGACATCGAATCGTGAGTCTAGACCGCGACGCCAGGGAGGAAAACCCACGATCGGACGTTCGCGCGTGCCGCCGACCCTAGCGCTGCCTGGCCCGGATCATCTTGATGATCCCGGAGAAGTCGGTGCCGCCCTCGCCCGCTTTCGCGAAGGCCTCGTAGAGCAGCGTGGCCTGATAGCCCAGCGCCGTATCGACGCCCGCCTGCATGGCAGCCTCCTGCGAAAGCGACAGGTCCTTCAGCATCAGGTCGGCGGCGAAGCCCGGCTTGTAGTCGCGATTGGCCGGCGAGGTGGGCACGGGACCCGGCACCGGGCAATAGCTGGTGAGCGACCAGCATTGGCCCGAGGATTTCGAGGAGACATCGAACAGCTTCTGGGCATCGAGCCCGAGCTTCTCCGCCAGCACGAAGGCCTCGCCCACGGCGATCATCGAGATGCCGAGGATCATGTTGTTGCAGATCTTGGCCGCCTGGCCCGTGCCGGCAGCCCCCGTATGGACGACGGTCCGGCCCATCTTCTCGAGTATAGGCGTGGACTTCTCAAAACCCTCGGCCGGCCCGCCGACCATGAAGGTCAGGGTCCCCGCCTCCGCGCCGGCCGTGCCGCCCGAGACCGGCGCATCGAGCATCGTCTTGCCGTTGTTCTGCGCCGACCGCGCCACGTCGCGCGCGGTCTTCACATCGATGGTGGAGCAGTCGATCAGCAAGGTGCCGGGTCTGGTTGCCGCGATGATGCCTTCATCGCCGAGATAGACGCTCGCCACATGCTTGCCGGCCGGCAGCATGGTGATGACGATGTCCGCCGTCGCGGCCGCCTCGACGGCCGAGCCCGCAGCCTCGGCGCCGGCGTCCACGATCGCCTTGAGCGAGGACGCGACGACGTCAAAGGCGTGGAGCTTGAAGCCCGACTTCAGCAGGTTGCGGGCCATAGGGCCGCCCATATTGCCGGTGCCGATGAAGCCGATGCTGGTCATGGGAGGCCTCCGTTGTCAGTCGTCAGTTGAGATCGAGCGGCGGGCCCGCCGCCGGCTCGAAATAGCGGGCCACGGTCGCCTCGTCCACCACGTCGAGGCGCGAGGGATTCCAGCGCGGCTTGTTGTCCTTCTCGACGATCAGCGCGCGGATTCCCTCGGCGAAGTCGGAATGCTCGTCCATGCGGCTGACGATGTTCCATTCCATGCGGACGCAATCTTCGAAGCTCTTGCGACGGCCTTCGCGCATCAGCCGGAAGGTGAGCGCGAGCGCGGTCGGCGACCGGGTCGCCAGGGCGGCGCCCGTCGCCGTCGCGAAATCGGAGGTATCCTCGGCCAGGCTCCGCACCAGGTCGCGCAGCGTCGGTTGTCCGAAATGCCGGTCGATCTCGCTCCTCCGGGCCAGGATCGGCGCCGGCGCCGCCGCTTGACGATAGCGGTCGAGCACCGCATCGATGCCGTCGGTCGCATTCGCCAATTCTTCTTCGACATGATCGAGATCGGCGCGCAGCAGATGATGCGTGCCGAAACCCACCGCCATGGCGTCGGCCGTTCCCAGCCGCGTGCCGGTCAGGCCGAGGAAGAGCCCGATCTCCCCCGGCATCCGTGGCAGCACATAGGAAGCGCCGACATCGGGCACCAACCCGATCGCCGTCTCCGGCATGGCGAAGGCGACATGCTCGGTCACGATCCGATGGCTGCCATGGACCGAGACCCCGACCCCGCCGCCCATGACGATGCCGTCGACGAAGGCGATATAGGGCTTCGGGTAACGGCGGATCAGGGCGTTGAGACGATATTCGTCGCGCCAATATTGGTGCATGAAGGCCGCCCCCTTCTCCGGGAACTGGCGGACATCGCCGCCGGCGCAGAAGGCCCGGTCCCCGGCCTGGCGGATGACGACGGCCTCGACGCCGCCGTCGTCCGCCCATTCCCGCAAGGCGGCTTCGATCGAAAGCGACATGCCATGGGTCAGCGCGTTCAGCGCTTTCGGCCGGTTCAGGAGGATCTTCCCCAGCCGGCCCTTCCGGGTCAGGACGACGTCGTTCTGCGGCATCGTCAAGCGAGCGCCAGTCCCGCCATCAGACGCCGCGCGATGATGACGCGCATGATCTCGTTGGTGCCCTCGAGGATCTGATGGACGCGCACATCGCGCAGGAACCGCTCGATCGGGTAATCCTTGAGATAGCCATAGCCGCCATGGAGCTGCAGCGCCTCGTTGCAGATGGCGAAGCCCGCATCGGTGGCGAAGCGCTTCGCCATCGCGCTGTAGACGGTTGCCTCCGGATCCTTGGCGTCGAGCCTGGCCGCGGCGCTGCGGATCATGAGCCGCGCCGCCTCGAGTTCGGTCGCCATGTCGGCGAGCTTGAACTGGACCGATTGGAATTCGTTCAGGGCATGGCCGAACTGCTTGCGGCTCGCGACATGCTCGCGGGCGAGCTCCAGGCAGGTCCGGGCCGCCCCCAGCGAGCAGGCGCCGATATTGATGCGTCCGCCGTCGAGCCCGCCCATGGCGATGGAGAAGCCCTGCCCCTCCTCGCCCAGGCGGTTGGCGACCGGCACGCGGGCGTTCTCGAAGATGAGCATCGCGGTCGGCTGCGAGTTCCAGCCCAGCTTGCGTTCCTGCTTGCCGAAGGAGAGACCGGGCGTGCCCTTCTCGATCATCAGGCAGGAGATGCCCTTGGGCCCGTCCACGCCGGTGCGCACCATGCAGACATAGAGATCGGAGCGGTCGGCGCCCGAGATGAAGGCCTTGCCGCCGTTCAGCAGGTAGTGATCGCCCTCGCGCACGGCCCTGGTCTTGAGCGCCGCCGCGTCCGATCCCGAGCCGGGCTCGGTCAGGCAGTAGCTGGCGATCTTCGCCATGCGGGTCATGTCGGGCAGATAGCGCCGGCGCTGCTCCGGCGAACCGAAGCGATCGACCATCCAGCTCGCCATGTTGTGGATCGAAAGGAACGCCGCGGTCGAGACGCAGGCCGCCGAGAGCTCCTCGAAGATGAGCGCCGCCGCCAGCCGGTTGAGGCCGGAACCGCCGAACTCCTCGTCCACATAGATCGCGGCCAGACCCAGGGAAGCGGCCTCCCGGAGCTCGTCGACGGGGAAGATCCTCTGTTCGTCCCAGCTCGCGGCATGGGGCGCCAGGCGGGTCCGCGCGAAGTTCCGTGCGGTCTCCTGGATGGCCTTCAGTTCATCTGTCAAATACAGGTCCATGTCCCGGCCTCTCGAAATCCTGCCCGTGAGTATCCTCGCTTTAGGCGCGTCTTGCATCGTCGCGCCGTCCCCCTGCAAATCTACAATCACGTAAAGAAAATGTGCCAATTATCGGAGCAAGGAAGGCCTGGCCCGATTTATTGGGCTTTTTCTTCGCGCCTGATGCGGCCGGCACCGTGTTCCGACGCGGTCAGAACCCTCCCGAGGCCGACGGCCCCGACACAACATTGCCGTGAACGGAGGGCCCCTGTAGTTTTGGCGCAGGTCATGGAATAGGCGATACTCTACCCGGGTGGATCGACGCAATGAAACGAGCCGTCTTCGCCCGCAATCGGCGGAGGGTCCATTCGGTCGAACGCAAGACGGGCATCGGGGCTCACAATCGTGGTTGAGGATTTAGCGCCGCGCCTTCAGTCCATCGTCAATGCTGTCCCCGATGCGATCATCACGATCAACCGGGACGGCATCATCGATTTTTTCAACCCGGCCGCCGAGCGTATGTTCGGCTATCGCGCGGACGAGGTCATCGGCAAGAACGTCAAATGTCTGATGCCTGCGCCCTATCGGGAGCAGCATGATGGCTATCTCTCGCGTTACCTCGCAACCGGCGAAAAGCGGATCCTGGGCATCGGCCGCATCGTCGTTGGGAAGCGCAAGGACGGAAGCACCTTTCCGATGGAACTGGCCGTGGGCGAAGCATCGATGGACGGTCAACCGGTCTTCGCCGGGTTGATCCGCGACATTTCAGAGCGCCAGGCCATCGAGCGGCGACTCCACGAAGTTCAGGCCGACCTGATCCATGTGTCCCGCCTCAGCGCCATGGGAGATCTCGCCTCGGCGCTGGCCCATGAGCTCAATCAACCCTTGACGGCCATCAACAACTACGTGCTTTCGGCGCAGCGGCTTCTGCAAGGCGATGCCGCGCAACGCCAGCGGGCATTCGACGTTCTGACCAAGACAGCCGAGCAAGCCATGCGGGCCGGCGATATCATCCGGCATCTGCGGAACTTCATTCAGCGGCGCGAACCGGAACGCGAAACCCACGATATCAACCGAGCCATCGACGAGGCCGCGGCGCTCGCCTTCATCGGAATGAAGGAGAAGAACGTCGATGTGCAATTCGAGCGCGATGCCGACATTCCCCCGGTGACCATCGACAAGATCCAGATTCAGCAGGTCATCATCAACCTGATCCGCAACGCCGTCGATGCCATGGAAGGGATGACGCGCCGGAAGCTGACGCTGACCACGAGCGCGGATGTCAAAGAGGTGACGGTCAGCATCGCCGACACCGGACCCGGCGTGTCGCCCGAAGTCGCCGGCCGGTTGTTCATGCCGTTCGTGACGACGAAGGCGGAAGGCCTCGGCGTGGGCCTCTCGATCAGCCGCACCATCATAGAGAACCACGGCGGCACGCTCTGGTTCGAGAACAATGCAGGCGCCGGCGCGACCTTTCATCTGACGCTGCCGATCGGCGAGGGGAACGGGAACGGTGGCTCCTGACTCCATTGTCTTCATCGTCGATGACGATGGAGCCGTTCGCGATTCATTGGTGACGCTGCTCGAATCTCACGGATATCGCGCCCTGTCGTTCCCTTCGGCCGAGACATTCGTGGATTTTTTGGAGGCACCGCCGTCCGCGGGATGCCTCCTGCTGGACGTCAATCTGCCCGGTGCCAGCGGATTGACCCTCTTGCGGCGGATGTCCGAGAAATTTCAGGACATGCCCATTCTGATGATTACCGGCATGGGTCAGGTTGCCGTTGCGGTCGAGGCCATGAAGGCAGGCGCCCTCGATTTTCTCGAGAAACCCCTGGATCCCGACCGGCTGTTTGCGCTCGTCGACCGCGCCCTGGATATCTCGGCAAGGGCGAGCGCCTCGACCCAGGAGCGCTGCCGGGCCAGGGCCCGTCTGGACCACCTGACGCCGCGGGAACTTGCAGTGTTCGAGCAGTTGGCCATGGGCAGGACCAACAAGCAGATCGCGGCCGAACTCGAGATCAGCCCGAGAACGGTCGAAATTCACCGCGCCAACCTGATGGCCAAACTTGAAGCCACCAGCGTGGCGGACCTCATCAGTCTGTCGGCCGCGGCCGGAACCAAGCGCGATACCGGTGAATAAAGTCGGCATGAAACTGCGATGCCGGCCCCCTGGACATGCGGATGACCTAGATCAACGCATCTCCAAATTGGATACGGTCAGATCGCCGGAGGAACTGGTGGGATTCATGGGTCGCACGGGCCGGACAATCTGTGTCATCGACGACGACGAGGCCGTCAGGGATTCCCTTCGGATCCTGCTGGAGCTCGAGTCCTTCGATGTCGAAACCTTCGAAACCTGCGAGGATTTCCTGGCTTGGTCGCCGGGAGACGCCAAGCTGTGCCTGATTCTCGACCTCCATCTGCCCGGCATGAGCGGTTTCGAGCTGCTGGAGCGGTTGGCGGCCGATGGCCGGACCTTTCCCACGATCCTGATGACGGCCCGGTCCGATCGCGCCGTCCGCCTCCAGGCCGCAAGCCTGGGCACCCTGACCCTGTTGGACAAGCCCATCGAGTTCGCGAGCCTTATCAAGGCCCTCGACGGCTCCGCTCGCGCCTAGGTAGATAATACCTAAGTATTAGCCACGGATTTCCCCGCCCCCACGGTTCCGACAGAGTTGGCTCACCCGAGCCTGCTGATCGGAACCAACTGGAGGTGCATCATGATTTCAGTAACAGGCAGCGCGACACACCGGCAGCAAATTTCGAACCGGGAGCCGGTCGGCTACATGCCCGGTAGCTCGGCGACCGATCTCAGGTCGATGAACGCGCATCTGCCCGAGGGCAGAGCGGCGAAGATCCGGCATCTCGAGCCCGGGGAATCGCTGTTTCTGCAGGATGACCCGGTCGACAGCGTCTACGTTCTTCGGGAAGGCTGGGCCTTCCTCTGCCAGGATATGAAGGACGGGCGCCGCCAGATTCTGGATTTCGTTCTGCCGGGCGACCTGGTCGGGCTGGGCGTCGTCGAGGCGGCGTCTTATGGGGTCGAGACCCTGACGGCCTGCAGCTTTGCCAGCTACTCGCGTGGCGCCTTTTTCGACAGCATCGGCCGGCAGCCGGCGCTGGGCGTGTCGCTCGTGCGGATGCTCGCCGCCGTCGAGGCCCGGGCCCTCGAGCATGTCACCAGCCTGGGGCGCCGCACCGCACGTGAACGAACCGCCCACCTGCTTCTGGAGCTGGTGAAGCGCTTGAAGCGCGCGGACGGCAAGGTCGATATGAAGACGCTCGATCTGCCCTTGATGCTGAGCCATGTGGCGGACGCGCTCGGTCTGGCCAGCGAGACCGTCTGCCGCTGCCTTTCCGGCTTGAGGAAGGACGGCATCCTGGTGCTGCGCGAACGTCGATTGCAGGTGCTGGATCTCGATCGTCTGGCCGAAGAGGCCGGGCTGTCGGACCATGACGAATTCGAGCAGGATGTTCCGCCGTCGCGGGCACGCCGGATCGCGGCCTGAATGCCGCCCGGGCGGTCGTCGCCCGATCACCCGATTCAGGCCGGTTTGGCCCGCCTCTGCGCCCGGAGCGACGATTTGAGCCCGTTTTGTTCAATTTTGATCTGAATCAAAGATCGGCTGGCGCGAAGCATTATTATCATATTGGTCGGTTTCCCTTCAGCGATGGCGATGTCACCGATGGATACGCAGATCGAGATCGTGTTTCGCAATATGAGACCTTCGTTTCGTGTCCGCGATCGGATCGAGGACTATGTCGACAAGCTCGATCGCTTCGACCAACGAATCGAGCGCTGCCAGGTGGTCGTGCAGTCGCCCCGGCAGCATCTGGATCGCACGCTTCCACACCATGTCACCATTCGTGCAGCGCTGCCGAGCGGCGAAATCGTGATCAAGGAACGCCGGCCACGGGCCAGCGCTCTGTTTGCCGTCAAGAAGGCTTTTGAGAGCTTGACGCATCGCCTCGAGGCCTCTGCCCGCGCACGCCAGGAAGGCAGGATACCGGATGCGACAGTGAAGACCGTCGCGGACTCACGGTCCAACCGCCGCGCACTGCACGGCCCGCCGGAGACTTAATGCCGCATTGCCCTCGTGGCGCGGTCCTCAAGCGTAGAGATAGGGTGCCCAGCATGCCGAAAAAATCAGCAGCGCCGCCGCGGCGTACGCGCCTGAGTCACGACGAAATCGTTTCCCTGGTGGGGGATCTGGAGGACGCCGTCATTGCGGCCATCGCCAAGACGGGCGCGAGCTATGCCGAAATCGAGCAGGCCGCCCGCCAGGCCGGTGCCGAGGCGGATGAACCGAGACCGGATGCCCATGGGCTCTCGCTTCGGGCAGAGGCCGTGTATGACATCCTGGTGGCCGACCCCAATTTCGTCGGCGTCGAGGATCGGCCCAGGACGCTCTGATATCGTTCGCCGGAAACTCTGGCTCCCCTATCGGTGCGGAGTCCGCAGGCAACGTCAGGTGATCCGCTGCCTCGCCGCTGTCAGGTAGCCGAGGGCGCTTTCGATCGTCCGAAGACGGGCATAGTCCTTCTCCGGAATTGGAATCTTCAGCTGCTCCGCCAGCGCAATGACAAGGTTGAGAAAGCCGATCGAATCGATGTCGAGCTCCTCGCGAAAATCGACAGCAGGATCGAGCTTCGACAAATCGGCTTCGGGCGCGATATTGCCGATCTGCTGAAGCAGGGCGGCCTTGATCTCGTCACGGTTCATAGCTGCTCCGGGGCCCGTAGAAGGTCCGCAATCGCCCGCAAGAGCAATGCGCCCCGATGGCCGTCGCTGACGCGGTGGTCCGCGGCCAGCGTCAGATGGCAGATCTGCCGCGGCACCACCTTCCCCTCCACCACCCAGGGCTCCACCGCGGGCGTTCCGGCGCCAAGGATGGCCACCTGCGGCGGGTAGATGACCGGCATCACCCAATCGGCGCCGCGTTCGCCGAGGCTGGTCAAGGTCACCGTCGGATCGGCCATCTCGGAGCTGCGAAACCGGCCGGCGCGGACCCGATTGGCGAGATCGCGCATTTGTCCCATGAGCCGATCCAGCGGAAGCTGGTCGGTGTCATGGATGGCAGGTGCGATCAGACCGCCGCCCCGCAAGGCGACCGCCATGCCGACATGGATGGCTCTGGACGGTTCGAAACGGCCGTCCCGGTGGAATCCGTTGAACTCCGGAAACTGGCGAAGGGCCTTCGCCACTGCCTTCAAAAGCAAGGCACCGAACAGCAGGCGGTCTGCCGGCGCGCGATCGGCATTACGCGCTGCAAGCCAGTCGAGGCTGGCTGTGATGTCGGCCGCGTGGCCGATATAATAGTGGGGGATCTCACGTTTCGACCGGGCCATGGCAGCGGCGATCGCCATGCGCATGCCTTCCGGGCCGCTCGGTTTTTGCGGCTCGGGAGCGACGACGGTCCTGGCCGCCGGTCCCGCCGGGGCACGACGCAGGGCCGCCTCGACATCGACAAAGACCACGGCCCCCTCCGGACCGCTGCCTTCGATTCCGGACAGATCGAGGCCATGCTCGGCCGCGAATTTCCGAGCGGCGGGCGATGCCTTGATCTCGCCGCTGGGCAAGGCAGCGAGGACAGCGGGGCGCTCCGCCACCGGCGCTGGCGGAGCCGCCGGCGACGCCTTGGCCATTGCGGGCGATAGTGGCGGCTCCGGCATCGCCTTCTCGCCTTCCGCGCGGATCATCGCCAGGGGCGTTCCGACGGGAACCGTCTGGCCTACCTCCGTCATGAGCCGGTCGACGACGCCCGCCTCGAAAGTCTCGATTTCGATCGCGCCCTTCTGGGTCTCGACGACGGCGAGGATGTCGCCGCTCGCAACCTTGTCGCCGGGCTTCTTCAGCCACTCGACGAGGGTGCCCGCCTCCATGTCCGCCCCCAGGGATGGCATCCGGAAGAGGCCCATCAGCGCCCCACGGCCGCGCGCGCCGCCGCGACAATTCTATCGGGCTGAGGCAGGGCTGCGTCTTCAAGATGCTTGGGATAGGGAATCGGTACCTCGGCGGTGCAGACGCGTCCGACCGGCGCGTCGAGCGACCAGAAGCACTGCTCCATGATCCGCGCCGCCACCTCGCCGGCCAGGCTGCCGGTGCGCCACCCCTCATCGACGATCACGGCGCGACGCGTCCGTTGCACCGAGGCCATCACGGTCGCATCGTCGAGCGGGCGCAGGGAACGCAGATCGATCACCTCCGCGTCGATGCCGAGACCGGCCAATTGCTCGGCGGCGGACAGCGTCTTCCAGAGCGAGCCGCCGTAGGTGACGAGGGTGATATCGCGCCCCGGCCGCCGCACGGCCGCCTTGTCGATTTCGACAGCGCCTGCGTTCTCGGGCAAGGAGCCCGTCATGTTGTAGAGCATGACATTCTCGAAAATCAGGACCGGATCCGGCTCTAGGAGGGCGGTCCAGAGCATGCCACGGGCGTCCTCGACGGTCGCCGGCGCCAGCACGCGGAGACCGGGAATATGCGCATACCAGTTCTCGAGCGAGTGGGAATGCTGCGCCGCCAGCTGCCGGCCCGCCCCCGTCGCCATCCGGATCACGAGAGGAACCGAGAATTGCCCGCCCGACATATGCCGGATGGTCGCGGCGCTGTTGAGGATCTGATCGAGGCAGAGCAGGCTGAAATTGACCGTCATCACCTCGACGATCGGCCGCATGCCGCCCAAGGCGGCACCGATGCCAGCGCCGACGAAGCCTGCCTCCGAGAGCGGCGTATCCCGGATGCGCTCCGGCCCGAATTCGTCCAGGAGCCCCTTGCTGACGGCATAGCAGCCGCCATAGCGGCCCACATCCTCGCCCATGAGGAACGCCTGCGGCAGGCGCTGCAAGGCATCGCGAATGGCCGCCCGCACCGCCTCGCGATAGGTGGTGGTCGCGTTGCCGGAGCCCGCGGCTGCGGTTTGCGTCATGGCACAATCCCGGGCGTCTGCACATCGCGCAACAGGTCCGCTACCGGCTCCCAGCTGCCGGCCTCGGCGAACGCCACTGCGTCCTGAACCTCTCGTGCGACCTCCGCATCGACGGACGCGAGATCGCTTTCATGGAGGATGCCGGCCTCGACCGCCCATCTTTCCAGACGCTCGATCGGACAGCGTTTCTTCCACGCTTCCACCTCCGCCTTGGGCCGGTAGAGCTGGGCGTCGAACATAGAATGGGCCCGGAACCGATAGGTCCGGCATTCGAGAAAGGCCGGGCCGCCGCCTTTGCGAATCGTCTCGAGCGCGCCGCGGGTCGCACTTTCCACCGCGACCACATCCATGCCGTCCACTGCGGTCGATGCCGTGCGATAGCTCTCCGCCTTGCGGTGGATGTCCGTTTCGGATTCCGAGATGGCCAGCGCGGTTCCCATGGCATAGAGATTATTCTCGCAGACGAACAGCACAGGCAATTGCCAGAGGGCCGCCAGGTTCATGCTCTCGTGGAACTCGCCTTCCGCGACCGCACCCTCGCCGAAGAAGCAGACCGTCACATTGGCTCTGTTGTGCATCTTGTCCGCCAGCGCCAACCCCACCGCGATCGGCAACCCGCCGCCGACGATGGCATTGCCGCCATAGAAGCGCGTTGCCGCATCGAACACATGCATGGACCCGCCGCGTCCGCGGCTGCAGCCTTCGCGCTTGCCGTACATCTCGGCCATGAGCGGGCCCATCTTGATTCCGCGCGCCAGCGCATGGCCATGTTCCCGATAGGTCGAGACGATCGCGTCGGTGGGAGCCAGCGCCTGGTTGACTCCGACCGCAATCGCCTCTTCGCCGATATAGAGATGCAGGAACCCTCTGATCTTCTCCTGCGTGTAGAGCTCGGCGCATTTCTCCTCGAAACGACGGATGCGCAACATCTCCTTCGTCAGCGACAAGATGTGGGCTCGGCTTAAATGAGTCTTGGGGGGCATCGATGCCGTCATCGCGTATCGCTTTCCAGCGTCGAGAGGTCGCCCTCGGGCAGGCCGAGCTCGCGCGCCTTGAGCAGGCGGCGCATGATCTTGCCGCTTCGGGTCCGGGGCAGTCCTGCTTTGATATCGATCTCGCGCGGCGCCACTGCGGCCCCAAGACGGATGCGCGCAAAGCCGAGCAGCTCCTTGCGCAGCGCGACGCTGTCCTCGTGACCTTGCTTGAGCACAACGAAGGCTTTGACCGATTCGCCGATGATCGGATCCGGCTTGCCGATGACCGCCGCCTCCACGACCGCGGGGTGCTCCATCAAGGCGCTCTCGACCTCGAACGGGCCGATCAGATGGCCGGCGGACTTGATGACATCGTCCGAGCGGCCGACGAACCAGAAATATCCGTCCTTGTCGCGGGTCGCGAGATCGCCCGAGAGATACCAATCTCCGACGAAACATTTCTCATAGCGTTCCGTCTCGCCGAGATAACCGCGAAACATCGAGGGCCATCCGCGCTTCAAGGCCAGTTCGCCGAGGGTGTCGGGCGCGGTCACCTCGCGTAGCTCACCGTCTCCGGCGCGTTCGACGATCGCCGCTTCGATTCCCGGCAATGGGCGCCCCATCGAGCCCGGCTTGATGTTCATGGCGGCATAGTTCGCAATCATGATTCCGCCCGTCTCTGTCTGCCACCAATTGTCGTGAAACGGCCGGCCGAAGGCGCCAAGGCTCCACACCACCGCTTCCGGGTTCAACGGCTCGCCGACGCTGGAGAGAAATCGCAGCCGCGACAGGTCGAAACCCTCCGCCGGTTTCGGACCCAATCGCATCAGCATCCGGATTGCCGTCGGCGCCGTATACCAGACCGTGACTTTCTGCTCCTGGAGGATCCGGAACCAGCGCAGGGCGTCGAACTCGGCCTCGTCCACGATCATCGTCAGACCGTTGGTCAGCGGGGAAATGATTCCATAAGAAGTACCGGTCACCCAGCCCGGATCGGCCGTGCACCAGAAGATATCGTCGCCGTGAAAATCGAGGGCGTACTGACCGGTCGCATGGTGCGCAACGACCGCCTCATGCACATGAAGCGCGCCCTTGGGTTTGCCGGTCGTCCCGCTGGTGAAATGGAGCAAGGCGATGTCGTCGGGCCTGGTCGGCACGATCGCGAAATCCTCGCTTTCGACCGCCAACGCTGCGTCGAAGTCGAGCGATCCGCCTGAAACAGCTTCGGTCCGCTCCCCGACCAGCACGATGTGCCTTAGCCCTGGCAGCCGGTCGCGGATGGGCGCGACTTTCTTGCGATAATGCGGCTCGGTAGTAACCAGGACGCGGCCGTCGCCCTTCGACAGGCGCGCCTCCACCGGCTCCGGCCCGAAGGCGGAAAAGAGGGGCGAGAAAACGCACCCCGCCTTCACGCTCCCGAGCGCGGCGATGTAGAGAGCGGGTTGGCGGCCCAGCAAGGTGAAGACGCGCTCGCCCGGCTTCAGCCCGAGCCGGACCAGAAGATTGGCAAAGCGATTGGTGGCCCGGCGCAGCCCCTCGTAGCTGAAGTCCTGAATCCGGTCGTCCTTGCCGATCCAGCGCAGGGCCAGCTTGCTGCCCATCCCGGCCCGGACATGGCGGTCGACCGCCTCATAGGCGATGTTGAGCCCGCCGCCGGGCAGACCGCTCAACATGGCCCGCGCGGCCACCCAGGAAAAATCCCGGCAGGCGCCTTCATAGTCGGCCAGCCGTGGCGACACTCCAGACGGTGGCGGTTTGCTGATCGTGGCGAATGGCATCGCCTGCTCCATGGCCCCCTTATTAAAATCTGCGCGGATGTCAAGAGTTCCGCCTTGATCTCGATCAACGTCGCCTACCCGAGCCAGGTCCTAGTCTTCGCAGGAAAGAGTTGGATCCGCAGGAGCCGGGGATGTCAGACACGGATCGAGCCGTACCGGCCGTCGATCCGTGGCTCACGCATCCCTGTCCTCTCACGCCGCCCGCGGATCCGGACGCAGGCCGCCGAGGGAGAAATCGTGAACGCGCATGACATAATGACGACCGACGTCCTGTCGGTGACTCCCGGCGCCGGTGTTCGGGACATCGCGCTGCTCCTGCTCCGCAACGGCATCAGCGCCGTGCCTGTCGTCGATGGCGCGGGTGTCCCGATCGGCATGGTCAGCGAGGGCGACCTCATCGGCCGCAAGGACGCCGAACGGCAGGCTCGCCGCGATTGGTGGCTGACGCTGTTTGCCGAGGGCGAGGCGCTTCATCCGGACTTTCTCGCGACGGTCCAGGCTTCGCCGCAGACAGCCGCAGATGTCATGTCCTCCCCGATCGTCACGGTTGACGAGAACACGCCTGTCGCGGAGATAGCACGGATCCTGTCGGATCACGGGTTCAAGCGCGTGCCGGTACTGCGGGAGGGCCGCATGGTCGGAATCGTGAGCCGCGCCGACCTGGTGAGGGCCATGGCGTCCGAGAACCAGGGAGCGGCGGCAGCCGCGCATACCAGTCGCGCGCCCCGCGAACCGACGCCGGTCCCACGCCACGACAAGCCGGACGCAACTCCCGCGCCAGACCGCGGACCGCCCTCCGCCGCCCCCGGGGCGCAAGCGGATGCGCTGACGGCCCGTCATTTCCGGCACCTGGCCGAGGACTTCAAGGAGATGCAGCTCCGGCAACGCCAGGAATCGCGTCTGGCCGACACGACGAAGCGCCGGCAACGCATGCGGGCGCTCCTGGATGAGCATATCTCGAACGAGGGCTGGAGAACGCTGCTGCAGCATGCCCACCAGGCGGCCGAGCGCGGGCAAACCGAATTTCTGCTGCTTCGTTTCCCGAGCCAGCTCTGCAGCGACGGCGGTCGGGCGATCAATGTCGCCGAGAAGGGCTGGCCGAAAACGCTGCGCGGCGAAGCCGCCGAGATCTACCTCTGGTGGGAGCAGGATCTGAAGCCCGAGGGCTTCCATCTGTCGGCGCGCGTGCTCGATTTCCCCGGCGGCATGCCCGGCGATATCGGCCTCTTCGTCGCCTGGGGGGAATGAGCGCCCGAGGCGCGGCCACCCCGGATCGGCTGGGGCTGGGGCCCCCCGATCCCCCATCCTCGGCTATGCTGCAGGTTGGCGCGAAGTTTAGTTTAGTTTAGTATTCGAGCCGCAAGTCCGCCGATCGCCTTCAATCAGGCAGACAGCCGCAGAGCCGGGGAGAATCGCTCATGAAGAAATTCATCAACAGCGTCGATCAGGTGCTGACCGAAAGCCTGCGCGGCTTCGGCGCGGCCCATCACGATATCGTCCGGGTCCGGATGGATCCGACTTTCGTCGCGCGCGCCGGCGCCCCGGTCAAGGGCAAGGTCGCGCTCATCTCCGGCGGCGGCTCGGGCCATGAGCCGCTCCATGCGGGCTTCGTGGGCAAGGGGATGCTCGATGCCGCCTGCCCCGGCCAGGTCTTCACCTCCTGCACCCCCGACCAGATGGTGGCCGCGGCCGAGGCCGTCGATGGCGGGTCCGGCGTGCTCTTCATCGTGAAGAACTATTCCGGCGACCTGATGAATTTCGAGATGGCCGCCGACATGATCAGCGGCGACCAGGCCACGGTCGTCACCAATGACGACGTCGCGGTCGAGGATTCGACCTACACCACCGGCCGGCGCGGCGTCGCCGGCACGGTCGTGGTGGAGAAGATGGTCGGGGCCGCGGCCGACAAGGGCGCCGATCTCGCCGCCTGCAAGGCACTGGGCGAGCGGGTCAACAAGGCGACGCGCTCGATGGGCGTGGCGCTGACGAGCTGCACCGTGCCCGCCGCCGGCAAGCCCACCTTCCAGCTCGGCGAGGACGAGGTCGAGATGGGTGTGGGTATCCATGGCGAGCCCGGCCGCAAGCGGGTCAAGCTCGAGAAGGCCGATGCCATCGCGCATACGCTGATGAGCGCGATCGATGGCGACCTGAAGCCCAAGGCGGGTGCCCCTCACCTCCTCTTCGTCAACGGCTTCGGCGGCACACCCTCGATGGAGCTCTATCTCATATATGACGCGGCCCGGCGCTATTGCGAGGCCAGGAACATCAAGATCGCCCGCTCGCTGGTCGGCAATTACGTGACGTCCCTGGAGATGCAGGGCTGCTCTCTCACTCTCGTGGCGCTCGACGACGAGCTGATCAAGCTGTGGGACCACCCGGTGCACACGGCGGCGCTGCGTTGGGGCGTGTGAGACCGTTCCAAAGATCTCATTCGCCCAACAAAAAGTTGTCATCCCCGCGAAAGCGGGGAACCATCCTTCAACCGACGCCGCTGGATCGAGTTGGGCCCCCGCTTTCGCGGGGGTGACGATAGGATTTTACCCCCGCTTCTGCCCCAGCTTCGCGATCTGCTTCGCGAATTGCCTGACGATCTCGTCGACCGCCTCGTCGAACCTGGCGTCGCCGCTGCTGGGGAGCTCGATCTCGAGCTTTCTGGCACCCGACGCTTTGCGCGCGGGTGTCCCCTTCTCCGCCGACTGGTTCGGGTGGGCCTCGCCATAGGCGGCGAGGAAGGTCTTTCGCTCGACCGGCGAGAAATGGCAGATGCGGAAGATGGTCTCGAGATGGCGCGCCGGGATCGGGATCGAATAGGACGGATTGGTGATCTGCGAGACGAAGCTGCGATGCTTGCCCATGGCGCGCGCGATCTGGAGGCGCATGCCGGATGGACGCCGGTCCAGATATTCCTGCAGCAGCCGCTTATAGGCCGCGACCCGTTCCTCGCGTGCCGGTGCCCCCCGGCTGTTGCGCTGATCGTCAGCCATAGGCGGCGATCTGCGCCTTGGCGCGGGCGAGGCGCGCCGGCGCGACCGACACCGCGCGCAGGCCGGTGTCGAGCAGGGCCGGGAGATATTTCGGATCCGAGGCCATGTCGCCGCAGAGGCTGACCTCGCGACCCACCAGCCTGCCATGCTGCGCGACGCGGCGGATGAGCTCGAGAACGCCCGGCTCCAGCGGATCGTAGAGATCGCGCACGGAATCGCAGTCGCGGCCCGCCGCGGTCACGTATTGCACCAGATCGTTGCTGCCGATCGAGAAGAAGTCGGCGTCGAAGGCGGCGATATTGAGGGCGGCCGCCGGCACCTCGACCATCATGCCGAGCCGGGGCATCGCCGCCGCCGTTCCTTCGGCGGCGAGCTCCGCCACCACCGTCTCGAACAGGGCTCGGGTCGCTTCCAGTTCCTGGGGCCGCGTCACCATGGGCAGCATGACCTTGAGATTGCCTTCGACCGCGGCGCGCGCCAGGGCCCGAAGCTGGACCCGGAACACATCGGGGCGCGCCAGCGACAGCCGCAGGCCGCGCAGACCCAAGAATGGGTTCAATTCGCCATCCGGAGTCAATCCCGGGATCGGCTTGTCACCGCCGGCATCGAGGGTGCGGATGGTGACCGGCCGCCCCTTCGCCCATTGCAGCAGGGCCTTATAGGCGCCGAACTGACGTCCTTCGCCCGGCAGGCCGCCTTCGCCCGAGAACAGGAACTCGGTGCGGGTCAGCCCCACCCCGTCGCAAGTCGCCGGATCGATCGCAGGCAAGGCATGCGGATCGTCGACATTGATGTAGGTGAGGACCGGCTCTCCCGCGCGGGTCATGGCGGGCTTGCCGAGATAGACCGCCTGCAGCTTGGCCTCCGCCGTGCGCTCGGCGGCGCGACGCTGATAGCGGGCGCGGGTCTCGGCCGACGGGTCCTGGATCAGTTGCCCGGCCTCGGCATCGAGGATCGCCTCGGCGCCGTCGACCAGCATGGATTCGTTGGCGGCCAACCCCACCACCAGCGGCACGCCGCGGGCCCGGGCCAGGATCGCCACATGGCTGGCGCTGCTGCCCCGGACGACGGCACCGCCGCGATAGCGTTCCCAATCGAGCTCCAGGAAGCGCGACGGGGCGAGATCGGCACCGACATAGATGGCGCCCGCCTCGGCCGCCGCATCGTCATCGCCGCCGCCCGCGAGCTGCTCCGCGACGCGGTCGCGCAGATCGGCCATGTCGAGAGCCCGCGCCCGGAAATACTCGTCTTCGGCGTCCTGATAATCCGCCACCTGCTTGTCCATCATCTGCTGCCAGGCGACCGCGGCGGCTTCCCCGGCCGCGATGCGCTGGCGCACGGGATCGAGCAGTTCGTCGTCGGCCAGCAGCGCCGCCTGGAACTCGAGGATGGACGCGGCCTCTTCCTCCGCGCCTCCGATCAACCGCTCCAGCTGCGCCGCCGCCGCCAGGCAGGCGGCGTCGAGCCGCGCGCTCTCCTGCTCGGGCGTTCCCCTGGGGACCGCCGTGAGCGTCCGCATGCGCCGCAGCGCGATCCGGCCGATGGCCAATCCCTCGGACGCAACCTGGGCCGGGAAGGTCCGTTCAGGCCGCGTGCTCATCGAAATCGCGCTCGACCAGGCCGACCAGCGCTTCCAGCGCCTGGCTGGCATCCGGTCCATCGGCCTTGAAGAAGATGGTCGTGCCCATGCGAAGCTTGAGGCCCATCACCCGCACGATGCTCTTGGCATCGACCCAATCCTCGGCCCCTTCCCCGCGCACCCGGATATCGGCTTCGAAGCTCTTGGCGAGCTTGGTGAGCTTCACCGACGGCCGCGCATGCAGGCCCACCTGATGGGTGATGAGGATCGAGCGTTCGGTGGCGTCGGGCATCGTGGTTCTCGGGACCGTCATCGGGGCGATAGTTCTTCGGCGGTGGCGCGAACGGCCTGCAGACTGCCGCCGCCCGCGGCTTCGGTCGCGGCCATGACCGCACCTTCGACGATCGGTGCGTTGCAGACCACGACCTTGTCGCGGCGGTCCTCGGGCAGCATCTCGATCGCCATCTCGCTGTTGCTCTCCGCCCCGCCGAGATCGACCAGGATCGCGACACCCTTGGGCGACCACGCCTTGTCGATCGCGGCCAGGATCGAGGCCACGTCGGTGCCGAGCCCGCCGGCCGGGTTGCCGCCGCTGAAGGCCATGGGTATCTCGTTGCCGACCATCTGGCGCACCATGTCGATGGTGCCCTTGGCGACTTCATGCGAGTGGGACACCACCACGATGCCCACCCGATCGGTCATGCTTTCCGCGCGTTTCATGTTCTCAAGGACTCCGCGACCGCGTCGCACACCGCATGGATCAACAACTGGCTCGAGCGGGCGCCCGGATCGAGATGGCCGATCGACCGGTCGCCCAGGAAGGAAGCGCGGCCCTTGGTGGCCTTCATCGGCTTGGTGCGCTCGAGCGCGGCATCGGCCGCGGCGCGCAGGCCTGCCATCGTCTCGGCCGCCGGCGCATGGCGCGACAGCTTGCCGGCGAGCGCCTCGCTCACCGGCACCAGCACGTCCAGCATGGTCTTCTCGCCCACATCCGACTTGCCGCGCTTCTTCACTGCCGCGATGCCTTCGGTCAGCATCGCCTGGACCTGCTCGCCTTGCGTGGGGTCACCCACGACGGCCTTGCCCATCGCCATCAGCAGGCTGCCGAAGAGCGGCCCGGACGCGCCGCCGACCTTCATGACCAGGGTCATGCCCGCCTTCTGCAGCGCGTCGCCCAGCGGCAGTGTCCTGATCTCGGCCGCCTCGGCGATGGCGTCGAAGCCCCGCTTCATGTTGATGCCATGATCGCCGTCGCCGATCGCCTGATCGAGGCCGGTCAGCTCGTCGGCATGGTTGCGGATCGTCGTCACCGCGGCGTCGACCAGGCGTCCGGTCAATTCATGTGCCATGGCGCAGCTCTCCCCGGTCGGGCCGTTCGCTGCGCGCCGCCCAAGGCAGGCGCCGGCCCTCGCGATCGAAGAACAGGGTGGTGCCCGGAATGACCCGCACCGTGGTGCTGTCCTGCGGGCGGAGCATCGGACCCGGTCCCGCCAGCGCATGGACGCGCGAGCCCGCCACCTCGAGCAGGATTACGGTCTCCGCACCCAGCGGCTCGACGGTCAGGACCCGGCCCGCCCCGCCGCCCCCGCCCAGGACCACATCCTCGGGCCGCACGCCGATGGTGGCGGCACCCGCCGGCCCGTCCATGATGCCGAGCGATCCCACCGGAAGCTCGTTGATCTGCGGCGAGCCGAGGCGGTTGGCGACATAGAGGCTGTCGGGCTCGGCATAGATCTGGCGCGGCGTGCCGATCTGCACGAGCGCCCCTTCGCGCAACACGCCGATCCGGTCGGCCATGGTCATGGCCTCGACCTGGTCGTGGGTCACATAGAGGATGGTGGCGCCGAGATCGAGCTGGATGCGCTTCATCTCGATGCGCAGGTCGGCGCGCAGCTTCGCATCCAGCGAAGAGAGCGGCTCGTCCATCAGGAACACGGCCGGTTCGCGCACCAGCGCGCGGCCGATCGCGACACGCTGCATCTCGCCGCCGGAGAGATGGGTCGCCTTGTTCTTGAGCTTGGGCTCGATCCGCAGCAGCGAGGCCACGGCGCGCACCCGCTCCTCGACCTGGGGCTCGGGCAGGCGCCGCAAGGGCGAACGCAGCGGAAAGGCCAGATTGTCGAACACGGTGTAATGCGGATAGAGCGAGAACTGCTGGAACACCATGGCGACGTCGCGCGCCGCCGGCTCCAGCCTCGTCACGTCGATCCCGGCGATCGAGATCGAGCCGGCCTCGGCACGCTCCAGCCCCGAGACCAGCCGCAAGGTCGTGGTCTTGCCGGCGCCGGTCGGGCCCAGCAGCACCACGAACTCGCTGTCGGCGACCGTCAGCGACAGATCGCGGACCGCGGTGACGGGCCCGAACTTCTTGGTGACCTGGTTGAGGACGACCTCAGCCATGGGCCGCCCTCCGGCTCGCGAGCGGCGCGCCGTTCATGAGGTCGCTGGCGAGCGCGCGCTCGGTGCGCCCGTCGAACAGCACCAGCGCCTCGCTCCGGAACTCGATTCCCACCGTATCGCCCACTTTCGCCCGCCCCGTATTGGCCGCCCTCACCTTGATACGGCCGGCCGAGCTATCCACCGTGACCAATTGGCGCGCACCCAGATATTCGACGCCGAAGACGCGGCCGCGGAAGGCCGCCGCATCGGCCAGCTCCAGATGCTCCGGTCTTGCGCCCAGCACGCCGCGATCATGCGCCAATGGTTCATGCAGCTTCGGGATCGAGACGTTGGCGCCGTTGACCGCCACCGTCTGCGCCCCGGCCGCAACCGGTCCCGAGATGGGCAGGAAGTTCATGGCCGGGCTGCCAATGAAGCCCGCGACGAACATGGTGGCCGGGCGCTGATAGACCTCGTTGGGCGGGCCGGCCTGGAGGATCTCGCCCTTGTCCATGACCGCGATCTGGTCGGCCATCGACATGGCCTCGATCTGGTCGTGCGTGACATAGACCGTGGTGGCGCCGATCCGGTCATGGAGCTGGCGCAGCTCCTCGCGCATCAGGTCGCGGAACTCGGCGTCGAGCGTGCCCAGGGGCTCGTCCATCAGGAAGGCCTTGGGCCGGCGGATGATCGCGCGCCCCAGCGCCACGCGCTGGCGGTCGCCGCCCGCGAGCCGCCCGACCGGCGACTTCAACAGATGCTCGATGCGCAGGAGCCTCGCCACTTCGGCGACCTGCTTCCTGATCTCGGCACGCGCCACGCCCTCGCTCTTGAGCGGGAAGGCCAGGTTCTGGCCCACATTCATGTGCGGATAGAGGGCGAAGAGCTGGAACACAAAGGCGATGTCGCGCTTCGAGGCGCGCAGGAAAGTCACGTCCTCGCCGTCGAGAAGAATGCGCCCGGAGGTCGGGATCTCCAGGCCCGCGATCATCCGCAGGGTGGTGGTCTTGCCGCAGCCGGAGGGGCCCAGCAGCACGAAGAAATCGCCGTTGCGGACGGTCAGGTTGGAATCGCGCACGGCCACGAAGTCGCCGAAGCGCCGATGCAGGTTTTCGATGCGGATCTCGGCCATCCGCCTACTCCGGAAAATGGCTGACGATCACGAACATGAGCGTACCCACGAGGATGACCGAGAAGGAATAGGTGAAAAGGACCAGCGCCACCGGCTGCATCAGCATGATCACGCCGGCCGCGATCAGGCAGCAGGCGAAATTCTCCAGCGGCCCCCGCTTGAGCCACCGGCGCCAGCCGGGTTTTTCGGCGGTCTGCATCGTCATTTGCGCACCGCGCCGAAAGTGATGCCGCGCAGCAAGTGCTTGCGCAGGATGATGGTGAAGATGACGATCGGCAGCAGGAACAGGGTGGTCCCGGCGCCCACGGCCGGCCAGTCGAGCCCACCCTCGCCGATGATGGTCGGGATGAAGGGCGGCGCCGTCTGCGCCGTGCCGCTGGTGAGCAGCAGGGCGAAGGCATATTCGTTCCAGGAGAAGATCAGGCAGAAGATCGCCGTGGCGGCGATCCCCGTCACCGCCTGCGGCAGCACCGCCATGCGGAAGGCCTGGAAGCGGGTATAGCCGTCGATCATCGCCGCCTCCTCATATTCGGGCGGGATCTCGTCGATGAAGCCCTTCAGCAGCCAGACCGCGAGGCTGATATTGACGGCCGTGTAGAGAATGATCAGCCCCAGATGCGTATCGCTCAGCCCCAGCACGCGATACATCAGATAGATCGGGATCGCGACCGCGATCGGCGGCATCATGCGGGTCGAGAGGATGAAGAACAGCAGGTCGTCCTTGATCGGCACCTTGAAGCGCGAGAAGCCGTAGGCCGCGAGCGTGCCGAGGAAGACCGCGAGGAAGGTCGAGCCGAACCCCACGATCAGCGAGTTGATATAGCGACCGCCGATGGGCGACGGACCCGCGATCACCATGTTGCGGGTGCGCACCAGCGCGTCGTACCAGGTCTCCGGCGGCGGTAGGCTCTGCATATATTCCGGCGTCTGCCGCGTCCGGGTGGTGAAGAGGTTCACATAGCCCTCGAGCGAGGGCGAGAAGAACACCTTCGGCGGATAGGCGATCGCGTCGGGCGGCGTCTTGAAGCCGGTCATGACGATCCAGAGCAGCGGGATCGACGCCACCAGCGCATAGAGGACGACCAGCCCGCCGGACAGCCACTTGGTCCGGGCCGTCGGTTCGAGAACCGTGCGGGCGCTGTCGGCAGCGGCGCTCATCGCTGCTTCACCTTGTTGAGGATCTTCACATAGATGTTCGCGGCCCCGAACACGGTCACGAACAGGATGATGGCGAAGGCCGAGCTGTAGCCGGTGCGCCAGTTCTCGAAGGCCTCGCGCTTGAGATTGATCGAGGCCAGCTCCGTGGCCGAGCCGGGCCCGCCCGAGGTGAGGTCGACCACCATGTCGAACATCTTGAAGTTTTCGATGGCGCGGAACAGAACCGCCAGCATCAGGAAGGGCAGCACCATCGGCACGGTGATGTGCCAGAACTGGCGCCAATGCGAGGCGCGGTCGATCTCGGCCGCCTCATAGATGTAATCGGGAATGGAGCGCAGGCCCGCGAGGCAGATCAGCATCACATAGGGCGTCCACATCCAGGTATCGACCAGCACGATCGCCCAGGGTGCCAGATCGACGTCGCCGATCATGGTGAAGCTGTCCGGCTCGATGCCGGCGAAGAAGGCGATGATGTAGTTGAAGATGCCGGCCTGAGGCTGGAACAGATAGGTCCAGAAGTAGCCCACAACGGCGGGCGACAGCATCATCGGCAACAGAATGACGGTGGTCCAGGTCGCATGACCCTTGAAGCGCTTGTTGATCAGGAGCGCCAGGCCGAATCCCAGCAGCACCTGGAGCGCGATCGAGAAGACGACGAAATGGGCGGTCGCCTGCAGATAGCCCCAGATGTCGTCGCTGCCGAGGATCTGCTCGTAATTGCGCAAGCCCACCCACTTGACGGGGACGCCGGGCTTGTTGGCGCGGTAGTTGGTGAAGCTCAGATAGATCGCCCAGATCAACGGGAAGATGTTGATCGCCAGCAGCAGCAAAATCGTCGGCGAGATGAAGAGCCAGGCTATCGACCGGTCGCTCAACCCCTTCAGCTTGCCGCCGATCGCCGGGGCGGACCGGGCCCGCCTGGGTCGCTCCGCTTGAGCGACGCCGCCAGGGGGCGCGATGTTGGTTGCGTCGGTCATATCGAGACGTGTCCCAAGGAAATCCCGTTCGTCCTGCAGCCGTCCGCCGCCGGGCCCGGCCAGTACCCTTGCGGATACGGACCGGATTCCGGCGTAAGACGCGATGCTATTCGGTCAGTTTGCCGTCGTCGATGAAGACCTGCTTCCAGTCGGCGACCAGCTTGTCGAGCGCTTCCTGCGCCGTGCCCTTGTCGGCCACGACGTAGTCATGCACGCGCTTCTGCATCGCCTGGAGGAGCTCGGCGTAGGTCGGCTCCTGCCAGAAATCCTGGACATGGCTCATCGCCTGGAGGAAGTCCGCCGCGAACGGCGCGGATTTCGGGAAATCAGGTGCCTCGAGCACCGCCTTGGCGCAGGAATAGCCACCCAGCTTCCACCACTTCTGCTGGACGTCGGGCTGGGCGAACCACTTCAGATATTCGAGGGCCAGATCCTTCTTGTCGGAATAGCTGACCACCGAGATGCCCTGGCCGCCGAGCGTGGAGGCCTCGACCTTCTCCATTGGATTGACGAAGAAGCCCGACTTGTCGCCGCCGACATCCGGATCCTTGGCGATGCCGGGGAAGAAGGCAAACCAGTTCATCTGCATCGCCACCTGGCCCGACTTGTAGGCGTCGAGATTGGCGGTCATGTAGGCGTCTGAGTGACCCGGCGGGACGCAGCATTTATAGAGCGACTTGTAGAACTCGAGCGCCTTCACGGCGTCCGGGCTGTTGACGAACCCGTCCATGTGATAGGGCTGCTTGGGATCCTGATACTGGAAGCCCCAGGCATAGAGCGCCGCGGTCACGCCCATGGTGATGCCCTCGGAGCCGCGCTCCGTGTAGATCGCCATGCCATAGACCTTCTTGCCGTCGATCTCCCGACCCTGGAAGAACTCGCCGACCTGCTTGAGCTCGTCCCAGGTCTTGGGCGGGCCCAGGTCGCGGCCGTATTTCGCCTTGAACTCGGCCTGAAGCTCCGGCCTTGCGAACCAATCCTTGCGGTAGACCCAGCCGAGCGCATCGCCCATCGCCGGCAAGGCCCAGTAATTCGGCGTTCCCTTGGGCCAGGTCGAATAGCCATAGACCGCGGCCGGCAGGAAGTCGTCCATCTTGATGCCGTTCTTGTCGAAGAAGTCGTTGAGCTTGACATAGTGGCCATAGGTGGCGGCGCCACCGATCCACTGGCTGTCACCGATCAACAGGTCGCAGAGCTTGCCCTTCGAGTTCAGCTCGTTCAGGAAGCGGTCGGCAAAATGCTCCCACGGCACGAACTCGAATTTCATCTGAATGCCGGTCTTGGTCGTGAAGTCCTTCGACAACTCGACCAGCGCGTTGGCCGGATCCCAAGCCGCCCAGCAGAGCGTGATCTGCTTGTCTTCGGCTTGAGCGTTGCCGACTCCGATGCCCGCGATGCCTGCCGCCAGAGCCGCGGCCGCCAGGCATGTTTTCCACAATCGCATTGAGCGATCCTCCCCAGTTGTGTGAGACGGCCCGGCTTCTTAAGAGTCCGGGCCCGACGCAGTTTTCGCGATCCGCGCGATCTTTTTCTTGTTCGGGCCTCGTCGTCGATCCGAGGACGGTCGCTGAGAACCCGCTGCTCTCATGTTGAGCTGAGTGAACCTATACTCAACTAAACTAAACATGCGTCAAGCCAACCGTCTCGCGAGTGCGAAGTCGCGCTGCAGCATAGCGCGTGAAGCTTGCCATCCGACGCAGGGGATGATCGACGAGTCTCTGCGGCGCAGCGAGCATTTACATTCTGCTTGCGGCGAGTGGCGGGAAGATCAGACACACCGGACCGGCGCCGGCGCGTGCTTCGCAGCCCAAGATTGAGGCAGTATTGTTTACTTATTCCGCGAGAATCGCTCCATCCGGCAACGGGTGCCGAACTAGGATTTAACTCCTTACGCGCTCGCCCGGCCTTTCACAGACGACCGGGTGGCGAGGAAGTGGCCCGCGGCCCCGCGCATCGATCCTCCTCATGAGGACCTCCAAAGAATCCAGCTCCCGGGTCGGAAAAAATTGCAGGAACCCTCGGCAAATACTCACGTTTTGCCACGGTACGGCCACGGTTTCGGGTTTCATTACGCGTGGCGCCGATGGCAGGCAGCGGCTAGACTCCCCATGATCTGCCCGACATGACATCGCTTTGAAAGACACCGGGCCTGCCCGGACTGCCGCTGGATCCGTTTTGTTTTCTCTCATTGGAGACGATGTTGGTGAACTGTCTGCGAGGCCTTTTGGTCGGGGCGACCGGCCGCGAAACGCCCCTGCCCTTCCGAACCACGCGGTGGCCGGCACGGACTGCCGGTCTCGTTCTGGTCCTGGCGCTGCTGGCCCTGCCGCCGGCGCTAGTCCAGGCCGCCGACGCCGGCAGTGCCACGACCAGCGGCGGCAGCGCGACCGACACGCCGACCGCGACCACCACCACCACGACAGCGACCGCGCCGGAGGCCGGCGCGACGGCGACGGATGGTGCCGTTTCGCGCGCCGACATCGACCACCTGATCCAGATCCTCCAGGACGACAAGGCGCGCGGGCAGCTCATCGAAGGCTTGCGAGCGGCGGCCGGCGAGGCACCGGCCGTCAAGGCGGAAACGCCCGAGGCCGAACCCCCGGCCACCCGCCTCCTGGTGTCGCTGGGCGATGCGGTGACCGGCGTCGGCCGGGCGGTCGCCCAGGCCGGCGATTTCGTCCACGATTTCCCGCGCTTCTATCGCTGGGCGGAGCACCGTCTTTCCGATCCCGATACCCGCGAGCGATTGCTGCTCGAGGTCGGCCAGGTGGTGGTGGTCCTGGCCGTCGGCGGCGTGGTCGAGTTCGGACTGCCGCTCCTCTATCTGGCCTGGCGGCGCCGGCTCGAGCGACAGACGCCGGCCACGATCTGGCGGCGCGTGCCGCTGGCGCTGGGCTTTACGCTCCTGCGGCTGCTGCCGATCGTCGGTTTCTGGATCGCGGCCATGGCGATGGTCGCGGTATTCCGCCCCGATCCGCTGGCGACCTTGATCGCCGTCGCGATCGTCAATGCCCATGTCGTCACCGCGGTCCTGAGCCTCATTCCCTTCTTCCTGTTGGCACCGACAGCGCCCGGCTTGCGTCTCGTGAAGCTGCCGAACCGCTCGGCGCGCGATATTTACGGCACCGTCAGCACCATCATCGGCGTCGCGGCCTTCGGCTATTTCGCCGCGATCGCGATGGGCGCCGCCGGCCTGCCCCCGCATATCTACCAGTTCCTGCTCGATCTCCTCGGCGTCGTGGTGGCCGCTCTCCTGGCCCTGCGTGTCTGGCAATGCCGGCCACGTTCCAACCGGCTCGATGCGGCGGAGGAGCCGCAGACCGCGGTGGAGCGCAGCCGCAGCTGGCTCGAAAGCGTCTGGCATTGGCCGGTGCTGGCCTATATCGCCTTCGCGCTCCTGGTCTGGCTGACGCGGGGCGGCGACGGCATCCTGTTCCTGGCCCGCGCCACCGCGACCACCGCCTTCATCGCCGCCGTCATTGCCCTGATCATGGTGGGTGTGCGCCACCTCCGGACCCGGCTGGAGGTCCGCACCGGACGGATCCATCAGCGCAACGCCTCCTTCGGCGGCCGGGTCAAACTCTATGTCCATGCCGTCATCTGGCTGATCCTGGCCGCGGTCGCCGTGATCGCCGTCCTTGCCGTCGCGGAGACCTGGAGCGTCCCGATCGTGGCCTGGCTCGCGACGGTCGGCGGCGAGAGGATCATCGGCAGCCTGATCTCGATTTCGATCATCACCGCGGTCGGCCTGATTCTCTGGGAACTGCTCAATTTCGGCATGGAGCGGCTGATCCGGCCGGACGATCAAACGCTCGAAGGCCTGAGGCGCGCCGCCAGGCTCCGCACGCTGTTGCCTCTGTTCCGGCAGGTGAGCCTGGCCGTGCTGGCGCTCTTCGTGGTCCTGATCAGTCTCTCCGAGATCGGGATCGATATCGGACCCCTGATCGCCGGTGCCGGCGTGGTCGGCATCGCCGTCGGCTTCGGCGCCCAGGCGATGGTCAAGGACATGCTGGGCGGCGTCTCGGCGCTGGTCGAGGACACGATGGCCGTCGGCGATGTGGTCGCCGCCGGCGGCAAGAGCGGGGTCGTCGAGCTGATGACCTTGCGCGCGATCCGCTTGCGCGATTTCGACGGGACCCTGCACACGGTTCCCTTCAGCGACATCACCATCGTCAGCAACTCGACCAAGGATTTCGCCTTCGCCGTCTTCCGCGTGAACGTGGCCTACAACGCCGATGTCGCGGAGGTGCAGAAGATCATCGTGGAGATCGTGAAGAGGATCCGCCAGGAGCCCGAATTCAAGGCCAAGATCTGGGACGAGGTCGAAATGCTGGGGGTCGACGGTTTCGGCGATCTCGCCGTCACGGTGCTGGCGCGCGTGAAGGTGGCGCCCGGCATGCAATGGGCCGTGACCCGTCGCTTCCAGGGTCTGCTCAAGGAGGAATTCGATCGCGAGCGGATCGACATGCGCTCGCCCGCCCGCAGCATCTCCCTGCCCCCGCCCGCAGCGACCTCCGAGCCGCCGCACAAAGACGAGCCGGCGACGTCCGCATGACAGCGGACATCGCCGGCCTCGGCGCTCCGTGCAGCCGCGCCCGGACGCTGCCTCTCGGCAGCGGGACGGCGGTGAATTTCAGGCGGGAAAGGCGTCCTGCGGGACTTTCGCTACAAGACCCCGCCGGCACCCAGCATCGGGAGCACACGGACGAGAATGGCGCCCAGGCAGACCAGCACGATCAGGATCTTCAGCAGGTTGCCGAGGCGGCCGTCGCGCACGAAGCGGTCGACGACCCAGAAGAAGATCGCGCCGATGACAATGATCACGAGAACATTGATGGCAAGCAAAACCATGAAACCCTCCTTGAGGGACACTCGTTCCTGAAATACCCGCAACCCCGATTGAGGTTGCGGCGGAACCGCACCACCCCGTCAAACGCAGGCGGGGCTTGCCAAGTTCCCGGGAACCAAACCCGACAGGCGGAACACCCGCCTTCGAGAAGACCCGGGCCGACCGGTTCGTCTGCTATAACACGCTATGCCCCGCCGCCGTTAATCATAAGTCGATTCCACGGAGATACCTCATGAATGCATCGCGACTCGTCGCCATTGTTCTCATTGCCGCCGGCGTTCTGGCGCTCGCCTATGGCGGTTTCACCTACACCACGAAAACCCATGAAGCGCAGATCGGAACCCTCGAGCTGTCGGTCCAGGAAAAGGAGACGGTCAACATTCCGTTGTGGGCGGGCGTCGCGGCCATCATCGGCGGCGCGGCGCTGCTTCTCGTCGGCGCACGGAAAAGCTGAACTTCATTTTCGGCACGCGCCCCGGTTGTGACGGTCTTTCCGTCCCATCGCCGGGCGCGCTGTCGACTCTCCCTCCGCAAGTGACATCTTGATTCTTGCGTCGACCCGGATCGCGGGTTGCATAAGCGGTGATGCAGGAGTCCGGTAAGGGAACGCTCCCCGCGACCGGCATCCCGACGATCCGAGGGCGATTCGAAAAGCTCGTCCGTTGCGAGCGCCGGCGACCCGTGTCTCGGCGGGGTCCCGCTTCCCATCATTGCGGAAAGTTCACATTGAGCGGACGAGGCGCTCGACGCCGCTGCGCGAGCGCCTTCGTTCCGATGGGCGCTACGGCCGCAGGCGCCGTCACATAACTTTCATCCAACCTCAATAAATTCAAACGGCATGTTGGCGTCTCGTTCGGCCGCCAGGTCGCGACGGGGGCGAATGGGTTCTTGGCGCTCGCGGCAGATGGCATCTCACCAAATGAGAGGGTTCCCATGAACTTGTCTGTAAAAGCCATTCGGCTTCTGGCGGTCGGCGTTGCGGCGGCCGGCTTCGTCAGCGCAGCCTCGGCGGCCGAGATTTCCGGCGCCGGCGCGACCTTCCCCTATCCGATCTATGCGAAGTGGGCGGACGCCTACAAGCAGATCAGCGGCAACAGCCTGAACTACCAGTCGATCGGCTCGGGCGGCGGCATCAAGCAGATCACCGCCAACACCGTGACCTTCGGCGCCTCGGACAAGCCGCTGACGCCCGAGGAGCTCGACAAGGCGGGGCTGGCCCAGTTCCCGACCGTGATGGGCGGCGTGGTGCCGGTGGTGAATCTCGAAGGCATCAATCCGGGCGACCTGGTGCTCGATGGCCCGACGCTCGCCGACATCTTCCTCGGCAAGATCACCAAATGGGACGACGCGGCGATCAAGAAGCTGAATCCGAGCCTGACGCTCCCCTCCCAGGCGATCGCGATCGTGCATCGTTCGGACGGATCGGGCACCTCCTTCATCTTCACCAATTATCTCTCGAAGATGAGCAAGGAATGGGCCGACTCGGTCGGTTCGAACACGGCCGTCCAGTGGCCCACCGGCATCGGCGCCAAGGGCAACGAGGGCGTTGCCGCGAACGTCGGTCAGACCGGCGGCTCGATCGGCTATGTCGAGTATGCCTATGCCAAGCAGAACAAGCTGACCTTCACGAAGATGGTCAACCATGATGGTCAGACCGTCGCCCCGACAGCCGACGCCTTCACGGCGGCAGCGGCCGGTGCCGATTGGGGCAGCGCCAAAGGCTTCTACATGATCCTGACGGATCAGCCCGGCGCCCAGAGCTGGCCGATCACGGCGGCGACCTTCATCATGATGCAGCGCCGCCCGACCGATCAGGCCGCCTCGATCGAAGCCCTCAAATTCTTCGATTGGGCCTACGCCAATGGCGATCAGATGGCCTCGGACCTCGACTATATCCCGATGCCCGACTCCGTCGTGAAGCTGATCCACGCCTATTGGAAGGAAAGCATCAAGGGCTCGACCGGCACGGCGATCTATAGCGGCAGCATGTAAGACGGCTGTCGTCGAAGGGTGCGATTGACTCCCTAAGTGCCGCTCAGGTCGCGGGGAGGCTCCGAGAAGCCTCCCCGCGGTCTGCAAATCCGGAGGATCTGCCTGCATGTCCGAAGCCGCCATGCCGCAATACAGTGCCGCTCCTCCCATGGATTCCAGCCGCCTCGCCGCGGCACGCCGCTTCTCCCGCAAGGATCATTTCTTCCATCGCCTGACCCAGACCTCGGCACTCGCGGTCCTCGGCATCCTCGTCGGCGTCATGGTGTCACTTGTGATCGGCGCCGCGCCCGCCCTCGGGACCTTCGGCTTCGGCTTTCTCTGGAACGAATCCTGGAACCCGGTGACCGGGCAGTTCGGTGCCCTGGCACCGATCTATGGCACGCTGCTCACCTCGGCCATCGCCATGATCATCGCGGTCCCCATCGGTATCGGCATCGCGACCTTCCTGACCGAGCTCTGCCCGCCCGTCCTCCGCCGCCCCGTGGGCATCGCGATCGAGCTCCTGGCCGGCGTCCCCAGCATCATCTACGGCATCTGGGGCCTGTTCGTGCTGGCCCCGATCCTGCAGACCACCGTCCAGCCCTGGCTGATCGAAATCTTCGGCTCGGTGCCCGTGCTCAATTCCATTTTCGCCGGGCCGCCCTACGGCATCGGCGTCCTGACGGCAGGGCTGATCCTGGCCATCATGGTGCTTCCCTTCATCACCTCGGTGACACGCGACGTTTTCGACGCCGTGCCGCCGATGCTCAAGGAATCGGCCTATGGCCTCGGTTGCACCCGGCGCGAGGTGATGTGGAAGGTCGTGCTGCCCTATGCGCGGGTCGGAGTCACCGGCGGCATCATGCTGGCCCTGGGCCGCGCGCTGGGCGAGACCATGGCGGTCACCTTCGTCATCGGCAACGCGCACCGCATTAGCGCCTCGATCCTGGCCCCGGGCACGACGATCTCGGCCTCGATCGCCAACGAGTTCACCGAGGCGGTCGAGGACATCTACACCTCGTCTCTGATCTCCCTCGGCCTGATCCTCTTCATCATCACCTTCATCGTGCTGGCCCTGGCGCGCTACATGCTGCTGCGCATCGAACGCAAGACGGGAGGCTGAGCCATGGACGCAAGGATCTATGCCCTCCGGCGCATCCGGAACCGGGTCTTCCTGACCTCCTGTTTCGTCGCCACGGCGATCGGATTGAGCTGCCTTGCGGTTATCCTCCTCACGCTCGTGATCCACGGATTGAGCGGCCTCAATCTGGCGGTTTTCACCGAGGGCACGCCACCCCCGGGCTCCGCGGGCGGACTCCAGAACGCGATCCTCGGCAGCCTGGTGATGACGACCCTGGCCGTGATCTTCGGCACGCCGCTGGGAATCATGGCCGGCACCTACCTCGCCGAATATGGCCGTCACGCCAAGCTTTCGGTGATCATCCGCTTCATCAACGACATTCTCCTGAGCGCGCCCTCGATCGTGGTCGGGCTGTTCGTCTATGAGGTGATCGTGACGACGATGGGCCATTTCTCGGCCTGGGCCGGCGCGGTGGCGCTCGCCATCATCGTGATCCCGGTGGTGGTCCGCACCACCGAGGACATGCTGCGGCTGATCCCCGATCCCTTGCGCGAGGCGGCATCGGCGGTGGGCGCTCCGCGCTGGACCATGATCTCCAAGGTCGCCTACAAGGCGGCCCAGTCCGGCATCATCACCGGCATCCTCCTGGCCGTGGCGCGCATCAGCGGCGAAACCGCCCCGCTCCTCTTCACCGCGCTCAACAATCAGTTCTGGAGCAACAACTTCAATTCGCCGATGGCGAGCCTGCCGGTCACCATCTTCCAGTTCGCCATGAGCCCCTACGAGGAGTGGCAGCAACTGGCCTGGACCGGCGCGCTGCTCATCACCTTCGCGGTGCTGGCCCTCAGCATCGGCGCGCGCGTCCTGGGATCGAAACGGAGATAACACATGGCCGCGTCCGCGGTGAAGGTTGCCGTCAACAATCTGTCCTTCTATTACGCAAACTCGAAGGCACTGAAGAGCATCAATCTCTCGATCCACGAGCGTGAAGTGACGGCCTTCATCGGGCCTTCCGGCTGCGGCAAATCGACCCTGCTGCGCGTCCTCAACCGGATCTACGAGATGTATCCCAAGCAGCGCGCCGAGGGCGAAGTGCTGCTCGACGGCAAGAACATCCTGGACGGCGCCCAGGACATCAATCTGCTGCGCGCGCGCGTCGGGATGGTGTTCCAGAAGCCCACGCCCTTCCCCATGACGGTCTACGACAATGTCGCCTTCGGCATCCGCCTCTATGAGCGCCTGCCCAAGTCGGAACTGGACGGGCGGGTCGAGCATGCACTGCGCCATGCCGCCATCTGGGACGAGGTCAAGGACAAGCTCCATGCCAGCGGCCTGGGGCTCTCGGGCGGCCAGCAGCAGCGACTCTGCATCGCCCGGACGGTCGCGACCAAGCCCGAGGTGATCCTGCTGGACGAGCCCTGCTCGGCGCTCGATCCGATCTCGACCGCGAAGATCGAGGAGCTGATCGAGCAGCTGAAGGAGGAGTACACGATCGCGATCGTAACCCACAATCTGCAGCAGGCCTCGCGCGTCTCGCAATACACGGCCTTCATGTTCCTGGGCGAGTTGATCGAGTTCGGCGAGACCGAGAAGGTTTTCACCAAGCCCAAGCAGAAGAAGACCGAGGAATACATCACCGGCCGCTTCGGCTGATAACGCTCAGGCGCCCAGCCCTTCGAAGACCCCTCCCCCTAACCCCCTCCCGCAAGGGGAGGGGGCTTGGATTTATTCTGGTCTCTCCCGCCCCTTCTCGCGCGCCTTCCTTCTAGCCCCCTCCCCTTGCGGGAGGGGGTAGGGGGAGGGTTGCGCCCGGCGCGATTCCTTTGCGGCGACCGCATGGGCCCGTTACGGTGCCCGTCCCGTCACCGAAACGTCATCCATGGCCGCCCGCCGCACCTCCCACCTCGAACTCGTCGTCATCCTCGGCGCGCTGACCGCCTTTGCGCCGCTGGCGATCGACATGTATCTTCCGGCCCTGCCGACGCTCGAGCGCGCGTTCCTGGCGACGACGGCCGAGGTGCAGCGAACGCTGGCGAGCTTCTTCCTCGGCTTCGCGCTGGGCCAGGCCCTCTATGGTCCGGTCGCCGACCGGTTCGGCCGCAAGCCGCCGCTTTATGTCGGGCTCGTGCTGTTCGGCCTCGCCTCGATAGCCTGCGCGCTGACGCAATCGATCGAAGCGCTGACCGCCCTGCGGGTTCTGCAGGCGATCGGCGCCTGCTCCGGGGCGGTCGTCGCCCGGGCCATGGTGCGCGACCTGTTCGAGCCCAAGGAGACGGCGCGCATCTATTCCGCCCTCATGCTGGTGATGGGCGTGGCGCCGATCCTGGCGCCCCTGCTCGGGGGCTATCTGCTGGTCTGGTTCGGCTGGCAGGCGATCTTCTGGCTGCTGGCGGCGCTGGCCTTCGCCTCGCTCGCGGCCGTGGCGCTGCGGCTGCCCGAGACCCACGACCGCAACACCGCGCACTCGCTGTCGCTGGGCCCCGTGCTGGGGCGCTACGCAGCACTGCTCCGCGACCGGCGTTTCGTCGGCTATGCGCTCTCGGGCGGCATGAATGCGGCCGGTATGTTCGCCTACATCGCCGGCTCGCCCTTCGTCTTCATCGAGCTCTATGGCGTGGCGCCCGAGCATTTCGGCTGGATCTTCGGCGCCAACGCCGCGGGCCTCATCTTCGCCTCGCAGGTCAATGGCCGCATCGTCCATCGCTATGGCGCCGACAGGATCCTGCGCTTCGGCAATGGGCTGCAGATGATCGCCGCCCTGGCACTGGTCGTCGCCGCCGCGACGGGCCTGGGCGGTCCTTTCGGCATTGCCATTCCGCTCTTCGTCTATGTCGGCTGCGTGGGCCTCGTCAGCCCGAATGCGATTGCGCTCGCGATGGCGCCGCAAGGAGCGCAGGCCGGCAGCGCATCGGCCCAGGTGGGAACGCTGCAATTCTCGGTCGCGGCTGTCGCCGCGACCGCGGTCGGCGCCATTCATCAGGAAAGCGCGCTGCCGATGGCGATCATCATCGCGATCTGCGGCACGCTCGGCCTGATCCTGCATCGCTGGCTGGTGGGCGGGCCGGCGGCGCGCGTGTGATTCCGGGTACCCGTCGACAGAACTTCCTGCCCCTGTGACCCGTTTGCATCAGGGCTTAGGGGGCCCCATGTCAGCGGCCCTTCGGACCAGGCCTTCCGGGCCACGAATGACGGCGAATCTCCCCGACTCTACAAATTCTTTGCCCTGTTTCTTGCCCGATCGCGTTAAGCACGCCACCCCTCCTGTCAGGCCCGGGAATCGGGCGAATCCCGGACCGGAACGGCGACGGTAAGATCGCGTTAAGCCCGTTCCTTCATGGAAATCTGTGGATAACTACATTCGATTCATTTCTTCTTAAAAATGACGGCGCAAATGTGGTTTCACGGCGCAGGTAAGTGTCGTTATGGCCCCGCACGATCCAGGTAGGATGGAGGAAACCATGTCGCTTTCGAAACGCTCCCTTGAAACACTGCTCGACCTCGTCGAGATCAAGCTCAGCTGCATTGAAGTGTTCGACCGCGAAGACCAGCGTGAACGCCACTCGCTGGAAGCCGCCCGCAAGGAATTGACCGCCCTGATCCCGCAGCGCAACGCGGCGAAGAACACGGTCCGTTCCGAGATGAGCGCGCAACACTAAGACCACCCCTGAAATTGCCTGCCCGAGCCTCCTCGGGCGCTCCCCTGTCAGGCCCGCCGGCAACGCTTGCCGGCGGCCCCACGGCCCGCCTACTCTGCCTCCCTGCACCGGTCCGGTGCGGTCAGGAATGAGGAATCGCGGCCATGGCCACTCTCGCCGTCGCTGACATCGGCGGATCCCCGCGCGAGCGCGGGCGTCAGCATGGACGCCAGCTCAAGGCGCTGGTGCGCGAGCGCGATCGGCGCTGGCGGGCCGAGATCGAATCCTTCATGTCGATGCCGTCCGACCGGTTCATCGGCCAGTTCCTGGCCGAGACCCGGTTCGTCGCTGCGATCGAGCGCCACGCGCCCGACCTCCTCGACGAGGTTCGCGGGATCGCCGAGGGCGCCGAGCTGCCCTATGAGGCCGTCCTTGCCGCCCAGTTCATGGACGAAGAATGGTGGTATTCCGTGGGGCTGAAGCGGCGTCAGGCGGAAGAGACCCCGCATCATTGCAGTGCCGTCGCCAGCCTTCGGCCGGGCGGCGGTGCCTTGCTGGCGCAGAACATGGATCTCGCGCGCTGGAGCGACGGGCTCCAGGCACTGCTGCGGATCCGCGACGTGGCGCCGGGCATCGACGCCGTCATGCTGACGATGGCCGGCATGATCGGCCTCTGCGGCGTCAACAGCGCCGGTGTCGGCTTCACCGTGAACACGCTGGGCGATCTCGAGAGCGCCACCGACGGCGTCCCCGTGGCCTTCATCAGCCGGATCCTGCTGGCGCAATCCAGCTTTGACGAGGCCAGCCGGGTCCTGCGCCAGGTCCGCCATGCGTCGGGACAGAATTATGTTCTGTCGGACGGCCGGCAGATCGCCGATTTCGAATGTTCGGGCGACCATGCGACCGCCTTCGTGCCGTCGGGCGCCGCCCCCGGCTGCCTCTGGCACACGAACCATGCGCTGGCGAATCCCAATCGCGGGAAGCCCTCGGAATCGGACGCCTCGGCGCGCGCGCGTCACAATACACGCCAGCGCATGAGCGCGCTCGATCGCCGGCTCCAGGGGCGCAGCGGCCCGTTCGATCAGGCGGTCCTGCGCGACGCGCTCACCTCGCAGGACGATCCCGACAATCCGGTCTCGGTCACCACCGAGAACGCCGACCGGCGCCAGAGCGGCTTCTTCACCTTCGCCAGCGTGATGTGGGACATCGGCTCGGAGATCACCGCGCATGTGGCGCCGGGCGCCCCGTCGGCGTTCGAGCACCAGACCTTCCGCCTCGCCCGCCGCGCGCCGACCCGCGCCGTCGCGGAGTGAATTGGCTTAAGGCGACATGAGGGCGACGAAACCCAAGACGATCGTGGTCGGAGCGGGAATCGTCGGCGCTTCCATTGCCTATCACCTGGCGCGCGCCGGGGCGCCCGTCATCCTGGTCGACAAGAGCCAGCCCGCTGGCGCCGTGACCCGCAAGGCCTTCGCCTGGATCAATGTCTCGCACGGCGTGCCGAAGCCTTACGCGGCGCTTCGCCTGCTTGCCATCCAGGACTATCGCCGGCTGGAACGGGAGCTCGGCCATGCCTTGCAGGTGGATTGGTGCGGCGCTCTGACCTGGCATCGCGACCTCGCCGAGACCGAGCGGCTGGCCCGGGAGCATGCGGCGGCGGGCTATGACGTCCGGCTGATCGAGCGGGACCAGATCGCGCAATTGGAGCCGAACCTTGCCGAGCCGCCGCGCTGTGCAGCCTATGCGGCCAGCGAGGGCGCGGTCGATCCGGTCGCTACGACCGCAGCCCTTGTCGACGCTGCCCGGCAGGCCGGTGCCGATATCCGGCTTGCGACGGAGGTGATCGCGCTCGCGTCGAACGGCCGAGGAATCACGGGCATACGCACGCGCGACGAAACCATCGGCGCCGACGCCGTCGTCATGGCGGCAGGCACGGATGCTCGCGGGCTCTGTCGTCCGCTCGGCCTGGATCTGCCCGTCGACCCGTCGCCGGCCTTGTTGCTGCGGTACAGGACGGCCGGCCCCCTTGCCAAGGGGATCATCTCGAATTCCGAGATGGAGATCAGGCAGGCCACCGATCGTTGTCTTCTTGCCGCCGACGATTACATCGACGAGTCGCCCGAGAATGGCCCCGATGCCATAGCGGGCCGCGCGCTCGCCGCCGTGAAGAAACATGTGCGCGGAACCACCGGCATCGAACTGGAAAGCGTCAGCGTCGGCATACGTCCGATTCCGGCCGACGGCTGCCCGATCGTCGGCTTCAGCGTTCGGATCGATGGACTCTATGTTGCCGTCATGCATGCCGGCGTGACCATGGCGCCGGTCGTCGGCCGTCTCGCCACAACCGAAATCCTCGAGAGCCCGCGCGTGGCGCTGCTCGACTCCTGCCGTCCCGAACGGTTCGACAGCTAGACCGCCTTCAGCGCCTGCTCCATATCCTCGATCAGGTCGCCCGTGTCTTCGAGCCCGACGGACAGCCGCAGCAGATCCTTCTGCACCGGGCTGCTGGGGCCCTCCACCGAGGCGCGATGCTCGAGCAGGCTCTCCGTCCCGCCGAGCGAGGTCGCCCGCACCCAGAGCTGGCATCGGTTCGCGACCGTCAACGCGCCCTCCGCCCCGCCCTTGACCCGCAGCGAGAGCATCGCGCCGAAACCGCCCTCCATCTGCCGCGCGGCCACCGCATGGCCGGGATGGCGATGGAGCCCGGGATAGAGCACCTCGACCAGTTTGGCATGGCCGTCGAAATGGCGCGCGATCGCCAGGGCGGACGAAGAGGCGTGGCGGACCCGCACGAACAGAGTCCGCATGCCGCGCAGCAAGAGCCAGGCTTCGAAGGCGCCGAGCACGGCACCGCCGCTGCCGCGCACCGCCAGGATGCGCTGCCAGAGCTCGTCCTGGCGCGCCGTCACCAGCGCGCCCGCCAGCAGGTCGGTGTGACCGTTCAGATATTTGGTCGCCGAATGCATCACGATGTCGGCACCCAGCGCCAGGGGCCTGGTCAGCACCGGCGTCGGCACGGTGTTGTCGACGGCCAGCCGCGCCCCGGCCCGCCTGGCGATGGCGGCGACGCCGGCAATGTCGGTCACGCCCCAATCCGGATTGGCCGGCGTCTCGATCCAGATCAGCCGGGTGCGGCCCGGCTGCACCGCCGAGGCCACCGCTTCCAGGACCGTGGTGTCCACCAGATCGACCGCGAGGCCCCAGCGCCGGCCCTCGCCGGTCAGCCAGTCGCGCAAGCCCCAATACATCGAGCGCGGCGCCACCACATGGTCGCCGGGCGAGAACGCCTGGAACAGGGTGACGGCCGAGGCCATGCCGGACGCGAACAGGGCCGCCGCCTCGCCGCCCTCGAGCGCCGCCAGCAGGGTCTCCGGTTGCTCCAAGGTCGGGTTGTTCGGCCGCGCATAGGAGCGTCCGCCGATCAGCTCATAGTTCTCGTCGCGCGCATAGGTCGTGGCGTTGTGGATCGGCGGCACGACCGCGCCGGTCTCGGCGTCGATCCAGCCGAGGCCCTGCGCCGCGATGGTGGCGGGATTGAGGTTCGTCCAGGGGGAGTGGGATTTCTTGCTCATGGCGCGCCATCCTAGCGCCGAACGAAGGCGAGCGTCACGCGGGCGCGATTACTCTTGTGCCCTCCCGCGCCTTGCGGGGGAGGGTCAGGGAGGGGGATGACGCGGTGTCGGCATCGAGCGTTCCCTCTCCCTCGCCCTCTCCCGCAGAAGAGAGAGGGGGATAAAGCTCGCAGAGACCGCGCCGATCAGCGCTTCTGATATTGCGTGGCGCCGAACAGCATCTCTTTCGCCTTCGCATCCATCTCGGCGCGTTGGACCTCGCTCAGCACCGTCACGGCCTTGATCACCGCGGGCCGGGCCGCGATCTGGTCGAACCAGCGCTTGGTGTTGGGATAGTCCGAGAGCTGGACGCCCTGGCGGTCCCAGGATCGAAGCCAGGGGAAGATCGCCATGTCGGCGATCGAATAGTCGCCGGCGACGAAGGGGCGGTCGGCGAGCCGCCTGTCGAGCACGCCGTAGAGCCGCTTGGCCTCGTTGGTATAGCGGTTGATCGCGTAGGGGATCTGCTCCGGCGCATAGCCGCGGAAATGGTGCACCTGGCCCAGCATCGGACCGATGCTGCCCATCTGGAACATGAGCCATTCCAGGGTCTCGTAGCGCCCGCGCGGCGCCTTCGGCAGGAACTTCCCGGTCTTCTCGGCGAGATAGATCAGGATGGCGCCGGATTCGAAGATCGAGATCGGTTTTCCGTCCGGCCCTTCCGTATCGATGATGGCCGGGATCTTGTTGTTGGGGCTGAAGGCGAGGAATTCGGGCTTGAACTGATCGCCGCGGCCGATATCGACCCCATGCACGTTGTAGGGCAGCCCGGTTTCTTCCAGCATGATGTGGATCTTGTGGCCGTTGGGCGTGGCCCAGCTGTAAAGCTCGATCATCGTGGCTTCCGGTCCTTCGTGAGTGACGGGCCCCTCGAGGCGGCCCCCATGTTTGGTAGTTAGGCAATTCGGGAAAGCCCCGCAACGCTCTCGCCAGTAACCGCGTCGGGTGAAAGGCTGTTCGTGGCCGGCCGCCTCGAACCGAAAACGGCGCCGATTCAGGCCAGTCTGACAGTCCCGGCAAAACCCGAAAAGGGTCTCCCGGCAGCGGGATGTGACAGTGTTATGACAGCGCCCTGAAGCGGGGATAAGGTGGCGGTCGCAGATCCTGGCCCCGCCCTACCCCCTCCGGTCTCCCTCCGATCCATTCATGCGCGCCGTCCTCCTCGCCACCGCACCGCTCCTGATCGGGGTCGCCCTGATCATGGCCGGCAACGGCCTGCAGGGCTCGCTCCTGGCCTTGCGGGCGACGCTCGAGGGCTTTCCGGCTTCGGTCACCGGCATCATCATGTCGGGCTATTATGTGGGCTTCCTGTTCGGCTCGCAGCTGACCCCCAAGATCGTCGAGCGGGTCGGCCATGTCCGGGTCTTCGCGGCGCTCGCCGCCACCGCCAGCATGGCGATCCTGATCCAGGCCGTGTTCGTCTATTGGCAGAGCTGGACCTTCTTCCGCGCGCTGACGGGCTTCTGCTATTCCGGCCTCTATGTCGTGATCGAGAGCTGGCTCAACGACCGGGCCTCCAACGAGAACCGCGGCCGGCTGCTGGCCGGCTACACCGTGATCCAGGCGGCCTCGATCGCCAGCGGCCAGCTCATGCTCAACCTGCACGACCCCGCCGGTTTCCAGCTCTTCACCCTGGTCGCGATCCTGATCTCGGCGTCGGTGCTGCCGGTCCTGCTGGTGAGCGCGCCGCAGCCGCATTTCGGCGAATCGCGCAAGCTTTCGCTGCGCACGCTCTGGCGGATGTCGCCCCTGGGGACCATCGGCACTTTCGGCGCCGGCCTCACCCTGAGCGGCTTCTCGGGGATGGGCGCCGTCTATGCCAAGGCGATCGGCTTCTCGGTGTCCGAGGTCTCGCTCTATATGGCGCTCGCCGTCGTCGGCAGCGCCATCTTTCCGTGGCCGCTCGGCTGGCTGGCGGACCGGTTCGACCGGCGGCGCATCATCACCGTCCTCACCACCGTCCTGGCGGTACTCTGCCTCGCCGGCCTCTACGTCGCCGATGTCTCGCGGGTCGGCCTGCTGACGATCGTGTTCCTCTATGGCGGGCTCGGCATGCCGATCTATTCGCTGTCGGTCGCCCATGCCAATGACCGTCTCGAGCCCGACCAGATGGTGGCCGCGAGCTCGAGCCTGATGCTGGCCTATGGGATCGGCGCGATCCTGGGCCCGGTGACGGTCGGCCAGGCGATGCAGCATCTGGGGCCGCCCGGCTATTTCGTCTATCTCGCCGCGGCCCATGTGCTGATCGGATTGTTCGCGGTCTGGCGCATGATCCGCCGCCCGACATAGGGCATTCCGAGCGGCGCAGGCCGGCGACAGCGAGCGGCGCCCTACCGGTCAACGGGCTCGAGGGCGAAACCCGCGCCTGCCACCAAGACCGCCTGGCCGACGACCTCGTCTGTCTCGGGGGCTCTGTATCGCGCCGATCCGGAGTTCCAATCCGGCGCCGATGAACTGTTCCGATCATGCCCATCCGCCGCCTGCTCGCGTTCCGCCAGAGCGCGCCGGCGGTCGCGCCGTCCGCTGGGCAGGATCCACACATCCACGGCCTGTAGGCGACCACGGACGGCTACCGGCGAATGTCGGCGCATGTCTCCGATCGCCTGACCGCCAACCTGATCCAGAACCCGATCGACCACCGCCTGACTGACCACCAACGATGCGCCCAGATGGCGGGTCAGCCCCTCGAGGCGGCTCGCCGTATTGACGGTATCTCCCAGGACCGCGAACTCGATACGCTGCTTATTGCCGATATCGCCCAGCACCACCGGTCCGAAATGCAGGCCGATTCCCGCCTGGAGGGCCGGTTCGCCGTGCGTCTGGCGCTCTGCGTTCCATTCCTCCAGCCGCTTCAGCATCGACCGGGCGCAGGCGAGCGCATTGGCGGCGTCATGGGGGCTCGGCTGGGGAGTGCCGAAAGTCGCCATCACGCTGTCGCCGACGAACTTATCGAGCGTTCCGCCATGCTCGAACACGCAATCTGCCATGCGCTCGTGGAAGCCGCGCAACATCGTCACCACTGCCTGGGGGTCCAGACTCTCGCAAAGGCTGGTGAAGCCGACGACGTCCGCAAAGAGGATCGCCACCTCCTGATTCCGGGCCGGGCCGAAGGGTTCATCCACCTCGGCCAACTCCTCGACCAGATTGGCCGAGACATGACGGGCGAGATTGTCCCGGGCGCGTTCGATCCGCGCCTGCACGCGCACCAGCCGCCGCATCCGGCCCACGACGACGGCGAGGATGCCGGCGACAAGACAGGCGACGAACACCCCTGACGCCCAGGCCGCCCCATCCACGAAACGCGGATCCAAATAGCGTGCGAGAGATTCAGCCAGATCCGGTCCCCCCGGCAGGCCGAACCCAAGCAGGGTATCGGTCCGGAAGGCCACAATGCCGACGCCCACGCTCCACGCCGCGATGGCGATGAGCGCGGCGCCAAGCACGAGCCATGGCGACAGAGTGAATGTCGACCAGGCAATCAGCATCAGGAAAAAGGGGAACGCCGGCGGGCGCAGTTTCATCTGCAGGGGCCAGGGCGGCGGGTCGAGCGGATTGGGAACAAGGAGCGTTACGGTGAGCAAGATGGCATTCGCCAGCACGAAACCGAGGACCAGCCAGGCCGGTAACGGGCGCCTCGCTAGCCATCCCCAGGCCCAGGCGAGACCTACAAAGGCGGCGACGATCCCAAGATAGAAGACGGCGCCGGGCCAGGGATGGACCAGGGCGCACCAGACGGCGACCGCCACAAAGGCCAGCGTCAGGGCGTGCGCGCCCAGACGGCCGCTGCGCTGTCGCTCCTCCGTCAACGCCAGCGCGATTCGCCGGTCGAGGGCGCTCAATTGAATCCGCGGGGGCAAGAGACTACGGGGCATCGCCTATGCTCAAACGGTTACCTGAGGTCGGGCTCTCGATGACTGCGTGACATGGCCTGGCGCAGCGGATGGGCGTCATTCGCCGCAATTCGACGGCGGAGCCGCTCGACCAGGGCCCGAACCTCCTGTGCCTCGACTCCGTCTCGGCCCATGAGCAGATGCACGATCGGCTCGTCCAACAGTTCGTCCAGGGTCTTCTCGCTTTTCATGGAACGCCGCCCTCGACAGCCGGCTATCCGGCAAGCAGGCTCATCCCGCTCCGCCTATTGCATGAACCAGCCATGACTCACGACCAGCGATTGGCCGGTCAACGCATTGCTGCCGAAGCTGGCGAAGAACAGCGCCGCCTGCGCCACGTCATCCGCCGTCGTGAATTCGCCGTCGACGGTTTCCTTCAGCATCACATTCTTGACGACCTCGGCTTCGGGGATACCGAGTGCCTTGGCCTGTTCGGGGATCTGCTTGTCGACCAAAGGCGTACGCACGAAGCCGGGGCAAATGATATTGGCGCGCACGCCATGCTTCGCGCCTTCCTTGGCGACGACCTTGGCCAGACCGATCAGGCCGTGCTTGGCCGTCACATAGGGCGCCTTGAGCGCGGACGCCTCCTTGGAATGAACCGAGCCCATATAGATCACGCTGCCGCCGCGGTCGCTCCGGTACATCTCGCGCAGCGCCGCCCGCGTCGTCAGGAAAGCGCCGTCGAGATGGATTGCCAGCAGTTGCTTCCATTTGGCGAAGTCGAATTCGTCGATCGGTGCGACGGTCTGGATGCCGGCGTTGCTCACGAGGACGTCGATTCCGCCGAACGCCGCGACCGCCTTGGCCATGCCGGCATCGACCTGCGCCTCGCTCGTCACATCCATTCCGACGCCGATGGCGCGCTTGTCCGGACCGGCGAGCTCGGCAGCGACAGAGTCCGCGCCTGCCTGGTTGAGATCGGCGATCACGACATTCGCACCCTCGCGCAGGAAAAGGGTGGCGATTTCCTTGCCGATGCCGCTGGCGGCACCGGTAACGACGGCAACTTTGTTCTTGAGACGCATGGATGAGTTCCTGGGGGATGGAAGGGGATATACCGCTCAGGTCAGGTAGTCATGCACGACGACGCCGAGACCGAGCGTCAAGTCGGCGAGGATGTGTGTCGTCGAAACGATCTCCAGAACGGGCAGTTCCGCCACTGGAGCCAGCGCGTGTGGAGCCAGCGCGAGCGCCCCCGGCCCGGTCCAGGCGCCCTTCAGATTGATGTCCGTCAGGGCGTATTCGACCAGCTCGCAAATGCGCGGGCTGCCGTCGACATGCGGAATGATCTTGAGCAGGAAGTTCGGCGCTTCCAGGGAGGCGCGCACGGCCTCGAGATCGGCTGCCCGATGCTTGTAGCCCATCGTTGCGGTGGCGACGCGTAACGGGCCGTAGTCGAGCGTGCCGACCAGCGTGTCGACCTCCTTGCGAAGGCTGGGGCTCGCCAGCTTCTTGGGAAACCCCCAGATCTCGCGACCGCCGGCGATCGGCCCCTCGTCGTTGAGGAACATGCAATGGGTATAGCTGCCCTTTCGGCCGTCGAGCGTCACCGGGAAGACCTGTCCGGTCTCGGTGTAGTCGCCAAAGCCGGTCGAATCTGGCATGCGGATGAACTCGTACTTCACCAGCGGCTCATCGATCTCCAGCGGCTCCGGAACCAGCGCGCGCAGCCTGTCAGGGTCCGTGCGATAGGTGACGATCAGATATTCGCGGTCGACAAAGCGATAGGGGCCTGGCGGATAAGCCGGACTGGTCAACGGCATGGCGAACGCCTGTTCCCGGATATCTTGAGCTTTCATGATGGAAGCGATCCCTCCTGGGGAGACGAGGTTGCGGAGATCAATCCCGGCCATCGACAGCCAGATCGAAGGTAAAGACGCCGTCGGCGGCGCTGGGTCGTTGCAGGATCTCGGGATGACGCAATGTGCGGACCGCGTCGTGATAGCCGGCCTTCCAATGCTCCTCCATCGCCAGGCGCGAGAACTCATAGTCCTTCGACTGACCCTCGAAGCTCCTGGCGCGATGGATCAACTGGACGATGTTGTAGACGCTGAGATCGGCAGCATCCTCGAGCAGACGCATGTCCAGCCCGGCCTTGAGATCGTCAGGCACCCGTTCGAGCAGCGTCGCCAGCGCCGACCCGAGTCTTCGGCGACGGCGGACGGCATTGGTGGCGGCGCGCGTCCGGCTGGAGAACTGAATCTCCTTCTCGCGCGACATCACATTGGCGATCGTGGCGGGGTATTGACCCCGCGCATTCCAGAGATCGACCTGGAAGATGAGCATGTCCTCGCGCCCTTCCCTGTCGACCACCCATTCGAGCGGTGTGTTCGACACCAACCCGCCGTCCCAGTAATGCTCCCCATCGATCTCCACGGCCGCAAAGCCGGGGGGCAATGCACCGCTGGCCATGATGTGCTGCGGCCCGATATGGTGTGTACGGGCGTTGAAGTAGGCGAAGTTGCCGGTGCGAACATTGACGGCGCCGACGCTGAATCGCATCTGCTCCGATGTGTTGATACGGTCGAAATCGACCAGCTGTTCGAGCGTCGCCCGCAGCGGCGAGGTATCGTAGTAGCTCGTGGCCTCCGGCGTGCCGGGCGCTTGCAGCCAGGGATTGGGCTGGCGCGGCTTGAAGAAGCCTGGAGCGCCGTTCATCAGCGCATTCGCGGCGGCGATCTGACCGAAGGTGCCACGGGCCAGGTCGCCACGCATCATCGTCGCCCCGAAGCCCCCGAGCCATCCGCCGCCCGGATTGGCGGTGATAAGCTCCCAGAATTCCCGCAGTTGCTCGACGCGCCTCTCCGGCGGATTGCCGGCGATGAGCGCCGCGTTGATGGCGCCGATGGAGATGCCCGCCACCCAGTCGGGATGAAGCCCGGCCTCCGCAAGCCCCTGATAGACGCCGCCCTGATAAGCGCCCAGAGCGCCGCCGCCCTGCAGCACGAGCGCCACGCAATCGAAAGGGGGCCGCTCGCCAATCTGATGCGTCTTGCTCTTGCGGCGCGTGGCCCTTACGGCGTTTTGCGTCAATGTCTGTGTCATGTCCGTACCCTTTATCCGCTTATCCGCGCGTTACGGGCAGGACACCCGTGCCCCGGGCGCCCCTCGATGTTTCGTCAATGGTGACGTTGGCGCCTGATCTCAGGCGGTCGTGACGTGCTTGGCGCGCGGCGAACTGATCGCCCAGAGGGTCAATAGTGCCCCGAAGATCGCCGGCAGGGTGACGGCGGGAAAATCGCGGGGAATGACGGAAGGCGAGCAGATCCCGACCGCGACTTCCCAGAAGTGGAAGATCGCGTGCGCGCAGAGCCACAGCGTCGCCGCGGCCCAAAGCTCAACGCGGCGCTCCGGCCGGATCAGACCGACAACGAAGGCAACACCGAGGAACAGCTGAATGATCCCGATGTCGCGGACAAAGTGCTGATTGAAGAAGCCTGTCTCGGTCACACCTGGAACGGCTTGATACCACGTCAACGGACTGAGGAGCATGAAGAGCCCATTCACGGAGAGGAATATTCCATTGAGCGTGGCCATGACGACCACCGCGATCGAAACGGCGGGATTATTCAGGGTTGCGTTCATGACGATGCACTCCGCGTCAGAATCAGTCGCTGTTCGCTGCGGTCTTGCCGTGTCCGGGGCGATGATGACGGCGCTCAAGCCCGGACAGCATTCTCGCGGAGCCAATCCCCGAAACGAATCGTACCCAGGCGCGGATGGTCGCCGGGCGTCAGGGACTTGTCGTTCAACTCGGTGCCGAAATAGCGTGCATGGATGTCGGTGATTACCCGACGCTTGTCGTCGGTAGCGGCCAAATAACGCCGCGCAAGGGCGTCGAGAGGAATCGGCTCGGGCCCGGCCACCTCGACCGTGCCATTCACCGGCGCGCCGACCACGATATCGGCCAGGACGGCGGCGACATCGTTCGATGCGATCGGCTGCAGAAGGGCGGGAGAGAGGTGAACGACGTCGCCCTTCATACCCGATTGGATGATGCCCTTGACGAACTCGAAGAACTGGGTCGATTGAAGGATCGTGTAGGGAATCCTGGAGGCCTTGATAAGGTCTTCCTGAACCTTCTTCGCCCGGAGGTAGCCGCTTTCCGGGAGGCGCTGTGTGCCGACGACCGATAGGGCAACATGATGTCCCACGCCTGCGGCGGCTTCCGCGGCAAGCAGGTTTCGGCCCGCGGTCTCGAAGAACTCCAGGACCGCCTTGTCTTCGAACGACGGCGAGTTCGCCACGTCGACGACGACCTGCGCTCCCGAAAGTGCCGCAGCCAGTCCTTCCCGCGTGATGGTGTTGACGCCCGAGGCGGGCGACGCCGCGATGACATCATGGCCTTTTTGGCGAAGCCTGTTCACGAGGTTCGTCCCGATGAGGCCGCTGCCTCCGATGACCACGATCTTCATTGTCTTCTCCTGTGTCCGGCATCGACCGCGTCAGCGCGATCGAGCGAGCGGAGAATGCATGAAGGTCGGCCGAAAGACCTTGTGACGGCCTTGGATTTCCCTTGAGCCCGCGCTGGTTTTTCGTCCAAGCAAGCGGCAATCCCGCCCGTTTCCCTTTAGGTCAGGGTACCCGAGAGCCTGTGCCCCAGGAATTCGCTGTGCTATCAAAGCCCGGCACCGACAGGTGCTGCCCGGTAGCCTGGGCTGCCTGCCCGCCATAAACGCAGGGGCTATGGAGCGCCGACGTGAAGTTTCTGTTCGAACGCTATGTGCTGGACCTCGATCGGCGGGAACTGACGCAGGAGTCCGAGGCGATCGCCATCGGGCCCCAAGTCTTCGACCTGTTGGCCTACCTGGTGAAGAACCGGGAGCGCGTCGTCAGCAAGGACGACCTGCTGGAGGCAGTCTGGAGCGGGCGGATCGTCTCGGAATCGACGCTCACCAGCCACATCAATTCCGTGCGGAAAGCGGTCGGTGACAGCGGCGAGGACCAGCGCCTGATCCGTACGATTCCCCGCAAGGGATTCCGCTTCGTTGGTGCTGTCACGGAAGTAGATTCGACGGTTGGCTTGGGTTCGCCGGAGGTCGGACCGGTCACGCCGGATGAAATGGCGGCGCAGGTGCCGAGCCTCCCCGACAAGCCATCCGTTGCCGTCTTGCCGTTCCTGAACCTCAGCGGCGATTCCCAGCAGCAGTACTTTGCCGACGGTGTGGTGGAGGACATCATCACGGCGCTGTCGCGCATTCGCTGGCTGTTCGTGATCGCGCGCAATTCGAGCTTCACCTATGGCGGCCGGGCGGTGGACGTGAAGCAGGTGGGACGCGAGCTCGGCGTCGGCTATGTGCTGGAAGGCAGCGTGCGCAAGGCCGCGAATCGCGTCCTTATCACCGGACAGTTGATCAACGCGGCGACCGGCGTGCATCTATGGGCCGAGCGTTTCGAGGGGGCCCTGGATGACATCTTCGAGCTCCAGGATCAGGTCGCCGCAAGCGTCGTCGGCGCGATGGCGCCGCAGCTGGAACGCGCGGAGATCGAGCGCGCGAAGCGGAAGCCGACCGAAAGCCTCGACGCCTATGACTGTTTTCTGCGGGGAGTGGCGGACTTGCATCGGGGGAGCCGGGAATCCATCGGCGAGGCGCTGCGGCTGTTCTACAAGGCGATCGAGCTCGACCCGGATTTCGCGTCCGCGCACGCGATGGCGGCCTGGTGCTATTTCTGGCGCAAGGCCAACGGGTGGACGACCGACGGACCGCGCGAGATCGAGGAAGGCGCTCGCCTGGCCCGCCGGGCGGCCGAGCTAGGCAGGGACGATGCAGTCGCGCTCACGAGAAGCGGTCATGCGCTCGGGCATCTGGTCGGCGATCTCGACGGTGGTATCGCGCTGCTCGACAGAGCGCTCGCGCTCAATCCGAACCACGCGCCCGCCTGGTTCCTCGGTGGCTTCCTCAGGGTCTGGCACGGTGAACCGGACGGCGCCATCGAGCATTTCGCCAGGGCCATGCGTCTCAGCCCCCTGGACCCGGAAATGTATCGAATGCAGGCCGGAATGGCGGCGGCGCATCTGTTCGCAAGGCGTTTCGACGTCGCGTCGTCATGGGCGGAGAAGGCGTACCGGAATCTGCCGAGCTTTCTGATGGTGGTCAGCATCATCGCCGCCAGCCATGCGCTTGCCGGCCGGCAGGAGCGAGCGCGACGAGCCATGCAGCATGTGCGTCAACTCGACCCAACCCTGCGGATCTCCACCCTGAAGGATTGGCTTCCGATCCACCGACCGAACGATCTCGCCATTTTCGCCGATGGTTTGCGAAAAGCGGGGCTGCCGGAATGACGGCCGGGCGCCCAATGATGGCGCGAACGAGAGCCTAGGGCCCCGGCGTCTCCAGCAGCAGCATCCTGCCATCCCAGCCTTCGTTGGCGGCGGCGCCGACATGCGCGACCAGCCGTCCCGACTGCAGGGTCTGTGCCAGCACGTCGCGCGCCGCGTCGAACGAGCCCTGCATCCGGTTGAGCGTGATCAGTTTCAGGAGCCGGCGCGGTTGCTGCGCCGCGACGGTGCCCACCATCACCGGCTGGCTGGCGCCGGCCTCGTCGTGGATCACCAGTTGCGTCGGCCAGAGCCGCAAAACGAGCCGCGATCCGTCGGGCCGCGGCAGCAGCCGGATCAGCACCGGCGGCCGGCCGTCGTCGAGCCGCGGCAGGACCGGCAACGCTTCGGGTCCCGGGTTGGGCAACAACCAGGCGAGCAAGCTGGAGAGACTCCATCGGACGGGTTCGCGCCAGCCGGCTTCGTCGAGCTTCCGCGCAACCGCCCGCGGCGGTCCGACCCAGGCCACGGTGAAGGGCTCCTCGTAATGGCCCTTCAGATCGATCCGCCGCTCCGGCAGCGCGTTCCATCCGCCCTGGCGCCAGGCCTCGAGCGAAATCGCCTCGGTCTGCTGGCGCACACCATAGAAGGCCAGATCGCGGTCATGGTTGCTGTGAATGTGGAAGGCGCCGATGCCGACCAGGGCCGCCACTGCGGCCACGGCCAGTCCCCTGCTGTGGATCCGTTCCGGACGGTGATGCAGATAGACAGTGCCCAGCAATGTCAGCCAGGCAGCGCCGAAGGCGAGGCCCGCGCTGACATCCGAGAACCAGTGGGCGCCGAGATAGAGCCGCGAGATTGCGATCAGGCTGACGAGGCCGACGGTGAACGCGATGAAGATGCGGCGCCCGAGCGGCTTCATCTCCCGCGTCGCCAGGAAGGCGAGAAAGCCCCACATCACGATGTTGACCGTGGCGTGGCCGCTGGGAAAGGAAAAGGCGCCCCAGCCGCTATAGAGATCGGGCGCGGGCCGCGGCCGGTAGAGCATCATCTTGAGGCCGGTATTGAAAAATGAACTGAGCGTGACCGCCGCCATCCAATAGAGCGCGGTGCGCCAGGCCCGCTGCGACAGCAGCCACAGCAGCACCGCGAGCGTGATGCCGATGACCACGACCGGATCGCCGAGCTCCGTGACCGCCACCATCAGCCCGTCGCCCCAGGGCGAGCGCAGGTTCTGCAGCAGCCCGAAGATCGCGGAATCGGCCCGCACCAGCGGCTCGCCACCCACCACGCCTTCGAGGATCGCGAAGAACAGCCAGAGCGTCGCCACCAGCAGCGCCACGGCGACGATCAATCCGCGCAGCTCGCGCTCGCCGGGCTCCAGCAGCGATCGCATCAGCCGCTGCGGCCAGCGGTCGCCGGTGACGGCCCAGGCGTCCGCCCGGCCCGCGAGGCGGCCGATCCAGGGAATGAAGATCCGCAGGATGAGCCGCATCAGCCACAGGGCCAGGAGCAACACGGCCACCAGCAGCGCGATGAAGATCAGCAGCCGCCCGGCCACCGCCCCCGCCAGGGTCAGCGAGGCCCCGACCGCCACGCCGGGTAGGATATGGGCGAAGGCCCACATCGCCGCGGAGAGGATGACCGCGGGATAGAACCGCGCCGGCGGCAATAGCAGGATGCCAGCGAAGAGCGGCACGAAGGCGCGGGTTGCCGGGAGGAAGCGGCCGAACAGCACGCTCTTGCCGCCATGGCGCGCGAAGAAGCGCTCGGCTTCCTCGACCAGGCGCGGATGGCGGCTGAAGGGCCAGCGGGTGACGATCGAACGGCCGTAAATGCGACCGACATTATAGGCGATGGTGTCACCGACGACGGCGCCGAGGATGACCCAGCCGGAGAGCGGCCAGAATTGGATCGCGTCGGTCGCGACCAGCGCACCGATTGCGATGATCAGGGTCGAGCCGGGAACGACCGCGCCGACCACCGGGAGAGCCTCGACCATGGCCGCGAGAAACCCCAGCCCATAAGCGAGCGCCGGATTGGCCGCGAAGAAGTCGAGGAACTTATGCAGGTAATCAAGCATGTGTGACCCGCCGACCGTGCACCCGGCCATGCCGCACCCGCCTCGCCAGCCTCCGTCGAAGGACGGCGTCAGAAGGCAACGGGTGCGCGCGGGTCATTCTCGCGATGGCGCGGGGGGCTCAGCCCGCGAGCTTCTTCTTCAGAAGCTCGTTCAGCATGGCGGGGTTGGCCTTGCCGCCGGTGGACTTCATCACCTGGCCGACGAAGAAGCCCAGGAGCTTGTCCTTGCCCGAGCGGTACTCGGCCACCTTGTCGGCCTGCTCGGCCATGACCTTGTCGATCGCGGCCTCGATGGCGCCGGTGTCGGTGACCTGGCGCAGACCCTTCTCCTCGACGATCGCCCTGGCACCCTTGCCGGTCTCGACCATCGCCTGGAACACGTCCTTGGCGAGGCGGCCAGAGAGGGTGTTGTCGGCCAGCAGATCCACCAGCTCGCCCAGCGAGGCCGCCGAGACCGGGGAGTCGCCGATTTCCTTGTTCTGCTTGTTCAGCACGCCGAACAGTTCCGAGATGACCCAGTTGGCCGCCAGCTTGGCATCGCGACCTTTCGCGACGCTTTCATAGAAGGCCGCCGTCTCCCGCTCGCCCACCAGCACGCCCGCGTCATAGGCGGAGAGCCCATAGGCCTTGATGAAGCGCGCCTTTTTGACGTCGGGCAGCTCCGGCAGCGTCGCCTTGATGCTTTCGACCCATTTCGCATCGAGCTCGAGCGGCAGCAGGTCGGGATCGGGGAAATAGCGGTAGTCATGCGCATGTTCCTTGCTGCGCATCGGCCGCGTGATGCCCTTGCCGGCGTCGAACAGGCGGGTCTCCTGCTTGACCGTGCCGCCATCCTCGACCAGCTCGATCTGCCGGCGCGCCTCATGCTCGATCGCCTGCTGCACGAAGCGGATCGAATTCACATTCTTGATCTCGCAGCGTGTGCCGAGCTCGCCGCCGGGCTTGCGTACCGAGACGTTGACGTCGCAGCGGAAGCTGCCCTCGTCCATATTGCCGTCGCAGGTGCCGAGATAGCGCAGGATCGAGCGCAGCTTCTTGAGATAGGCCGCGGCCTCCTCCGAGGAGCGCATGTCCGGCTCCGACACGATCTCCATCAGCGCCACGCCGGCGCGGTTGAGATCGACATAGGTCTTCTTCGGATGCTGGTCGTGGAGGCTCTTGCCTGCATCCTGCTCGAGATGGAGGCGCGTGATGCCGACCTCGCGCGACCGCCCGTCGGGGAGATCGAGGATGATGGTGCCCTTGCCCACGATCGGCTGCAGGTATTGCGAGATCTGATAGCCGGCCGGGAGATCGGCATAGAAATAATTCTTACGGTCAAACACCGAGCGCAGATTGATCTGCGCGTTCAAGCCCAGGCCCGTGCGCACCGCCTGCTCGACGCAATAGCCGTTGATCACCGGCAGCATGCCGGGGAAGCCGGCATCGATCAGACTCACCTGCGTGTTGGGCTCGGCGCCGAACGCCGTGGCCGCCCCCGAGAACAGCTTCGAGTTCGAGATCACCTGGGCATGGACCTCGAGCCCGAGCACGATCTCCCAGGCGCCGGTGCGGCCCTGGATCAGATTGCTGTCGTTCGCCATCACATCGTTCATGACCGTTACGCCTCCGGCCGCGCGGTGAAGGCCGCGGCCTTTTCCAGCACCTGCCCCGCCCTCAGCAGCGTCGCCTCGTCGAATGCCTTGCCGATGAGCTGCAGGCCCAGCGGCAGACCCTCGGCCGAGAGCGCCGCCGGCACCGAGATGCCCGGCAGGCCCGCGAGGTTCACGGTCACGGTGAAGACGTCGTTCAGATACATCGCCACCGGATCGTCGCTGTTCTCGCCCTCGGCGAAGGCCGCCGTCGGTGTCGCAGGCGTCAGGATCACGTCGACCTGCTTGAAGGCTTCGGTGAAATCGCGCGCGATCAGGCTACGCAGCCGCTGCGCCCGCAAGTAATAGGCGTCGTAATAGCCGGCCGAGAGCACATAGGTTCCGATCAGAATGCGCCGCTTGACCTCGGCGCCGAAGCCGGCGGCGCGGGTGAGCTCATACATCTCATCCAGCGTGTCGGCCGGAACGCGCAGGCCGAACCGCACGCCGTCATAGCGCGCGAGGTTCGAGGAGGCCTCGGCGGGAGCGATGATATAGTAGGTCGGCAGCGCGTATTTCGTATGCGGCAGCGAGATCTCGACCGGAATGGCGCCGGCGGCCTTGAGCCATTCGGCGCCCTGTGCCCAGAGCGTCTCGATTTCGGCCGACATGCCGTCGACGCGATATTCCTTCGGGATGCCGATCTTCATGCCGCGGATGTCGCCCGTAAGCGCGGCGCGGAAATCCGGCACCGGCAGATCGACCGAGGTCGAATCCTTCGGATCGTGGCCCGCCATGGCGCCCAGCATGATCGCGGCGTCCTCCACGCTGCGGGTCATGGGGCCCGCCTGGTCCAGCGACGAGGCGAAGGCGACGATGCCCCAGCGCGAGCAGCGGCCATAGGTCGGCTTGATGCCGACGATGCCGCAGAAGGCGGCCGGCTGGCGGATCGAGCCGCCGGTATCGGTGCCGGTCGCCGCCATCGCGATGCGTGCCGCAACCGAGGCGGCCGAGCCGCCCGAGGAACCGCCGGGTACCAGCACCGAGGGATCGCCCTTGCGCTTCCAGGGATTGGCGACATGGCCGTGATAGCTGGTCATGTTGGAGGAGCCCATCGCGAACTCGTCCAGATTGGCCTTGCCCAGCATGACGGCGCCGGCCTTCCAGAGATTGGTCGAGACGGTCGATTCATAGGTGGGCTTGAAGCCCTGCAGGATATGCGAGCCGGCCGTGGTCGGGACGCCCTCGGTGCAGAACAGGTCCTTGATCGCCAGCGGAATACCGTCCATGGCGCCGGCCTTGCCGGCGCGGCGGCGCTGGTCCGACGCCTCGGCCATGGTCAGGGCCTTCTCGGGCGTCTCGGTGATGTAGGCATTGAGGTGGCGTGCGGCCGCCATCGCCTCGAGATGGGCCTGCGTCAGCTCCCTGGCGGAGAAACTGCCCTTGGCGAGCCCGTCGAGCGCGCCGGCAATCGTGAGATCGGTGATCTTGGTCATGGTTGCGGTCACTCCACGACCTTGGGGACCGAGAAGAAGCCGGCCGCGGCATCCGGCGCATTGGCCAGGACCCGGTCGCGGCAATTGCCGTCGGTCACCTCGTCCTTGCGCTTGGGCAGGGCGAAGCGCCCGACGCCGCTCATCGGCTCGACGCCCGAGACATCGACCGCGTCCAGTTGCTCGACCCAATGCAGAATGCCGTCCAGTTCCTTGGCATAGCCGTCGAGCTCCTCATCCGTGAGCTTGAGGCGGGCGAGAGTCGCGATATGGGCAACGGTCTTGCGGTCGAGCGACATGGGAATCCTAAGGATGGCTCCGGTAAACGGCCGGGGAGAACGCTCCGGGAATGTCGGGAGGCGGGGAAAATATCACCCGCCCCCGGGGCCCGCAACAGCGCCTTCCCGGGCGCCGGAACGGCCAAACTGCCCGATTTCCGCCCGATTCTCGGGCGTTTGCGTCCTATTCCCCGGCGTTAACCGCGCCCCTCGCCACTGCCGAGGTTGCAGATCGCAGGAATTTCACGTCAGACTGGTTCTATCGACCTGATTTTCACCCTCTGCGATTTCGCCCGAGGGCCCGGCCCCCGTCCCGACAGGGACATAGCAATTCGACGAGCCCTCGCGCCCGATCACCCATGTCCCTCCTCCGCACGTCACGCCACGTCCTGACGGCCCTTGCCGTCCTGCTCGCCCTTTCCCACCCCGGCTTCGCCGCTTCGACGGGCGAGCCGCTGCCGGGAACGCTTTTCAAGGCAACCGACAGCTATGTGAAGTCGCTGCTGGCCAAGGCGGGCCTTTCGCCGCGCACCATGACCGACGGCGATGTCGCCATCGACTGGCATGTCGACGGCACGAACTACCCCGGCTTCGTGAATCTGGACCGGAATCCCGACGGCCAGATCTGGAACCTGCGCGTGGCCGCGATTCTCCCGGCCAAGCCCAAGGAAGACCCCGACCCCGCCATGCTGGCCGAGTTCATCAATCGGTGGAATCGGGTCGAAGGCATGATCACGCTCTATACCGGGGACGACGACATCCTGATCGCCTCGACCAACATGCCGGTCGAGTACGGAATCAACCCCGCGGAATTCGAAGCCAACGGGCTGCACCGGTTCGAGCAGACCTTGAGCCGCATTCGCGATCAGCTCGACGAGTTCTCCAGCAGCTACAACTCGACCCGGAAGAAAGCCGATATCAGCCAGTTGCCGGCCCAGGCCGTAGGGCTGCTGGAGCTGAACGACGGCTACTGCACCGCCAGCGTGGTCGGCGCCGACGTGATTCTCACCGCGGCCCATTGCCTGTTCAATTTCGCCGGCAGGGCGGTCAAGCCCAAGCGTTTCCGCGCCGCCTATGTCGACGGCAAGGCGGTCGTCGAGGCCGGCGTCCTCGACGTATTCGTGCCGCCGGAGTTCGACATCACCCGCATCTTCAGCGCGAACGGCATGGAAGGCCATGACTGGGCCTTCGTCCGGCTCGACCGCGCCATCGGCGACAAGACCGGCATTCTTCCCATCAAGGAACTGGATTCCGCGACGCTCGACCGCATGATCGGCTCGCAGGATTACCAGGTGTTTCGGGTCGGCTATGGCAGCTCGATGGAGCTCACCATGCAGAGCGATTGCCGCCTTGCGCATGTGTGGAAGGACAATACCTACGCGCATCTCTGCCATATCGAGCCGGGCGATTCGGGTTCGCCAGATCTGCTGTTCGAGAATGGCAGCTACAGCATCATCGGCATCGACGAGGCGATCATCGACTTTCACGACATCAAACACGCCAATGTCGCGGTTTCGAGCACCGCCTTCATCAATGCGCTGCCGGAGTTCCTGAATCATGCATCGACGCGCGACGCTTCCGAGAAGTCGGAGAACGCAGGCACCCGCAGCACCCGGTAGAGACGATTCCTTGCGCGCACCCCTCGCCGGACTCGCCTTCATCCTGACGTTCGTCGCGTCCCTCGCCGCCGGTTTCGCGGACGACACGGCCGCGGGGCCCATGACCGTGGCGCAGGCATCGCAGGCCGTCCAGGATCTCGGGCTCGACACCAAGCCCTCGGGCGACGCGAAGGAGATCGAGGTCACCTGGATCAAGGGCAAGGTGCCGGTGCCGGGCTCCATCGCCCTCACCGTCGATGCCCATGGCAAGGTTGCCGCCATCGATCCGCTGGCACCGATCCCCGCCGACAGGATCCTGTTTCTCAGCCGCGAGATCCTGCACGATTTCGCGCAGCGCTGGAACAACAGGAATCTGGGGCCGACGCATCTCGATCTCGAAAACAGCGGCGTGCTCGTTCTGACCGCCACCTATCCGCGAACGCCGGCGCCCTATGACGCAACGCGGATGAAGCGGGACATCGGCGCGTTCCGCACCACGCTGGACCGGGTCCTCGACGACCTCGCCCAGGAAAGCAAGGCCCACCAGTCCCAGGGCGACAAGGCCTACGCCTCGGACTGGGAGCTGGCCGACCCCTCGAAAATGCCGGCGCGCGCCGTCGGCCGCCTCGAAACCCAGGGCGGCTTTATCTGCACGGCCACCCTGGTCGCCGAAGATATCGTCCTGACGGCGGCCCATTGCGTCATGGACGACAAAGGCCGCCATGTGAAGCCGCTCCTGTTCAATGCGGGAAGCGATCATGGCGATGCGGTGGCGACGGCCAATGTGACGGCGGTCCATGTCGACCCGGACTACGACCCGGTCCATCAGTTCGACGGCAAGACCATCGACAATCCCGCTTTCGGCCGGGATTGGGCGCTGCCGACGCTGGATTCGCCGATCGGCCGGCAGACCGGGATCATCGACGTCTTTGCGGCGACCAAGCCCGACCTCAATGGCATCGTCGACGACGCGAAGTCCGATGTCATTCAGATCGGCTATGGCGGCCAGGGCGGTTTCCGCCCGAAGCTCCGGCATAGCTGCGGTCCGGCCGATGTGCTGGATGCGCGTTACTACACGACCCAGTGCGGCCTGGTGAAAGGCGATTCCGGATCGCCGCTGCTGCTGCATCAGGGCGACAAATACCGGATCATCGGGATCAACTATGCCTGGGTCGATCTCGATTACGTCAATCACGTGTTCCTGGTGGTCGGCAGCGCCGCCTTCGCCCCGACCCTGAAGGACCTCGGTTCCGGCAAGCTGCAGGCGACGCCGGTGGAGGACTGGATCAAGGACCCCAACGTGGATTCGCGGGCCGGCGCGATGGGACAGCGCGCCAGCGACCTGCGCTGACCCGCCCCGCCGGCAGCTGCGGGTCCCCGGGGTCCGGCGGATTTCCTCTCGAAGCGCCGAGCAAAACGGCAGCGATCCAGGCATAATGTCCTCAAGGGGGGCGGCCAAGGCCCTCGGAGTCCCGATAGCCGAGGTTCGGATGCGCCCCTCTGCCTTTACTGCCGGCCTGCTCGCCTTTCTGATCGGCGTCACGCTTTGGGCCTGCCCCGGCCCGGCCCTGGCTTTCAAGCCGCCGAGCGACAGCCGCATCGCGACGCCGCTCTATCGCGTCTCGGCGGCCCTGCTGCAGTCGCTGCTCTCGGACGAGGGCATCCTCAGCAAGATCGACAGCGAAGGCGATGTGGCGCTCACCTTTCAGGCCGCGCAGCATGATCTGCCCGGATGGATCGTGCTCGACCGGGTCGACGAGCGCGAGATCTGGAATATCCGCTTCACCACGATCATTCCCCAGGAACTGACGGGCGATCGCGACCGGGATGCGCTCATCGCCTTTGCCAACGCCTGGAATCGCGACGAGATCGCGCTCAAGCTCTATCTCGACGAGGACGGCCAGATCGAAGCCGAGCATAACCAGCCGGTTCAGTTCGGGATCAATCCCGACGAGTTCAAGGAGAATGGGATCCGGCTCTACCAGGACGCGCTGGCCCGCGCCCTGAACGCCCTCGCCTCACCCGACAGCGGCGCCAGCGACGGCGCCTCGAACGGCCAGCAGACCCAGGAAGACACCGACAATCCGCATGGCGACACGCCCGGCGAACCGGTCGATGCCAGCGTTCCGCCCGCGCGCGCCATCGGGCTCCTGGAAATGTCGGATGGCGGTCTCTGCTCGGCCTCGGTCGTGGCCGAGAACGTGATCCTGACCGCCGCTCATTGCCTGTTCGACGAGGATCACCGGAGCGTCGTCGCCGAACGCTTCAGCGCCGGCTACGACCAGGGCCATTTCATTGCGACGGCCCTGATCCGCGACGTCTACATGCCGCCCGAGTTCGATCACAAGCGCTTCCTCGAGACCAACGAGGTCGATGGCTATGATTGGGCGCTGCTGCGTCTCGATCGCGGCGTGGGCCAGGATACGGGTGTCCTTCCCATCCGTGCGCTCGATCCGCAAGACCTCGAAGCGATGGTCGAGGCGAACGGACCCTCCATGACCCAGATCGGCTACGGCAACGAGCAGAGCGACCATCCCGTGGCGCGGCGCAACTGCCATCTCTCCATGGTCTGGAAGGACAATACCTACGCCCATCATTGCGGCACCGTTCCCGGCGATTCCGGCTCGCCCGACCTGGTCTGCGAGAACGATGCCTGCGTCATCATCGGCATCGAATCCGCCGAGGTCGACTTCCGGGAGCTGAAAGGCGCCGATATGGCCGTCTCCGCGGCCGCTTTCGCGGCCGCCCTGCCCGACTTCGTCGCCAGCGCCCCGCAGGAAGCCGCCCTTCCGCCTCAAGGCAAGCAGGGCCAGTTGTCGAGATTCCAGCCATGAGCGCTGCCATTTTCAACCGATTGCGCGAAGCCCCCGCTTCGCGCGAAAATTCCACGCCGGCTGCCGAACTCATGCGGGCCCCTCGGCAGCCCGCCCTGGGAGGATCGATGTTGCGTTCCGTGTTCCTGACCGCCGGCCTGACGGTCCTCCTGGCCGCCGTTGCGCCCGGGCCCCTGTCGGTTCCGGCCCTGGCGTTCGATGCGCCGAAGGGAAGCCGGCTCGACAGCGCGCTCTACAAGCCGTCGGCGGAGCTGGTGCGCTCGCTGCTGAGCGACGAACACATCAAGAGCAAGATCGACGGCGAAGGCGACCTCGAGGTCACCTTCCACGGCAACGATGTCCCGCTCGAGGGCTGGGTCGTGTTCGACAAGCTCGATGACGGAACCATCTGGAATCTGCGCTTCACCGCCCCCATTCCGTCCTCGGAGATCCGTGGCATCGACCGCGAGGGCCTGCTGCGCTTCGCCAACAACTGGAATCGCGACGAGATCGCCGTGAAGCTCTATGTCGACGATGACGGCAACCTGCAGACCGAGCATGACCTGAATGTGCAGTTCGGGGTCAATCCGCAGGAGTTCCAGGAGAACGGCATCCGCATCTATGAGAGCGCGCTGGGCCGCGTCGTCGACGGCCTGGCCGAGGCGCGCGGTAGCGACAGCAACAGCGACGACAGCGGATCGAGCAACTCCAGCAGCGGCAGCGTGCCGGAGCCCAAGCCCGACACCGGCAGCGCCAACAGCGGTGCCACCGACAATCAGCAGCCGCAGAAGAGCATGATCCAGCCGGACGAGGGCGACGGAATCTGACGCCGGCCGGAGCCCGAGCGGCCCTGGCTCAGGCCACCGGAATGGCCGGCGGATCCAGGAGCTCGGGCTTGCCGCCCGCCAGCTGGGGAGCTGATTCCCGCAGCTGATCGTGGGGGATGCCCAGCGGAATGGCACTGGCAACGTCCAGCCTCGTCACCTGATCCGGCGTCAGCTTCACCTCGACCGCGCCCAGCGTATTGTCGAGCTGACCCCGGCTGCGCGAGCCCAGGATCGGAACAAGCCCCACCGTCGAACGCGCCGATTTCTCGAGCAACCAGGCAATGGCGATGTGGGTCGGCGTGGTCCCGGCCTCCTTGGCGACCGCCAGCACCGTATCCAGCAGCGCCGTTTCGCGCGCCGATCTCTCGGTGTGAACCAGCATGCCGAGCTTGGCGAGCCGGTTGGTTTCTTCCTTCTCGCGATATTTGCCGGTGAGGAAGCCGCCGCCCAGGGGCGACCAGAGCGCGGCACCGAGGCCCAGCGCTTCGGCCATCGGCAGGAGCTCGCGATCGCCCGTGCGCTCGGCCAGGCTGTACTCGACCTGAATGCCGACAATGGGCAGCGAGCCGCGCAGCTCGGCCAGGGTCGCGCCGCGCGCGATTCGCCAGGCTGGGAAGTTCGACAGGCCCGCATAGAGGATCTTGCCGGCGCGCGCCAGATCGTCGAAGCCGCGCAGGATCTCTTCCATCGGCGTCATGCCGTCCGCCATATGCGTCCAGAGCAGATCGATGCGATCGGTCTTGAGCCGCTTGAGGCTCGCCTCGACCGACCGGATCATGTTCTTCCGGCTGTTGCCGGTCTGCAGCAGCCCGTCCTCGGGCGTGGTCTGCAGGGTGTATTTGGTCGTCAGCACGAAGTGATCGCGGTTGGCGCCGATGAACTCGCCGACCATCGGCTCCGACTGGCCGAGCTGATAACCATTCGCCGTGTCGATGAAATTGCCGCCCGCCTCGACGTAGCCGTCGAAGATCTTCCGGGCCTCGTCGCGATCGGCGCCATGGCCCCATCCCGTGCCGAAGTTCCCGGCGCCCAGCGCCAGCTCGGAAACGCGCAGGCCCGTATGGCGGCCGAACAGCTTGTAACGCATGGAGCTCTCCTATCCTTCGGTGGCGGGCGCCACGGTTAAATGTCGATCATCATCATTGAATACATGATGGCGATCATTTATATTGTCAAGCCGACGGACGTGACGTTGGAGCGACCCATGAAAGTCAGTCGAGAACAGGCCGCGCGCAATCGGGAGCGCGTTCTCGCCGCGGCCGCGAAACTCTTCCGCGAGCGGGGTTTCGAGGGCGTGGGCGTGGCCGACGTGATGCACCGCGCCGGCCTCACCCATGGCGGCTTCTACGGCCAGTTCGCCTCCAAGGAGGAATTGGCGGCCGAGGCCTACGCCCGCGCGATCGCCGAGACGGTGGCGCGCTGGGACAAGCTCGCCGACCGGCCCGGCGGAAAGCCTTTGTCGGCCCTGATGCAGGCCTATCTGTCCCCCCGTCACCGCGACGATCCGGGCCTGGGCTGCCTGCTGTCCGCGCTCGGGCCCGAGGTCGCCCGCCAGAGCCCCGCGATCCGCCGCAGTGTGACGGAAGGGTTCCGCACCCTCATTGATCGTCTGACAGGATTGATTCCCGGCCGTTCGGCGGCCGCGAAACGCAAGAGGGCCCTCGCTGTCTTTTCGAGCCTGGTGGGAGCGATGGTCCTGGCGCGGGCGGTCGACGACCCTGCCCTCTCCGAGGAGATCCTGCAGGCCATGTCGGCCTCGCTCGCGCCCGCCGCCTCCTGATCCGGGCTTACCCGCCCGGATCGCACTTCCAACTTTCGAGGACCAGAACCGAATGAACGTTTTCGAGGAACATCGAGGCCGCCTCACCGGCCTCGAGCAATTGCAGCTCCTGATGAAGACGGGCCGGCGCCCGCCGATCGCGGAGACGCTCGACTTCAATCTGGTCGAGGTCGAGAAAGGACGCGCCGTCTTCGAAGGCGTACCGGGACCGCATGCCCTCAATCCGATCGGCAGCATGCATGGCGGCTACGCGGCGACGATGCTGGACTCTTGCTGTGGCTGCGCCACTCATTCGGCGCTGTCAGCCGACCAGGGCTATACGACCGTCGAGCTCAAGATCGCCTACCACCGTGCCATTACGCTCGAGACGGGGGCGGTCCGCGCCGAAGGGAAGATCGTGACGATCGGGAAACGCGTGGCCTTCACCGAGGGTCGCCTCGTCGATGCCGGCGGCCGGCTCTACGCTTCGGCGACCTCGACTTTACTGGTGTTCGAGCTGAAGGCACCGAAAGAGCCGAAAGACTAAGCGCCGCTGGCCGCGTCAGCGCAGCGCGGTCCAGACCGCGAGCAGGCCGAAGCCGACCAGGATCAGCCCCGACAGGCGGTTGATCCAGACCAGAAGGGCCGGTCCCAGACGCGTGCGCAGCCAGCCGACGGCGTTGCTGAGGAACAGCCACCAGACCGCGGAGCCGGTGAACACGCCGGCGATCGTGATCAGCGCCGCCCCGATGCTGCCGGCGCTCATGCCGCCCTGCGCGCCCGCACCCAGACCGAGCCCCGCGAAGACCGCCGCGAAGGAGAGAATGGTCGCCGGGTTTGTCAGGGTCAGCGCGAAGGTCGAGACGAAAAAACCCGCCAGGTCGCGGGCGCTGCGCGACGGCGTCGCCGCCTCGGTCGCCGGCGGCCGGCGCATCCCGCCGATACCGAGCCAGATCAGGAACAGCCCGCCGGCCATCGCCAGCCAGCGCTGCTGATCGACCAGCAGAGCCGAAATCGCGGTGATACCGAAGGCGCCGATCGCGCCATAGACGCCGTCGGCCGTGGCGGCGCCTATGCCGGTGACGAAGCCGGCAAGCTTGCCCTGCGCCAGGCTGCGGCGGATGCAGAGCAGGCCGATGGGTCCGACCGGGGCGGCGATGGCGAGTCCGATCGCCAGGCCCTTCAGCAGCAGATCCAGATCGGACATGATTGCGGGCCCTCGCTCATTCGACGGCCCAACGCACGGCCTCGACCAGCACATAGCCGCCGAACAGCAGCAGGCCGACGGCACAGACGCGGTTGAAGGAATGCAGCCATTGCTGGCTCAGCCGCTTGCGCATCGCGAGCGAGAGGGCGACCAGGAAAAACCACCAGCCGACCGACCCCACCAGCACGCCCAGCACCAGCTGCAGCACGAAATGGACGTCATAGGCGCTGGCCGTAGTGAGGTTCTCGCCTTCTTCGGGCAGCGCACCGATCGCGACCATCACGGCCACGAAGGAGAGCAGCGTCATCGGATTGGCGAGGGTCAGGACCAGGATCGAGAAGAACTGCCCGGCGAGCCCCACCACGGTGAGGCTCTTCTCCGCGATCCGGTCGGCGATATGGCTGCGCCAGCTGACGATCGCGAGGGTCACCAGGATGACGCCGCCGATGAAGGCGAGCCACTCCCGCTCGGCCATCAGGAAATCGCCGATCAGCGACAAGCCGGCGACGGCGACGAGACCATAGATCGCGTCGGCCGTGCCGGCGCCCAAGCCGGTTGCGAGGCCGGCTGGCCAGCCGCGTGCCAGCGTGCGCCGAACCAGGATCAGCGCGGTGGGACCCACCGGCGCCGCGATGGCGAGACCGACGAGAACGCCCTTGACGAAGAACGCGCCGGGAAATCCGTCAAGCATCGGATGGCGCCCGGCTGTCCAGCGTCGAGGTTTCCTTGGCGGTCGAGAGCGCGATCACGCTGTGCGTGCGCGCCACGCCGGCGATCGCCTTGATGCGCCGGCCGATGATCTGTTCGAGATGGGCGGGGTTGCGGGCGCGAAGCTTCAACAGATAGGAGTAGTCGCCGGTGATGTGATGACACTCCAGCACTTCGGGCATCTCGCGCATTCGCCTGATGAACTCCCCCTCGCCCGCAGGCTTGTCCATCAATACGTGGATGAAGGCGAGGATGTCGAGTCCGAGGGCCTCGGGATTGATTCGCGCCTGAATGGCGATCAGCGCCCCAGAGGATTTCAGTTTCTTGACGCGTTCATTGACCGCTGACACGGAGAGCCCCACCGCACGGCCGAGTGCCGCCAGGGGCCGCTCGCCATCGCTTTGAAGGAGCTGGATAATTTTTCTGTCTAACTCGTCCATGGCCGCATAATTTACTGCCTGATTTGATATTTTCAATATTTTTTACGGAGGCCAGACAGGCGTCCGGCTTGCCGTGAGAGCGGCTCCGCTTTAGGAAGAAGCCATGCCGCTCCTCGCCCCCGCCGCCTTGCGTGAAACCCTGCCGCCGAAAGGCGCGCTCCTGGGCCTCGATGTCGGGACCAAGACCATCGGCATCGCGATCTCCGACCCTGGCCGCAGCGTGGCCTCGCCGGTCGAAACGATCCGCCGCACCAAGTTCAGCGACGATGTGCTGCGGCTCGAGGCGCTGATCGACAGCCGCCGCGTGATCGGATTCGTGATCGGCCTGCCGGTGGCGCTCGACGGCAGCGAAGGGCCGCGCTGCCAGTCGGTCCGCCAGTTCGCCGCCAACCTGATGGCGCGGCGCGATCTCCCCACTCTGCTCTGGGACGAGCGCTTCTCCACCGCCGCGGTCGAGCGCTTCCTGGTGGACGAGGCGGATATGAGCCGCAAGCGCCGCGCCGAGGTGGTGGACAAGATGGCGGCGGCCTACATCCTCCAGGGCGCGCTCGATGCGCTGAATCGCGCCACCTGAAGGGCTTGGCCCCGGGTCTCCCCACGCCAGTTGACCGGACCCCCGCCCGTCGCCAGAGTGCGCCCACCAATTCGGGCTTATCGCATCAACCTCTGCCACGGACCTTCTCATGTCTGGACCGCTCGCGGGCCTCCGCGTGTTCGATCTGAGCCGCATCCTTGCCGGCCCCACCTGCACCCAGCTCCTGGGCGATCTCGGCGCCGATATCATCAAGATCGAGCGGCCCGGCCAGGGCGACGACACCCGCAAATGGGGCCCGCCCTATATCAAGGACAAGAACGGCGCCAATACCGGCGAAAGCGCCTATTACCTGTCGAGCAACCGCAACAAGCGGTCGGTTACGATCGACATCGCGAAGCCCGCGGGCCAGGCCCTCGCCAAGCGGCTGATCGCGACCTGCGACATCATGGTCGAGAATTTCAAGGCCGGCGACATGGCGCGCTATGGCCTCGCCTATGCCAACCTCAAGGACCAGTTCCCCAAGCTGATCTATTGCTCCATCACCGGTTTCGGCCAGACGGGCCCCTATGCGCCGCGCGCCGGCTACGATCTGCTGGCGCAGGGGCTGGGCGGAATCATGAGCGTCACCGGCGAGGCCGACCGCCCGCCGATGAAGGTGGGCGTCGGTATCGCCGATGTCATGTGCGGCATGTATGCGACAACCGCCATCCTGGCGGCGCTGCATCACCGCAACGCGACCGGTGAGGGACAATATATCGACCTCTCGCTGCTCGACACGCAAGTCGCCTGGCTGGTCAATATCGGCTTGAACTATCTCACCTCAGGCAAGGTGCCGGGGCGCGTCGGCAACGAGCATCCCAACATCGTTCCCTACAACGTGCTGGAATGCGCGGACGGCTACTTCCTGCTCGCGGTCGGCAACGATTCGCAATTCCAGAAGTTCTGCGCCTTCGCCGGCGCACCAGAGCTCGCAACCGACCCGCGTTTCGTCACCAACGAGGATCGCGTCCATAACCGACGAGTCCTCTATGACGAGCTGTTGCCGCCCCTCACCAAGAGCAAGACGCAGGCCGAATGGAACGAGGGCCTCGCCAAGCTCGGCGTGCCGGCGAGCCCCGTCAACAATGTGAAACAGGTGTTCGAGGATCCGCAGATCCAGCATCGCGGCATGAAGATCACCATGCCCCACCCGCTCGCGGGCTCGGGCCAGGTCGATCTGATCGGCAATCCGATCAAATACTCCGGAACACCGGTCGAATATCGCCGGGCCCCGCCCTATGCCGGGCAGCATACCGAAGAGGTGCTGAAGGAGTTGCTCGGGGTCGGCGACGCCGAACTCAACCGCTTCAAGGCCGACGGCGCCATTTGATGAGTGCTGCCACGGCGGCCAGCAGCGGCGCACGGGCGCGCAGCCTCGCTTGCGTGATCGCGTCCGTCACACTGGCGACGCTCAATTACGGCATCACCTTTCCGCTGCTGGCACTGATCCTCGAGCGGCAGGGCGTCGAGAAGGGCCTGATCGGCCTCAGCACCGCGGCCTCGGCGATGGCCGTCATTCTCTCCGCCCCGCTCAGCAGCCGTCTCATGCTGGCATTGGGGCCGCGCCGCCTGCTGCTGGGTGCCATGCTGCTGTCGGCCGTGATCTATGGCCTGCTCCCGACCTTTCCCAATTTCTGGGCCTGGTTTCCGCTGCGCTTCATCCTCGGCTCCTGCGGATCGGTCATCTGGGTCGCCAGCGAGGCCTGGATCAACACCATGGCACCCGACGAGAAGCGCGGGCGGATCATCGCGATCTATGCGACCGCCTCCTCGGCCGGCATGGCGCTCGGACCGCTGCTGCTGCTGATCACGGGCTCCAGCGGCTTTTCTCCCTTCATCGTCGCGGCCGCCTTCTCGCTGGTGGGCTGCGTCATCACCTTGCTGGCGGGCCGCGCCGTGCCTCGCCTCGAGGGCCGGCCCAGCGTGCATTTCCTGCGCTTCCTGCTGCTGGCGCCGATGCCCTATCTCCTGAACCTGCTGTTCGCCGCCGTGGGCGAGGCGTTCCACACCTTCTTCGCCATCTATGCCGTCGATCACGGGACCACCGAGCAGCGCGCCTTCATGATCATGACGGTCATGAGCCTCGGCGGCATCGCGCTGCAATATCCGCTGGGCTGGCTTGCCGACCATATGAACCGGCGCCTGCTGTTCCTGCTCTGCGTGCTGGTCAGCATCGGCGGCTTCCTGCTCGTCCCCTTCGCCATCGGCGCCGAATATCTCGGGCTGGCGCTGTTCTTCTTCTGCGGCGGCATCTTCGCCATGCTCTACAGCTTCGGCGTCATCATGCTGGGCGAGCGCTTCACCGGCTCGGATCTCGCCACCGCCAGCGCGGTCTTTACCCTGATGTGGGGGATCGGCACCTTGACCGGTCCCGTCATCGCCGGCGCCGCCATGGACCATCTGGGTTCGTCCGGCCTGATCTGGACCGCCGTGGCGTTGCTGCTGATTTATCTGCCGATTCCGGTCGTGTCCTGGATCCGGAGCCTGCGGCGGCAGCCAGTCGCCGTGGAAGAGTGAGCGGAGCCGAGTCGGGAGTTCTTGTCCCCTCCCCCGCCTCGCGGGGGAGGGCTAGGGAGGGGGCTGCGCGAACGAAAAGCAGCGAGCGGCCCCCTCCTTGGTCCTCCCCCGCAGAGCGGGGGAGGAGACAACAAATTGAATCACCTCGCCGCGCTTGCTCCACGCAGGACCCCGCGCTTATAGTCCGCCCTCGATGACCCGCAGCACCGAAAGGCCGGCCCCGCTCAGCTTCCGGCACCGCCATTTGCTAGGCATCGACGGCCTCACCCGGGACGAAATCTCGGGGCTGCTCGACCTTTCCGAATCCTATATCGACCGCATGCGCCAGAAGGAGAAGGGTTCGCTTCTCCTCGGCTGCACGGTCATGAACCTGTTCTTCGAGAACTCGACCCGCACCCGCACCAGCTTCGAGCTGGCGGCCAAGCGGCTGGGTGGCGACGTCATCAACATGCAGGTGCAGGCGAGCTCGATCAAAAAGGGCGAGACCCTGCTCGACACCGCCATCACCCTCAACGCCATGCATCCCGACGTGCTGGTGGTGCGCCATCCTGACTCCGGCGCCGTCAATCTCCTGTCGCAGAAGGTCGATTGCGCCGTGATCAATGCCGGCGACGGCAGCCATGAGCATCCGACCCAGGCGCTGCTCGACGCCTTGACCATTCGCGGGCGCCGGGGCCGGCTCGAAGGCCTGATCGTCGCCATCTGCGGCGACATCCTTCACAGCCGCGTGGCGCGCTCCAACATCCACCTGCTGACGACGATGGGCGCCACCGTGCGGGTGATCGCCCCGCCGACCCTGCTGCCGGGCGCCATCGAAAAGCTGGGGGTGAAGGCCTTTACCGACATGCGCAAAGGCCTCGACGGCGCCGACATCGTGATGATGCTGCGCCTCCAGACCGAGCGCATGCAGGGTTCCTACGTGCCGTCGATCCGCGAATATTTCCGCTTCTTCGGCCTGGATTACGACAAGCTGGGATCGGCCAAGCCCGATGCCCTCATCATGCATCCGGGCCCGATGAACCGCGGCGTCGAGATCGACAGCGAGGTGGCCGACGATATCGGCCGCAGCGCCATCCGCGAGCAGGTGGAGATGGGCGTGGCCGTGCGCATGGCCTGCCTCGACCTCCTGACCCGAAAACTGCGCGACAATCTGGGGAGCTGAGCCGATGACGCGCAGTTCCAGGCTCCCGCCCCGCCCGACCGCCCTGCTCAATGCCAGGCTGATCGACCCGGCCTCGGGCTATGACGGTCCCGGCGGCATTCTCATCGTCGATGGCGAGATTGCCGATCTGGGCCCGGCGCTCGGCCAGCACGGCCTGCCCGCCGATGCCATCGAAGTCAATTGCGGCGGCCATTGCCTGGTCCCGGGCCTGGTCGACATGCGGGTCCAGCTGCGCGAGCCCGGGGAAGAGCACAAGGAGACCATCGCGACCGCCAGCGAGGCGGCCGCGGCCGGCGGCATCACCAGCATGGTGACTCTGCCCAATACCGATCCCGTGATCGACCATGTTTCCGGCGTCGAGTTCATCGCGCGGCGCGCCCGCGAGACCAAGGGCACCAAGGTCTATTGCTATGGCAGCGTGACGCGCGGCGCCGAGGGGAAGGATATCGTGGAGTTCGGCCTGCTGGCCGAGAACGGCGCCCTGGGCTTTACCGACGGCACCAGGGCCGTCGCCAGCGCCCGCGTGCTGCGCCGCGCCATGAGCTATGCCAGCACCTTCGATCTTCTGATCCTGCAGCATCCCGAGGAGCCGGATCTGGCGGCCGGCGGGGTCATGAATGGCGGCGCGCTCGCCACCCGTCTCGGCCTCTCCGGCATCCCGCGCGCCGCCGAGGTGATGATGATCGAGCGCGATCTCCATCTCGTGGCGATGACCGGCGCCCGCTATCACGTCGCCCATCTCTCGACCAGCGATGGGGTCGCCGCGATCCGTGCCGCCAAGGCGCGCGGTCTCAAGATCACCTGCGACACGGCCCCACCCTATTTCACCCTGACCGAGGCCGAGGTCGGCGATTACCGCACCTTCGCGAAGCTCTCGCCCCCCTTGCGCAGCGAGAGCGACCGCGCCGCCATCGCCGCCGCCATCGCCGACGGCACCATCGATGCCATCGCCAGCGATCACGCGCCTCACGACACGGAATCCAAGCGCGTGCCCTTCGCCCATGCCGAATTCGGCATCGTCGGGCTCGAGACGCTGCTGCCGCTTTCGCTGGCGCTGGTGCATCAGGGCAAGCTCACCTTGATCGAGCTGATCCGCCGCCTGTCGACGGCACCCGCCGATATCCTGAGGCTGCCGCAGGGCCGCCTCGCCAAGGGCGCCCCCGCCGACCTGCTGCTGTTCGATCCCGACGCGGAGGGCAAGATCGAGGTCGATCACTTCCGCAGCAAGTCGAAGAACTCGCCCTTCGACGGGCGCGCCGTCAAAGGCCGCGTGTTGCGCACCCTGGTCGACGGCCGCACCGTCTTCGAGGCGTACGCCTGATGGGCGATCCGGGCTCCGGCTTCGATCCTTCCTGGATTCATCTCGTCGCGCTGGCGCTAGGCTATCTGCTGGGCTCGATCCCGTTCGGCCTGCTGCTGACGCGCGCGGCCGGCCTCGGCGATATCCGAAAGATCGGCTCCGGTAATATTGGCGCCACCAATGTCTTGCGCACCGGGAACAAGCTGCTGGCGCTGGCGACCCTGCTGCTCGATGGCGCCAAGGGCGCGGCGGCGGTCCTCATCGCCCAATATTGGGGCGGCGATGCCGCTGGCCCCGACCTGATGCTCGCCGCCGGCGCCGGTGCGATCCTCGGCCATCTCTATCCGGTCTGGCTCGGATTCAAGGGCGGCAAGGGCGTGGCCACCAGCCTCGGCATCCTGCTCGCGCTCGACTGGCGCGTCGGCGCGCTTGCCTGCGTGACCTGGCTCGCGGCAGCGCTGATCTTCCGCTACTCCTCGCTCTCGGCGCTGCTCGCCCTCCTTTTCGCGCCGATCTATGCCTGGCTCCTCGCCGGCCCTCGCCTCGCTGTCTTCGCGATCTTCGTCGCGGCGCTCGTCTGGTGGCGCCATCGCGAGAACATCCGACGCCTGCTCAAGGGCGAAGAGCCGAAGATTGGGAAGAAAGAAACTTAGAGCGGCAGGGGGCTTTGCCGCTACGCGCTTACTTCGGAATCATCCCGGCGACGATGCGATCCGAGGGACGGTCGCTCGATGCGAGACCGGCGGCGACGCCGGCCCGGTCCTCGGCGGTGCGGTTCTGGCTCATCTTGAGCTTGCCCTCGAGGCGGGTGATCGGCATGCGAAAGCCGACGATGCCGCGCAACTGGGCCTTGATGAAATCTTCCGGTGCGTCGCTCACGGCCCAGGGCTGGGCGCGCGGCGTCTCATGCAGGGCCGTCAGCCGCGTGACGATCGAGAGCAGCCGGTCGGCATCCTCGAAGAACTCGACCGGACCATAAGCATGCACCGCGCTGTAGTTCCAGGTCGGCACGACCTTGCCGGTCTCCCGCTTGGTCGCGTACCAGGACGGCGTCACATAGGCGTCCGGCCCCGTGAACAGCGCCATGGCCTCGCCGATCGGCGCGGTCTTCCATTGCGGGTTGGCGCGAGCGACATGGCCGTAAATCACACCCCGCTCGCCCTCCTTGTCGTCGAGGATGGGCGGCAGCGGCGTCGCCATCAGCCCCTCGGCAGTGGCCGTGACGAAGTTGCAGAGACGCGCCGCGCGCATCGTGGCAAATATCTCGGCGAGGTCGTCCTGGCGAAAGGCCGGCGGCAGATACACGGCGCTGCTCCTTGCTGGCTTCCTGGGCTGGCATCCAAAAAAACAATGGTCGGGCGGATCGGCGACGGGATCAAGCGATGCGTTGGGATCGCGATGTCCCGGTGACAATGGCGGAGCTCCAGGGCCATCTTGTGGCCGCACACATCTTATAGTTGTATATATTGACGATTATTCTCTGAAATCATAAACTCGACTCCATGCAGCCCGCCGGCAAAGCCGCCCTGAGCGATCCCGAACGTGCCGACCGCCTGCGGCTGGCGCGGACCTTCAGCATCGGGCCGGTCACGTTTCGCCGGCTGCTGGATCGCTTCCACAGCGCGGCCGAGGCCCTGCGGGCCCTGCCCGAGCTGGCGCGGGCGAGCGGCGCCGAGATCCTGCGTCCGCCCTCGCGCGCGCAGGCGGAGGACGAGATCGCCGCCCTCGCCCGCCTCGGCGGAAAATTCCTGGCGCTGGGCGAGGCGGGCTATCCCGAGCCGCTGGCGGCGATCGAGGATGCACCGCCGTTGCTCTCGTTGCGCGGCGATGGCGCCCTGCTTCTGCGCCCGTCGATCGGCGTGGTCGGCGCGCGCAACGCGTCCGTCGGTGGCCGCAAGCTGGCCGAAGAGCTGTCGCGCGATCTGGGGGCCGCGGGCCTCGTGGTGGTGTCGGGCCTCGCGCGCGGCATCGATGCTGCCGCCCACCAGGGTGCGCTCGCCACGGGCACCATCGCGGTTTTCGCCGGCGGCCTCGACCAGGTCTATCCGCCGGAGCATGACAGCCTCGCCCAGGCCATTCTCGACCAGGGCGGCGCGTTGATTTCCGAAATGCCGCTCGGCACCGAGCCGCAGGCCCGCCATTTTCCCCGCCGCAATCGCCTGGTCTCGGGGTTGTCGCGCGGCGTGCTGGTGGTCGAGGCCGCGCTCAAGTCGGGCTCGCTCACCACCGCGCGCTTCGCGCTCGAGCAGGGTCGCGAGGTCATGGCCGTGCCCGGCTCGCCGCTCGACCCGCGCTGCCGGGGCACCAACCAGCTGCTGCGCGAGGGCGCCGGGCTGGTCGAAACCGCGGCCGACGCCCTGCTCCATCTGGGGCTCGACCCGGAGCTCGACCTGCAGCCACACTCTATATGTGCAGTCCCCGTGACCGCCGGCCGTGCCGCGGGCGCCACCCTACCCGCGGGTTCGGCCGGGATCGTCTCGATTCGGACCCAATTACCGCCCCCGGCCCCGGAGTCGCCCCTTGCGCCCGCCCCGGATCGATCCGATCTCCCCTCGGGCGATGGGTCGCAGGCCGCCTCGGCGGAGGCCGGTCGGGCAGCGCAAGACCTCGTTAAGGAAAATCGAGCCAGTCTCGGCACTTCAGACGGCCTGGAGCCGGCTGGAAACGGAGCGGCGGCGGCGGTCGAACCCACCCGCAAACTCGCGGAATTGCTGGGTTCTGCGCCGGTATCGGTTGACGAACTGGTCCGGCGATGCCAAATGTCACCCCCCGTCTTGCGGGCGGCGCTGCTCGATTTCGAGCTCGCCGGCCGGCTGGAGCGCCATCCGGGCGACCGCGTTTCGCTCCTGTCGGATTAGTCCCGCTGCTGTCGCCGACGCGCCGCCCTGTCACGGGCGAAGCGTTAAATCACTGGATTTGCAGGCGGGATCTGCGGAGCCGAAACGGAACAGACGGAGCCGATGAACAGCGTCGTCGTCGTGGAATCGCCTGCCAAGGCGAAGACAATCAACAAATATCTCGGCAAGGATTATCACGTGCTGGCCAGTTTCGGCCATGTGCGCGACCTTCCGCCGAAGGACGGCTCCGTGCGCCCGGACGAGGACTTCGCCATGAGCTGGCTGGTCGAGGGCCGCGGCGAGCAGCGTCTCAAGGAGATCGCCGCCGCGCTCAAGGGCGCCGACAAGCTGATCCTGGCGACCGACCCGGACCGCGAGGGCGAGGCCATCTCCTGGCACCTGACCGAGGAGCTGAAGCGGCGCAAGGCGCTGAACGGCATCGAGGTCGAGCGCGTCGTCTTCAATGAGGTGACCAAATCCGCCGTGCTCGACGCGATGCGCCATCCGCGCGCGCTCGACAAGGAGCTGGTCGAGGCCTATCTGGCGCGCCGCGCGCTCGATTATCTGGTGGGCTTCACCCTGTCGCCCGTGCTGTGGCGCAAGCTGCCCGGCAGCCGCTCGGCCGGCCGCGTACAGTCGGTGGCGCTGCGCCTCATCTGCCAGCGCGAAGAAGAAATCGAAGCCTTCAAGCCACAGGAATATTGGACGGTCGAGGGCAAGTTCCGCACCGCCGCCGGCCAGATCTTTCCGGCACGTCTGACCGAGCTCGACGGCAAGAAGCTCGAGAAGTTCGATCTCGCCAACGAGGCGGCCGCCCAGCGCGCGGTCGCGACCGTCACGGGCGGCGAGCCCTTCACCGTGCGCTCGGTCGAGCGCAAGACCGTCCGCCGCAATCCCTTCCCGCCTTTCACCACGTCCACATTGCAGCAGGAGGCCTCTCGCAAGCTGGGCCTCGGCGCCAGCCGCACCATGCGCGTGGCCCAGCGGCTCTATGAAGGTGTCGATCTCGGCGGCGAGACCGTGGGGCTCATCACCTATATGCGCACCGACGGCGTGCAGCTCTCGCAGGAAGCGATCGCGGCCGCGCGCAAGCTGGTCGCGGCGGAGCATGGCGCGCGCTATGTGCCCTCCGAGCCGCGCCAATACAAATCGACCGCGAAGAACGCCCAGGAGGCCCACGAGGCCATCCGTCCCAGCGATATCAGCCGCAAGCCTTCCGACGTCGCGCGCTATCTCGAGGCCGACGAAGCCCGCCTCTACGATCTGATCTGGAAGCGCACGGTCGCGAGCCAGATGGCGAGCGCCGAGCTCGACCAGGTCGGCATCGACATCGTCTCGAAGGACGGCAAGGCCGTCATGCGCGCGACCGGCTCGGTCATCCTGTTCGACGGTTTCCTCGCCCTCTATCAGGAGGATCGTGACGATCCCTCCGACGAGGAGGAGAATGGCGGCCGCCTGCCCAACCTGACCGAGCGCGACGGCGTCACGCCGACCGAGGTCACGCCGGAGCAGCATTTCACCCAGCCCCCGCCGCGCTACTCCGAGGCGAGCCTGGTGAAGCGGCTGGAGGAGCTCGGCATCGGCCGGCCCTCGACCTATGCCTCGATCATCCAGGTCCTGCAGGACCGCGACTATGTGAAGATCGACAAGAAGCGCTTCGTGCCCGAGGACCGCGGCCGCGTCGTGACGGCCTTCCTCGAGAGCTTCTTCAACCGCTATGTCGAATACAACTTCACCGCCGATCTTGAGAATCAGCTCGACGAGATTTCGGGCGGCCGGATCGACTGGAAGACGGTGCTGCGCGATTTCTGGCGCGACTTCTCCGCCGCCATCGCCGGCACCAAGGATCTCTCGATCACGCAGGTGATCGACGAGCTCGACAAGGAGCTGGGGCCGCATTTCTTCCCCGAGCGCGCCGACGGCAGCGATCCGCGCGTCTGCCCGGGGTGCCAGGCGGGCCGCCTCTCGCTCAAGCTCGGCAAGTTCGGCGCCTTCATCGGCTGCTCAAACTATCCCGATTGCCGCTATACCCGCCGGCTCGGTGTCAGCAATGGCGAGGACGGGTCCGATGTCGATATGGGGCCGAAGCTGCTCGGCCAGGATCCGGCGACGAATTTGCCGGTGAGCCTGCGCAAAGGTCCCTACGGCACCTATATCCAGCTGGGCGAAGCCGTGCCGGGCGCGCCCAAGCCCAAGAAGAAAAAGAAGAAGGCCAAGGGCAAGGACGAGGAAGCAGGCAAGGCGAATGGCACCGCGCCCGCCGACACCACGCCGGAACCGCCCAAGCCCAAGCGCGTGTCGCTGCCGCGCGGCCTGTCGCCCGCCGACGTCACGCTCGACAAGGCGCTGTCTCTGCTGTCATTGCCGCGCCTGCTGGGTCCGCATCCTGAGGATCAGCTGCCCATCGTCGCCGGCATCGGCCGCTTCGGCCCCTACATCAAGCATGGCGACCGCTTCAAATCGCTGGGCAAGGATGACGACGTCCTCACCATCGGCATGAATCGCGCGGTGGCGCTGCTGGCCGAGCCCTCGACGGGCCGTGGCGGGCGCGGCGGCGCGCCGGGCAAGAAGATCGGCGAGCATCCCGCCGACGGCCAGCCCATCACGCTCCATGCCGGGCGCTACGGCCAGTACGTCAAGCATGGCAAAATCAACGCGACCCTGCCCAAGGATATCGAACCCGACCAGCTCACGGTCGACCAGGCCGTGGCCCTGATCGAGGCCCGCGCCCAGGCCAAGGGCGTGAAGCGCGGCGGCGCCAAGGCCAAGGCGAAAGCCAAGCCCGCGAACGACGACGCCGCACTCGCGGAGCCCAAGGCGCCCAGGATCAAGGCCGCCGCCTCCGCCACCGCGAAGCCGCCGGCCAAGGCCAAGGCGCCCGCGAAGGCCAAGGCCAAATCGAAGGCGAAAACGAAAGCCAAGGCGAAGCCCAAGGCCAGGACCGAGCCGGCCGCGTCGGATACGGACGGGGAATAAAGCGGAAGCTGAATCCCCTCTCCCGCCTGCGGGAGAGGGCCAGGGAGTGGGAAGACTGGATCGATGCCGCGTATTCCCCCTCCCTGACCCTCCCCCTCAAGGGGGGAGGGGACAATTTCCCGAGCCCCCGCGCCTCTCCTCGCCCGCCTCTGCTATGCTGGCGCCTCCTCGAATTCCAGCATGAAGGACCCGCCGACCATGGCCCAAGTTCCCCAGGCCCAGCCCACCTTGCAGGTCGATAACGATCGCGTGCGGGTGATCCAGTGGCGTTTCGCGCCGGGCGCGGAGACCACCTGGCACCGCCACGAATACGACTATGTCGTGGTGCCGCTCACCACCGGCAAGCTCAAGCTGTGGGACGGCAAGGAAGAGAAGTTCGCCGAACTCGAGGCGGGCCGTTCCTATTACCGCTCCCTCGGCGTCGAGCATAACGTGATCAACGCCAACGCCTACGAGTTCGCGTTCGTCGAAATCGAATTCAAGACCAAGCCCTGATCCGCTCCCCGCTCCTCGAGCCCGGCCGCAAGGCCGGGCGGAACTCATAAGCCCATGGTCCGCGGCAAGGCGCCGTCGCTGCCGACGCGCGAACAGATCCTCGACTTCATCCGCCAGAGCCCGACGCCGGTCGGCAAGCGGGAGATCGCGCGCGCTTTCCAGATCAAGGGCGCCGACAAGATTCCGCTGAAGGCGCTGCTGAAGGAGCTGGCCGAGAGCGGCGAGGTCGATCGCGGCCGCAAGCGGCGCATGGCCCCGCCCGGCAGCCTGCCCGAGGTCGCGGTGCTGGTGATCGACGGGCCGGATCCCGACGGCGATCTGCTGGCGCGGCCCGTGAGCTGGGCCAGCGAGGAGGCACCGCCGCGCATCGAGGTGGCGCCCGAGCGCCGTGGAAGCCCGGCCCTGGCCGCGGGCGACCGCATCCTGGCACGGCTCTCGCGCACCGGTGCCGACAGCTACAGCGCGCGCTTGATCCGCCAGCTGGTCGGCCAGCCCTCGCGCATCATCGGCATCTTCGAGAAACATCCCGAAGGCGGCGGACAGCTGCGCCCCACCGACCGTCGCGTGAAGGCCGAATATCGCATCATGCCGCCGCACACCAACGGTGCGGAGCCCGGCGAGCTGGTGGCGCTCGAGGTGCTGCACACCCATCGCACCGGCCGGCTGCAGGGCCGCGTCGCGGAGCGGCTGGGGCGGTTCGGCGAGCCCAGGACCATCAGCCTGATCGCCATCGCCGAGCAGGAGATCCCGACCCGCTTCACCGAGGACGCGCTGACCGAGGCCCGGAATGCCGGCCCCGTGACGCTGGGCACGCGCACCGATCTGCGCGACATGCCGCTCGTCACCATCGACGGCGAGGATGCGCGCGATTTCGACGATGCAGTCTGGGCCACCGAGGATGACGATCCGAAGAATTCCGGCGGCTGGCAGGTTGTCGTCGCGATCGCGGATGTTGCCCATTATGTGACGCCCGGCTCGGCACTCGATCGTGCCGCGCGCGAGCGCGGCAACTCGGTCTATTTCCCCGACCGCGTCGTGCCGATGCTGCCCGAGGAGCTCTCCAACGGCTGGTGCTCGCTGAAACCCAACGAAGACCGTGGCTGCCTGGCCGTGCGCATGGTCTTCAACGACCGGGGCGAGAAGCTTTCGCACCGTTTCTATCGCGGTCTGATGCGCTCGGCGGCACGCCTCACCTACACCCGCATGCAGGCGGCGATCGACGGCCAGCCCGACGACCTCACGGCCCCGCTGCTCGAGCCCGTCGTCAAGCCGCTCTATGGCGCCTTCAAGGCGCTGCTCGCCGAGCGCGAGCGGCGCGGCACGCTCGAGCTCGACATTCCCGAGCGGCGCGTGGTGCTCGACGAGCAGGGCCATATCCTCAAGATCGCGCCGCGCGAGCGCCTCGACAGCCACAAGCTGATCGAGGAATTCATGATCGCGGCCAATGTCGCCGCGGCCGAGACGCTCGAGGTCAAGCGCCAGCCGGTGATGTATCGCGTCCATGACCAGCCGGACGCGGCCAAGGTCGACGCCCTGCGCGAAAGCCTCAAGGGCCTCGGCCTCAATCTCGCGAAGGGCCAGGTGCTGCGGCCGAAGATGTTCACCGAGCTGCTGGTGAAGGTGCGCGGCACCACCTACGCCGCGATGATCCACGACCTGGTGCTGCGCACCCAGGCCCAGGCCAATTACAGCCCGCATAACCTGGGCCATTTCGGCCTGGCCCTCTCGCGCTATGCGCATTTCACCTCGCCGATCCGGCGCTATTCGGACCTGCTGGTCCATCGCGCGCTGATCGACGCGCATCATTTCGGCGATGACGGCCTGCCGAAGGACGCCGAGGCGAATTTCGAGAGCCTGGGCCAGCATATTTCCTCGACCGAGCGCCGCGCCGCCGCGGCCGAGCGCGACGCGATGGACCGCTATGCCGCCGCCTTTCTCGCCAATCGCGAGGGCCAGGTCTTCAAGGGCCGCATCAACGGCGTCACCCGCTTCGGCCTGTTCGTGACCCTGGAAGATACCGGTGCCAGCGGGCTGGTGCCGATGGGCAGCCTGCCCGACGACTGGTACGACCATGACGAACGCGCCCATGCGCTGATCGGCCGGCGCTGGGGCCGCGAATACCGGCTGGGCGAGCCGGTCCATCTGCGCCTCATACAGGCCGACGCCGCCACCGGCGGGCTGCTGCTCCATATCATCGAAGGCGAAGACGCGGCCGCCGAGCCGACCTCGTTGCGCGTTTCCGAAGCGCGTCCGCGCGGCCGCCCGGACGGGCGCAAGCCGGGCGGCTTCGCGCCCCCCTCGCGCAAGCGCGGCGGCGCCAAGCGCAAAAGCCCGCCCCGCGGCGCCGGCAAAGGACCGCGCGCGAAGAGCGGCAAGGGCCCGAAGCGCGGGAAGAAGAAGCGCTAGGTCCAGACGAAGCGGCGAGGGAATCCCCTCCCCCAATTTTTGGGGGAGGGTTGGGGAGGGGGCTGCTCGGTATCGGCCCCTTCGCATCCCGACGAGATCGTGGACCGAGCCATCCCCCTCCCTGCCCTCCCCCAAAAGTTGGGGGAGGGGATTCACTCGTCTCGCCCCGGGATCGAATACCCTCCCCCTACCCCCTCCCGCTCGCCGGCTTCGCCGTCGGGGAAGGGGGTGAAGTTTTTGGGAACGACACCGGTTCCCAGCGCCCATCTCCATGAAATTCCGGCAAAAATGCCGCAGGTCGCGCGGAGATATGTCGCCTTTTCGCCGTTTTTTGCTAATCTGCCAGCCAATCCGGCCCGGCAGCCGGCTCGTAACCAAGGCGCGGGACCTGGCCCCGACTTCGATCGTGATGAGGACACCCGGATGGGTGGGAGACTGATCAACAGCGCGCCGCGGCTCCTGCCGCTGGCAGCGCTCATGACGATGTTGGCTCTCGCGGCCTGCGGCAGCACGGACGGCCCGGGCACGGCCACCGGCGACCGTGACGAGACCCGCGACATGTTCGTGACGGGCCTGAACGACATCGACGCCGTCTATATCGACCGCATCAATCTGGGCGACGTCACCGTCGAGGGCTTGAAGCGCCTCGATGCCTTCGATCCGGCGATCGGCCTGCGGCGCAACAGCACCGAGGTCGAGCTCGACATCGACGGCCAGGAATCGGTTCGCTTCGATGCGCCCTCCGCCTATGACGCGACCGACTGGGGCGAGCTCGCCGCCCGCTATGTCGAGACCGCGAAGCTCCATTCGGCGAAACTGGCCCTGACCCCGCCCGAGAAGATCTACGAGGCGGTGTTCGACGGCATGGTCTCGAAGCTCGACGGCTTCTCGCGCTATTCGAGCGCGGCCGACGCCGACGAGAACCGCGCCTCGCGCGACGGCTTCGGCGGGATCGGGGTGAAGGTCGCGGTCGCCGACAGCCGCGTGCGCATCATCTCGGTCATGAACTACACGCCGGCCCAGCGCGCCGGCCTGCAGACCGACGACATCATCCTCGCGATCGACGGGCAGGATGTGGCGGGGCTCGACCAGCACCAGGTGGTGGACAAGCTGCGCGGGCCCGTGGACAGCCGCGTCGAGCTGAAGCTGCTGAAGGCCGACACCACCGTACCGACGACGATCCTGCTGTCGCGCGCCCATGTGGTGCCGGAGACGGTGGTCTATCACCCCGAAGGCAACGTCGCCTATTTCCATATCTACGGCTTCAATTCCGACACCTCCGAAAGCCTGGAGCGCGAGATCTCCCATGCGAAGTCGGAGATCGGCGCCGCCAACATCACCGGCTATGTGCTGGACCTGCGCAGCAATCCGGGCGGGCTCCTGGACGAAGCGGTCGCGGTCTCCGACGTCTTCATGCAGAAGGGCCGCATCGTCTCGACCCATGGCCGCCATCCCGACAGCCATCAGTATTTCGAAGCGACCGCGGGCGACCTCGCCGACGGCCGGCCGATCGTGGTGCTGGTCAATGGCAACTCCGCCTCGGCCTCGGAAATCGTGGCGGCGGCGCTGCAGGACAGCGGCCGCGCGGTCGTGATCGGCAGCAACTCCTACGGCAAGGGAACGGTGCAGACGGTGCTGCGCCTGCCCAACAGCGGCGAGCTGACCCTCACCTGGGCGCGCTTCCATGCGCCCTCGGGCTATACCTTGAACAAGCTCGGCGTGTTGCCGTCGATCTGCACCAACGGCCACAGCCCGTCGGAGCTGATGACCGAGCTCGAGCATAACGAGCTGCGGGCCATCCCCGTGGCCGAGCGCAACGCGCTGAAACCCACCGACACGGCCGAGATGGACAAGCTGCGCAAGACCTGCCCGCAGGTGAAGTCGGAACCCGCGACCGATGTCGAGATGGCGCTGGACCTGATCCACAAGCCGCTGCTCTACACCCGTGCGGTGGCGTTGGGCGAGTCACCCTCGCCGGCCGATGCCGCCGAAGCCGCCGCCGTCACGCAGGCTCCATAGCCCGGAGCGAAGCGGTCGAAACATGACGAGCGACACGGTCGGCTCCCGGTGACCGAGACGATCCCTCTGGTCAGGCCGGTCGACGCGGCGGGCATCGTCCTGCTGCGCGAGGGCGCCCATGGCGGCCCCGAGGTGCTGATGGGACGCCGCCATGGCAAGGCGAAGTTCCTGCCCGACATCTATGTCTTCCCGGGCGGGCGCGTGGATCCGCAAGACCGGCTGCCCTCCGGCTTCGAGGAGCATCTGGCCCCGGGGGTCGAGACCGCGCTGCGCCGGGCGGCGCCGCGCAAGCGTCCCGCCACTTACCTGCGCGCCGCCATTCGCGAGACCTTCGAGGAGACGGGCCTGCTGATTGGGGCGCCCGGCCCGCAGCCCGCCCATCCGCCCAGGGCCGACATCTGGCGCCAGTTCGCCGAGCGCGGCCTGGCGCCCCGCTTCGAGGCGTTCGATTTCATCTGCCGGGCGATCACGCCCCGGAGCTCGCACCGGCGCTATAACAGCCGCTTCTTCCTGGGCGACGGGGCGGCGGCCCAGGGCCAGCTCGCCGGCGATGGCGAGCTCGTGGATCTGGCCTGGCGCCCGGTCGAGGCCATGGCGAGCATGAACCTGGTCGATGTGACCGAATATGTGCTGGCGGAGGCTCTCCGGCGCTGGCAGCGGGGCCACCGCCCGGGCGCCGAGAATCCCGCTTTGTTCCGCTATATCAAGGATGTAGCCAAGCCCCGCCGGGGCTAGGCCGAGACCGGCCGCCGGGGCGTTCCGCCACCCCCGACAACCCCCCGGAAAACTTGACTTAAACCGGGAAACGCTTATCTTCCGCCGCCTGTTTTGAAGCGGTTTTCAGGAGCGGCCCACCATGGCCAAGAGCAGCACGATCCTCATCAAATTGGTCAGCACGGCCGACACCGGCTTCTATTACGTGACCAAGAAGAACCCGCGCACGAAGACCGAGAAGCTCGAGTTCAAGAAGTACGATCCGGTCGCGCGCAAGCATGTCGCGTTCAAGGAATACAAGATCAAGTAGGGAGCGCTCGCACGCGCTCCGGCGCGGGGTTAGCCCCAGCGCCGTCGAGAGGCTAGGAGGCCGCGACACCGAAAGGTGCGCGGCCTTCGGCTTTTGGGGGACAAACCTACAGCCACGGTGGCGTTACGGCACCCCCCGCCTCTTTGTTCCCACCATCGGATTTAGCTTGTTCCCACAATGGGAACATCCTAAAGTGCCACCATGCAGATCATCGCCCGCCGGACCTTGAAACAGTTCTGGGCGAAGCATCCCCAAGCCGAGGCTCCGCTGCGCAGCTGGTACGCCGTCGTCGCCAAATCCTCGTGGAAGGGGTCTGCCGACATCAAGGCCCGTTACGGGACGGCCGATTTCGTCAGCGACAACCGGGTGATCTTCGACATCGGCGGGAACAAATACCGGCTGGTCGTGCATGTCTCCTACACCTACCAGCGCGTTCTGGTGAAGTTCATCGGCACTCACGCAGACTATGACGACATCGACCCGAGGACCGTCTGATGCAGATCCGTCCGCTCAAGAATGAAGCCGACTACGACGCCGCGCTGAAGGAGATCGAGCGCTACTTCGAGAAGGAGCCGGTACCGGGATCACGCGAAGGCGATCGCTTCGATCTCCTTGCGTTGGTGATCGGCGATTATGAGAACCGGCACTGGCCGATCGATCCGCCCGACCCCGTCGCCGCCATCGAATTTGCCATGGAACAACGCGGCGTGACGCGTGCGCAGCTCGAGCCAATTCTGGGATCGAGAGCGCGCGTCTCCGAGATTCTGGCGCGCAAGCGGCATCTCACTTTGCCCATGATCTGGCGCCTGCATCGTACATTGAAGATTCCAGCCGAGGCGTTGATCGGCCCCTACGCGCTTGCCTCGTCGCCCCGACGGACCAGGGCCGCAGCGCCTAGCGTGGCACGCAAGCGGTCGCGACGATCGGCACCACGAGCCTAGTCGCCTCACCGCATCCCCGTTGCCCTGCGGACGCCGGCTCGAGCGCGCCAGAGAGGATCATGGCCAATGGTCAAAAAGCGGAAATCCCGAATGTCCGTGACCGCCGGCAGCGGCAATGTGTTCGCCGATCTGGGTCTTACCGAACCCGAAGAGGAACTCGCCAAGGCACAATTGGCGCACCATATATGGCGCATCATCAAGCATCGCCGCCTGACTCAAAAGGCTGCTGCCGCGCTCATGGAGATCGATCAACCGACGGTCTCCGCTCTGCTCAATGGCCGGCTGAGGAATTTGTCCAGTCAGCAACTGATGCGCCTGTTGACGGCCCTGGAACTGGATACGGCGATCACGGCCACCGCAGCGGCAGGTCACCGACCGAAAGCCGGATAGTCGCAGTGCCGTCGTGAGGCTAGGAGGCCGCGAGACCGAAAGGTGCGCGGCCTTCGGCTTTTGGGGGCTTACCGGATGAAGTGAGATTTGAGGACCTGCTTGCCGTCCGCCGTCAGCTCCGCTTCGAAGCCCGCCATATCGCCGCAGTTTCCTCGCCAACCCGAGCCGCAGTCCTTCGGATCGAGGAAGAACACGGTAATGCCGGCGGCCGACGTCTCCACCGAGATCTTATAGCCGTCAACCGGCACGCCTTGTTCTTCCAGCTTCTGCGCAGCGGTGCGAATGGCGATGAAACCGGCGGCCGAAATCCGTTCGGTCGTTTTGGTTTCGGACGCTCGCATGGTCTGGGACATCGTCACCGCGACGATGAGAACGACAATGATCGCGATGATCAAACGTGCGGGCGGCCTCTTAACGATCATTTGCCTCTCTCCAAGCCAGAACCCCTAGAGGTGCGACAGCTCGAAACCCGCAGCCTTCGCCTTCTCTGCGCCTTCGCCCAGATAGAAAAAGCTGATGCGCCGCTTCTTGAAGAATCGACGCGCTGTCTCGCGCAACCGCCGCGCCCAGGTGATGAAGGCCTCGTCCTTCACGATCCATTTGCCGGCAGCATCGAAATAGCCTTCCTGAAAATAGAGGCGGCCGCGGCGGATCAGGCGATCCTCCTGAGGGCATCGCGAATACTCCACCACCGGCGAGATCAAACCATCGACGCTGTATTCCCGACGGGTGAGAATTGGCTGCATCGAGACTTTGGCAAGGTGCTGTGGCAAGACCAACCGCAGGAACAGCACACTCCGTTGAGCTGACAAATCCACCACCGCCGGCTCCGGCTTGTCAGATTTCCAACGGATGGCGACGAAATCCCCCGCCTTCTTGAGATGTTCCTCGAAGGCCAATTGATCTTCGGCGGTCAGGAAGAAATTGATCTGGCGTCCCATCGGCCCGGCCGCCTCATCGAAATGCGAGACGGGTCGAATGCCGCCCGGCCCAGTAGCAGCCCATGAGCAGCATGGCCAGCGACGCGACCGCAGCGAGCGCGATCAGGCCGAGTTTGAGCAAGTCGCTGTCGGCGCCGTTGATCTGAAAATAGAAAACCGCCAGCGAGATCCCGGCCAAACAACAGGGGGAAACGAGCGTGAGGGCTAAGTTCGAATCCGCCAAGGCCGGGGCCTGACCGTTTCCCACCAAGCGTCGCCGCCGTCCTCGATAATAGATATAGCGGCCGTTGAGCAAGATGGAATAGACCAGGAAGCCAACCGCAACCGACGCCACGGCGACCGCCACGGGCAAGTTGACCTGATAGTCGGACCGATCGACGAACGGAAGCACCCATTGCAGAAAGGGCAAGGCAATGAGCAGGAGATGCAGGCTTCTATGACGCCAACTCCGGCGCTTCCCCGCAGGGTCGGGCGCCTCGACCTCGCGCAGAGGAATGAACGCTCGGAACGCGAAAACCGCGACCCATGCCAGGAGAAGCGCGGCCGATAGGACGGACCACCAGGACAACGGATCGGAGACCGAAAGAACAAGAGCGAACGCAAGCAGCGCCACGCCGATCTCGTTGCCGAGCAGAAGAGCGAAGCCCCAGAACCACGTCTCGGCCCAAAGTCGCGAATGTCTGAAATAGGCACCACAAGCCGAGCAATGCAACGTCTGTGCGTCGGCGCTCCAGACCGACACCGCCCGCTTTTCACATTTCGGACATCTGCGTTTCATAGGTTCACGCATTCCCAAAGCGGTGAATATTCACACGGCCCGCCTCTCTTGCCTGATCCTACAACCTCCGGTTATCCTGGTCACCAGGGGTTCGCATGAGCCCGGTCATCGCGTTACTGCTGCCGAAAAGCAAAGGGAAACCAGAGGTGTCGACTTGGTTCAGACTCCAAGCGCCCGACAACGACTCCAACATGTGCGGGTCAACCGACCGGCTCTTCGACGGGTTGAACGGTCTCGCCGTCTGCGCAAAATGCGGTTATAAGACCGACCCGTTCTATATCAATCCCGCATTTCGCGTGAAAAGACGCGTCTATGACGTGTCTTATACATACGACGGCTATCAGATCGTCTCGCGAAAATTCAAGGAAGCGTGCCTGCGAGCCAAGCTCACGGGAGTCGGTTTTCAAGAACTACCTGCCGACTCTGAATTCTTCCATCTCAAGCCGACGGCAGTCGTGTCCTTCGATGGAGAGCGCAGCCATACAAGTTTCTTGCGTCGCTGCCCGGCATGCAGTCATTTTCGCGATATTGTCGGCCTTAACCCGGCATGCCTAAAGTCGGCGCCGACGACCGATCTCTCGCGGACCGACTTGCTGTTCGGCAGCGGCAATGAGATGCATCCGCTCATCATTCTGAGCGAGACGGCGAAAGATGTAATTCAGAGAGAGCGACTGATCGGGATTCGGTTCGACTCAGTGCGGGTATGAACGTCAGTCTGATTCCGAACCGCTTCCGATCACCTGCAGGAACAGCCGCCCGAAATCCCGCCGCTTGGCCTCGCCCACGCCGAACACCTCGGCGAACTCGTCGGCGTTGCGCGGGCGCCTGGCGGCCATGTCGGCCAGCGTGCGATCGGAGAAGATCACATAGGCGGGAACACCGCGTGCCTTGGCGAGGGTGAGGCGCAGGGCCTTGAGGCGCTGCAGCAGCTCGCCGCCGGCGGCATCGAGATTGTCGACCGCCTGCGCCGCCGCCGACTTCTCGCGCCGGCCCTTCCGCTCCTTGCCGAGGCGATCGGGGCGGTAGCGGAAGCTCCCCTCCCCGCGCATCAGGGCCTGGCCCGCCGGCGTCGCGCGCAAGCCGCCGAAGCCGGCGATGTCGATATCGAGCAGCCCGGCCGCGACCATCTGGCGGATGACGCCCTGCCACTCGCCCTGCGGCCGGTCGGCGCCGGCGCCGAAGCCGCTCAGGCCCTCGTGACGGAAGCTCGCGGTCTTCTCGTTCTTGTTGCCGCGCAGCACATTGACGATATGGGCGGCGCCGAATTTCTGGCCGGTGCGCATCACCGCCTCGAGCACGAGCCGCGCCTCCTTGATGCCGTCGAGCGTCTCGACCGGATCGAGGCAGACATCGCAATTGCCGCAGGGCGCGCTCTCATCGCCGAAATAGCGCAGCAGCATCCGCCGCCGGCATTCCGGCGCCTCGCAATAAGCGATCAGCGCGTCGAGCCGCTTATGCTCGCGTCGCTTGCGTTCTGCGGCACTCTCCTCCTGCTCGATGAAGACGCGCCGCATGCGGATATCGTCGAGGCCGTAGAGCAGCATGGTGTCGGCGGGCAGACCGTCGCGGCCGGCGCGGCCGATCTCCTGGTAATAGGCCTCGGGGCTCGCGGGCAGGTCGGTATGGAGCACATAGCGGATGTCGGGCTTGTCGATCCCCATGCCGAAGGCGACGGTCGCGACCATGACGATACCGGGCTCGGTCATGAAGCGGTCCTGGACCTGCTGCTTGACCGCGCTCTCCATGCCGGCATGGAAGGCCAGGGCCGCATGACCCTCCTCGCGCAGCAGGGCCGCGACCTCTTCGGTCTTCTTGCGCGAGAGGCAATAGACGATGCCGCTCTGGCCTTTGCGCGCCTTCACGAAGGCGACGGTCTGCTTCTTCCAGTGGTCCTTGAGCGTGACCGAGAGCGAGAGGTTCGGCCGGTCGAAGCCCGTGACCACCGAGACCGCCTTGCCGGCGAAGACCTTGGCCTCGATATCGGCCCGCGTCGCCGGATCGGCCGTGGCGGTGAGGCCAATGATCGGGACGCCGGGAAAGCGATCGCGCAGGCCCGCCAGCGCCTCATATTCGGGGCGGAACGCCGGGCCCCATTGCGAGATGCAATGCGCCTCGTCGATCGCGATCAGCCGCAGATCGAGCTTGGCCAAGGCATTGAGCATGGCCTCGGTCATCAGCCGCTCCGGCGACAGATAGAGCAGCCGGATCTCGCCCGCCTGCGCCTGCCGCCAAACCGCGACATTGTCCTCGCGGCTCTGGTCCGAATTGATGCTGCCGGCGGCGATGCCGTTGAGGCGCAGCGCCGCCACCTGGTCGCGCATCAGCGCCAGCAGGGGCGACACGACCACGGTGAGCCCGCCCAGCACCAGCGCCGGCAACTGATAACAGAGCGACTTGCCCGCACCCGTCGGCATGACCGCCAGCACATGGCGCCCGCCCAGCAGCGCCTCGATCGCCTCCGTCTGGCCCGGACGCAGCTCGGTGAAGCCGAACACCTCGGCCAGGTTCGAGGACAGCGCTTCGCGATGGGTCTGGGACAGGGTCGGACTGGCGATGTTCATGGCACGCGCATTATGAACTCAGGCATTCATGGGCCTACGGCTGGCCCCTGCCGACTCGGAGGGTCCATCGAGTATCTGAGCCACGCAGCCGCGACGAGGCAACCGATTGTTGCCCCGAGCCGGCGACCCTCGTTGCCGGATACACGTTTTAATTGTATTATTTAATCATGATACCAATTCCATGTCGCCATGGTTGGCCCACGCTGTCAATGGCCCTGCGAGCCGGTCCTACCGCTTCGCCGGCCCCGCCTTCTCCGGCAATCGCGTGCTGCCGCGGATCACCAGCTCGAAGCCGACATCGACCGCGCGCTTCTTGACGCGACCATGACTCAATCGCGCCAGCATCATCTCGGCGCTCAGCTGCCCGATCTTGTAGCCGGGAATATGGATCGTGGTCAGGCCGGGATGGACCAGATGCGCGATATTGGCGTCGCCCATGCCGGCGATGCCGAGCTTCTGCGGGATCTTCCAGCCACGCCGCTGCGCCTCGTAGAGGGTGCCGACGCCGACGATCTCGTTGATGCAGAGCAGCGCGTCGATCTCGGGATGGGCCGCGATGAAGTCGGCCGCGACGACGCCGCTCCCCTCCATGTCGAGCGGATCGGGCACGCTGACCCGGGCCGGCGGCGCCAGCCCCGCCTCGCGCACCGCCGCGAGAAAACCGCGGCTTCGCGCGGCGGCGCGCTTCTCGCGCTTCTCATGCTCGGGCGTGCCCGAGACGTAACCCAGCCGCCGGTAGCCGCAGGCGACGAGATGGCGCCCGATTTCCTGCCCCAGGTCGAAGTTCGAGAAGCCGACGGCCATGTCGATGCGCGGCTCGCTGATATCCCACATCTCGACGGTTGGAATCCCGCTGCCGCGCAGATAGGGCACGAGCTCGGGCGAATGGAGCGTGCCGGTCAGGATGATGCCGTCGGCCTGCCGCCCGATCAGGGCCGTCACCAGCTTCTCCTCGTTCTCGAGCGAATAGCCGGAGCAGCCGAGGATCAGCTGATAGCCGCTGTCATTGAGCACATCGGATATGCCCTGGACCGTGTCGCCGAAGATCGAGAAGCCCAGGGTCGGCACCACGCCGCCGATGATGAAGCTCTGGCTCGACCGCAGCGTGCCGGCGGCCATGTTGGGCAGATAGCCCAGCTTCTTCACCGCCGCCATGATCCGGTCGCGCGTCGGCTTGGCGACCGAGTCGGGCTGGCTGATGGCGCGCGAGACGGTCATGGCCGAGACGCCGACATGCCTGGCGACGTCGGCCAGGGTCGCCCTGGCGCTGCTGGTGGGTTTGGAGGGCGGCATCCTGGCGGGCTATCGGGCCTTATCGATGAGGGGACCGGCCGCGATCGCGGCCTGCAGCCCCTCGATCTCAGCTGTCGTAGGGGCGTCGAAGTTCAACGGCATCCCGGCGCACCGTCAAGCCCCAGCCTGGCGCCTCGGAGACGCCGATCGAGCCCCGCTGCGGCAGGACCTCGCCCTCGAACAGATCGCCGAACAGCGGCCGGATCTCGTCGCCCTTCGGGCTGGTGATCAGAAACTCGGAGAAGGGACAGTTGGGCTGCGAGATCACGAGGTGATTGCTGTAGGGCCCGCTGCAATGCGGCACCACCGGTATGTCATAGGCGGCCGCCATGGCGCAGATGCGCAGGAGCTCGGTCAGGCCGCCCGCCCACATCACGTCCGGCTGCAGGATGTCGATATGCCGGCCGTCGATCAGCTGGCGGAAGCCGTAGCGGGTGTATTCATGCTCGCCCGTGGTCCATTTCATCTTCGGATGCGCCGCCTTGAGCAGCTTGAAGCCCTGCCAGTCGTCCGCCTGGAGCGGCTCCTCGATCCAGTTGACGTCGAAGGGCTGCAGGATCTCCGCCAGCGCGATCGCATAGGGCACGTCGAGCGACAGGTAGCAGTCGACCATCAGCAGATGATCGGGGCCGGCCTTGCGGCGGGCATCGGCGATGAAGTCGCGATTGGCGCGCAGGCCCGCGAGCCCGTCGGCGGGCCCATGCGGCAGCGGCACCTTGGTGCCGATGAATCCCAGCTCGCGATAGACATCCGGCGACGGGCCCGTGGCATAGACATTCAGGTGGTCGCGGGTCTTGCCGCCGATCATCCGGTAGACCGGCTCGCCGCGGATCTTGCCCAGCAGGTCCCAGAGCGCCAGGTCGACCACGCTCAGCGCAGCCACGGGCAGGCCCTTGCGGCCATAGACCGAGCTTGCGCGATACATCTGGTCCCAGATCCGGTTGAGGTCATGCGGGTCGGAGCCCACCACGAAGCGCCGGAAATGTCGCTCGATCAGGAAACAGGCGGCATCGCCGCCGAGGCCCGTCGCCACCCCCACCTGCCCGTCGTCGGTCTCGACCTCGACCAGGATGCTGCCTAGCACGCCCATGCCCCAGCTGTTCCGCGAGACCCGGTACTCCGGATAGACCGACATGGGATTGGCGACCAGATCGTCCACCAGCCAGTGACCCGATTCCCGATGGCTGTAATCGCCGCCCGTCCCGGCCTGGTCGATCACGAAGGCCCGGATATCCGCAATTCGCCGCTTCGTCATGGTCGTTCCCTTGTTCCGATCAATTGCTCGCGGGCGCCGTCGGCCCCGCGCCGCGTTCCGTTCGAGAGCCGGCGCTCACGCTTCCTGCAGCGGCACCGCCGCCTCGGCCTGAAATGCCAGCGCCACCTTGTCGCCGGGCTTGAGCGCCGTGCCGCTGCCCGTGCGATGTTCCTTGAAGCTCACCGTCTTGCCGCCGGCGCATCGCGCCGTGTAACGGTGGATGTCGCCGGAGAAGATGATCTCGGCGATGATGGCCTCGAACCGCACCGCCGGCCCCGATCCGCCGCCCGCGGCATCGGCGCGCATGATCTTCTCGGGACGGACCGAGAGGAGGACACCCTTGCCGGATGCGGCCGAAGCCGGGCCCGGGAACGGCACGCCGAGCTCCTCGATCGCCCAGCCTGCCCCCGGTTTCGACGCAAGCGTCAGGATGTTGGTCTCGCCGATGAACTCGGCCGCGAAGCGCGAGGCCGGCCGGTCATAGATCGTTTCGGGATTGCCGACCTGCACCGGCCGCCCCTCATTCATGATCATGATCCGGTCCGACAGCGTCAGCGCCTCGCCCTGGTCGTGGGTGACATAGATGACCGTGCAGCCGATCTGGTCGCGGTAATGCCGGATCTCCATCTGCATGCGCTCGCGCAGCTTGAGATCGAGCGCGCCCAGCGGCTCGTCCATCAGCAGCACCTTGGGCTCGAACACAATCGCCCGCGCGATGGCGACCCGCTGGCGCTGGCCGCCCGAAAGCTGATTCGGCATGCGATCTCGGAGCGCGGCGAGGCCAACCAGCTCCAGTGCGGAATCCACCCGACCCCGGATCGTCGCCTTGTCGGCGCTGCGCATCTTCAGCGGGAAAGCGACGTTCTGCGCCACGTTCATATGCGGGAAGAGCGAGTAATTCTGGAACACCATCCCGATATTGCGTTTCTCGGTCGGGATCGAAGTCACATCGACGCCGTCGATGAGGATCGCGCCGCCGCCGGGCTCGATGAATCCCGCCAGCATGTTGAGCAGCGTCGTCTTGCCCGATCCGCTGGGCCCCAGCAGCGTAAAGAACTCGCCGGCCTCGACGCGGAGGTCGCAACCGGCCACGGCGGCGACATTGCCGTAATGCTTGGAGACATTTTTGAACTCGACGACGGCGCCGCGCGTCATGGAGCGCCTCCCAGACGCTTGCGGGCCTGCAGTTGGAGCATCCCGCCAACGGCGATACCGATCGAGGTCAGCACGATCAGCAGGGATGCGGTGGCCGCGACGGTCGGATCGATCTCGAAGCGCAGATCCTGCCAGATGCGCACCGGCAGCGTGTATTCACGGCCCATCACGAAGAGTGCCAGGACCAGATCGTCGAACGAGATGAAGAAGCCGAAGACCGCGGCCGCGAAGACGGCGGGCCTGATCGCCGGCAGGGTGATATGGAAGAAGGTGCGGATCGGGCCGGCGCCCGATACACGCGCCGCCCGTTCGAGCGTGACGTCGAAATGCTCGAGCGTCGCCGAGACGATCAGGATCGAGAAAGGCAGGCCCAGGCAGGCATGGGCCATGACGAGCGCGAACCCGTTGCCGAGGAGATCCAGCTCGGCGAAGAAGACATAGAGGCCGAGGGCGAAGATGATGCCGGGAACGATGATCGGCGACAGCAGCAGGCCGTAGATCACCCCCTTGCCGAAGATCCGCGCGCGCGTCAGCGCCAGGGCGCCCAGCGTGCCGCAGACCGTTGCGATCGTCGTGGCCGCGAAGGCGACGCCGAGGCTGAGCAGGGTCGCGTCGACGAAATCAGGATCGGTGAAATAGCGGCGATACCAGCGCAGCGAGTAGGATTCGGGCGGAAAGGTCAGGAACTGGGCGTCGACGAAGGAGATCGGGATGACGATCACGATCGGAAACAGCAGGAAGAACACCACCAGGGCGAAATAGCCGGGCATCAGGATACCGGGGCGGCGGCGCGCGCGGGCCGTCATTCGGCCCTCCCGGCGGACGGCACCACCCGGTCGAGCCCCGCCCGCAGCAGCAGGACCATGGCGATCGTGGCGATCAGCAGGATGATGCCGATGGCCGAAGCGAAGCCCCAATTGGCCAGCTTGTCGATCTGGAAGACGATCAGATTGCCGATCATCATGTCCTTGCGGCCGCCGACCAGCTCCGGCGTGATGAAATAACCCATCGACAGGATGAAGATCACGACCGCGCCGTTGCGCAGGCCGCTGAGGCTCAAGGGCAGATAGACATGGAGAAACGCCCGGAACCGGCCGGCGCCCAGCACATGGGCGGCCTTCAGCAGATCGGGCTCGATCTCCCGCATCACGCCGTAACAGGTGAGGATCATGATCGGCAGCAGGATCTGGACCATCGCCAGATGCACGGCGCCGGTGGTGTAGAGCATCGCGAACGGCTCGGAGATCAGCCCTGTGCCCATCAGCAGGCTGTTGATGATTCCTTCCCGGCCGAGCACCGCCATCCAGGCGTAGCTGCGGATGAGAACGCTGACCCACATCGGCAGGAGGATCAGAAAGATCAGGAAGGGCCGAAGCTTCTGCGGGCTGTGGGCGAGGAACCAGGCGGCCGGGTAGCCGATCACCGCGCAAAGCAGCGTCGTCACGAAGGCCGTCTCGACCGTGTTGAACGACACCCGCCAATAGAGATTCTGCGTGAAGAATTTGACGAAATGCGCCGTAGTGAAATCCGGGTCGAACAGGCTGGCCTTGGTCAAGTCCAGGATCGGATAGGCGAAGAATGCCGCCACCAGCAGCAAGGCCGGCAGCAATAGCAGCGCGACCGGCCGGCCCCTTCCCGCTCCCTCATGCCCGGTCCTGATGCTGTCGGGGTCTGTCATGCTCGCTTCGTCATGGGGGCAGTGCGGACTCCGCGGCGCCGGAACCGGTTGCGGCCTCGGATACCGGGGGCGGCTCGGCAGGATCGCGCGCCGGCCTCATCATAGCGGCCGCTCTATCCCGGTTTTGCGCAATCTTGGCGGACAGGACCTTCCCTGCCCGCCAAGTGCGCCATTGTCAGAGTCCGAGGTCTAGTTCAGCAGCCATTCCTTCCAACGGGCTTCCAACTTCTCCCGGTTCTTTACCCAGAAGGACCAGTCCGTGAAGAAGGCGGATTTCACATTGTCCGGATAGGTCGGCAGGTTCTTGGCCAAGGCGGGGTCGAGTTGCTCGGTCACGCCCGGCACGAAGCCCGGATAGGGAATATCCTTGGTCCAGTTGGCCGCCCATTCGGGATTGGTCCAGGCATTCAAATAAGTGGCCGCACCCTTGGTGTTGGTGCAGCCCTTCGGGATTCCGTAGTGGCTGGAATCGGTGTTGGCGTCCTGCCACACCATGACGACGTCGGTGCCATCATCCTGGAGCTTCTTGATGCGCCCGTTCCAGGCGATCGCCATGGCGGCCTCGCCGTTCGCCAGCATCTGGATCGGTTCGGCCCCGGCGGTCCAGAATTTCACGACCGACGGCTTGATCTCGTCGAGCTTCTTGAAGGCGCGATCGACACCTTCGTCCGTGGCCAGGACCTTGTAGAGATCCTCTTTCTTGACGCCGTCCGCCAGCAGCGCGAACTCCAGATCCGGCACGACCGAATCATGCAGGGTCCGCGGTCCCGGGAACTTCTTCACGTCCCAGAAATCGGCCATGTTCTTCGGCCCGCCATTGGGAAATTTGTCGGCGCGATAGGCGATCAGCTCGGAGAAGGTGACGAACAGGAAGCCGTAGGGATCCTTGGCCTCCGCCGGCATCCGGTTCTCCGGATCGACGATGCTGTAATCGATCTTCTGCAGCCAGCCGCTGTTCTTCGCGATGTCGAATTCCGAGCCGGACAGCTCGATGACCTCATATTCGCATCGCCCCGCCTCAACCATGGCCTTGAGCTTCGCCAGGTTCGGCTCGGTCACCAGCTTGACGTCGAGGCCGGTTTTGGCCTTCAGCGGCACGAGATAATCCTTCGTGATCGCGTCCCATGTGGCGCCCGCATAGCCGGCGACATTGATCGAGTCCTCGGCATGCGCGACGCCCGCCGAGAGCGACAAGAGTGCCGCGGCCGCCACGCCGCGAAGCCAGAATGGCAATCCACGTCGGGTCTCAGTCTGTTGTTTCACCTTGGGTCTCCTCCCATGTCCGGACCGAGTTCGCCCTCGAGGGGCGCAAGCGGAGCCCTCCGGCGGTCCGCTCCTGTGCGGGGCCGCCCTGACGGCCGTTTCCGTCCTCGGCGTCGGTATTGTTATCGTGCGCCTTACGCGTCTCTACAAACTATGTTAGCGTTAACATCGTAAGGCCAGCCGCATTTCGGCGCAAGCGGGAATTGCGCCACAGCATAGCCTGCGAGGCGGAACCGGCCTTTCGGGCGGGGTATTGCTTTGCGCCCGCGTCTACAAGGCCGGCCGGCGCGAGCGCCAGGGTGCGGCCTGCTCGAAGGCCGCCGCGAAGCGGAAGACGGCCGCGTCGTCATAGCTGCGGCCGACGATCTGCAGGCCTGTCGGCACGCCGTTCGACCCGATGCCCGATGGCACCGAGATGACCGGGAGCTGTCCCAGAAGATTGAACGGGCTCGTCAGGAACCAGCCGCAATAGGGATCGACCGAGCGCCCGGCGATCTTGAAGCCGGGATCGGTCTCCGAATGGGTGACGGGCACCGCCGGGACGGCGAGCGTCGGGCAAATCAAGACGTCATACTTCTCGAGGAACGGCACGATCCCCTGATACATGGCACCGCGATGGATCGTCGTGTTGTAGAGATCGACCGCCGAGCGTTTCAGGCCGCGCTCGACGATGCCGACCACAAAGGGATCGAGCCGGTCGCGCCATTGCGGCAGCATGTCCTTCATGAGCGCAGCGTAGAGCCCTTCCCAATAGATCTTCCAGCAGTCGAGATTGGCCGTCGTCCAGGGCAGCTTCACCTCCTCGACCTGGCAGCCCAGCCCGCGGAAGACATCGACCGCGGCGCGGGTGTTGCGGGCGACGCTCTCCTCGATCGCATAGCTGCCGAGATCCGGCGAATAGGCGATCCGGCAACCCTTGATCGAGGCGAAAGTCTCCGGCAGTACGAGCCTCTCGCGCAGCGACATGAGATCGTCCGTATGCGGGCCGCTCACGACGTTCTGCATCAGCGCGGCATCCGCGACGGTGCGGGTGATGGGACCGGTCGTGATCAGGGGCTCGAGCGGCAACGAGCGGTCATTCGGGTTGCGCCCCGCCGGCGCCTTGTAGCCGACCAGCCCGCAGGCCGAGGCCGGAATCCGGATCGAGCCGCCGCCATCGGAGCCATCCGCGATCACCGCCATGCCGGCCGCGACCGCCGCCGCCGAGCCGCCGGAAGAGCCGCCCGGCGTGTAGTCGGGATTCCAGGGATTGCGGCTGATGCCGTAGCGCGGGCTGCGCGTGATTCCCGAGAAACCGAAATCGGGCGTGGTGGTGCGCATATGCATGAGGGCGCCGGCTGCCAGCAGCCGCCCGATGGTCGGCGAGGTGTGATCGCTGCGATAGGCCTCGTAGCTCCAGGAACCCATCGAGACCGGCTCGCCCTCGATATGCGACATATCCTTGACGGCGAGCGGCAGGCCCTCCAGCGGCCGCGGCGCTTCGCCCTTGCCCAGATAGCGGGCCTCGGCCTGTTTCGCGCCCGCCAGCGCCAGCTCGTAGTAAGGCAGCGTGATCGCGTTGAGACGCGGATTGACCGCCTCGGCGCGGGCGATCATGGCCCGCATCAGCTCGACCGGCGAGAGCTTGCGCGCGCGGAAGGCGGCCAGCGCCTCGGTTGCCGAAAGATGGAGGAGATCGGAATCCGAAGACAGCATCGTCGGCCTCTCTTGCTGCATCAGGCGTTAGCGGTATTCAATAGTGGCGCTCGCACCAAGGGACCCGCAAGGTGACAATTGTCGGCTGACAATGAGAAAGCGGCTGATGCACGGATTCGCCTCGATGATCGAGGCCCAAGTCGAAGAATGCTGGCTCTTTGTCAGTACGGAAGGTCGCTGATTTGGCAAAGGTAAAGGCTGCCCAGGAATGAAGGATGCGATGCGGGAAATCATTATAACGCGAAGCATGACTCCCGTCCTACGAGCAGGATTCGGGGTGGTGCTGCTTCCGATTGGCGTGGGATTTTGCATCCTGGGATACAAAGCGGTTCTAGACATTACTTCTAGCGCGTCCACAGCATGGATCGTAACTCTACCGATCGCTGTCGTGTTTGCATATTCTTTCTACTGCACGGTTGCGCGTGTAAGGGAGAAGGATGGATCCATCGAGATCGTGCGCTCGCTAGACCGGTTGCTGCTTACTCAGAACGAGATTTTGAAGTCGCGAGTCTTCGCGGTACGCGTAAACAGATCGATCACGGTGCTTATTCGTGTAAACGGCAGAGCATTGCCGATTTTTCTGCATTGTGTTGCCCTCGACACAAGCAATGTCGGTGGGTTTCGCGCGACTGTCTCGGCATTTCACGAAATCTTTCCTCGGGAGAGGTGAACTGCTCCAGACAGGGGACCGGTCTGGCTCCCAACCCAACCGCATCTTCCTATCGATAGCCATTGGGGGCTCCAGCACCCGAGGGCAGCACTGTCAGCTGCGCGTGATCGAGAGGCCGCCATCCACCAGCGAAGCGGTGCTCGTGACGAAGGAAGCATCGTCGGAGGCGAGATAGAGCACCGAGCGGGCGATTTCCTCGGGCGTGGCGACACGCTTCAGCGCATGCAGGTTGGTGATGAAGGCCTGTGATTCCGGCGTGTTGTTCATGTCGCGATACATCGCCGTGTCGACGGCACCCGGCAGGATCGCGTTGACGCGAATGCCCTTCGGCCCGAACTCGGCCGCCAATGCCTGGGTCAGTCCGATCAGACCGGCCTTGCTGGCGGCATAGGCGGCGACGCCCGGGAAGGCGCAGCTATAGCCGACGAAGGTCGAGGTGAAGATTATCGAGCCGCCGCCCTGCTTCTCCATCTCGGCGATCTGGTGCTTGGCGCCGAGGAAGGAGCCGGTCAGGTTGATGGCGATGGCGTCGTTCCAGCCGGCCTCCGAGACGCCAGTGCTGGCGCCGAGCTCGCCCAAGGTGCCGGCATTGTTGAAGGCCACGTCGAGCTTGCCGAACTGGCTGACGGCCAGCGCCACCAGCGCCTTGGCGTAATCCTCCGACCGCACATCGCCAGCAAGCGCCGCCGCTTCGCCGCCATTGGCCGTGATCTCGGCCACCAGCGCGTCGAGCTCGGTCTTCCGGCGGGCGCCCAGGACCAGCTTCGCCCCTTCCTTCGCGAACAACGTGGCGGTGGCGCGGCCGATGCCGGCGCTGGCGCCGGTGACGATGGCAACCTTTCCGGTCAAGCGTTTCATGGTCTTTCTCCTGTTGAGCGCCAGGTCGGGCTCCGACCGGCGGTTTCGATGAATTCCTGTTGCCAGGAGTATGGTGCCCTCGGGGCGTTCGTATTAGCCTGCAAGTCTCGAAATTGGTTTCCGGGAAAACCGAACGATCATGAAGCTCGACGGAATCGCCACCTTCGTGGCCGTCGCGGAGGCCGGGTCCATCAGCGAGGCGGCGCGGCGCCTGCGGCTGTCGAAGTCGGTCGTGAGCGAGCGGCTGGCCGAGCTCGAACGGAGCCTGGGGGCGAGCCTCCTGCACCGCACCACCCGCAAGCTCAGTTTGACCGAGGACGGAGTCTCGTTTCTGGAACGGGCGACGCGCATCGCGCGCGATGTCGAGGAGGCGGCGGCCGACATGGCCGAGCGCCGCGGTCGCCTGGTCGGTCCGCTGCGCATCGCCGCCCCCGTGACCTTCGGCCATCTCCATCTGGGGCCGGCGCTCTTTCCTTTCCTCGCGCGCAATCCGGAACTCGAGCTGACGCTCGATCTCGACGATCGCCGCGTCGATGTCGCGGCCGACGGCTATGACGCGGTGGTGCGGCACGGACCGATTGCGGATACGCGTCTCGTCGCCTGGCGTCTGGCACCCAGCCGGCGGGTCCTGGTCGCCGCGCCGGATTATCTCTCCCGGCACGGGCGGCCGGCCTCCCTCGCCGAGCTCGATGGTCATCGCGGCCTCTTCTACACCAACCGCGGCGCCGCCGACTGGCGCTTCGCCGGCGCCGATGGCGCGACGATCCTCCGCGCCGAGATGGGCCTGCGCGTCAACAACGGGGATATGCTGCGGGGTGCGGCGATCGCCGGGCTCGGGATCGCGCTGCTGCCGACTTTCATTGCCGGGGACGCGATCAAGGCCGGAAGCCTGGTGGTCCTCGATGTCGGCGCCGAGGCCGAGCTCGAATACGTCTATGTCGCGCATCCCGAAGGGCGGCGAACCTCGGCCAAGCTGCGCGCCTTCATCGACTGCCTGCGCACCGCCTTCGGCGATCCGCCCTATTGGGACCCGCGCTAACCTTTCCGCTCATCGTCGGGAGCGGACGAGTTCAGCTCTGCAGCAGTCGGGAAAATCCTACTCGCCGACGGCGACGGACTTCGGCGGTTCCTGGCTCGGCGCCGGCACCGCTTCGACGCGGTTGCGGCCCGATTGCTTGGCGCGATACATCGCCTGGTCGGCGCGCCGGAGGCCCGCCTCCATCGGCTCGTCGAGATCGGCCAGCGTCACGCCCAGGCTGATCGTGACCGGGATCTGCTCGTTGCCGACGGCGATCGGCTTTTCGGCGATCGACTTGCGCAGGCGATCGCTCACCGAGACGGCCGCTTCATAGCCGACCTCGGGCATCGCCACGAAGAATTCCTCGCCGCCCAGCCGCACCACCATGTCGAAGCTGCGCAGGTTCGCCGTCAGGCGCCGCGCGACCTCCTTCAGCACCTCGTCGCCCGCCGCATGGCCATGGCGGTCGTTGACCTGCTTGAAATGATCGATGTCGCCGACGATGAGCGAGAGCGGCTTGCCCGAGGTGCCGGTGCGGCGCATCAGCTCGGCCAGATGCTGCTCCATATAGCGGCGGTTGTTGAGGCCCGTCAGGCTGTCGATGAGCGCCAGCGAGAGGCCGCGCTCGTAATGGCGGCGCAGCAGGTCGTAATAGCGCGAGCGGCGCACCTGGGTGCGGGCGCGGGCCTGGAGCTCGCTGCCGTCGATCGGTTCGACCAGATAGTCCGTGGCGCCGATATCGAGCGCCTTGGCGAGCTCGGGCGCGTCGATCGAGCCGACGATCACCAGGATCGGCATCTGCCGCGTGCCTTCATAGGCGCGCAGCTGCGAGCAGATGCGGAGGCCCTCGGAAGCGCCGATCGCGAAATCGACGATCACCAGGTCGAAGGTCTCGCTGCGCGCGCGCTGCACCGCCTCGGGGCCCGCCGGCAGCAGCAGCGTGTCGTTCTGGTCCTGGGCCAGGGTCTGCGTCACCCGGTCGGCCGTATCGCCGGGCTTGGCGATCAGCAGCACGCGGGCCTGACCATGCGCGACCTCGGCGTCGGCGGGCGCGCCGTCGATGTTGAAGCGGTTCCAGACCGCCTCGCGCACGCGCCACTCGTCCATCATCAGCTTGAGCCGCAGCAGCGAGCGCACGCGGGCGAACAGCGCCAGGTCGTTGACGGGCTTGGTGAGGAAATCGTCGGCGCCGGCCTCGATGCCGCGCACGCGGTCCGAGACGTCGGAGAGGGCCGTCACCATCACGACCGGCAGATGAGCGTAGCGTGCGTCGGCGCGGATGCGCCGGCAGACCTCGAACCCGTCCATCTCGGGCATCATCACGTCGAGCAGGATGATGTCGGGCGGGGATTGCTCGATCTTGGCGAGCGCGTCGGGGCCGTTCTCGGCGAGCTCGACGTCGAAATACTCGGCCGAGAGCTTGGCCTCCAGAAGCCGCCGGTTGGCGGCCACATCGTCGACGACGAGGACGCGTCCTGACATCGCGCGCCCGGCCCTACCGCAGGAACCTTTCGACGGTGCTCAGGAACTGAGCCACCGAGATGGGCTTGGCGATGTAGGCCTCGCAACCACCCTGAAGGATTTTCTCTTCGTCGCCCTTCATGGCGAAGGCCGTCACCGCGATGACCGGGATCGCACGGAGATCGTCGTCCTCCTTGATCCACTTCGTGACCTCCAGCCCCGAGACCTCGGGCAGCTGGATGTCCATGAGGATCAGGTCGGGCCGGTGCTGGCGCGCCAGCTTCAGCGCTTCCATGCCGTCCCGGGTTTGAAGGATGTTGTAGCCATGCGCTTCCATCAGATCGTGGAAGAGCTTCATGTTGAGCTCATTGTCTTCGACGATGAGCACAGTCTTTCCGTCGCCGCTTCGGCGCGGTACATCCGCGGAAGGAAATTCGCGTATCGTGTCGTTCATGCCGCCCCCAGACGCCCCTGCAGGGGTCAGTGCGAATGCCGGGGACCATCCCTGTCTGGACCCCGTTACTGACGTTCCCATGAAGGCTAGGACATCTCTTAACGCATAACCCCGGCATCGTTAATATTTTGTTGATCGCGCATCTTTTCAACGGCGGGCAAACCCTCGAAAATCCGCGGAAATCCGGGCTTGGCTGAAGATAGGGGCCGATTTCGGCCACAGCCCCCGAAAAAGAACTTCCGGGAGGCCCGATCGGAGCCGTTTCGGGACGATGTCGGGGGCGAAAGGCGCAGGGTGAGGACGAGGCTGTGACAAGTGATCGGGAGCCCGCCGAACCCCGCGCCGCCGCGCGAACCCGGATCGGGATCGATCTCGGCGGCACCAAGATCGAGGCCATTCTCCTCGGCAGCGACGGCCAAGTCCTGGACCGGCGGCGCCTGGCGAGCCCGCGCGGCAATTACGAGGCGACGCTCGACGCCGTCGCCCTGCTGGTGCGCGAGCTCGAATCCGCCCTTGCGACCCGCCATGGCGGCGCGCCCCAGCGGCTCAGCGTCGGCATCGGGATCCCCGGCGCCATCTCGCCCGCCACCGGACTGGTCAAGAATGCCAACTCGACCTGGCTCATCGGCAAGCCGCTCGATCGCGATCTGGAGCAGCGCCTGGCGCGGCCGGTGCGGGTGGCGAACGACGCGAATTGCTTCGCCGTCTCGGAAGCGGTCGACGGGGCCGGCGCCGGCGCGCGCCTCGTCTTCGGCGTGATCCTCGGCACCGGAGTCGGTGGCGGCATCGCGATCGAAGGCCGGACCTTGCTGGGCGCGAACGCGATCGCCGGCGAATGGGGCCACAATCCCCTGCCCTGGCCACAGGCGGGCGAGCTGGAAGGACGGCGCTGCTATTGTGGCCGCGAGGGCTGCATCGAGACCTTCCTCTCAGGCCCGGCACTGGAGAGCGACTACCGCCGGACCTCGGGGCACGCCTTGGCCGCTGCCGAGATCGCGAGGGTGGCCGCGGACGGAGAGGCGCAGGCCGAAGCGGTCATGGTTCGCTATGAGGAGCGGCTCGCGCGCGGGCTCGCCCATGTCGTCAATCTGCTCGATCCGGAAGTCATCGTGCTGGGCGGCGGACTGTCGAACATCGCGCGCCTCTATGAGAATGTGCCGCGGCTCTGGGGCCGCTTCGTCTTCTCCGATCGCGTCGACACGCGGCTCCTGCCGCCGCGCCATGGCGATTCCTCCGGCGTGCGCGGCGCCGCCTGGCTGTGGCCGCCCGGGTCAGACGAGAGCGCGCCGTGAATAGGATTTTCACGCTCCCTCCCCTTGCGGGAGGGGGTAGGGGGAGGGGTGCCCCACACGGTCATTCGCCAAAGGACCGCAATCCGTTTGCTACGTCGCCCGCCGATAATGTCGAAACATCCACGGTTCATCTTATCGGGAGAGAGTCGACGAATGGAACAGACGCCGAGAACGATGCCTACGGCCAGCGTGATGCCGAATATGATTCCCTGCCGATAGCACGGGCGTGGCTCCCCTCCCCCTACCCCCTCCCGCAAGGGGAGGGGGCTCGTTTTATCTCATCATGACCACCGCCGCTCCCAACCGGCTCTGCCGCGACTGCCTCGACGATCCCGGGCCGGCGGGAAACCGTTGTGCCGCTTGCGGGTCGCCGCGGCTGCTGCGCCATCCGGAGCTGGACCGGCTCTCGATGGCGCATCTCGATTGCGACGCCTTCTATGCGGCGATCGAGAAGCGCGACAATCCGGCACTGCGCGACGAGCCGGTGATCGTCGGCGGCGGCAAGCGCGGCGTGGTCTCGACCTGTTGCTATGTGGCGCGGCTCTATGGCGTGCGCTCGGCCATGCCGATGTTCAAGGCGCTCGAGCTCTGCCCCAAGGCCGTGGTGATCCCGCCCGACATGGCGAAATATGCGCAAGTCGGCGACGAGGTGCGCGAGCTGATGCTCGAGACGACTCCTCTGGTCGAGCCGCTTTCGATCGACGAGGCCTTTCTCGATCTCGCCGGCACCGAGGCCCTGCATCATGGCAGCCCGGCGCGCACGCTGGCCCGGCTCGCGGCCCGGATCGAAGAGCGCCTCTCGATCACCGTCTCGATCGGCCTCAGCTACAACAAGTTCCTCGCCAAGGTGGCGTCGGACCTCGACAAGCCGCGCGGCTTCGCCATCATCGGCCGCGCCGAGGCCATGGGCTTCCTGGCCGGAAAGCCGGTCGGGCTGATCTGGGGCGTGGGCAAGGCGCTGCAGCAGCAGCTCGCCAAGGACGGCATCACCCATATCGGCCAGTTGCAGACCCGCGAGGAGAACGATCTCCTGCTCCGCTATGGCAGCATCGGCCGGCGGCTGGCGCGCTTCGCGCGCGGGCAGGACGACCGCAGCGTCGATCCGGACGGCCCGGCCAAGAGCATCTCGGCCGAGACCACCTTCAACGAGGACATCGCCGATTTCGGCCAGCTCGACCGGATCCTCTGGCCGCTCTGCGAGAAGGTGTCGCGGCGGCTCAAACAGGCCGAGCTCGCCGGTGGCACCGTGACCTTGAAGCTGAAGACCGACGAGTTCCAGATCCTGACGCGCAACCGCAAGCTCGCCGATCCGACGCAACTCGCCGAAGCGATCTATCGCGCCGCCAAGCCGCTGCTGCAGCGCGAGGCCGATGGCCGGCATTTCCGCCTGATCGGCGTCGGCAGCGGCGATCTCATGGACGCCGCCCTCGCCGACCCGCCCGACCTCGCCGACCCCGACGCCGCGCGCCGCAAGACGGTCGAACAGACCATGGACAAGCTGCGCGACAAGCTCGGCCGGACCGCGATCCGAAAGGGCCGCGGCTGGGTGCCGCCGAAGGGCGGGGGGAAGACGTGACGGGGTTGAGAGCGGCGTCTCGATCTTCCCTTCCCCCGGAACGGGGGAAGGCTAGGAAGGGGGACGACGCGATGTCGAGAGCGCGCGGCCCCCTCCCTCACCCTCCCCCGTTCCGGGGGAGGGGATGAAAAATTTCGCTCAGCAATTCGGTTTGGGCAGGGTCTCGATCTTGGAGAGGGTGCCAAGGATCGAGAATTCGCCGTAATCCAGCACCATGCGGTCGACGACGCCGTTGGCGTAGAGCTGGATGGTCTGCTCATGCTCGGGCTCGGCCGCCTGGCCTTCCGGCGGGTAGAAGGCGAGCGAGACATGCCAGCCGGGTACGCCCTTGAGCTGGGGACGCTGGTCGGCTTCCTTGCGCTCGGCATCGGAGAGCGGCGTGATCGCGGCGCTGACGGCGAAGAGACCGTCCTTGTCCGAGCCGTCGAACACCTCGGCCCAGAGCATCGGCGTCCCCTTCATCGCCAGATCGATCAGCTTCAGGCTGTGCTGGGTCGGGAACAGCGCGCCGGCGGGCAGCGCCGTCTGATGCGCGTCCGGCTTGTTGTAGCGCGCCTCGCCGCCGTTCTTCGACAGGTCGGCATCGCCGCGGAACTCGGAAATCAGCTCGCCATTGGTCAGTTCGCGCGACACGAACCGGTAGCGCTTTCCATCCTTGGATTCCCAGGAGGTCAGGCTCCAGCCCACCTTCGCGGCATCGCCGCTGGCATAGAGGAAATCCATCTGCGAGCGTTGCGTCACGCTCCAGCCGTCGCAGGAATCCTGCCATTCGAAGGCCATTTCGCCCTCGATGTCGGCGATGTCGCCGCCGCTCTTCAGGATCTGCATGTGATAGAGCGCCCGGTGCGGCAGCGGATCGATCATGCCGGCCGCCGGGGCCGGCTGGCAGAACGCCGCGCCGAGAGCAATGAAGGCCGCCCCGAGCCAAAGGGAGCGGGCGAGGCCGTGCCAAAGAGGGTGGGAGAAAAGCGATGACATGCTTGGACCCAGCGATTATGTCATGGCCCGACCCAAAACGATAGTTCCCTGAAACTTAAGCCTTTCTGGCCCGTAACCCGCCCTTCCCGCCCGCCCTGGAGCCCAGCCCCATGCCGCAGAAGCCCACCGTGCTCGTGACCCGCAAGCTGCCCGCTGCCGTCGAGGCGCGTCTCGCCCGCGATTACGACGCCCGCCTCAACGCCAGCGACAAGCTGATGAGCCCGGACGAGATCGTGGCCGGGGTTCAGAATGCCGATGCGCTGCTGCCCTGCCCGACCTGCAAGGTCACGGCCGACATGATCCGGCGCTTTCCGGACCGGCTCAAAGCCATCGCAACCTTCTCGGTCGGCTACGAACATATCGACATCAAGGCCGCCAAGGAGCGCGGCATCGTCGTCGGCAACACGCCCGACGTCCTGACCGACGCCACCGCGGACATCGCGCTGCTGTTGATGCTGGGCGCGGCGCGCGGCGCCTTCGAGGGCGAGCGCGCGGTGCGCGAGGCGACCTGGGGCGCCTGGGCGCCGACCGGCATGCTGGGCGTCCATATGACCGGCAAGCGCCTCGGCATCTATGGCATGGGTCGCATCGGCCTGGCGGTCGCCAAGCGCGCCCGGGCCTTCGACATGAAGATCCATTATCACAACCGCTCGCGGCTGACGCCCGATCAGGAGCAGGACGCGGTGTTCCATGCCCGCGCCGAGGACATGCTGCCGCATTGCGATTTTCTCTCGCTCAACGCGCCGGCGACGGCAGAGACCACGGGCTTCCTCAATGCCGAGCGCATCAAGCTGCTGCCCGACGGCGCCGTGGTGGTGAACACGGCGCGCGGACCGCTGGTCGATGACGAGGCGCTGATCGCCGCGCTCAAGTCGGGCAAGCTCTTCGCCGCCGGCCTCGATGTCTATACCGGCGAGCCGGCGATCAATCCGGCCTATCGCTCGGTTCCGAATACGTTCCTGCTACCGCATCTGGGCAGCGCCACCACCGAGACCCGCGTCGCCATGGGCATGAAGGCGGTCGACAATCTCGACGCCTTCTTCGCCGGCAAACCGCTGCCGGCTCGGGTGGTGTGAGCCGAGGAATTATCTCCTCCCCCGCCTTTCGGGGGAGGATCAAGGAGGGGGCTGCTCGATCGAGACATCCCTCTCCCTGGCCCTCTCCCGCAAGCGGGAGAGGGGACAATTACCCCGCCTGAAACAACTCGATCACATTCCCCGACGGGTCCTCGCACAGAATCTGCTGCCCGCCGGGGCCGCTGAGTATGTCGTTGCGGAACCGCACGCCGGCCGCGCGCAGCGTCGCCACCAGCTTGGGCAGATCGGGAACCTCGATGACGAACCGGTTCCAGCCGCCGGGCTCGGGCCGCGCTCCGTCCGGCATCGGTTTCGAGGCCGAGGCCCCCCGACCGGCGAGCCACAGCGTGAGGTCGCCTCGCGACAGGATCGCCATGTTGGGGCCGAACTGCTGATGCAGCACGAAACCGAGGCGATCCCGGTAGAAGGCGACCGCCTCATCGACATCCTTCGCGAAATACCGAACGGTCGCCATGTTTCCCTCGATGGGTGACGCTCAGCCGGCCGGCAGGCCCGCGGGCTGCGGCAGCGTCATGGCGCGGAAACCGCCGCCGCCATAGACGATGTCGCTCGCCAGGAGCTGCACCGGCTGGCGATCGGAGAACAGCTTCGCGATGGCGGCAAAGGCGCGATCGTCCTGCGGCGCCTCGAAGGCGGGGATGATCACGCCGCCATTGGCGAGATAGAGACTGGTATAGGCGAGCGGCAGCCGCTTGCCCTCGTCGGATTGGCGCGGCCGCGGCTGCTCGATCTCGACCAGCTGCAATTGGCGGCCCTTGGCGTCGGTCGCACCCTTCAGCCGCTCGGTCGTATCGGCATAGGCGCCGGCGTTGGCATCGTTCTTGTCCTGCGTGGTCTGGACCAGCAGGACGCCCGGCTTCACGAAACAGAGCATCGTGTCGAGCCGCCCGCCCGCCGGATCGCCCTCGATCGCGGCCGAGATCCAGATCACGCGCTCGGCGCCCAGCTGCTGCTTGAGGATGGTATCGGCCTCGGCCCGCTGGAGGCCGGGATTGCGCTTGGGGTCGAGGATCATGCGCTCGTTGGCGATGAGCGTGCCCTCGCCGTCGGTCATGACGGCGCTGCCCTCGAACACGAGGGGCGCCTGATAGCGGCGCATGCTCAATTGCTCGAGCATCTTCTCGGGAATCATCGCGTCGCCGTCGACCTCGGTGTAGCGGCCGCCCCAGGCATTCCAGCGCCACTGGACGCCGGCCACATGGCCCGTGCCCGAGGTGACGAAGCTGGGGCCGTTGTCGCGCAGCCAGCTGTCGTCCTGCGGCAGAGAAAAACTCGACACGCCCGACGCGGTCAGCAGCGAGACCTCGGCAACCTTGGTCGGCTTGGCGATCATGGTGACGGGCTCGAAGCGGGCAATGGCTTCGGCCACTTCGCCGACGGCCTCGCGGGCCTGGCCCAGATGCTCGCCCCACGCCTCGGAGCGAACCGGCCACGCCATCCAGCAACGGCTGTGCGGCGCCCAGTCGGCAGGCAGTCTGAACCCGTCGTCGGCGGGGTGAGTCATGGATGGCTCCCTCGTCGCGGCATCTGGCCGGCGGCGACTTTAACAGGGTGGACGGCGCTGTCCAACCGGCCCGCTCCGGCGCACGGCATATCCAGCTTTTTCAACGACTCCGATCCGAGACTCGGCCGGCGCCCTACTTCTTGAGCGGCAGCGCCAGGCGGATATGCAGCTCCTTCAGGCGCGCCTCGGGCACTTCGGCCGGAGCCTGCATCAGGAGGTCTTCGGCCTTCTGATTGAGGGGGAAAGCGATGATCTCGCGGATGTTCCGCTCGTCGGCCAGGAGCATGACGATGCGGTCGATGCCGGGGGCGGAGCCGCCATGGGGCGGCGCGCCGAATTTCAGCGCGTTCAGCATGCCGCCGAAACGCCGCTCGACCTCGTCGGCGCCATAGCCCGCGATCGCGAAGGCCTTGTACATGATGTCGGGCAGATGATTGCGGATGGCCCCCGAGCTCAGCTCGACGCCGTTGCAGACGATGTCGTACTGGAACGCCTTGATCTCGAGCGGATCCTTGTTGACGAGCGCGTCCAGACCGCCCTGCGGCATCGAGAAGGGATTGTGGCTGAACTCGATCTGACCCGTCTCCTCGTTGCGCTCATACATCGGGAAATCGACGATCCAGCAGAACTCGAAGCGGTTCTTGTCGATCAGCGCCAGCTCGTCGCCGAGCTTGGTGCGCACCGTGCCCGCGAATTTCTCGGCGGTCTGCTTCTTGTCGCAGACGAAGAAGACGGCATCGCCGTCCTTGGCCCCGGTCGCGGCCTTGATCTTGGCCACGCGCGCCTCGTCGAGGTTCTTGGCGATCGGGCCCTTGGCGCCCTCGGCGGCATAGACGATATAGCCGAGGCCGCCCGCCCCCTGCTCGCGCGCCCATTCATTGAGCTTGTCGAAGAAGCTGCGCGGCTTGTCGGCGGCACCGGGTGCCGGAATCGCGCGCACGATCGAGCCTGCCGCCACGCCCTTGGCGAAGATGCCGAAACCGGAATCGCGGAACGCCTCGGTCACGTCGGCGATGACGATCGGGTTGCGGAGGTCGGGCTTGTCGGAGCCGTATTTCAGCATGGATTCGTCGAAGGCGATGCGCGGGAACGGACGGGCGCTCACCTTGCGGCCGTTCGCGAATTCCTCGAACACGCCATGGAGCACCGGCTCGATCGCCGCGAACACGTCCTCCTGGGTCACGAAGGACATCTCGAAATCGAGCTGATAGAACTCGCCGGGGCTGCGGTCGGCGCGGCTGTCCTCGTCGCGGAAACAGGGCGCGATCTGGAAGTAACGGTCGAAGCCGGCGATCATCAGCAGCTGCTTGAACTGCTGGGGCGCCTGCGGCAGGGCGTAGAACTTGCCCGGATGCATGCGGCTCGGCACCAGGAAGTCGCGCGCACCCTCGGGGCTCGACGAGGTCAGGATCGGGGTCTGGAACTCGGTGAAGCCCTGGTCGATCATGCGCCGGCGGATCGACGAGATCACGCGCGAGCGCAACAGGATGTTCTGGTGGACGCGCTCGCGGCGCAGATCCAGGAACCGGTAACGCAGCCGGATCTCCTCGCCCGCATCCTCGTCGCTGTTGACCTGGAGCGGCAGCATCTCGGCCGTCGAGAGCAGCTCGAACGCCTTGACCTGGACCTCGATCTCGCCGGTCGGCAGCTTGCTGTTGACGGTCTCGGGGCTGCGCTTCACCACCTTGCCGTCGATCCGGACCACGAACTCGGTGCGGGCCCCCTCGATCGCCTTGAAGATCGGGCTCGAGGTATCGACCACGCACTGGGTGATCCCGTAATGGTCCCGGAGGTCCAGGAACAGCAGGTTGCCGTGGTCGCGTTTGCGGTGCACCCACCCGGAAAGTCGGACTTCCTGGCCGGCATCGGCGAGGCGCAGCGCGCCGCAATTATGGGTCCGGTAGGCATGCATGGCAGGTCTCTGGGCTCCCCTGAAGGGCGGAAAACGGGCGGTCGAGGCGGGCGCAAGAGGCACGGAAGCCACCGGATTGTCAAGCGCCCGGGCCCCGGCCGGAGGCTCCAGCACCGGGGCCCCGGAACCCGGCGATTCGCTGGCTTTTCCGGAGGTTGGGGGCGGTCCATGGCTTTCTCGCCGGGCAGAATCCGTGTATAGCACGGCTTCAATGGAGCTCATTGCCGACACCGCCGCCCTCGCCGCCTTCACCGAACGCCACCACGGCGCCGGCTACATCACAGTCGACACCGAATTCATGCGCGACCGGACCTATTGGCCGGTCCTGTGTCTGGTGCAGATCGCCGGCCCCGAAGACGCGGCGGTGATCGACACCCTGGCGCCGGGCATCGACCTGGCGCCGCTGTTCAAGCTGATGGCGGACCCGGCGGTCCTGAAGGTGTTCCACGCCGCCCGGCAGGATGTGGAGATATTCTTCCACCTGACCGGACAGATCCCGACGCCGATCGTCGATACCCAGGTGGCCGCCATGGTCTGCGGCTTCGGCGACGCCGTTTCCTACGAGAATCTGGCCGGCAAGCTGGCCGGCGCCCGGATCGACAAATCCTCGCGCTTCACCGACTGGTCGCACCGGCCTTTGACCGAGCGCCAGCTTCATTACGCGCTCAGCGACGTCACCCATCTGCGGCTGGCCTATGAGAAATTGGCGCGGCGCATGGAGAAGACCGGGCGCACCGGCTGGGTCGCCGAGGAGATGGCGATCCTGACCGATCCCGACACTTATCGCCTGGTGCCGAGCGAGGCCTGGCACCGGCTGAAGCCGCGCAGCGACAAGCCGCGTTTCCTGGCCCTGCTGCGTGAGGTGGCCGCCTGGCGCGAAGAGGAGGCGCAGCGCCGCGACCAGCCCCGCAGCCGGATCGCCAAGGACGAGACCCTGACCGAGATCGCGGCCCATGCCCCGATCACGCCCGAGGAACTCGGGCGCTGCCGGGGCCTCTCCAAGGGCTTCGCCGAAAGCCGCCAGGGCCAGGCCCTGCTGGCGGCGGTCAAGCGCGCCCTGGAGCTGCCGGAAGACGATCTGCCCACGCCCCCGCCCCGCCTCGACACGCCGCCCGGCGTCGGCCCCCTGGTCGATCTGCTCCGAGTGCTGTTGAAGATGCGCTGCGAAACCCACCAGGTCGCCCAGAAGCTGGTGGCCTCCGCCAGCGAGCTGGAACGGATCGCGGCCGACGACAATGCACCGGTTCCGGCCATGGCGGGCTGGCGGCGCGAGTTGTTCGGCGCCGACGCCCTGGCGCTGAAGCATGGCAGGCTGGCGCTGACGGCCTCCGGCAAGGAGGTCAAGATCGTGTCCCTGCCGCAGGCGGCCCAATAGCGGAGGGCCCGCGTCCCGCCCCCGATCAGCCCACCGGTATTCCAGGAAGATTTCCGATGCGCAACATGCTCTCCCTGCTGCCCCGATTCACTTCGCTTCGGCCGCTTCTCCTCGCGCTGGGCGCCCTTCTGGCGCTCTCGACGGCACCGGTCCTGGCCGATCCGCCGGAAGGCGCGCCAAGCCTCGCCTTCCCGGTCGATTGCCGTATCAATCTCGACTGCTCGGTGCAGAAATATTTCGACCATGATCCCGGTCCCGGCGCCAAGGACTTCATGTGCGGCGACCTGGTCAACGACAAACATACCGGCATCGACATCCGCATCCCGAGCTATGTGGACATGCGGCGCGGCGTGAAGGTGCTGGCCGCGGCGCCCGGCGTCGTCTGGCGCATCCGCGACGGCATCGAGGACATCAATGTGCGCGAGGTCGGCGCCGAGGTGGTCGACGAATATGGGCTGGGCAACGTCGTCGTGATCGATCACGGCAATGGCTGGCGCAGCTTCTACGGCCATATGCTCAAGGGCAGCCTCACGGTGAAGGAAGGCGACCATGTCGTGGCCGGCCAGCAGGTCGGGCTGATCGGGCTCTCGGGCCTGACCGAGTTCCCGCATGTGCATTTCATGATCATGCACAACAAGACGGCGATCGATCCGTTCACCGGCACCGCGATCACCGATCCTCTGACCTGCGGCGACACCTCGCACGCCTTGTGGAATCCGCAGACGCTGACGGCGATGGCCTATACGCCGACGGGGCCGCTGATCGCGGGCTTCTCGACCGACAAGCCGGAAGCGGAGGCCGCCAGCAACGGCGCCTACGACAAGGCGGCATATCCGAAGACGGCACCGACGCTGTTCTTCTGGGCGAATTATTTCGGCATGGAGGCGGGCGACCGACAGGTCCTGCGCATCATCGGTCCCGACGGCAAGGTGATCGCGAATTTCGATCAGAAGGCCGAGAAGGGGAAGATCCTGATGTTCCGCTATATCGGCGTCAAAGCGCCGGCCGGCGGCTTCCCGCCCGGCACCTATCGCGCCGAGTTCCAGCTGCTGCGCGGCGACAGCGGCAACGACAAGATCGTCGCCGCGATGGCGCGCACGGTCGAGGTGCAGTAGGGAACGACAAGACGCGGCGGTCGTCGTCGCTGCGTCGGAGAACCCCTCCCCCTACCCCCTCCCGCAAGGGGAGGGGGCGTGAATTTTTTCTACGCCTTACTCTTTGAGGCGTGAGAGCGAGGGCTTCGGGGAATCAGGAATAGTCCAAGCCCCCTCCCCTTGCGGGAGGGGGTAGGGGGAGGGGATCGCGGTGGTCCCTACCCCGCCCGTCGATTGGTGAGAGTCGCCGTGCCGATCGGGAGGTCGAGCGCGCGGCCGAGGGCTTCGAGGCGGCGCTGCACCGCTTCGCCGAACATCGCCTCCTCGCCCTTCGGCAGATTGAGCGTGAGGCGCGACCCTGAGCGCACCAGCGCGGTTCTGTCCAGCAAAGCCGGCGCCGCGGCCAGCGAGTAAGCCAAGCGCAAGCCCAGCCCCAGCAGATCGGCATCGCGACGATCCTGGTCGCTCAGCAGGCGCAGCATCGATTCCATGCCCGGCAGCTCGCCCTCGAAACCATAGCGCTGGGCAATGGCGACGGCGGCGAAGACGCGCTCGTGATGATCGAGCCCGCCGATGGGCAGGCGCAGGATGCGCATGAAGGCCTGCTCGGCGCGGTAGTCGGGATGCTCGCGCCAGGCGATGTCGGAGATCTCGCAGACCGCGAGCCGCAGCCGGGCGGCGGCCGGCGATTCCTTGGCCTCGAACAGCGGCGTGAGCCAGGCCTTGAGCCGCGCGCCCTGGGAGCCGAAGCGCCCGTCCAGCAAGGCCAGATCGTGGGCGGCCTCGAACAGCGGATCCTTGCGCTGCTCGGCTGGCGAGAGCCGATCGAAGATCAAGCCTTCGCGCAGGCCATAGGCCGAGAAGTTCACCCGCTCGGGCCGCGCCAGGCGCAGCACCCGCTCCAGCACCAGGGCCGCGAGCGGCAGGCTGTCCAGGCGCCGGCGCGGCACGCCGCGGATGCTGGCGAGCGAGCGGCGGCCGAGCCGGCTGATGACGCGCGCCAGCTCTTCGGCGGCGCGCCGGCTGATGGTGTAGGCGTGGATCACATGGAGCGGGTAGTGGACCTGCTCCATATGGATGCGCGCGAGCGTGCGCCAGGCGCCGCCGACGGGATAGAAATCGCCGCCCTTGGATTCCGCGAGCCAGTCGAGTTTTTCCAGATATTGGTCGACGGCCTTGCGCGCCTTGTCGCGATCGCCGTCGGCGATGTCCATGAGCCGCAAAGGGCCGATCGGCAGGGTGACATGCCGGCCGGGCTCGCCGCGGGTCAGGCGCACCAGCTCGAGGCTGCCGCCGCCGAGATCGCCCATGATGCCGGAGGTTTCCGGCATCCCGGACGCGACACCCAGGGCCGAGAGCCGGGCCTCTTCCTCGCCGGAGATGATGCGGATCTTGCGCTGGCAGCGGCGCTCCGCCTCCTGCACGAAGGCCGCACCGTTGTCGGCATCGCGCACGGCGGCCGTCGCCACCATGTCGAGGTTGCCGACGTCCATGCCTTCGGCCAGCCGCACGAAGCGCTCCAGATTGGAGATCGCCATCTGGACGCCGTTCTTGTTGAGCTCGCCAGAGGCCTCGAGGCCGCGGCCCAGTCCGCAGAGGACCTTCTCGTTGAACAGCGGCCAGGGGGCTCGGCTCAGGCGGTCGAAGACCACCAGGCGGATGGAGTTGGAACCGATATCGACCACGCCGATTCGTGGTGACCGCGATTTCCCCGCTCCGCTCTCCGCCATGCCGCTCGTCACGCCTTTTTGAGCTCGAGAGCCGGGGCCTTGCGCTTCATCGCACTGCCACGACCGGACAAGCTCGGGTTGGTCATGAAGTAGGTGTGAGCGCTGAACGCATCAGGCCCCGCCGGAACCCGACTATAACGTCCGTCCGCGCCGAGAATCCAGCTTTGCGCCTCGTCCTTGAGATTGGCGACCATGATCTGGTCGAGCACCTGCTGATGCACGGTCGGATTCTCGATCGGCACCAGCGCCTCGAGGCGCCAATCGAGGTTGCGCGGCATCCAGTCCGCCGATGACAGGTACACCTTGGCGCTGCGCGAGGGCAGCCGCACGCCGTTGCCGAAGCACATGATGCGCGAATGCTCGAGGAAGCGGCCGATGATGCTCTTGACCTGGATGTTGTCGGAGAGACCGGGCACGCCGGGCCTGAGGCAGCAGATGCCGCGCACCACCAGCCGGATCTGCACCCCGGCCTGCGAGGCGCGGCAGAGCGCGTCGATCAGGCCGGGATCGACCAGCGCGTTCATCTTGGCCCAGATGCCGCCGGGCCGGCCGGCCTTCACATGCTCGATCTCGTCCTCGATCAGATGCATGAGGGTCGAGCGCAGCGTGATCGGCGCGATCGCGATCTTCTCGAGCTTCTCGGGCTTGGCATAACCGGTCATGTAATTGAAGGTCCGCGCCGCATCGTGGCAGAGCGCGGGATCGCAGGTGAAGAAGCTGAGGTCGGTATAGACCTTTGCGGTGATCGGGTGATAGTTGCCGGTGCCGAAATGCACATAGCCGCGCAGGCTGGTACCTTCGCGCCGGATCACCATCGAGATCTTGGCGTGGGTCTTGAGCTGCATGAAGCCGAACACCACCTGCACGCCGGCCCGTTCCAGGTCGCGCGCCCAGCGGATATTGGCTTCCTCGTCGAAGCGCGCCTTGAGCTCGACCAGCGCCGTCACCGACTTGCCGGCCTCGGCGGCCTCGATCAGCGCCTTGACGATCGGTGAATCGTCCGAGGTGCGGTAGAGCGTCTGCTTGATCGCCACGACGTTGGGATCGCGCGCCGCCTGGCGCAGAAACTGCACCACCACGTCGAAGCTCTCGAACGGGTGGTGAACGATGATATCCTTCTGCCGGATCGCCGCGAAACAGTCGCCGCCCATCTCGCGGATGCGCTCGGGAAAGCGCGCGTTATAGGGCGGGAATTTCAGGTCGGGCCGGTCGTCCACGATCAGCTTCGAGCTCGAAGCAAGCCCCAGGATGCCGTCCAGCACGAACACGTCGCCGGGCGACACGCCCAGTTCGTCGATCACGAAGGCGCGCAGATCCTCCGGCATCGCCGCGTTGACCTTGAGCCGGATGACGTTGCCGCGCCGGCGGCGCTTGAGCGCGCTTTCGAACAGGCGGACCAGATCCTCGGCCTCTTCCTCGATCTCCATCTCGCTGTCGCGGATCATGCGGAAATAGCCGAGGCCCGCGACTTTGAATCCGGGGAACAGCCGGTCGAGATAGAGGCCGACCAGCTCTTCGAGCGGAAGGAAACGGATGTTGGCGCCGGGCAGCCGGACGAAGCGCGGCAGTTGCGAGGGGAGCGGCAAGAGTGCCCGCAGCGAACTGCCGGTCGGGGCCATGCCCTCGAGATCCAGCACCAGCGCGAAACCGAGATTCGGGATGAAGGGGAACGGATGGGCCGGATCGATCGCCATCGGCGTCAAAACCGGGAAGATCTGGTCGAGGAAATAGGCATCGAGCCATTGCTTCTCGTCGGCCGTCAGTTCCGGCGCGTCGATCACCGCGATCCCGGCCTGGCGCAAGGCCTGGCGCAGGCTGCGCCAGCAGGCCTGCTGGTTGTGCATCAGGTCGCTCGATTGCTGATTGATCGCGACCAGTTGCTGGGCCGGTGTCAACCCGTCCTGGCTCGGCGTCGAGACGCCGGCGGCGACCTGCCCTTTGAGGCCCGCCACCCGGACCATGTAGAATTCGTCCAGATTGTTCGCCGAGATCGAGAGGAACCGCAGCCGCTCCAGCAGCGGGTGGCGGGGGTTCTGGGCTTCCTCGAGCACGCGCTCGTTGAAGGCGAGCCAGGAGAGCTCGCGATTGATGAAACGCGCCTCGCTGGCGACGTTGGCGACGGCGCGTTCGGTCGGTTGAGAATCGTCCACGGGAGGTACGCCCTGCTTGGAAAAGTGACGGCCGGACGGCCACCCTCGCACGGCAGCGAAGGAAATCCGGCGATCAATCGCAATCTTAGCCGGGCTTCATGAAAATGTCATGACAACGAGGCATCTTGTGCCGCGACAAAGAGTGCCTAAATTCAAGGAGATAGACCGCGATGGCCAAGCCTGCCCCGCGCTCCCGCCAAGGCACGATGAAACGGCTTTATCTCCTCAGACACACCAAGTCGAGCTGGAAAGAGGACGATCTCTCCGACCATGAGCGCCCGTTGGCGCCTCGCGGCCGTCGGGCGGCCCCGCCGATCGGGGTCTATCTGCGCGACCACGCGATCCTGCCGGACCTGGTCCTGGCCTCTTCTGCGCGCCGGACCCGGGAAACCTGGGAGCTGGTCAGCCTGATGCTCCCCAAGCCGCCCAAGGTCGTCTATGAGGACAAGCTCTATCTGGCGAACGCGGACGAGCTGCTGGTCCGCTTGCGCCAGGTGGACGACGAGATCGATTCCGTGCTGATCGTGGGCCACAATCCCGGAATGCAGGAGCTGGCCGAGCGTCTGTTCGGCGACGGCGATTCGGCGGGGTTGGCGAAGCTTCGCGGCAAGTTTCCGACGGGCGGGCTGGCGCTCTACCAGTTCGATGTCGACCGATGGGAAGAGCTGCTGCCGGGTATCGGCCGGTTGACCGATTTCGTGGTCCCGCGCGACCTGGTGTGAGCGTCGCCGACGGGGCCGGCGCTTTCGACGGCTCCGCAGAGCCGCGATATTCTCAACGACTCTGCGCGCAGAAGCGGCGGAGGAGCCCCACCGCCAGACCGTCTCTGCCGACCAGGGCCTTGGCGATGGCGTCGTCGCGGACGACATCGACGGCGCCCGCCGCCACGAGATCCGCCGGCCGGCAGCGCCGGAAGCCCATCGACCAATCGGCGAAATCGCGGGCCCCGACCCGGCGATCGACAATGCGCTGCACATGCCAATGCCGCTTGTCGGCGCGCAGGCGATCCATCAAGGAAGCGATCATCGCCTCCGGACCTTCCAGCGCCTGAATGAAATTGCCGCCGACATAGAGCAGCATGCCGGTGATGCCGCGCGCGCCGTTATGGATGCGCGCGCGCGTCAGCAGCCGATCGAGCTCGGTTTCGCTCCAATTGGCGCGCGACGAACTGACATAGACGAGCTGATGCAGCGGTTGGGTCTCGGCGGCAGCCTGCGCCGGCGCGATCGGAACCAGCGACCCCAGGCCCAGATCGTTGGCCGCCTCGTCATTGGCGGGCTCGAATCTGAAGAAGCTGTCGATTGAGGGCGGCACGATCGGCATGGCCGGCGCTTCCGAGGAGGATGGGGGCTTGGGGGCGGATCCGCCGGCCCTTGGGTCAAGGCACCGGGACGGCGGCTTCCGCGACCCTATTCTCCACCCGGATGATGAAGGAAAAGTTCAGCCCGACGCCGGCAGCGATGCGACCCGGCGACGCATGGCGGGAAAACGGCGTCAGATCGCGTCTTTACCGACCGTCCGGACCTTGCCCCAGAAGGGCTTCGCCTCGGCGAAATGCTCCCAGACCGCGGCGAAGCCCTGCAGATCATGCTCGATCCTGGCCGCCTGCCAGCCGCGGACCAGGCCCACCGCATGGGCGGCCTCGGCGCTGTCGGGCATGCGCCGCTCGAGCTTCTGCAACAGGCCGTGCGTCACCACCGCATCGTTGATCGAGCCCAGCCGATCCTGCAGCTCGGCCACGGCCGCGAAATAGCGCCGTACCTGCTTCTCCGGATAGAGCGACCGGAAGAAGTCGGCGCTGTAGCGCATTTTCTTGCCGAGAAGCCGGAGCCGGTGCAGTTCCGATTCGCTCAGGCTCGCGCGCTTCTTGCCGAATTTGCGCAGCCGACGGTGCCGGAAGGCCAGCAGCCGATCGGCAAAACGCTTGATCGGTTCCTCGAGCGGCTCTGCTTCGGGCGAACCTGCCGGTGCCTGCCAGTTACCGGCCTCGAGCACCCGACCCATCTTGAGCAGGAGCAGCGTGTAGCGGGGCGACGTAAAAAGGGCGCGGACCGTGTTGTAGGCTTCGCGCCGCAGAATCTCCGCTTCGCCCTTCAGATGCTCGAGCGCAAGCTCCTCGGGGAGCCGGTTCAGGATCGGCGGCAAGGTATAGTCCGCGAACACATCCCAGTCGCGAGCGGGGCTGAGTTCCTGCTGCAGCCAGCGCAGCTCGCCGGACAGCCAGCCATGGACGTCATCGCTCATCAGATGGCGATAGGCCGTTACCAGGGCGCGCAGGCGACGCAAGGCCACGCGCGCCTGATGCACCCCCTCGGGGTCCTCGCCGCGTTCCGCCGCGACTTCGTTGGCGCTGAACTGAGCCAGGCAGGCCCGTGCAATGTCACCGAACGCCGATTTCGCTGTGGCATCCCGCTCGATGGTGATGGGGCTGCCGCGGCGCGGCACGGACTCGCCGCCCACGAACAGCCGATAGCCGCGCGCGGCCTTGGTCTGCCATTCGATCCGAAAGGGCCAGCGGCCTGCAAGATCGATCGCGAGATCGTAGAGGGCTTCCTTCGCGCCCAGCTTGAGCTCGAGCTCGAGCTCGGTGAGCGGCATGCGATGGGCACCGCTCTGGATCTCGCCGTCGTCCAATGCCACCTCGATCTCGGCGCCGCCGATGCCCAGGAGCCAGCTCCGCCGCTTGATGTCGGTGCTGAAAACGGGAACCAGCCGGTTCGCGATCTTCTGCTTCTTCAGGAACCGGAGCATTGCCGGATCGGTGATCTGCATCAGATCGGGCTGTTCGGAAGGAACCGCCTGCTCGAACTCGGCATGCTGCTGGAGGCCGCCCCCCTCGGCGCCCGCGACCTTCAAGGTCTGGATGAACCGCTTGCCGACCTGGCGCACCCGCAGCGCCATGCCCGCCCGGGAGAGGCGCAGATCGGGGGTGTCGTAATAGATGCTGAAAAGACGCCGGGTGACCGGGCGCTTCAGCGCCTGAGCCTTGAGGGTGGGATCCCGACGCAACGCCCCGACGAGATCGGGCGCCAGCGCCAGTTTAAGTTCGATCTCCTCCGCCATAGGTCTCCAGAATCGCTCGCAACTTCAGGATTTGGGCCGGCACTCAATTACCGGCCCGGGACCCGACAGAAAAGTTACTCTTTCGAGTCACTTTCGGGTCAGTTTTATGTCGTCCGCCGAATTCCCCTTTTCTGCCCGCATGTTCAGGAAGCGTCGGTGGGGCGCCCCAGTTCCTCCAGAACGCTGCGCGCCAGAGCGGGCGTGACGCCACGGCCCGCCGCAAGGGTGGCGCGATCGAGCGCCGCCACCATGGCTCCGGCCGCGGCAAAGGAGCGTTCGATCCGCATCAGGATGTAGTGGCGAAGCTCCGGGCCGACCGACAATTGGCGGTCGGCGAAAAGCTTCGCCAGGACCGCGTCGAGCAGATCCTCGTCGGGCGCGCCGATGGCGACCGCCGGGGCCGCCGCGAGGCGCGAGCGCAGATCGGCGAGGCCCAGGGCCCAGCGCGCCGGCGGCTGGCTCGCCAGCAGCAGCAGATGTCCGCGCCGCTCGGCCATCAGATTGTAGAGATGGAAAAGGCCGCGCTCGCGATCCGCGTCGAGCCCCTGATCGACATCGTCCACCAGAAGCGCCATCCGGCCTTCGGCCAGTTCCGGAATCCGGTCGACGGCGGCGAGCGCCGCCGCTGGCACAGAGCGGGCTTGCGCCTGCTCCGCCCAGATGCGGCCGAGATGCGTCTTCCCCGATCCGGGCGGCCCGTGCAGCGTCAGGGCGGGTGCCGGCCAGTCGGGCCAGAGCGCCACCCAGGCGGCGGCGGCTTCGTTGCAGGACGCGATCACGAAGTCGGCCGCGGCGAGCGACGGCGCGTGGTCGAAGGGGAAAGGGATCTGCGACATGGGGATCGGGGCCGGACGGCGCGGGATCAATTGCCGCTATCGAGCGGCGGCGTGTCGCCGCGATAGATCCGGCTGCCGAGATAATGGCCGAGGCTGTAGCGCGCGAGCACGCCGCAGACCGCCGCGACCGGCACCGCCAGCAGCAGGCCGACGAAGCCGAACAGGGCCCCGCCCGCCAGCAAGGCGAAGATCACCCACACCGGATGCAGCCGCACCCGATCGCCCACCAGCTTCGGCGTCAGCACATAACCTTCGATCACCTGACCGATGGCACAGACGCCGACCACCATCGCCACGCTCTGCCAGGTACCGAATTGCGCCAGCGCCAGCCCGATCGAGCCGACCAAGGCGAGGAAGCTGCCGACGAACGGTATGAAGGAGAGCACGCCCGCGATGAGCCCCAGCGCCAATCCGAAGTCGAGACCGATCAGGCTGAGGCCGAGCCCGTAATAGAGCGCCAGACACAAGCACACCGTCGCCTGACCGCGCGCGAAGCCCGCCAGGGTGCGGTCGATCTCGCGCAACTGCCCGCGAATCTCGTCGGCATGCTCGCGCGGCAGCCAGAGATCGAGCTTCATCGTGATCTTGTCCCAGTCGCGCAGCAGATAGAAGGTGACGATCGGCGTGATGAAGATCAGCGAGACCAGATTGGCGAGCGCGAAGCCGCCGCTGAGGATGGTCCCCAGCGAATCCGCGCCCCAGCCGGCGATCCGCCCGAGATAGCCGGTGACATCGCTCATGCTGGGCGCGGCCGACGCCGGCAGGTGCGAGCGCAGCGCCTTGAGGAGCGGGCCCAGCTTCGCGGTGACGGCCTGGATGTAGCTCGGCAATGCGCCGAAGAAATCGACCAGCTGCGCTTCCAGGGGCGGCAGCAGCACCGCCGCCAGTGCCAGCACCGCCAGGAGAAACAGCGCCGTGACGATCGTGGTCGCCCAGGTGCGCGAGCAGCCCAGCTTCTCGATCCGGTCGCAGAGCGGGTCGAGGAAATAGGCGACGGCCATGCCGGCCACGAAGGGCAGCAGGACGCCGCGCAGGAAATACAGCGCCACGACGAGGAGCAGAAGCGCGACGATCCAGAAGCGAAGCTGGTTCTCGATCCTCATGACCGCCCTCCCCGCGCCAGCGCCCGCCGTCCCCACACGGTCACATAAGCGGTGCCCGATGCCAGCGTGCTGGCCGCCACCGCATAGCTCAGCCACTGCGTGATCTCAGGTGAGCCGATGCCCAGCCCCAGCTCCGCCAATACCACACCGATGAAGGCGATCTGCAACACGGTGTTGAGCTTGCTGATCAGCAGCGGCTGCATGGTGAGCGACTGCGTGAGCGTGTGATAGAGGATGGCGCCGCCGATGATGATGACGTCGCGGAAGACGACCAGGATCACGAGCCAGACCTCGATATGTCCCTCATGGCCCAGGGTGACATAGGAGCTCACCAGCAGGCATTTGTCGGCGAGCGGATCGAGATAGGCGCCGATCTCGGTGCGGGCCTTGAGGCGGCGCGCGAGATAACCGTCGATGGCGTCGGAAATGCCCGCGGCCAGAAACAGCCAGAAGGCGGCCGCCAGCCGGTCCGTCAGCATGAGCCAGACTGCCAGCGGCACCGCCAGCAGGCGCCCGAGGGTGATGAGGTTGGGAAGGAGCGCGGTCAACCCGGCGGCGCTTTCAAGGCGTCGTCGAGCTGCTGGCGGCGGGTGCCGCCGCTGTCGAAATCAACAGGCGCTGATCGCCGTTGGTGGCCAGGCTCAGGCGGCGCTCGTTCAGCGCCGTCATGAGCTGGATCTCGTCGCCGACATAGACCAGATCGAGCGCCGCCGATTTCGTCGTCAGGGTTTGAATGTCCGCCCGCTTCAGGATCGGGACGCCGGCCAACCGGCGGCGGATGTCGATCCAGGCCGCATAGCTGTCGATGGGAACGGTGACCGCAAGATGCTGCTCCACGCCGGAGACGACCAGATTCTCCTTGCGCAGCGAGTCCTGCAGCCGCGTCTCGGCCTGCTGGACCGCCGCCGCGTAGAGCTGGTCCAGCGCGGTGCCCGTCACGCTGACCTGATCGGTGAAGCTGTCCACCAGCCCCGAAAGGCCGTAGCGATAACCGGCGATATCGACGCGACGCGTATCGCTGGCCGCATCGGCATCGAGCTTGGCGACCACGACCAGGGACTGGCTGGCGCCATGACGCTGCGCCACGGTCGCGAGCTTGGCCGTGTCGCCCGACAGCGCCGCCGCCGCGTCGATCATGCCGGCATCGAGCTCGTCGCCGGACGGCACCACCAGCGGCACCAGCGTGTTGCCGCCCGCGTCGGCGGCCCAGGCGCTCAACCAGGCGTTCTGCGGATCCCACAGCAGGGTCTGGCCCTCCGCCTGGAGCACCGGCAGGACCAGGATCGGCGCGGTCGGCATGACGGCGTAATGCACGCCGCGCTGCTCGAGCAGCGCCCGGACCGAATCGCCCCGGAAGCGGAAGCTCAGCTTGCCGATATAGCGAACCGCCGAGGCCTTTTCCGATTCGACCTCGAAGTCGCTGACCAGATCCGAGATATCGGCGTCCGTCAGGCGCGGGAGCGATGCGGCCTGCTGCGGATCGGCCAGTTGCGCCATCAGTTTGTCGTAGGCGATTCGCTGGCCCAGGACGATGGCGGCTTCCCGCGCCGCGTTGGCGCTGCCGGCCGTGACGTCGACGTCGATGTCGCCGACGGTATAGGAGGACGGGCCGACGCCCGCGGCCTGGACCGGGGCGGACAGTCCCAGCAACAGGAGCAGGAGCGCCAGCGCTCCCGCCTGCCAGAGCCACCCCTCGCGGCCCCGCGCCGCCCGACCTTGCGCCATTGCAAACCTGTGGCTATTCACTATTGTTCCCGCGCCGTTCGTTCCCGCGCCGTTCTGGGGCGGCCTTGGGTTATAGCTTAGTCGATGCGGAGGACGCCATAAACAGCCCGAATCAGCCCGAAAGCGGCCAGACCTACCGCGATGCGGGCGTGGATATCGATGCCGGCAATGCCCTGGTCGATGCGATCAAGCCGCTGGCCAAATCCACCGCGCGCTCGGGCAGCGACGCCGGCCTCGGCGGCTTCGGCGCCTTCTTCGATCTGCGCGCGGCGGGGTTCAAGGACCCGATCCTGGTCGCGACCACCGACGGCGTCGGCACCAAGCTCAAGATCGCGATCGCGACCGGCCGGCATGACCGGATCGGGATCGACCTGGTGGCGATGTGCGTCAACGATCTCGTGGTCCAGGGCGCGGAGCCGCTGCTGTTCCTCGACTATTACGCGACCGGCAAGCTCGAAGTCGCCGCGGGCCGCAGCATCATCGCCGGCATCGCCGAAGGCTGCCGCATCGCCGGCTGCGCGCTGGTCGGCGGCGAGACGGCCGAGATGCCGGGCATGTATGCGCATGGCGATTACGACCTGGCCGGATTTGCCGTCGGCGCCGTGGAGCGCGGACAGCAGCTGACCGGCGACACCGTCGCGGCCGGCGACATCGTGCTGGGCCTTGCCTCGAGCGGCGTCCATTCGAACGGCTATTCGCTGGTGCGCCGCATCGTCGAGCGGAGCGGCCTGCGCTATGACGAGAAGGCGCCCTTCGCGCCAGATCGTGATCTCGCCACGGCGCTTCTGGAGCCGACGCGCATCTATGTGAAGAGCGGCCTGCCGCCGATCCGCGCCGGCCATATCAAGGCCCTCGCCCATATCACGGGCGGCGGCCTGATCGAGAATCCGCCGCGCGTCGTCCCCGATCATCTCGCAGTCGAGATCGATGCCGCGCGCTGGACGCTGCCGGCGGTGTTCGGCTGGCTGATGCGCCAGGGCAATGTGGCGCCCGAGGAAATGGCGCGGACCTTCAATTGCGGCATCGGCATGGTGGTGGTGGCGGCGCCCGAGCATGCCGACGCGGCGCAAACCGCCCTCGCCGCTTCTGGCGAGACCGTGCATCGGATCGGGCGCATCACCGAGCGGCGCTCGGGCGAGCCCGGTGCCCGCGTCCTCAACATGGACAGCGCATGGCGGCGCTGAAGGTCGGCGTCCTCATCTCCGGGCGCGGCAGCAATCTGCAGGCGTTGATCGAAGCCTGCCGCGACCCCGCCACCAACGCCAAAATCGTCCTGGTGCTGTCGAACAAGGCCAATGCCGGCGGTCTGGCGCGAGCGGCGGAGGCCGGAATACGGACCGCCGTCATCGATCACAAGGCCTATGCCGACCGCGCCGGCTTCGATGCCGAGCTCGACCGGCAACTCCGCGCCGCCGGCGTGGAGTTGGTCTGCCTCGCCGGCTTCATGCGGATCCTCACCGACGGTTTCATCGCCGCCTGGCATAATCGCATGATCAATATCCATCCGTCGCTTCTGCCGGCCTATCGTGGCCTTGACACCCATGCGCGGGCCCTGGCCGACGGCGTCAAGCTGGCGGGCTGCACCGTTCACTATGTGCGCCGCGAGCTCGATACCGGTCCGATCATCGTCCAGGTCGCGGTTCCGGTGGCCGCCGACGACACGCCCGACAGCCTGGCGGCACGGATCCTGACCGCCGAGCATCGCGCCTATCCGCTGGCCCTGCGGCTGGTCGCCACAGGCCGGGTCACGGTGGATGGCGAAAGAGCCATCCTCGACGGCCAGGCCATGCCCGGCGGAATCATGATGAATCCGACCGGTTGACGGGCCCGCCGCCGCGGTTGCCGAGCCGGGGGCCGCTGGTCTAAAAAAGGGCGCCCGCTGCCGGTTCCCAGGCGGACCGGCAACCGAAAGACACCGACAGAGGATCTCGCGCGCGATGGCTCAAGACGATCAGATGCTTCATGACCATCAGCTGGCCTATAAGGGCTTCGTCAAGTTCAGCACCATCGGCGCGGTGCTGATTGCCGTGGCGCTGGCGCTGATGGGGCTCACGCTGCTTTAAATCCGGCGGCACGACACGGAAATGCAAAAGGGCGGCGGCCTCGGTGATCGAGGCCGCCGCCCTTCTTTATTCCCGCTGGAACGACCCGGCGTCCGATATCAGCCGACGATTTCGATGCCGCTGAAGAAGTAGGCGATCTCTTCGCGCGCCGTCTCGACCGCGTCGGATCCATGCACCGAATTGGCCTCGATCGATTCCGCGAATTCCTTGCGGATCGTGCCCGGCGCGGCATTGGCCGGATTGGTGGCGCCCATGATTTCGCGGTTGCGCGCGATCGCATTCTCGCCTTCGAGCACCTGGACCACGACCGGGCCGCTCGTCATGAAGGTGCAGAGCCCGTCGAAGAAGGGCCGGGCCTTATGGACCGCATAGAAGCCCTCGGCCTGGGCGCGGGACAGGCGAATGCGCTTCTGCGCGACGATGCGCAGGCCCGCTTCCTCGAATTTGGCGTTGATCTTGCCCGTCAGATTGCGGCGCGTGGCATCCGGCTTGATGATCGAGAAGGTACGTTCGATGGCCATGGTTCAAGGCGCTCCTGCGGAGAGAGGGTCAGCCGTCCCGAACCCGCCGGAACGGCCACCGAGCGGCCGGGTGGCCGCAAAAAGGGTGGCAGGCTTATAGAGGCTTGGGGGCCGCGCCGCAACCCGGGCCGATCCCCGCAGGACCGGTGTCCCGGGGGGCGACCGGGTTCGGTCTCGCAACCTTCAATGAAGCGTCATCTTGTCCGCCCAGAAAGGTTTCGGCGGCCCCGGCACTGTGCTATCAGGCCGGCCCATGCTGCAAATTCGCGACCTCACCTACCGGATTGCCGGGCGTCCGCTGCTCGAAGGGGCCAGCCTGTCGCTGCCCCCGGGCCATCGGGCGGGCCTGATCGGTCCCAATGGCTGCGGCAAATCCACGCTGCTGAAGCTCATCACCGGCGACCTCCATTCGGATGGCGGCGATATCTCGATGCCTGCCAACTGGCGCATCGGCCGATTGGCGCAGGAGGCCCCGGACGGCCCCGAAAGCCTGCTGGAGACCGTGCTCGCGGCCGACCAGGAGCGCGCCAGCCTGCTGGCCGAGGCCGAGCATGCCTCCGACCCGCATCGCATTGCGGAGATCCATGAGCGCCTGGCCATGATCGACGCCCACAGCGCGCCTGCGCGCGCGGCCTCGATCCTGGCGGGCCTCGGTTTCGACAACGACGCCCAGGCCCGGCCCTGCACCGATTTCTCCGGCGGCTGGCGCATGCGCGTGGCGCTGGCGGCGCTGCTGTTCTCCGAGCCCGACCTGCTGCTGCTGGACGAGCCCACCAACCATCTCGATCTCGAAGCCAGCCTCTGGCTCGAGCAGTATCTCGCCGACTATCCGCGCACGATCCTGATCGTCAGCCATGACCGCGACCTGTTGAACAAGGCGGTCGACCACATCATCCATCTCGAGAACCGCAAGCTGGTGCTCTACAGCGGCGGTTATGACCGGTTCGAACGGACGCGCGCGGAGCGGCTCGACCATCAGGCCGCGATGCGCAACAAGCAGCTGGCGCAGCGCAAGCATATGCAGGAGTTCGTCGACCGCTTCCGCTACAAGGCGAGCAAGGCGCGCCAGGCCCAGTCGCGCCTCAAGGCGCTCGAGCGCATGGAGCCGATCGCGGCCGTCACCGAAGCCCGTACCGAGATGTTCGAGTTCCCCGCGCCCGAGGCCCTGCCCTCGCCGCTGATCTCACTCGATGGCGTCGAGGCCGGCTACGAGCCGGGCCGCCCGGTGCTGCGGCGCCTCGATCTGCGCATCGACCAGGACGACCGCATCGCGCTGCTGGGCGCCAACGGCAACGGCAAATCGACCATGGCCAAGCTGATCGCCGGTCGCCTCAAGCAGATGAGCGGCGAGGTCCGGCGCTCGGCCAAGCTCAAGATCGGTTATTTCGCGCAGCACCAGACCGAGGAGCTGGCGGTCGAGGCGACGCCGCTGCAGCTCATGGAGCGGCTGGCGCCGCAATTGAACGAGCCCAAGCGCCGCGCGCATCTGGCGCGCTTCGGCCTCGGCCAGCAGCGGGTGAACACGGCTGTGGGATCGCTGTCGGGCGGCGAGAAGGCCAGGTTGCTGTTCTCGCTGGTCACGCGCGAAGCACCGCACATCCTGATCCTCGACGAGCCCACCAACCATCTCGACGTCGATGCGCGCCAGGCGCTGGTCCAGGCGCTCAACGATTACGAAGGCGCCGTGCTGCTGATCAGCCACGATCCGCATCTGATCGAGCTGGTGGCCGACCGGCTGTGGCTGGTGGCGGACGGGCGCTGCAAGCCGTTCGACGGCTCGCTCGACGATTACCGGCAGTATCTGCTGTCGGAGCGCCGGTCGCGCAAAGGCGGCGCGATCGAAGCCGCAGGCCGCAACGATTCCCAGGCGCGCGCGCAGCGGCGGCGCGAAGGCGCGACCGCGCGCGTCGCCAAAGGGCCGCTGCGCAAGGCCGCCGAGATTGCCGAGAAGAAAGTCGCCGAGCTCGCCCGGCACAAGTCGAAGCTGGAGCAGGTGCTGGCGAATCCGAAGCTCTACCAGCAGGATCAGGCCCGTGCGCGCGACCTGCAGCGCGAGCTGGGCGAGTTGGGGAAGACGATTGCCGCCGCGGAAGAGGCCTGGCTCTCAGCCACCGCCGCCCTCGAAGCTGCCGAGAACGCCGATAGCTGAGAAGATGCCGGCCGGGTCTAACCGGCGATAGCGCGCGAGGCGCGGAACTGTCGGACGCTATTCGGCGGCGTCGACGTCCGCACCGGCGTCGTTGAGATCGATCTCATACTCCCGAACGACGCGCTCATGACCGTTCTTGAGTGACATCAGCCGGTATTGATTGTCGACGCCCGTCGGCGGCAGCAGCCTCACCACCTTGTAGGAGCCCGGCGGCGTCGCCGCCGAAAGGTTCGGTCTGGCTTCGACCAACTGGCCGACCTTGTACTTATGTGCGCCCATGAACTCACTCTTTCATTGGCGCGGGATCACGCGCCGTTATCGATCGTGGTGGACATTTCGGGCCGGCAGCGCCTCTTGCGGGCGTTCAGACGACCTTGAGGTCGGCGGCGGCGTTCTTGCCGTTCTCGCTGGTGACCTCGAAACTCACCTTCTGGCCTTCGCTCAGCATCGACAGCCCGGCCTTCTCGACCGCGCTGATATGGACATAGACGTCTTTCGAGCCGTCTTCCGGCTGGATGAAGCCGAAGCCTTTGCTCGTATTGAAGAACTTTACGGTTCCGACAGACATGGCGAACTCCTTGAAGAACGGGGTACGGGACCCGTCACGGCCCGATCGCAATCCGGCCATGCCGGGTTGTTGGGCCGGTGAAACATTCCCCAGAGTGGCGGGAAGAGCGGCCCTTCCTGCCAGAACCCTGATCGTCAGATTTCGTCTCTGGGGTATCGCGGTCCAGGAGAACTGCCATTCGTCCGTCGGTCTTGCCGGCCTTCACCGGCGGGGACGACGAATTTTCAGCCACAAAGCAATTCTTCGGCACAACGGCAACGAATCGCCGCTTCCTTCAGATGGGAGCGAGGCCCGTGCATTTCCACAATAAAATTTAGACGGGATTAGAATATATTGGTTTGAAACTAAACGATTTTCCTGAACATGTCCAGGTCGATTTTGCCACACTATTTCGCGCCGGAAACCTGTTTTCTGAGGAATATTTGCCCGGCGCTTCCGGCCACCCGGAAAAGAGTGGCGCCGTTCCGGCGTTCGCAGCAGCCTGTTATGAGGGCTTCACCGGCACGACCCAATCCGAGGGCGTTCTGATCTCGCGAAGATCGATTTTGACCGTCACTTCCTGCGGGATGCAGAGCATGTTGAGGGAAACCACATTCGGGTAGAGGTTTTCGCTGACGCCCGCCCTGTTGGCCGGATTGTAGAGCAGCGGCCGATGGTCCCAGAGGCGATAGCCATAGCTCTGAATCTGGCGGATCAGGGCCGGCGAGGTGACCTCGCTCTCATTCTCGACATAGAGCATCGGACGGCAGCGCTTGATGGTCGCCTCCGCGCCGGCCAGGACGTCGGATTCCATGCCCCGCACATCGGCCTTGATCATGCGGCAATTGGCCAGGGAGAAGCTGTCGATGGTCTCGACCGGCACCGGCTCGCCTTTCTCGCTGCCGACCAGAGAGAGACCGCCGAAATTCTGTTTGCTGCCGGGATCGAGCAGCCGGACCGGTATCTGCCCCGGCGCCCGCCCCGCCGCGGCATGGCGCGCATAGACATTCCACAGGCCGTTCAGAGCGAGATTGGCGCAGAGGAGCTGATAAGTCAGACGCTGCGGCTCGAACACCACCAGCGCGCCATTGGGGCGCAGCGCCTTCGCGATCGGCACCGTGTGGCACCCGATGTTGGCGCCGGCCTCGATCACGGTGTCGCCCGGCCGCACCAGTTGCAGGAGCACCTGCAGCTCCAGCTCGCCGTACTCGCCATAGCGTTCCAGCGCTTCGCCGATATAGCGATCGTTGGTGTTGTAGAGCATGGTGCCGTGCCGGCATCGCTTGATCCGATAGGGACTCTCCGGTCCCACCGGTGCGAACGCGATACCGTCCGGAAGTTCCGCGGACTCGTCCATGCTCACCCCTTCGCCTTTTCCTGCCAGCGTCCGTTGTCGTCCTGCTGGTAATAGACGAGGCTGTGCCCCGCCTCCTTATAGGCGGCCCAGCGCTGCCGGCCGGCGGCGACCGCCGCATCGTCCTGGCCATCCAGCATCTCGACGCAGAGTTCGAAGCCGGACACCGCACCCGATTGTGCGCCATCCGTCAGGAACAGCACGGTGGCCTTGTTGGGGTTCTCGTCCTGGTCGGTCAGCCAGACCGGCTGGCGCTCGGGGCGGCCGTCCCGCTTGCTGCCATGCGGCAGGAAGCTGTTGGGGTCATAAGTCCAGAGTTGCGCCGTCAGCGCTTCGACCCGCTCGCCCGATCCCGCCATCACCACGGCGCGTTGGCCGCGCGCCAGCGTCCGCTCGAGCAGCTTCGGCAAGGCCGCTTCGAGGCTGGTCCGCTGCAAGTGATAGAATCGGACTTCGGTCAAGCACCGCCCCCTGCCGCGCTGCCGCCCTCATTCAGGGCGCGATCGGCCGACGACCGCGCCCTGACTCGGGGCCTCACCGCTCTTCGTAGTGGTCCGCGACGAACCGCTCCAGCAGGCGCACGCCATAGCCGGTCGCGCCCTTCGGCACGGTCGGCGCGTCCTTGTCGGACCAGGCCATGCCCGCGATATCGAGATGCGCCCAGGGCACGTCGTTGACGAAGCGCTGGATGAACTGCGCCGCCGTGATGGAGCCGCCATAGCGGTTGCCGACATTCTTCATGTCGGCAATGTCGGAGTTGATGATCTTGTCGTAGCCGTCGCCGAGCGGCATGCGCCAGAGCAGCTCGCCGCTTGCGCGGCCGGCCGCCAGCAGGCGCTCGGAAAGCTGATCGTTGTTCGAGAACAGGCCCGCATGGATCTGTCCCAGCGCGATCATGATGGCGCCGGTCAAGGTCGCCAGGTTGACCATCAATTGCGGCTTGAAGCGGTCTTGCGTGTACCAGATCGCATCGGCCAGCACGAGCCGGCCCTCGGCGTCGGTGTTGATGACCTCGATCGTCTGGCCCGACATCGACTTCACCACGTCGCCGGGCCGCTGCGCGGTGCCCGACGGCATGTTCTCGACCAGGCCGATGACACCGATCGCGTTCACCTTGGCCTTGCGGCCGGCCAGCGCCTTCATGACGCCGATGACGGCACCCGCACCCGCCATGTCCCACTTCATTTCTTCCATGCCGGCCGCCGGCTTGATCGAGATGCCGCCGGTATCGAAGGTCACGCCCTTGCCGATGAAGGCGACCGGGGGCTTCTTGCGGCCCTCGGGGAGTCCCTTCCACTGCATCACGACGAGCTGGGATTCGCGGACGCTGCCCTGGCCGACGCCCAGCAGGGCGTTCATCCCGAGCTTCTTCATCTCCTTCTCGCCCAGGATCTCGACCTTCACGCCGAGATCCTCGAGCGTCTTGGCCTGTTCGGCGAGGCTTTCCGGATAGATGACGTTGGCGGGCTCGGAAACCAGATCGCGGGTGAAGACGACGCCGTCGGCCAGCCGGTCCAGCGGTTCGAACAGCTTCTTGGCGGCGTTCGGATCTTCGACCAGCAGCGTCAGCTTCTTCAGGCTCGGCTTCTGCTCCGGCTTTTCCTTGGTCCGGTATTTATCGAACCGGTAGCTCCGCAGCCGGGCCCCGAACGCAACATTCGCCGCCATCTCGGCCGGCGACAGCGCCGCGCCCGGGATCGCGTCGATCGCGATCGCCAGCGCGCTGTCGCCCGTGCCGTTGGCATAGGCCGTCAGGCGCCCGCCGATCGCCTGGGCCGCCAGCGCGTCCACCGCCGTGGCCTGGCCCAGCCCGAACAACAACACCCGTGACAGCGGCAGGTCGCCCGGCGCCAGGAGCTGCAGCAGATCGTCCGACCGGCCCTTGAAGCGGCTGACGCCCAGCGCCCGGATGAGTGCGCCTTTGGCCGCCTTGTCGAGGGCTGTGGCACTCGCCTGCAGCTTGCGGTCATCGAGCGCGCCCACCGCGAGCGCGCCGGATTCCGGTATCTCGAATTTGGCGAAATGAATCTTCATCGACAGAGATCTCCAAGCAATGCGGCCAGGGCGCGGGGATCGGCGGGAGGCCGGGGCCACGAGCGGGCCCGTGAGAGGCCAAGGCAGCGGGCGCTGCCGGCAAACTTCCTGTATCACAGGCCCCGGATACGATAAAGCGGGGCCGGATTCCGGCCCGAACGTTACCGAACCGGAAATCATTCATCGGATTGGCGAATCCGGGCTAGGAACGCCGCCGTCGCCCTGCCTATCATGCGCGCCATGGTCCGGATCAAGACCGTACGCAGCGTCAATATCTACATCGGCAGGCAGGTGGCGCTGCTTCTGGCGGTCATCACCTTTGGCCTGACATTCGTGATCTGGCTGACCCAGACCGTCCGGTTCCTGGACCTGATCATCAACCGGGGCCTGCCCCTCACGACCGCGCTCTATCTGCTGAGCCTGCTGGTGCCGGAGCTGCTGATCATCCTGCTCCCGGCGGCGCTCTTCATCGCCAGCCTGTTCGTCTATTGGCGCCTGGGTGTCGACAGCGAGCTGGTAGTGCTGCGCAGCGCCGGCATGAGCCCCTGGCAGCTCGCGCGGCCGGCCCTGGCCACGGCGGTCGTCGTCACGCTGATCTGCTACTGGCTCGGCCTCTCGCTGGCCCCGCATGCCAACCGGGCTTTCGGCGGGCTGACCACCGAACTGCGCAACGATTTCTCCCAGGTGCTGATCCAGGCCGGGGTCTTCACCGAGGCGACTCCGGGGGTGACGGTCTATACCCGCGCTCGCACCGCGGACGGATCCCTGGCTGGCGTGGTGGTCTATGACCAGCGCGCCGGCCGGCCGCAGACCATCTACACGGCGTCGCGCGGGCTCATCACCGGCGGGCCCACGGGGCCCGCGATTCTGCTCGAGGACGGGACCCTGCAGCAGCGCGAATCCAGGAAGGATCCGCCGTCGATCCTGACCTTCGAGCGCACCCTCGTACAGCTCGGACTGGGTGACGGCACCGCTCGGGTGGTCCAGCCCAAGCAGCAATGGATGACCATCGACGAGCTTCTCCGGCCGGCCGATCCCGTCGACGACGCCACCCGGATCCGCTACCGGACCGAGGTGCATTGGCGTCTCTCGCAGCCGCTCTTCGGCCTGGCCTATGTCGCGGTGGCCCTGGCCTCGCTGCTGGTCGGCAGTATCGGCCGCCGGGCTCAGTTCTGGCGCGGCATCGTGGCGGTCCTGCTGGTCTGCGCCATGCAAGGGAGCGCCTATGGCGCGCTGAGCGCGACCATCCGCAGGCCCGAGTTCTGGCCGCTGCTCTATGCGGTGCCGCTGACGCCCACCCTGCTCGCGTTCGCCCTCCTGCGCCTGCCCCGCCTGCGCGGCCCGTTCCTCGTCAGACAGTGGGCGGCTCACCCATGAGGCTGCTCCCGCCAACGCTCTCGCTCTATTTGCTCCGGCATTTCCTGCTCTGGTGCGTGGCGGTCGCGTTCGCCGTCTGCGGCATCATCTTCGCCGCCGACATGATCCAGTTTCTGACCGAGGACGCCGCCGGCACCGATGTCGGAGCGTTCAGCCTGATGGGGCTCGCGCTGCTCCGGCTGCCGCAGACCTTCCAGCAGGTCCTGCCCTTCGTCATCCTGATCGCGGGCCTGGGCACCTACCATCAATTGACCCGGACCAGCGAGCTGGTGGTGGCGCGGGCGGCAGGCGTTTCCGTGTGGCAGTTCATCGCGCCGGCCCTCCTGGCCGCGCTGGCGATCGGCATCCTGCGAATTACGGTCCTGGATCCGATCGCGACGACGATGCAGGCCAAGTTCGACGATTTGCACGACATCTGGTTCGGCGACGGCAACGGCAATCTCGTTGCGTCGGCAGGCAGCGGCGTCTGGCTCCGGGAACAGAATATCGACGGCACGGCCATCGTCCACGCGACCCATGTGAGTCTGGCGAACCGCGCGCTGGGCGGGGTGATTCTCCTGCTGTTCGATCCCGACGATCATTTCAACGAGCGGGTCGATGCCAAGGTCGGAAAGATCGAGAACGGCCTGTGGCAATTGAGCGGCGTCGAGCGGGTGATCGCCGGACATGCCGTCGAACGCATGGACCAGCTCACGGTGCCGACTCGAATCAGCTATGGCCAGATCCTGGACCGCTTCGCGCGCACCAACGCGATCTCCTTCTGGGCCCTTCCCCGCTATATCTCTTTGCTCGAATCGACGGGCTTCTCGGCGCGGCCGCATCGGCTCCTGTGGAACCGCATGCTGGCCATGCCCGTGCTGTACATGGCCCTGCTCGTGATCGCCGCGTCCTTCGCTCTCAGGTTTCATCGCAAAGGCGACGCCGCGCTGCTCGCCGGGGCTGGCGCCTTCACGGGTTTCCTGCTCTATTTCCTGTCCGACTTGGTTTACGCCTTGGGGATCAACTCGAGCATTCCGTTGCAGTTGGCGGCATGGGCACCAGCGGGTGTCACGGCCTTGCTGGGCATTACGATGCTTTTACATTTCGAGGACGGCTAAGGGGATATGAGAGGGGGATGGGCCGCGCTGATAGGGGTGGCGCTGGCGATGATCGTGGCATCCACCGCGGCATGGTCGGCATCCACGGATCAAGGCGAGCAGGATCTGGCCAAGCAACTGCTGCCGCATCCCAACAGCCCTGTATTGCTGATTGCCGATGAGATCACCTACGACCAGGAACAGGGCCTGGTCGTCGCCTCCGGCCATGTCGAGATTTCGCAGAACGACAAGGTGCTCCTGGCGGATCGGGTGGCCTATGTCGAGAAGACGCAAGTGGTCACGGCCGACGGCAATGTCGCGATGCTGGATCAGGACGGCAACGTCCTGTTTGCCGACCATATGCAGCTGAAGGACGACCTCAAGGAAGGCGCCATCACCAATATCAAGATGCTGCTCTCGGACCGCTCGCGCATGGCGGCCAATTCGGCGCAGCGATATGCCGGCAACTACACCGAGCTTCACCAGGCGGTCTATTCACCCTGCGAGCTCTGCGCCAGCGACCCGACCCGGGCCCCGCTCTGGCAGATCAAGGCCGTCAAGGTCACCCACGACCAGGAGGCCCATCGCATCGAATATGAAGACGCCTGGATGGAGATCTATGGCGTGCCGGTCTTCTACACGCCTTACTTCTCGCATCCCGACCCGACCGTCAAACGACAGAGCGGCTTCCTGTCGCCGACCTTCGGGATGAACAACAATCTCGGCTTCCAGGTCCAGATTCCCTATTTCTGGGTGCTGGGGCCGGACCAGGACATCACCTTATCGCCGCTGATCACGACCCAGCAGAGCGTGGACGCCCAGGCCGAATACCGCTACCGGTTGCCGGACGGTTATCTGCAGCTTGCCGGCAGCGCCACGGTCGCCGATCGCGAACGGACCCATAACGGCGTCAACGAAACCCTGCATGACCAGTTTCGCGGCAATATCGACAGCTACGGGCGCTTCGATATCGACGACAACTGGCGCTGGGGTTTCGATGCCCAGCGCGAGACCGACAAGACCTATATGCGCCTCTACAACCTCGGCAACGACCGGACCCTGACCAGCCGGCTGTTCGCCGAGAATTTCGAGGGTCGCAACTACCTCTCGATCAACAACTATGCCTTCCAGGGCACGCTCGACACCGACAACAACGACGAAGCGCCGATCGTCACGCCGGTCATCGACTACAACTATGTGAGCGAGCCCGCCGATTATGGCGGTTACTACAAAGTCGACTTCAACACGTTGGTCCTCGATCGCATCCAGGGCCGGGACAGCCGGCGCGTTTCGTTGAATCTCGGCTGGAGCCTGCCCTACACCGCACCCGCGGGCGACATCTACAAGCTCGACCTGTCGCTGCGCGGCGACGGCTATTGGGTCGACGATGTCGATCCCGACAACAACGACGTGAACCCCTCGGGCGACACCTTCAGCGGCCTCGCCGGCCGCATCTTCCCCCAATTCGCCTTCGAGTGGCGCTATCCCTTCGCGACCACGACGGGCACGGTTCACCAGGTGATCGAGCCGATCGTCGGCCTCTACGCCTCCACCAATGCCGGCAATACCGGCAAGATCCCCAACGAAGACAGCGTCGGCACCGAGCTCGACGACACCAACCTCTTCCAGGCGGATCGTTTCCAGGGCCTCGATCGGGTCGATAACGGCCAGCGCGTCGATTACGGGGTTCGCTGGAGCGCCATCAACCAGACCATCGGCCAGACCACGATCTTCCTCGGCCAGAGCTTTCGCATCGGCGGCGACCAGGGCGTGTTCGGCGACGGATCGGGCATCGAGCAGGATCTTTCGGACGTCGTCGGGCGCATCGACCTTCAGCCGACCGACTGGCTCGACCTGCTCTATCGCTTCCGCTACAGCACCACCAGCCTGTCCGCCCGCCACAACGAAGTGGGCCTGACCGTCGGCGTCCCGGAGATCAACGCGACCCTGAGCTATGCCCAGATCGACAACATCGACAGCAGCGATCTGGGGAAGCGCGAGGAGGTCTTCGGCACCATCGCCGCCAAGGTGAGCGACTACTGGTCGGTCAATTTCAAGGCCCGCGAAGATATCGAGAACAATGTCCTGCGCTATATCGGCGGCGGCGTCGCCTATGAGGACGAATGCATCCTGCTGCGGGCGGCGATCACCCACAGCAATGTCGAGGACGAGGAAGTGAATTCGGGCACCAGCTTCCTGTTTACGGTGGGTTTCAAGAATCTGGGGGCCGTCGACGTCCCCTTCTGACCGGCCGTCCGCCGCTTCGGCCCGAAAACGGGCGCGGAAACCCCGATTCGGGCATTCCTGACCGCCCCGCCTAACCGATTTGGCCACATTGTCCGCCCTGCCGGGCTTCGCTTATAGTGGCGCCGATTTTCTCGCCCCTGGAGCCCGATCGTTTCGAGCCGCCCGGCCCGGACCCTGACCTGGGCTCCAGTTTGTTGAAGTGACGCAGGATCCATGGATCGGCACGACCGTCGCCGAACCGATCCTGTGCCGGACCCGAAAGGCATACCCCATAGTGAGGCGCTGGTTCGCGTACGCGCTCTTTCTCCTGTTTGTCTCGACGACGGCCCATCCGGCCGCGAGCCAGGACCTCAAGATCGCCGCCGTCGTCAATGAAGACATCATCACCGTGATCGACCTTCTGGTCCGCACGCGCGTGGCCATCGTCGCGTCGCATGTCCAGGACACGCAGGAAAATCGCCAGCGGCTCTCCGGCGTCGTGTTGCGCAATCTCATCGACGAGCATCTCAAGACCCAGGCCGCCAAGTCGCAGGGGATCACCGTCGACGATGCCGAGGTCAATGCGCGCCTGAACGAGCTGGCCCAGCAGAACAAGCTCACCTTGGAAGAGTTCAGGCAGAAGCTGGCGGCGAGCGGAATCCTGATGGATTCCCTGGCCGATCAGTTCCGCGCCGACATCGCCTGGCAGATGGTCGTGCGCAAGCGCTTCCGCAGCGCGGCGACCGTCAACCGCAAGGATATCGACGACGAGATCGCCCAGATGAAGGAGAACGAGGGCAAGCCGGAATACCTGGTCGGCGAGATCTTCCTCCCGGTCTATTCCCCGGCTGACGCCGCCGCGGTGGAATCGACCGGCAAGGATTTGATGGCCCAGCTGCAGCAGGGCGCCAATTTCACCGAACTGGCCCAGCAATTCTCGCAGTCGCCCACGGGCAGCAGCGGCGGCGTGCTGGGCTGGCTGCGGGCCGATCAGCTCGATCCCGGCATGCGCGGCGCGGTCACCGCGATGACCAAGGGGCAGATCACCGGTCCGATCCAGACCTCGGGCGGTTACTCCATCCTGACGCTGTTCGACCAGCGCACGGCCGGGCAGACGCCGATCGACGAGGATGCGGTCACCAGCAGGCTGACCGCTCAGCGGATCGACACGCTGGCCCGCGCCTATCTGAGCGATCTGCGCACGCAGGCCTTCATCGACATCCGGCAATGACCGGGACGGCGCCATGGCGTTCGGCGCCGGGCGCGATGGCCGCGACCCGGCCCGCCGAGGGCCCGCGCCGATGAGCGAGCCACCCCCGACCGACACGGCGCCGACCCTCCCGCCCCTGCGCGATGTCATTGCGCGGCACGGCCTGGCCGCCAGGCGCGCGCTCGGACAGCATTTCCTCCTGGACCTCAATCTGACCGGCCGGATCGCCCGGGCCGGCGGCGAGCTCGGTACCGGCACCACCATCGAGATCGGACCCGGCCCCGGTGGCCTCACCCGGTCGCTGCTGGCCCATGGCGCGCGCAAGGTCATCGCCATCGAGCTCGATCCGCGCTGTGTCGAGGCGCTGCAGGAACTGGCCGCCGCCTATCCCGGCCGCCTCGAGATCGTCGCGGGCGATGCCATGGAGATCGATCCCGCCAAGCTCGGCGAAGCGCCCCGCCGCATCGTCGCCAATCTCCCCTACAATGTCTCGACGGCATTGCTGGCGCGCTGGCTGCCCTCGCTGGCGCGGCTCGAGCGCCTGGTGCTGATGTTCCAGAAGGAGGTGGCGGAGCGCCTGGCGGCCCCTCCCGGCTCGCGCGACTATGGCCGGCTTTCGGTCGCGCTGCAGTGGCGCGCCGACGTGAAGCGGCTGTTCGACCTGCCGCCTAGGGCTTTCACCCCGCCCCCGAAGGTGACCTCGAGCGTGGTGGAGATCCGGCCGCTGGCCCAACCCCGATATCCCGCCGATGCGGAGATCCTGGAGCGCGTCACCGCCGCCGCCTTCAATCAGCGCCGCAAGATGCTGCGCCAGAGCCTGCGGTCCGTGGCACCCGATGCCGCAGCGCTGCTGGCCGCGGCCGAGATCGACGGGACCGCGCGCGCGGAGGATCTGAGCGTGGAGCAGTTCTGCGCTCTGGCGAGGGCACTGGCGGCAGGCCGGGGGCGGACTGGGTGACGCGGGAGTAACACGGTATATCCCCTCCCCCTTCTTGCTACGGCATTCACGGAAGTGATTCCGTGTTGGAAGTAAATATGATTCAAGATCTTCGGGGTGATTTTGCGAGGATCTGGCGATGTCGTTTGGCGATATTCGTGTTGAGAAGCGAGGGGATTGGCTGATCGAGCGGGTTGCGGCGACGGGGTCGCTGGTGCTGCGCCAGCTGGGAGAGAACCGGGCGGGCGAGATGGCGGTGCATCGGTTTCTGTCCTCGCCCTATGTTTCGGTGGAGCGGATTGTCGAGACGCTGGCGGGCCGAACGGGGGAACGATGCGTGGGGCGTCATGTGCTGGCGGTCCAGGACACGACCGAGATCAACTTCGCCGGCCGGGATAAGAAGCGCCGTGGGTTCGGGCCGGCGGGGAATGGAACGACGCCGGGCTTTTTCATCCATCCGGTGATTGCGGTGGATGTGGAGAGCGAGGCAGTGGTCGGGCTGGTCGATGCGGCGATCTGGACGCGGGCTGACGAGGCGGCGGCGCGCCGGCGCAGCCGGGCCTCGGGGGACAAGGAATCGGCGCGCTGGCTGGCGGGCTGCGCGAGCGCGGTCGCGAGCTTGAGCGGGGCGGCGCGCGTGACCATGGTGGCCGACCGGGAAAGCGATCTTTACCCGCTCTTTGCCAGCAAGCCCGAGGGTCTCGATTTGATCGTGCGGGCGGCCCAGAACCGCAACTTGGCCGAGGGCAGTCCTCTGTTCGAGGCGCTCGGGGATGCAGCGTGCCTCCGGGTTTGCAAGGTCCGGGTGGCGCCGCGCGGGCCGGGCGACAAGGGCCGCATCGCCACCGTGGAGCTGCGTGCCGGGAAGGTGCGGATCGCCCGGCCGGTCAACGGCCTGGTGGAGAAGCTGCCTCGGGAGATCGAGCTCAACCTGGTCGAGGCCCGCGAGGTCGAGGCGCCGGCCGGTAAGACCCCGCTGCTGTGGCGCCTGCTCACCACCCATGCCGTCGCCGATGGCGCGCAAGCCGAGGATGTCGTCCAGCTCTATCGGTTGCGCTGGCGCATTGAGCAGACCTTCCGCGCCTTGAAGAGCGACGGCCTCGCCCTCGAAGACAGTCAACTGGTCGACGCCGAGCGCCTGTTCAATCTGGCCGCCATCGGATTGGCGGGTGCGGTGCGCACCATCCAGCTGGTCGATGCCCGCGATGGCGGTCCGCGCCCCGCCACCGATGTGATCGACGAGGCCTTCGCCATCCCGCTCGAGCGCCTCTCCAAAAAATTGGAGGGCAAGACCCAGAGGCAGAAAAACCCACACCCACCCGGATCTCTCGCCTTCGTCGCCTGGATCGCCGCTCGTCTCGGCGGTTGGAATTGCTACTACAAGCCCCCGGGACCAAAGACCATGCGCTATGGCTGGAACCAACTCGCCGCGCGTCTCGAGGGTTACGCCCTCGCTACCGAAGGCAAAAATCCGTGAATCCCGTAGCCCCTTCTTGAGGGGGAGGGTTAGGGAGGGGGCTGCGCGATCTCGCCTTCCCCCTCCCTAGCCCTCCCCCGCTTCGCGGGGGAGGGGACATGATCCTGCTTGCCTACTGCCCCTCGCGCAGCGCCTTCACGAATTCATGCAGGCCGACCTGGCGCTCGCGGCGCAGCCTTTCGGCCTGCAGGATCGCCTGGATCTGCTGGATGGTCTGCTCCAGCTCGTGATTGACCAGCACATAGTGATATTCGGGCCAATGGCTGAGCTCGTCCGCGGCCTTGGCCATGCGCTTCGCCACTTCCTCGGCGCTGTCCTGGGCCCGCGTATGCAGCCTGCGCTCGAGCTCGCGCGTCGAGGGCGGCAGGATGAAGACGGTGACGAGATCCTTGGGCACCCGCGCGTCGAGCTGCTGCGTGCCCTGCCAGTCGATATCGAACAGCACATCCCGCCCGGCGCCGAGCGCCGCCTCGACGGGTGCTCGCGGCGTGCCGTAATAGTTCCCGAACACCTTGGCGTATTCGAGGAACTCCTCGCGGTTGACCATCAGGTTGAACTCTTCGGCGTCGACGAAGAGATAATCGATGCCGGGAACCTCGCCAGGGCGCTTGGGCCGCGTCGTGGCCGAGACCGACATCTCCAGCAGGGGATCGCGCGCCAGGAGCGCCCGCGAGATCGAGGTCTTGCCGGCGCCCGACGGGGAGGACAACACCAGCATCAGGCCGCGCCGGCGGATCTCGACGAAGCCGCTCGCCGCCGGGTCGGACGCCGAGGCGCCGGATTTCTTCTTGTTCGAGGTCGTCGCACTCATTCGATGTTCTGCACCTGCTCGCGAAACTGCTCCACCACGGCCTTGAGATCGAGCCCGACCGCGGTGAGCTCGAGATCGGCGGATTTGCTGCAAATAGTGTTGGCCTCGCGATTGAGCTCCTGACAGAGGAAATCCAGCTTGCGCCCGATGGCGCCGCCGGCCTCGACCAGGGCCCGCGACGCGTCGATATGCGCCGCCAGCCGGTCCAGCTCCTCGCGCACATCGCTCTTGGCGATCAGGAGCGCGAACTCCTGCGCCAGGCGGTCTTCCGACAGGGCCGGTATCTGCGCCAGCAGTTCGCCGATCTGCTGGCGGAAGCGCGCCTTCTGCGCCTCGGGCTGGGCCGCGGCCAGGCTGCGGGCGCGGCCCACCAGCCGCTCGACCTCGCTCAACTGGTCGAGCGCGATGCGGGCGAGCCGGGCACCTTCCTCGGCGCGCATCCGCACCAGCCCGTCGAGGGCTTCGCCGAATCCCTTCAGCAGCAATGCGAGCCGCGCCTCGCGCGCCTCCTCGGTCTCTTCTTCCTCGATTCGTTCGACCACGCCGGGCAGCGCCAGCAGCCCGTCGAGGCGCGGGCGCTCGGCATCGATCTGCAGGCCCACATCCTTGATGGCGGCGATCACTTGATCGAGCGCCGCGCGATTGACGCGATAGCGCGACTGCGGCTGGCCCTGGCGCGCGGCGTCGAGCTGAACGCTGATGTTGCCGCGCCGGCAGCGCTCCGGAACCGCCTGGCGCAGTTGCGGCTCGAGCGCCTCGCAACCGGGCGGAAGGCGCAGCCGCAGATCGAGATTGCGCCCGTTGACGCTGCGGATCTCCCAGCTCCAGCGCCGATCGCCCTCGCCCATCTCGGCGCGGGCGAAGCCCGTCATGCTGGCCACGGCGCTCGCAGATTTCGTCACAAAGCCACCGACATGTTGTGTCGTCCCCCCAGCGCGCGACTATATACTGCGGTCCAAATAGCAACAAGCGAGGCCGCCCCGCCCGCGGCCCTCCGGAGCCTTCCATCCATGCCGCCCGTTCCCGCCGCCCCAAGCCTCGACCGACCGCAGCGCATTCTCATCACCGGGGCCTCGAGCGGCATCGGTGCGGCACTGGCGTCGGCTTATGCGGCGAGCGGTGTCAGCCTGGTGCTGGGTGGACGCGATCGGGGCCGGCTGGCATCGATCGAGGCCGCCTGCCGCGCCGCGGGCGCCGAGGTCGAGACGGCAGCCGTCGACGTGGTCGATGCGGTCGCGGTGCGGCGCTGGATCGAAACCGCCGACGATCGGGCGCCGCTCGATCTGGTCGTCGCCAATGCCGGGATCTCGGCGGGCACCGGCACCGCCGGCGAAAGCGAGGCCCAGGCACGCGCGATCTTCGCCACCAATGTCGATGGCGTGGCCAACACGGTCTGGCCGGCGCTGCAGCGGATGGAGCGGAGAGCCCGCGGCCAGATCGCCCTGATGAGCTCGCTCGCCGCCTTTCGCGGTTTTCCCGGAGCGCCGGCCTATTGCGCCAGCAAGGCCGCGGTGCGGGTCTGGGGCGAAGGCTTGCGTGGCGAATGCCGCGCCAAGGGCGTCGCCGTCACGGTCATCTGCCCGGGCTATGTCGAAAGCCCGATGACGGCCGTGAACGACTTTCCGATGCCGTTCCTGATGAGCGCGGAACGCGCCGCGCGCATCGTCAAGCGCGGCCTCGCCCGCAACCGCGCGCGCATCGCCTTCCCGTTGCCGATGTATTTCGCGGCTTGGCTCCTCGGCGTGCTGTCGCCGGGCCTGACCGATCCCTTGCTGATGCGCCTGCCCAAGAAGAAGTGAAGGCGTCCTATTCGGCTTGGGTCGCGTTGCGCTTCTGCGCCTGAACCTTGCGCCAGGCGGCCACGTTCTTGTTGTGCTCGGCCAGAGTCTTCGCGAACACATGCCCACCGGTGCCATCGGCCACGAAATAGAGATCGTCGCTCTCGGCCGGATGCAGCACCGCCTCGATGGCGGCGCGGCCCGGATTGGCGATGGGTGCGGGCGGCAGGCCGACGGCTACATAGGTGTTGAACGGGCTGTCGACCGCCAGGTCCTTCATCAACAGCGCGCGGTCGAGCTTCGAACGGCCCTGCGTGATCGCATAGATCACGGTCGGGTCGGATTGCAGCGCCATGCCCTGGGCGAGGCGGTTGAGGAACACCGCGGCGACATGCGGGCGCTCCTCGGGGAGGCCCGTCTCCTTCTCGACGATCGACGCCAGGATCAGCGCTTCCTTGGGATCCTTGAAGGGGAGGCCCTGGGCGCGCGCCGGCCAGAGCTCGGCGAGCGCGGCGTCCATGGAGGATTTCATCCGGGCGACGAGATCGGCCCGGCTGTCGCCTAGCATGAAAAAATAGGTCTCGGGCAGGAGCGAGCCCTCGGGGCCCACGCTCGTCGGGTCCGGCGTCGCGCCATCGAGATCGGGAGCCGCCGCCAGAAGCTCCAGCACCTCGCGGTTGGTCAGACCCTCGGCGATGGTCAGCCGATGCTGGATCTGGCGCCCGTCGATCATCTGCTGCATCGCGGCCTGCGGGCTGATGCCGGCGGGAAAGAGGTACTCGCCGGCACGCAGCGGCTTGTGCTGGCCGAACAGGCGCACGCCGAGGCGGAACAGGAAGGGATCCTTGATGACGCCCGCGTCGGCGAGCTGCCCGGCGATGGCCCTGACGCTGCTGCCCCGGGGCACGACCACGGTGTTGTCCGCGGTCAACGGACCGGCCGACGTGAATTGCTGATAACCCCACCAGGCGCCCGCGGCCGCGGCGCCCAGAACCAGCAGGAGGATCAGCAGAAGCGTCCCGAGCAGCCGGCGCAACCGCGCCATGGCAGGGCTAGGCGGGACCCTGGAAGATCAGGCTGGCATTGGTACCGCCGAAGCCGAAGGAGTTCGACAAGGCGCGCCGGATCGTCCGCTTCTTGGCCCGCTTCGGCACCAGGTCGATGTCGCAGCCGACCGACGGATTGTCGAGGTTGAGGGTCGGCGGTGCCACCTGGTCGCGGATCGCGAGGATGGAGAAGACCGCCTCGACCGCGCCGGCAGCGCCCAGCAGATGGCCGATCGCCGATTTGGTGGAGGACATGGAGATCTTGTAGGCGGCGTCGCCGAACAGCCGCTTGACCGCGCCCAGCTCGATCTCGTCGCCGAGCGGCGTCGAGGTGCCATGCGCGTTCACATAGTCGATGTCGTCCGGAGTCAGCTTGGCCCGCTTCAACGCCGCCTTCATGGCGTTGAAGGCGCCCTCGCCGGTCTCGGAGGGAGCGGTGATGTGATAGGCATCGCCCGACATGCCGTAGCCGATGACCTCGGCATAGATCTTGGCGCCGCGCTTGCGCGCATGTTCCAGCTCCTCGAGCACCAGCACGCCGGCGCCCTCGCCCATCACGAACCCGTCGCGATCCTGGTCCCAGGGTCGCGAGGCCCGCTGCGGCTCGTCGTTGAAGCCGGTCGAGAGCGCGCGCGCCGCGGCGAAGCCCGCGACGCCGATACGGCAGATCGAGGCCTCGGTGCCGCCCGCCACCATCACGTCGGCGTCGTCGAGCTGGATCAGCCGCGCGGCGTCGCCGATCGCATGCGCGCCGGTCGAGCAGGCCGTCACCACCGCGTGGTTGGGACCCTTGAAGCCGAACTGGATCGAGACATTGCCCGACGCCAGGTTGATCAGGCAGGCGGGAATGAAGAATGGGCTGACGCGGCGGGGGCCGCGCTCATGCAGCGTCACCGCCGCATCGTAGATGCCTTCGAGGCCGCCGATGCCCGAGCCGATCAGGACGCCGGTGCGTTCCCGCTCATGCTCGTCCGTCGGCTGCCACTTGGCGTCCAGCACCGCTTCGGTCGCCGCACCCATCGCGAAATGGATGAAACGGCCCATCTTGCGCTGGTCCTTGGGGATGACGTAGTCGTCCGGATTGAAATTGCCGGACGCCTTGTCACCCAGCGGCACCTGGCCCGCGATCTTGCAGGGCAGGTCGCTGACGTCGAAGGACTGAATCCCGGAAATGCCGGACTCGCCATTTACGATGCGCTTCCAGACATACTCGGTGCCGACGCCAAGCGGCGTGACCAAGCCCATGCCAGTAACTACGACGCGTCGCATGTCGCCTCTCGCAGATGGAACGGTATCGACAAGAGTGTCGCGGCGCCCAGGAGTCTGCGCAAAGCCAATGCGCTCAACTCAGCTGTGCTGCTCGATGAAGGTGATCGCGTCCTTCACCGTCAACACCTTCTCCGCGGCGTCGTCGGGAATTTCGCAACCGAACTCTTCTTCGAACGCCATCACCAGCTCGACGATGTCGAGACTGTCGGCGCCCAGGTCGTCGATGAAATGCGCACCTTCGGTAACCTTGGACTCATCGACGCCGAGGTGCTCGACGACGATCTTCTTCACGCGCTCGGCGATATCGCTCATATGGTTCGCCCCTTCAACTCACACCCGCTGGTTTTCGCTTATCGGGGCCGCCGGAAGGCGGGTCCCGTCCCCCGAACTCTACTGCCACCCGAAGGGGGCGGCTCAAGGGCGCGGTGCCCTTAACATATCCGTTCCGCTATAGCCAGGGCCTCGGAAAAGCCCTTTGTCAGCAGCGTTATATCATGGCCATTCCGCCATTGACATGCAAGGTCTGGCCGGTCACGTAGGCCGCCTCGTTCGCCGCCAGATAGACGACGGCGGCGGCAATGTCCTCGCTGACGCCGAGTCGGCCCATCGGCACGCGCGACAAGAGCTCGGTCTTCTGCTTCTCGTTGAGCGCGTCGGTCATGGCGGTCGCGATGAAGCCGGGCGCCACGCAATTCACAGTGATGTTGCGCGAGGCGACCTCGGCGGCGAGCGCCTTGGACATGCCGATCATGCCGGCCTTGGACGCCGCGTAGTTCGCCTGGCCCGGATTGCCGGTCACGCCCACGATCGAGGTGATGCCGATGATACGGCCCCAGCGGCGGCGCATCATGGGCATCAGCAGGGCCCGGCTGAGCCGAAAGGCCGCCCCCAGATTGACGTCCATGACGGCGTTCCAGTCCTCGTCCTTCATGCGCACCGCGAGCCCGTCGCGGGTCAATCCTGCGTTGTTGATCAGGATATCGACCTGGCCCAGCGCCGCCTCGGCCTTCTTGGCGAGATCCTCGGTGCCGCCCGCCTCGCCGAGATTGGCCGGCAGGACCTTCGCGCGACTGCCCAATTCGCCAGCCAGCGCCTCGAGCGCCGCGACCTTGGTGCCGGACAAACCGACCTCGGCGCCCTGCGCGTGGAGCGCCTTCGCGATGGCGCCGCCGATACCACCCGACGCCCCCGTCACCAGGGCCTTCTTGCCCGTCAGATCGAACATGGCCATCTCGATTGATCTCCTGAAGCGTCAGTTATGTCGTCGCCGTCATGTCGCGGTACAAGGGCTCACAAAGTCTTGAGGACGGCCTCGATTTCCTCGGGCGTCCCCGCCGCCTGGCCCTTTAGCTCGCGATCGATGCGCTTGGTGAGGCCGGTCAAGACCTTGCCGGCGCCCACCTCGATCAGTTCCTCGACGCCCTGCGCCTTCATGGCCAGCACCCCTTCGCGCCAGCGCACCAGCCCCGTCACCTGCTCCACCAGGAGCCGGCGGATCGTTTCCGGATCGCTCACCGGCTTCGCCGTCACGTTGGCCACCACGGGCACGGCCGGCATGGCGATCGCGGTGCCGGCCAGCGCCTCGCGCATCTCGTCAGCCGCCGGCTGCATCAGGGCGCAATGGAAGGGCGCGCTCACCGGCAGCATCACGCTGCGCTTGGTGCCGCGCTCGGCGGCGATGGCGACGGCACGCTCGACCGCCACCTTATGTCCGCTCAGCACCACCTGGCCGGGAGCGTTGTCGTTGGCGACGCTGACGACCTCCGATTTGGGACCCGCCTCGCGGGCCGCCGCGGCGATCGCCTCGGCCGCCTCGAGATCGAGGCCCAGCAGCGCCGCCATCGCCCCCTCGCCCACCGGCACCGCCCGCTGCATGGCGCGGCCGCGCCGCTTCAGCAGCCGGGCCGCGTCGGACAGGCTGAGCGCGCCCGCGGCCGCCAGGGCCGAATATTCGCCCAGCGAATGGCCGGCGACGAAGGCCGCCTTGTCGGGCAGCGAAAACCCACCCTCGGTGGTCAGGACCCGGAGAGCCGCCATGCTGACCGCCATCAGGGCCGGCTGGGCATTCTCGGTCAGGGTCAGGTCCGCCTCGGGTCCCTCGGCCATGAGCCGGCTCAGCTTCTGGCCCAGCGCATCGTCCACTTCCTCGAACACCAGCCGGGCGGCGGGAAAGGCCTCCGCCAGGGCGCGACCCATGCCGACCGCCTGGGAACCCTGCCCCGGAAACACAAAAGCGCGAGCCATCTCTATGAAATTCCTATATTTTCTTTTGGACGCCCGAAACGGCGGCCATTGATAGCGGCGCCCTCCCGGCCTGTCCAGTGTTTGCAGGCTGGAGGTCCCCTCCTGCGGCGGCCGAAAAGCTTGCGGGGCGGAAAGCAATGTGTATAGTGCGCCGCTCTTCGAAAACTCCTTGCCGGCCAATGACCTTGACGGTCGCGTGCCGGCTAGGCCCGGGCGGCTGTTGCGGGGCATTTGCCCTTCCAGCGCCGGGCCATTCAACAGCCATAAGGAGCTGCGAACCGAATGCCCTTCTATGAGACCGTCTTCATCACGCGCCAGGACGCTTCCTCGGCGCAAGTGGAGCAGTTGACCGAAGCCTTCTCGGGGATCGTCACCGCCAATGGCGGCTCGGTCACCAAGAAAGAGCAATGGGGACTGCGCAACCTGTCCTTCCGGATCAAGAAGAACCGCAAGGGCCATTACACCCTGCTCAACATCGACGCGCCCGCTCCGGCGGTGGTGGAGATGGAGCGCAACATGCGCATCAGCGAAGATGTGCTGCGCTACCTGACCGTTCGCGTCGAGGCCCTCGAAGAGGGCCCCTCGGCCATGCTGCAGAACCGCAACCGCGACGGCGACGATCGCGGCGGCCGCGGTGAGCGCGGCGGCCGTGGCGGCGATCGCTTCGGCGACCGTCCGCGCCGCAGCTTCGGCGACCGTCCGGATCGTGGCGACCGCTTCGGCGGCGACCGCCCGGATCGCGGCGACCGCTTCGGCGGCGGCGATCGTGAACCCCGGCATGTGGCCGGCAACGAAGGAGAGCCGGCATGAGCGAGGGCACACCGACCGTCGTCCGCGCCAGCGGCCGCCGGCCTTTCTTCCGCCGCCGCAAGACCTGCCCGTTCTCGGGTCAGCACGCGCCGAAGATCGACCACAAGGATATCCGGCTGCTGCAGCGCTTCCTCTCGGAGCGCGGCAAGATCGTGCCGAGCCGCATCACGGCGGTGTCCGCGAAGAAGCAGCGCATCCTGGCCCAGGCCATCAAGCGCGCCCGCTTCCTCGGGCTCCTGCCTTACGTGTTGAAGTAGGAGCCGCGTCATGGAAGTGATCCTGCTCGAACGAGTCGAGAAGCTCGGCCAGATCGGCGAAGTGGTGAAGGTGAAGCCGGGCTATGCCCGCAATTACCTGCTGCCGCAGAAGAAGGCGTTGCGGGCCACTGAGGCCAACCGCGCCCGCTTCGAGACCCAGCGCCACCAGATCGAGGCCAACAACCTCAAGCGCCGCCAGGAAGCCGAAAGCGTCTCCGGCAAGGTGGACGGCATGAGCGTGGTGCTGGTGCGCCAGGCTGGCGAGAACGGACAGCTGTTCGGTTCCGTCAGCCCGCGCGACATCGCCGAGGCGGTCAGCGCCAAGGGCGTCACCATCGACCGCCGTCAGGTCGTGCTCGACAAGCCGATCAAGGCCCTGGGGCTGTTCCCGGTGCGCGTCGCCCTCCATCCGGAGGTGATCGTCACCGTGACGGCCAACGTCGCGAAGTCCGAGGAAGAGGCCGAGATCCAGCTCAAGAACGGCGGCTATGTGGGCGCGACCGAAGCCCGCGCGGCGTCGCTCGACGATCTGTTGGCCGATGCCGAGGCCCAGCTGCCGCCCGAGGTGAAGGCGCAGCGCGATGCCGAGGCCGAAGGCGAAGCGGAAGAAGCCTGATCGACACCGCCGGGTGGCCATCCCGTGGCCAAGCGGAACCGAGTTGCTGCAGCCGCGGTTCCCTGAACGGGGACCGCGGCTGTTGCTTTTTGGAGCCTCCCGCGATCCGCATGCCGGCCCTGCGGAGAGCGCGGGTCGCAATCGGTAGACCGGGGTTTTGCCTGCATTTACAAGCCCTGCCGTTCTGATTAACGTTATGTGATGCGCGATCGAGCCTGCGGTCTTCCTGCAGGCCGGGTGGGGGCCCGAGCCGACGATCGCGGTTCATATCTGGGAAGAGGCGTGTCCGCGCGATGCTTGCCGCGCATATTCTGAAACGTGTGATTCGGGACGGCCAGCTCCGCGTCGTGGACGCGGATGGCAAAGTCCATCTCATTGGCCCCGGCCCCGGTCCGGTGCCGACCATCCGGCTGCATGACCATCGGCTGCACCGGGACCTCTTCCTCAATCCGAAGCTGCGCTTCGGCGAGGCCTATATGGAGGGCCGCCTCACGGTCGAGGACGGCACCCTCTACGAGGTGCTGGACCTGGTGACGCGCAACATCGCGGCCCTGGAGAGCCACCCGCTGCAGCGCGTCCAGCTGCTGCTGGGGCGGATGCTGCATTTCATCCATACCCACAATCCGGTCGGCCGCGCCCAGAAGAACGTGGCGCATCATTACGACCTCTCGGACACGCTCTACGACCTGTTCCTCGACAAGGACCGGCAATATAGCTGCGCCTATTTCGCCACCGACAATGACAGCCTCGAGCTCGCGCAATCGAACAAGAAGCTGCATCTGGCCTCCAAGCTCCTGCTGGAGCCCGGCCAGAAGGTGCTCGATATCGGCAGCGGCTGGGGCGGTCTCGGCCTCTATCTCGCCAAGCTCATGAACGTCGATGTCACCGGCGTGACCCTCTCGACCGAGCAGCACAAGGTCTCGGAGCAGCGGGCGCGCGACGCCGGCCTGTCCGACCGGCTGCGCTTCCACCTGCGCGACTACCGGCTGCAGCAGGGCCCGTTCGACCGGATCATCTCGGTCGGCATGTTCGAGCATGTCGGCACCAAGCATTACCGGGAATTCTTCCGCAAGGTGAAGGAGCTCCTGACCGAAGACGGCGTCATGCTGCTGCATGCGATCGGCCGCATGGACCCTCCGGGCTCGACCAATCCCTGGCTGCGCAAATACATCTTTCCCGGCGGCTACACCCCGGCCCTCTCCGAGGTGTTCCGCGCGGTCGAGGATGTCGGCCTCTGGGTCACCGACGTGGAGATCCTGCGCCTCCACTACGCCAAGACCCTGCGCGAATGGCACCGCCGCTTCGACGCCAACCGCGACAAGATCCGCGCCCTCTATGACGAGCGCTTCTGCCGCATGTGGGAGTTCTATCTGGTCGGCTGCGAGGTCGCGTTCCGCAACATGGGGCAGATGGTGTTCCAGATGCAGCTCTCGCGCCGCCAGGAAGCGGTGCCGCTGACGCGCGACTACATGGTCGACTTCGAGCGCGCCATGCAGGCCCGCTCCAGCGCGGCGGCGTAGCCCTTCGGCGGTCGCGGCCAGCGCGCTGCGATGGGTGGATCTACCGAGACCGCCGCTCCCGAGTCGCCGCTGCCGCGCGTCAACCCCGCGGATTAGACGGAGAATCAACGCAAGGCCGTAAGGCGCGGGGATCGTGGGGCTCTCGCGCGAGCGTTCGAAACGGGCTTGAGTTATCCCCGCCTTCCACCAGAATCATTTCGGCCCGACTGCGTTTGCCGGACCAGCGCCGCGGACGCCTCTGATAGTGTCGGCCTCGAAATGGTGGAACGCACATTCATCAGCAGCAACGTCGCGACGCTTCGAGGCACGGACCTCGAGCCCGCCTCGCTGCGCATCCCGCCGCACAATTACGAAGCCGAGCAGGCGCTTCTCGGCGCGGTGCTGGCCAACAACCACGTCTTCGACAAAGTCAACGAATTCCTCGAGCCCGAGCATTTCGCCGACGCGCTCCATGGCCGCATCTACGAGGCGATCGGCAAGCTGATCGAGCGCGGGCAGATCGCCAACATCCTGACGCTCAAGAACCTGTTCGACCAGGATGCGGCGCTGATCGATGCCGGCGGCTCCCAGTATCTGGCCCGCCTCGCCAACTCGGTCGTGACCATCATCAATGCCGAGGATTACGGCCGCACCGTCCATGACCTCTATCTGCGCCGGCAGCTGATCGCGCTCGGCGAAGAGGTGGTGAACGAGGCCTTCCGCATCGATCTCGACATGCCGGCGGCCCACCAGATCGAGCATGCCGAGCAGCAGCTCTACGACCTGGCCGAGACCGGCCAGACCGAGGGCGAGTTCAAGATCTTCAGCTCGGCCCTGAAGGTGGCGATCGAGACCGCCGAGATCGCCTATAAGCGCGACAGCCATATCACCGGCGTGACCAGCGGCCTGACCGACCTGGACCGGCGGCTGGGCGGCCTGCACCCCTCGGATCTGGTCATCCTGGCCGCCCGCCCCTCGATGGGAAAGACGGCGCTCGCCACCAACATCTCCTTCAACGCGGCGCGCGCCTATCGCGAGGCGCTGGACGCCACCGGCAAGCCGGTCGCGGTCGAGGGCGCCAAGGTCGCCTTCTTCTCGCTCGAAATGTCGGCCGAGCAGCTGGCCACCCGTATCCTGGCCGAGCAGACCGGCGTCTCCTCGGACCGGATCCGTCGCGGCGATCTCAAGCAGGAGGACTTTCCGGTCTTCGTGCAGACGGCGCGCGAGCTCTCCGAGTTGCCGCTCTTCATCGACGACACCCCGGCTTTGACCGTGGGTGCGCTGCGGACCCGCGCACGCCGCCTCAAGCGCCAGCACGGGCTGGGGCTGATCGTGGTCGACTATCTGCAATTGATGCGGGCCTCGGCCGGCAGCAAACCTGAGAACCGGGTTCAAGAGATCTCGGAAATCACCCGCGGCCTCAAGGCCATCGCCAAGGAACTTAACGTGCCGGTGCTGGCGCTCTCCCAGCTCTCGCGCGCGGTCGAGCAGCGCGAGGACAAGCGTCCGCAGCTCTCGGACTTGCGTGAATCGGGCTCGATCGAACAGGACGCCGACGTCGTCATGTTCATCTTCCGCGAGCAGTATTACCACGAGCGCGCCGAGCCGCGGCAGCGCGAGGACGAGACCGAGGACAAGTTCCGCGAGCGGATGGATCGCTGGCAGGAGCGCGGCGAGCGGATCCACAATGTCGCCGAGGTCAACATCGCCAAGCAGCGCCACGGGCCCGTCGGCACCGTCGAGCTGTTCTTCGACGGCATGCTGACCAAGTTCGGCGATCTGGTCCGCGACGATCACGTCCCTGATGCCCATCGCTGAGCCGGGCGCTGGCCCGACCGAGATCGCCGCTGCGCGCCTCATCGTCGACCTCGGGGCCATCGCCGGCAATTTCCGCCTCATCGCGAAGCGCGCCGCCCCCGCCGCGGTCGGTGTCGCGGTCAAGGCCGACGCCTATGGCCTCGGCATGGCGCGGGTCGGTCCGGCCCTGCATGACGCCGGCGCCAGGGTCTTCTTCGTCGCCTGGCTCGAGGAAGGGATCGCGCTCCGCCATCTCCTCCCCGAGGCCGAGATCTTCTGTCTCAACGGCGTGGCGCCCGGTGCCGCCGACGCCTATGCCGCCCACCGCCTGATGCCGATCCTGGGGAGCCTCGAGGAGATCGACGAATGGCGCGCGGCCGGCCATGGCGGCAAGGCACCCGCCGGCCTCCAGATCGACAGCGGCATGGCGCGCCTCGGTCTTTCGGCCGAGGAGGTCGACCAGCTTGTCGCCGATCGTCAACGGCTTGACGGGCTGAACCTCACCCTGGTCATGAGCCACCTCTCCTGTGGCGACGACCCGGCCGACCCGTTGAACCTGGCGCAGCGCGCGAGCTTCGAGCGCGATCGCGGCCGGCTCGGCCTGGTCTCCATCCGCAGCAGCCTTGCCGCCTCGGGCGGCAGCTTTCAGGGCCTGGATTTCCTTCTCGACCTGGTTCGCCCGGGCGCTGCGCTCTACGGGCTGGCGCCGCTCATGGGCCAAGCGAACCTCATGGCGCAAGTGGTTCGCCTGCAAGCCAAAATTCTGCAAGTCCGTCGCGTTGACAGGGGTATGACCGTTGGCTACGGTGCGACCCATCGCACGACCCGGCCGTCGCGCCTGGCGACCCTATCCACCGGCTATGCCGACGGGTATTTTCGCTCCCTCAGCAATCGCGGCCATGCCTATCTTGGGCCCGTGCGGGTTCCGGTGGTGGGGCGCGTATCGATGGATCTCCTGACGCTCGATGTGACCGACGCGCCGCCCGAGCTGGCGCGCCGTGGCGCCTGGGTCGACCTCATCGGGCCCCATCACACGGTCGACGACCTGGCCGCCGAGGCCGGCACCATCGGCTATGAGATCCTGACCGCCCTGGGCGCGCGCTATGCCCGCCACTACCTGCCGGCGGACGGCAAGGCGGGAGCGGCGACATGACCGGCGTGAATTTCCTGCAGCCGATCGGCCGCACGTTCCTCAATGCGCTGGCCGGTCTCGGAAGGCTGACGCTGTTCGCCGCCGCCGGTTTCATCAATATCGTGCGGCCGCCCTATTACCCGCGCCTCGTGCTGAAGCAGATGATCGAGATCGGCTTCTACTCCCTGCCGGTGGTGGGCCTGACCGCGATCTTCACCGGCATGGTGCTGGCGCTGCAGAGCTTCACCGGCTTCTCGCGCTTCAGCGCCGAATCCGCGATCCCGAACGTGGTGGTGGTCTCGATCACCCGCGAGCTCGGGCCCGTCCTGGCGAGCCTGATGGTGGCGGGGCGCATCGGCGCCGCCATGGCGGCCGAGATCGGCACCATGCGCGTGACCGACCAGATCGACGCCCTTACCACCCTCTCGACCAACCCGATGCGCTACCTCGTGGCGCCGCGCCTCCTGGCCGGCGTGGCGATGGTGCCGATCCTGGTGCTGGTCGCCGACATCATCGGCGTCTTCGGCGGCTATCTGCTCAGCATCTACAAGCTGGGCTTCAACCCCTCGACCTATCTGCACAACACCTTCGACTTCCTCAAGACCGACGATGTGGTTTCGGGCCTGGTGAAGGCCGCCGTGTTCGGCTTCCTGATCGCGCTGATGGGCTGCTATCACGGCTTCAATTCCAAGGGCGGCGCCCAGGGTGTGGGCACCGCCACCACCAACGCGGTGGTCTCGGCCTCGATCCTGATCCTGCTCTCCGACTACGTCGTCACCGAGCTGTTCTTCTCGCGATGACGGCGAACGGCAACGCCGGCGGCACGCCCAAGATCGAGATCCGCGGCCTGTTCAAGGCCTTCGGGTCGAAGCAGGTGCTGCGCGGGGTCGACCTCGATGTGCGCCAGCGGGAAAGCCTGGTGGTGATCGGCGGCTCGGGCTCCGGCAAGTCGGTGCTGATCAAATGCGTGCTGGGGCTGATCGAGCCCGATGCCGGCTCGATCAAGGTCGACGGCGAGGAGACCGTCGGGCTCCGCGGCCGGGAGCGCGAGCGCGTCATGCGCAAGTTCGGCATGCTGTTCCAGGGCGGCGCGCTGTTCGACAGCCTGCCGGTCTGGGAAAACGTCGCTTTCGGCCTGATGTCGGCGGACGGCGTGGCGCGCCCCGAGGCCAAGGCGGCCGCGACCCGCAACCTCGCCGCGGTGGGGCTGGGGCCCGAGGTCGGCGAGCTCTTTCCGGCCGAACTCTCAGGCGGCATGCAGAAACGCGTGGCGCTCGCCCGCGCCATCGCGCGCAAGCCCGAGATCATCTTCTTCGACGAGCCCACCACCGGCCTCGACCCGATCATGTCGGACGTCATCAACGACCTGATCAACCGATGCGTCGAGTCGCTGGGCGCCACCGCCCTCTCGATCACCCACGACATGGCCAGCGTGCGCCGCATCGCGCACCGCGTCGCCATGATCTTTGAAGGCCGCATCATCTGGCAGGGGCCCATCGCCGAGATCGACCGCTCGGGCAACGATTACGTCGAGCAGTTCATCCATGGCCACGCCGAAGGCCCGATCCAGATGCCGGTGCGGCCGCTGTAAGACTGCTGTCCCTCCCCCTTCTCAGGGCTGAAGCGTATACCTAATTCAAGATGGCATTTTCTTCGTCATGCCGGCGAAGGAGCGTGAAAAAGAATCGAATGATTCCGTGAGAGGACGTCAGAAATACTTTCGCCCCCTCCCCTTGCGGGAGGGGGTAGGGGGAGGGGCGACTGGGCGCGATGATGGCCATACCTACGATCGATAAACCCTCTGAAAGCAGTAAGCTCGGGCCAAGCTGCGGACAGGCGAACACGAGGAGACCGGGTGCGACAGCTTTTGCCATGACCCCGTGCGGCATCACCCCTCCCCCTACCCCCTCCCGCAAGGGGAGGGGGCGTGGAGTTTCTATGCATCGCTCGATTCTCTCAGACGCCCCTTCGCCGGGGCGACGATGGAGTGAACGTGGCGAACTGTGTACGCCCTGACGGAAGCGCCGCTGACACGGGCAGCGATGTCTGAGGAAAATCGGATGCGCCGACGTAGATTGCAGCACCCCCCTCACCCTGGCCCTCTCCCCCCGCTGCGCGGGTGGAGAGGAAAGGGACACTGATGGCCAAAGCCCTGCCGCGCTATGTCTGCCAGAATTGTGGCGCCAGCCAGACCAAATGGAGCGGGCGCTGCGAATCCTGCGGCGAGTGGAACGCGATCACCGAGGAGGCGCCGCGCGAGGCGGCGCCTGGCGGCCTGGGCCAGGGCGGCGGTCGCGGCCGCTCGGTGCAGTTCGAGAAGCTCGCCGACGAGAACGTCAGGGAATCGCCGCGCCTCGTGACCGCGATCGCCGAGTTCGACCGCGTCACCGGCGGCGGCCTCGTCCCCGCCTCCGCGCTCCTGATCGGCGGCGATCCGGGGATCGGCAAGTCGACCCTGCTGCTTCAGGCCTCGGCGGCCCTCGCCAAGGCCAAGCGCGGCGCCGTCGCCTATGTCTCGGGTGAGGAATCGATCGACCAGGTGCGGCTGCGCGCGCGCCGGATGGGGCTGGCCGAGGCCGCGGTCGATCTCGCCGCCGCCACCTCGGTGCGCGACATCATCGGCTCGCTCGAGACCGGCGAGGTGCCGGCCGCGGTCATCATCGATTCGATCCAGACCATGTATGTGGACACGCTGGATTCGGCGCCGGGCACCGTGGCCCAGGTGCGCTCCAGTGCGGCCGAGCTGATCCGGCTCGCCAAGCGGCGCGGTTTCGCGCTGCTGCTGGTCGGCCATGTCACCAAGGAGGGCACGATCGCGGGTCCTCGCGTGCTCGAGCATATGGTCGACACGGTGCTCTATTTCGAGGGCGAGCGCGGCCATCAATATCGCATCCTGCGCGCGGTGAAGAACCGCTTCGGCCCCGCCAACGAGATCGGCGTGTTCGAGATGACCGATGGCGGGCTGGCCGAGGTCACCAACCCCTCGCGGCTGTTCCTCGCCGAGCGCCATGGCCAGGTGAGCGGCACCGCCGTCTTCGCCGGGCTCGAAGGGACGCGGCCGCTGCTGGTCGAGATCCAGGCCCTGGTCGGACCGCCCGGCCCCGCCACCCCGCGCCGCGCCGCCGTCGGCTGGGACGGCAATCGCCTCGCCATGGTGCTGGCGGTGCTGGAGGCGCGCTGCGGCATCGCCTTCGCCGGCCGCGACGTCTATCTGAACGTCGCCGGCGGCCTCAAGATCGGCGAGCCCGCGGCCGACCTCGCGGTGGCGGCGGCGCTGGTCTCCGCACTGGTCGATGCGGTGGTGCCCGAGGACACGGTGGTCTTCGGCGAGATCGGCCTCGGCGGCGAGGTCCGCCGCGTCAGCCAGCCGGACCTCCGCCTGCGCGAAGCGGCCAAGCTGGGCTTCGCCAAGGCCCTGGTGCCGGCGCTCGGCAAATCCGGCAAGGGCGGCGCGCCGAAGGGCGTCGCCATCGAAACCCGCGAGATCGCCCATCTCCACGAGCTGGTGGCGATGCTGGCGGCGGGCAGCAAGCGGAAGTGAGTAGAAGCCGGCGGGAGCGGGCGAAGCTGAGTTGAGTGATGATTGCGAGGATATCGCGTCTATCGCGCCCCTCCCCCTACCCCCTCCCGCGAGGGGAGGGGGCGTGGATTTTTCCTGTGACGCCGAATTCTTCTTCCGCCATCTCTTCCCGAAGGGAGAGACGTTTCTCTTTCTTCCCGCCCCCTCCCCTTGCGGGAAAGAAACAAGAGGAGATTATCCCCGCACTGTCATCGCCGGGCTTGACCCACGGCTGTCCGGTTCCGGTTTCAGCTCCATTGTAGCGCCATTTGATGTGGGTTCGGAATTGGGGCGGTTTCGGGTTCGAGCAGGCGGTCGATGCGCCTGCGATGCATGAGGTTGGCGCGCACGAGGCGGGCGAAGGCCAACGGGCTGTGACCGTCCTTGATGGCTTTCTGTGCCAATCGCAACAACAGGAAAGCGATCAGGGCGACGGCGATCTGGATGCGAACGGCGTTCTCGGAAGTGCCGAGAAAGCGGGTGATTTTCAGGGTCTGCTTGACCCACCGGAAGAACAGCTCGATCGCCCAGCGGCGCTTGTAGAGGTCTGCGATCTCCTGGGCGCTGGCGTCGAGATCGTTGCACAAGATGCGCAGGATCTTGCCGGTTTCGGTCTTCACGCGGATCTCGCGGACCGGGTCTTGGAAGGGGTTTTTGCGGCTGGCGGCTTGGCGGGCCGGGAGATATCCGATCCGGTCGGAGAGAATGGCGCTGCCCCGGGGCAGGGCGTTCTCGGCGACGAGGGTCAGGGGTGTGTTGGATTTGAAGCGAGTGACGATGCGGCATCCGGCAGCGTCCAGCTTGGCCCACCAGGCATAGTCGTAATAGCCGAGGTCGAAGACATAGGTGGCGCCGGGCTCGACCGGCATGTCGTGGGCGGGGGTAATGTCGTTGACATTCGCCGCACTGACAGCGGCATAGATGGGGCGGTCGGCGTCGGGATCGTAGATCACATGCAGCTTGGCGCCGCAGACGCCGGCGCTGAAACGGGCCCAATCGGCGCTCAGACCGCTCAATCGCAAGCCAGTGGAATCGATCAGATAGGTGGTTTCGGCGATCTTGCGGCGCAGCCCGCGATGGGCCTGCTTGATCATCACGGCGAGCAACTCGGCGAACAGCCCGCTCGGCCTTATGGCATTGGCATCGGCCAGCGTCGAACGGCGAACCTCGCCCGTTCCCAGGTGATAGAGCCGCGCCGCGTGGCTCGTCAGCCCGCTCACGATCTCCCGCAGGCTCGTCGCGCCCGAAAGCTGGCCGTAGAGCAGCGCCACGAACTGGCCCTTGGTCGTCAACCGCCGCACCCGAGCATCGCTATTGTGGGCCTCGACCAGCCGATCGAAGTCGAGCCACGCAACCTGCTTAAGAACCGAATGAAATACGCTATTCTGGTGCCGCATGGCGCTGACCCTCTGCCCGTGTCCCGAAACGTTTGCCGACGTTCAGGACCGAGTAGAATCAACGCCATGCACCGCGTCCACAAAAACTCAACCGGACAGCCGTGGGCTTGACCCGGCGATCCAGGAGCAACGAAGACTGGATGCCCGGATCAAGCTTGTCCTCGGGCCAGACCCGAGGATCCGGGCATGACAATGTGGGTCGCGCAACGATCACATTAAGGACTGAATCGGGCCGCTTGTGATAGCTAGAGACTCCAGACCCATCGAACCTGGCCCCGCCGGCACCCGACCCTCATGACCTCAGCCGATCTCATCATCATCGCGATCCTGGCGCTCTCCGCGCTTCTCGCCTTCATGCGCGGCTTCGTGCGCGAGGTGCTGTCGATCGGCGCCTGGGTGGGCGCGGCGCTGGCCACCATCTACGGCTTCCCGATCCTGCAGCCCTATGCCCGCAAATATATCGAGGTGGCGCTGTTCGCCGACATCGCGGCCGGGGTGGCGATCTTCGTGCTGGCGCTGATCCTCCTCACCGTCCTCAGCCATGCCCTCTCGCGCAATGTCCGCAGCAGCGCCCTGGGGGCGGTGGACCGCTCGCTCGGTCTGCTGTTCGGGCTGGTCAGGGGTGCGGTTCTGGTATGCCTCGCCTATCTGGTGATGGCCTGGGCCATCCCGCAGGAAGATCGTCCGGTCTGGGTCGCGGAGGCGCGGACCCTCCCCCTCGTCCAGCAGGGCGCCGGCCTGCTGCTCAAGATTCTCCCCGAGTCGGCCCTGAAACAGGGCGAGGATGCGGTCGGGGCCGCCGCCGACGGCATCGGCCAGGCGATCGACACCGGCAAGGCGGTGCAGACGCTGACGCCCCCGACTCCGACGACGCCCACCACTCCGACGGCCCCTGCGACGCCGCCTGCGACAAATGGGGGCTCCGGCGGCAGCGGGTCGGGGACTGGCAATGGAGGATCGGCCGCACCAGATTCCGGTGGCGCCAACGGGACTTCCGGCTATAACGATGCCGAACGCAAGGACCTGAACCGGCTGCTCGAGAATGCCCAGCCCTGAGGGGTTGGATCGACCGACCCGACCGCCAGCCCGGATCGCACGCGTCAACCAAGGATCAACTGATTTGACCCAGATCTCCACCCATCCCTGGGACGACGATCATCTCAAGGAAGAGTGCGGCGTCTTCGGGATCTATGGAATCGAAGAAGCGGCCACGCACACGGTCCTGGGGCTCCATGCCCTGCAGCATCGCGGCCAGGAAGCGGCCGGCATCGTCTCCTTCGACGGGCATCGCTTCAACGCGCATCGCGAGCTGGGCCATGTCGCCGATCACTTCTCCTCCGAGAAGGTGGTCGAGCGGCTCAAGGGCTATTGCTCGATCGGCCATGTCCGATACTCGACCACGGGCGAGACGATTCTCCGCAATGTGCAGCCGCTGTTCGCCGACCTCGAGGTCGGCGGTTTCGCTTTGGCGCATAACGGCAACCTCACGAATGCCTATGCCTTGCGCCGCGATCTCGTGCGGCGCGGCTCGCTGTTCCAGTCCACCACCGACACCGAGGTCATCACCCATCTGATGGCGGCCGCCGGCCGCGGCAATGTGGTGGAGCGGCTGACCGAGGCCCTGCTCCAGGTCGAAGGCGCCTATTCGCTGGTGGCGCTGGCCGAGGACATGGTCATCGGCGTGCGCGATCCGCTCGGCGTGCGCCCGCTCCTCATGGGCAAGCTCGGCACCGCGACCATCCTGGCGTCGGAGACCTGCGCCCTCGACATCATCGGCGCCACCTATGTGCGCGACCTCGATCCCGGCGAGATCGTGGTGATCGACCGCAACGGCGTCCGGAGCATCAAGCCGTTCCCGAAGCGGCCGCATCGCTTCTGCATCTTCGAATATATCTACTTCGCGCGCCCCGACAGCATCATCGAGGGCCACAGCGTCTATGACGCGAGGAAGCGCATCGGCGCCGAGCTCGCGCGCGAGAGCCCCGTGCCCGCCGACGTGATCGTGCCGGTGCCGGATTCGGGCGTGCCCGCGGCCTTGGGCTATTCGCAGGAAGCGGGCGTGCCGTTCGAGCTCGGCATCATCCGCAACCACTATGTCGGCCGCACCTTCATCGAGCCGACCGACCATATCCGCCATCTGGGCGTGCGACTCAAGCACAACGCCAACCGCGCCAAGGTCGACGGCAAGCGCGTGATCCTGGTCGACGACAGCATCGTGCGCGGCACGACCTCGAAGAAGATCGTCGAGATGGTGCGCGCGGCCGGCGCGAAAGAGGTGCATATGCGCATCTCGAGCCCGCCCACGACCTATTCCTGCTTCTACGGCATCGACACGCCCGAGCGCAGCAAGCTCCTCGCCGCCCAGCACAACGTGGCCGAGATGGCGAAGATCATCGGCGTCGACAGCCTCGCCTTCATCTCGATCGACGGCCTCTACCGCGCCATGGGTCAGCCCAAGCGCGACAACGACAAGCCGCAATATTGCGACGCCTGCTTCACCGGCGAGTACCCCACCACCCTCACCGACCAGACCGACACGGGGCCGAAGCAGCTCTCGCTGCTGACGGAGAACGCGTGAAGGTCTGAGGCTCCCGTCCCCTCCCCCCTCGAGGGGGAGGGTTAGGGAGGGGGCTGACTCGCAGATAGCAACTTCCGCCCGTCATCAAGATCGCGACTGCCCCCTCCCTGGCCCTCCCCCTTGAAGGGGGAGGGGATAACAAGCAAGCAAAACAGCCGATGTCCCCCACCCCCCGCCGTCTCGAAGGCCGCGTCGCCGTCATCACCGGCGCTTCGCGCGGGATCGGCGCCGCGGTGGCGAGGCGCTTCGCGGCCGAGGGCGCGCATCTGATCCTGGTGGCGCGCACGGTCGGCGGGCTCGAGGAGATCGACGACGAGGTGAAGAAGCTCGGCGGCAGCGCCACGCTCTGCCCCTTCGACCTCACCGACTATGCCGCGATCGACCGGCTGGGGGCTGCGATCTTCGAACGCTGGAAGAAGCTCGACATCCTGGTCGCCAATGCCGGGCTGCTCGGCACGCTGACGCCGCTCGCCCACATCAAGCCGAAGGAATGGGACCAGGTGCTGGCGGTCAACCTCACCGCCAACTGGCGCCTGATCCGCAGCCTCGATCCGCTGCTGCGCGCCTCGCCCTCGGGCCGCGCCATCTTCGTGACCTCGGGCGCGGGCCAGGGCATGCGCGCCTATTGGGGCACCTACGCGGTCTCGAAGGCCGCGCTCGAGATGCTCGCCACCACCTACGCCGCCGAGACGCAGAAGACCAACTTGCGCGTCAACATGATCGACCCCGGCCGCATCCGCACCGGCATGCGCGCCGCCGCCTATCCCGGCGAGGACCCGAAGACGCTCCCGCCGCCCGAGCATGTGACCGACCTCATGGTCGAGCTCGCCTCGCCGGAATGCACGAAACATGGCGAGCGCATCACGGTGCCGGGGGTTGCGAAGTAGATCGCGCAGAACCCCTCCCCCTACCCCCTCCCGCAGGGGGAGGGGGCGTGGATTTTTCCTAGTCCTTTCCAGACTCGAACTTTCGACCGCGCTTCAGTGCGGAGCGAGGAGATTCAATTTTTTCTAGCCCCCTCCCCTTGCGGGAGGGGGTAGGGGGAGGGGTCGCTGTTGCCGTGCAAGGTGAAGCAAGCGAGGGCATTCAGCGCCCCGCCTCCCCGCCTCACTGCATCGCCGACATCCTGCGCTTCTCCCGCACGCTGCTCCGCTTCGCCTGCCTGGCGACCGGGAAATCCTCGATCTCCACCCGGCGGCAGGCCGATTCGAACAGCGCTTCGTCGGCGGTCAGTTGGCCGTCGTCAGCTTCGTGCCGCCGATTTCCGTGAGCGCCAGGATTTTCGGCGCGCAGGCGCCCGCGATGGCGTCCGCGAGATTCGGGTCGAGCTTCTGATCGGGGAGACCGACCCAGCCGCCGTCGCGCACCGCGTCATCCTGCTTCCAGCTGTTGGTGCCCTTGAGCTTCTGCCACGCAGCCGGCGCATCGGGTTGACGCTCGAATCGCGCCACGCAGGCCGGCGTGGCATAGGCGACGACCGCTCTCTGCGCCTCTTCGTCCGCTCTCTGGGCAGCAACCCCGCCGCTGACCCAGCCGAATTGCCAGGCGAGGATCGCCCACCAAGCCAGCGCGCCGAAAATGACACCCCAGAAAGAGGGCTTCACCCATGTGGGAATTCCACGTTTCATCATGTCCTCCCAGTGGTTCTTGCGAAGGGTTGGGTCCCTCCGGCTCGATTGCCTCCAACTCTAAGCCGCGTGTGACTCTCGCCAAATTAATTATCCGAAAACCGCGCCGCGATGCGCGCCATGGCGCTAACCCTTCGCGATAGCTTTGTTTTCTGCGTGGACCGCAACGCCGGGGCGCGATTCCGCGGACCCTGCCGGGGACCCATGCGGCGCGCCGATGGCGTCGCCGGCTGCAGACACCGGACGTCGCGGACGGAGCCGCCGCGTCGGATTACTGCGTCCCCGGCATCGCCGACAGCGCCCACTTCTCCTGCACGCTGCCGCGCTTGGCCTGCCACCCGACGGGGAGATCCTCGATGCCGACCAGCGACGGATCGATCCGCAGCGCCTCCGCCTTCGCGATCATGGCCGGCCGCGGCCCCAGATCGTCCGAGGGGCCGTAGAAGATCCAGCCGAAGGGATAGGGATCGTGGACGACCCAGAGGATGGGTGCCTTGCCCTGGGCGATGTCGGGCGTGGTGACGATGGCCGGCGCGAGGTCGCTGTCCCAGCGGTCGCGGCCCGCCTCGCCCGACATGGCGCAGCCGCCGAGCGCCACGCCCAGCGCCAGCGCCGCAGCGAGGCCGCGCGCGGCTCTCATGCCGCTCCTAACGGCCGCTCGCCCGCGACCGTCGTGCGATGCATGAGCCGCCTCTGTCCGTCATAGTCGTTGACTGCGTAATGCATGGCGCAGCGATTGTCCCAGATCGCGAGATCATGAGTCCGCCAGCGCAGGCGGCAAGTGAATTCCGGTTGAACCGCATGGCCGAACAGGAAGCTGAGCAGCGGCCGGCTCTCCGCCTCGGTCATGCCCTCGATGCGCGTCGTATAGATCGAGTTGACGAAGAGCGCCTTGCGCCCCGTGACCGGATCGAGCCGCACGATCGGGTGTGCGATCTCGCGATCGGCCTCGGGCCTGTTGCGTTCGATGCCGATCGAGCGCGAGACCCGGAGGTCCGCCGACACGCCGCCGACGCCATAGGGCTTGCCGGTATGGATGGCCTTGAGCGGATCGAGCATGCGCTTCATGCCGTCCGACAGCGCCTCGTAGGCCAGATACATGTTGGCGAAGAGCGTGTCGCCACCATGGCTCGGCACCTCGCGCGCATAGAGCAGCGAGCCCAGGGGCGGCTCCTCGAGGAAGCTGAAATCCGAATGCCAGGCATTGCCGAAGGTGCTGATCCTGGCCTCGTCGGCCTCCTTCAGCACGGCGATGATGTCCGGATGCTCGTCCATATGCTTGATGTAGGGCGAGCGCGTGGTCGGACCGAAGCGCAAAGTGAGCGCCACATGCTGCTCGGGCGTCAGATGCTGGTCATGGATATGGAGGACCAGATACTCAGCAAAGGCGCGCTGCAGCTCGGCGAAGGCCGCATCGTCGAGCGAGGCGAGGTCGATCCCGGAGATATCGGCGCCAAGCGCACCGGCCATGGGCCGGAGCTCGAACCGCGTGTAGGGCTGGGTCTGGGTCATGGCGCCAATTATAAGCCAGGCGGTTTGCGGTGAGAAAGACCGGGTGGTCAGGGGGCATCGCGATGCGCCTTGGCCCGCCCGCAGCGCCAGTCCTAAGCTGAAGCCGCCCCTCCCACCAGCGAGAAAATCATGGCCGCCTATGTCATTTCCGAGATCGAGCCCCGCGACCCGGTCCTGTTCGAGCGCTACCGCGCGCTGGCCCCCGCCACCATCGCCAAACATGGCGGCCGCTATCTCGTCCGCGGCGGCGCCAGCGAGGTGATCGAAGGCGGCCCGCCGGCAAAGATGATTGTGGTGCTGGAGTTCCCGTCGATGGCGCAGGCGAAGGGCTGGTACGATTCCGCCGACTATGCGGAGGCGCGGGCGGTCAGCAAGAATGCGCTGAGGCGGCGGCTGATCTTCGTCGAGGGTGTGGCGCCGGGCTAAATGGTTTCGGTCAGTCGATAACAAATAATGGCCGCGCCGCTGCCCAACGTCGAAATGCCTGACATAGCCATGCCGCGTTGAAGCGCATGTCCCGCTATCTCAATCGAGCTCAAGCGGGACGCAAATACTTAGGAGTGAATCGTTCGTCGATCCCCCGAAGCCACCAGCATTCAATCTGCAGACGTTCTACGAGTCGCCGAAAGCTCCCATTCGACACAAACAAGGTGTCCGGCCGAACCTTTAGGAACAGCTCCACACCTAATGTTGTCTCATGATAAATCGTTCCGTCTGGCAGAAGCTTCCTGATTACAGATTTGCCATAGCACCCTTCGGCGACAGCACCGGCAACACCGAAATCTGGACACAATTCAAGGATGTGTTGCCAATCTGACAGAATCCAATTCTCAATCGTACGATCCGGCATACCAACTATGTAACGACCACCATAGCCCTTGCCATCGAGCAAGGTAGTTAGTTCTTGGATGAGTTCTTCACATGGTGCTTGTCTACGTTCGCGATCCAGCAGAATTATCACCGGTGAATAATTGATCAATCTTCGAAGACGAGCGTCAACAGCATTAGCAATGGCCCCCATGGTAACGTCGTCGCCATTGCATCCAATAAGCCTTACGACCTTTCCGGGACATAATTTCTGAATTATACGCTGCTCCATCTGACCTTCGACCAAGAATGCTTCAGGCATCTGACAAATCTCCAGCAAGATAATAGTGTCCGAGTCCAAAGCCGGTTTCTTGAATCTCCCGCAAAAGCTGATCTGGGTTTGCGGGACGCCGACCACGGGTAATTCCGTGTTCCATTGAGACCACAATCACATCGTAAGGGCTTGCAGCGTTTAATAGCGTTTCACTATGCGTCGTCATAATGACAAAGGAGAATTTTTCCGACGTACTTTCCCGCATCAACTTTACGATCTCTGTCAGCATCAATGGGTGTAGAAAGTTCTCCGGCTCTTCGATCGCGAAAATCGATCGATGAGTTAGTATTGCCGTTATCAGGGATGCCCACTTAATCGTGCCATCGGACATAGCAGAAAGCGGCAGATCGACGTCACCGCGTGGCCCCTCCATCCGAACCTTGATCTTCAATTGGTTATCGAAGGGCTCGTTGGTCACATACACATTCTGAATTTGTGAATTGACCAACTGAATCAACGATTGAAGTTGTTTATAGACCTTCGCCCAACCGCGACCTCTCCAATACTGGAAATTGCGAGGTCGTGAATAGTACGGGTAGTCGTACGCTTTGTAGGTGGGCTCATTGAGCATGTGCCACAAAGTAGCCGCGAGGCCGGATCCATCGCTTCGTATGCCCGGTTCTCGAGCGCTATCTTCAGGTCGCTTTACTTCCGCGGGATCGATGCTCAGTGTTTCGCCACCGAGAAAATCCCCCGCGATATATAGGATCGGGTTAAAGAAGCGAGACCTGAGTCTTATGAGTGATATTGATTCAAAACTAGCTTCAGAGATATCGCGATCGAATTGATCAAGTATGTCTTTTCTGGATATTGCCTTCGATGCTTCGCGTGCTAACCACCCATCCGATAGTTTGACAACACGGGCATGAGCAGGTGTTGTCGAGCTTTCTATTACTAAATCCCAATCGAAATATTCATGTTGCAGCGCATCCATCGCGGGTACATCAGAGCGAACGCCGCCGATAGAGGATAGCCGAATCTCTTGTTCAGAAAAAATTATGCTATCGAATCTCTCGCTCGCATGAATGCCGAAACGATATTCGTAAAGCATCCAGCCCGCGCGATCCGATTTGTCAATCTCTTCGACAAACGTCAATCCGCGCGTAACAGCTGTGACACGATTGGTATATTTTGTTTCGCCGGTCTTTTGAAAAAAGGCGCCGGCGCCGCCCGTGAGACTAACCGCGTCGCTCAATCCTGTGCGAGCCAACCGAGAGAGGAACTGGAAATAGCTAATGATGTTGCTCTTTCCACTGCCATTCGGCCCAATGAGGATGTTCAGGCCGGGTCGGATTTCCATCTCGAAATTCGATAGAGATCGGAAGCCGTCCACAGAAATGTGAGTGAGCATCGACCGCCTACAGCTTATGAGGGCACTTTGATTTCGGGCTTCATGTAGCTTCGAGCATCAAAGTCTGCGTGGCCCTGGCTTCCTTAAATTTGCCATCGCCTCCAGCCGGCGTAAAGATAACAGACGAAAGCCATGAGAAATATGGCTTTTTATTAGTCCTACGATCAGGCCGGTTCGACTAAAGGTTGAGAGCCCCTCCTACGGCCTCTTTTGTATCGCTTCATATAAGCGACAAGCTAGTTCGGAGCGGAACTGTTAATTGGGCGTTTCGAGAACCAGTTCTCCACCATCCCCACGCAAGTCCTGATCGCATACCGCCGATCCGCCGTCCGAGGACTCAGCATGAATTGCAGCCAGAGGCCGTCGATCATCGCCGTCAGCGAGGTGCCCATGACCTTCGCGTCGGCGGCGGGGATGCCTTGCTCCTTGGCGAGCTCCATGACTGTGCGCTCGACCTCGCGGCTGTAGCGGCGCTCGACGCGCAGGACCAGCGAGCGGTAGCGGTCCCGCAGATTCGCGTCCGACCAGAAGGCGAACCAGACCGCGAGCTTGCGGTGGGTGAAGATGCGCGGGTCGAAATAGGCCTCGATCATGCTCCTGAGGCGATCGGCCGGCGGGGCGCCCGCGACCTTGGCCATGGCCTCGCGCCAGACATCGTCATATTCGGTCGAGATGAAGCGGAAGGTCTCGTCGAACAGCTTGTCGATCGATTTGAAATGGAAGTTCATCAGCCCGACCGAGAGGCCGGCCTGCTTCGCCACACGCGCGACCGTGGTGCCGGCATAGCCGTGGGTCGCGATCACGGTGACGGTCGCGTCGACCAGCTCGCGGCGGCGGCGGTCGCGGATGGAGTCGTTGGGGCGGGCGGTGCGGCGGGCGGGTTTCTTGGGCATGGTCTCTGGATAAGTAGCGTCCGTTGTCGCCGACCCGTCCCCCTACCCCCTCCCGCAAGGGGAGGGGGCGAGGAAAGAATGCGCCCCGCTTCGTCCCTGCCCCGTCCTGTCATGCCCGGACTTGATCCGGGCATCCAGCCTTTCCTGGCCCTGGATCGCCGGGTCGAGCCCGGCGATGACAAGCAGAAGGCCGCGGAGCGGCCGAGAAGAGTCAATGCGTCAGCGTTTCCGTTCCTACGCCATCGCCTTCTTGCGCGGCGGGTCGAAGAACATGCGGTTGCGGGCCCAGCATTTCACCATCGAACGCTCGATCTTCTGTTCCTTGCCGTACCAGATCTCGATCCACATCTCGGTGCCGGGCTTGGCGTAGGCGGGCGGGACCTTGGCGAAGGCGAGGTTCTTCTTCAGATGCGGCGACCACATGGCCGAGGTGGTGAGGCCGAGCTCGACCTTGCCCGGCTTGTCGGCATAGAGGAAGGCGCCGGGGGCGGGCTTGCGGCCCTCGATCTCGATCCCGATCAGGATATGGCGCGAGCCCCTCTCCTTCTCGGCCGCGAGCGCGCGCTTGCCGACGAAATAGCTGTCCTTCTTCAGCCCCACGCACCAGCCGATGCCGGCCTCGAAGGGCGAGACCGCAGCGGTCGGGCGCACCGCATGCTTGGCGCCGATATAATCGACATCGACCAGGATGAAGCCCGCCTCGATCCGCACCATGTCGAGCGCGAGGCTGCCCATCGGCGCGATCTTGTGCGGGGTGCCGGCCCGGAACAGCGTCTCCCAGAGCCAGAGCGCGTCCTGGGGCTTCACCCAGATCTCATAGCCCAGGTCGCCGGTGAAGCCGGCGCGGTCGATGCGCAGCCATCTGCCGTCGAGCTGGGTCTCCATGATGCCGAAATGCGGCAGCGCCTCGATGCCCTTGACGCCCATCGCCTGGAGAATGGTCCGCGAATTGGGGCCCTGCAGCGACAGGCCCGCCAGCGTCTCCGACACCTCCTCGATCTTCACGTCGAAGCCGTACGCGGCGTCGCCCAGCCAATGGAGCTGATGCAGCGCGGCGTTGAGCAGGAACTCGTTCTCGCCGAGCCGGAAGATCGTGCCCTCCTCCAGCATCCTCCCGTCGTCGTCGCACCAGGCGGTGTAGGCCGCCGTCATCGGCTTGACCTTGGTCAGGTCGCGCGTCACCAGGAAATTGGCGAAGCGCGCCGCGTCCTTGCCGGTGATCGAATATTTGATCAGCGGCGAGACGTCATAGACCGAGGCACCGTGGCGGGTCGCGAAATACTCCGACTGCTCGCTGTCATAGAAGGCCGGGGAGTAATAGCCTTGCCAGCGCACCCAGCCATTGCCATGCATGAGCGGCTCGATCGCCGCATGGAAAGGCGTCTCTTTCAGGAAGGGCTTCAGATACTGGACGTGGGTCATGCGGCGGCCCTCGTCTTGCGCGCCTTCACATCCTTGAGGATCTCGCGCGCGGCATTGGCGCCCGCGGCCCCCGACACATTGCCGCCCGGATGGGCGCCCGCGCCGCAGAGCCAGAGGCCCGGGATCGGCATGCGGTAGCGCTGGAAGCTCGCCGCGGGCCGCAGGAAGAACACCTGGTCGAGCGTCACCTCGCCCTGATGCCACTGCCCGCCTGAGAGCCCGAACTGGGTCTCGAGATCATGCGGCGTCAGGGTCTCGGCCGCGCGCACGAGCCTCCGGGTGCCGGGTGCCGCCTGCTCCAGCAGGTCGAGCCCGCGCTCGAACACCTGGGCGCGGGCCTGGTCGGGCGGCGTCGCGCGCAGGCGATAGGGCGCATATTGATAGAGGATCGACAGCACCTGCTTGCCGGCCGGCGCCAGGCTCGGGTCGCTGAGCGTCGGGATCACGATCTCGAGCGCCGGCTTGTCGGAGACCCGGCCATATTTGGCGCAGTCGAAGGCGCGTTCCACATGATCGATCCCGGGGGCCACCACGACGCGGCCGCCCGAGCTCTTGAGCGCGTCCGGCAGCCCGTCCAACGCCAGATGGATCTTGGCGACGCAGCCATTCATCCGCAGATGGCGGATGCGCTTGGAGAACTCGATATCGAGATTACCCGGCGGCACCAGATGGAGCAGCGTGCGTTGCGGGTCGGCGGAGGAGGCCACGATCGGCGCCCTGATCTCCTCGCCCGACTTGAGCACCACCCCGGTCGCGATCTCCTTCTCGATGAGGAGCCGCTCGACGGGCGCGCCCGTGCGGATCGTGGCGCCGGCAGCGGTCGCGGCCTTCACCAGCGCGTCCACGACCGAGCCCATGCCGCCCGTCGGCAGATAGAAGCCGCCGAGGCCGTTCTTGCCGAAGGAGGAGAGCCTATAGAGCAGGTTGAAGACGGTGTTGGGCGAGCGCGGCCCCAGATAGACGCCGAGCGTCGCCTCGAGCGCCAGCAGCCCCTTGATCGCGTCGCTCTCGAAGAAATCGGTCGCCAGGTCGGCGACATTGATGGTGAGGATGCGGGAGAGCTCCAGCATGTCCTTCTTGCCCAGCATCCGCAGCTTGAGGGCGAACATGCCGAGCGCCAGCTTGGTCTGGAAGTCGTTGGCGCCGGCGAGGGGCGAGGGCGGCGTGCGCAGCAGGAAATCGCCCAGCGCCGAGGAGAGCCGCACGAGGCGCGCCATCACGCGCGGATAGGCCTCGGCGTCGGCCGGCGAGACCTTGCCGATCGAGGCCGCCGTGGCGGCCGCATCGCCGGTCAGGTCGATCCGCGGCCCGCCCGGGATCAGGGCCGTGGTGCCGACGCGATGCTGCGTCGCGCGAAGGCCGTGGCCCTCGAGCCCGAGATCGCGGATCACGCGGGGATGGAGCGCGTGCAGAAGATGCGCCACGGCCGAGGTCCTGAAGCCCGGCGCGAACTCGCGCGTCACGGCGGCCCCGCCGGGCCGGTCGTTGGCCTCGACCACGAGAGTCTTGATTCCAGCCTTGGCGAGATAAGCCGCCGTCACCAGCCCGTTATGGCCGGCGCCGATCACGATGGCGTCGTAGTTATTGGCGCTCATCGCACCACCCCATGCTTGAAATCCTTCAGCATCTCGCGCGCGGCATTGGCGCCGGGGGCGCCCATCACGCCGCCGCCCGGATGCGTGCCGGAGCCGCACATATAGAAGCCGTCGAAGGGCCCGCGATATTGGCCGAGGCCCGGGAAGGGCCGGTTGAACAGCATCTGGTCGAGGGTGAGCTCGCCCTGGAAGATGTTGCCCTCGGTGAGGCCGACCTCGTTCTCGATGTCCCAGGGCGTGCGCGTCTGGCAATGGAGGATCAGCTTGCGGAAGCCCGGCGCGTTCTCCTCGATGGTGTCGAGCACGTCCTTCTCGAAGGCGGCCTTCATCTCGGGCGTCCAGGCGGTCTCCGCCAGCTTGTAGGGGACATACTGGACGAAGACCGACATGAAATGCTTGCCGGGCGGGGCCATGGTCGGATCGACCGAGGTCGGGATCACGATGTCGAGGAAGGGCTTCTTCGACCAGGAGCCGTATTTGTAGTCGTCATAGGCATGCTCGATATAGTCGAAGTCGCCGCCGATATCGACCGTGCCCCAGCTCGCCTCCTGCGGCAGGCCTGCGAACTTCGGCAGGCCGTCGAGCGCAATGTTGAGCTTGCCCGAGGAGCCGCGGATCTTGAAGTTCCTGGCATAGCCATGGATGTCGGGATCGATCGCGTCGAGGTCCGACTTCTCGATCAGCTTGAGATAGGTGCGCTTGGGATCGAGATTGGAGACCACGGTCTTCGCATGGATCTCCTCGCCGCTCTTGAGCACGACGCCGGTGCATTTGCCGTTCCTGACGATCAGGCTCGCCACCTCGGCATTGGTGCGGATCTCGACGCCGGCCTCGGTCGCGGCCGAGGCGATCGCCTTCGAGACCGAGCCCATGCCGCCGCGCGCGAAGCCCCAGGCGCCGATCTGCCCGTCGACCTCGCCCATATAGTGATGCAGGAGCACATAGGCCGTGCCGGGCGAATAGGGCCCGAGGGCGGTGCCGATGATCGACGAGGCTGCGGAAAAGCCCTTCCAGCGCGGATGCTCGAAATATTCGTCGAGGAAATCGCCGATCGACATGGTCCAGAAGCGGATGATCTCATACATCTGCTTCTCGCCCATGCGGCCGAACTCGGCCGCGATCTTGAGGAGCCCGTCGAGATCCTCGCGCTTGCCCCAGGGATTGATGCGATTCTGGGCGAAGGGATTGATCTGGGTCGGGTCGGGCGGCGTCACCATCAGCAGCGGCTTGATGAAGCGGCATTGCCGGCTGATCTCGGCGGCGTAGTGGTCGTAGGCCTCGGCGTCCTTGACCGAATGGCGGCGCAGGCTCTCGCGCGTGCGGTCATGGTCGCGATAGGTGACGATGCCCTCGCCGTTCGGGTTGGGCTGGCCGTTGGTCTCGTAGGGGATGACCTCGAGCCCGTGGCGCGGCAGATCGAGGAAGCGGAAGATCTCGGGGCGCAGCAGGCTGCAGACATAGGAGCAGGTCGAATAGGTGAAGCCCGGATAGATTTCCTCGGACATGGCCGCCCCACCGACCTTGTGGTAGCGCTCCAGCACCAGCACCTTGAGCTTGTTCTTGCCTTCCTTCTCGCCGCCCTTGGCGAGATAGGCGGCGCAGGTCAATCCGTTATGCCCGCCACCGACCACGATCGCATCGTATGAAGCCGACATCGATTTTCCGCCGCCGCTGAAATTTGAATGATCATTCAATAGCAAGGGAGGGCGCGCGGCGTCAAGGCGGGGGATTTGGGTGGGGATTCAAGGGGGTGGAGAAGCAACACGTCGCGATCTCGCGCTTCATCGATAACCCCTCCCCCTACCCCCTCCCGCAAGGGGAGGGGGCTAGAAGAAATTGGAATCGCGTCCTTCATGCGCGGGCCCGCAGAAAGAGTCCACGCCCCCTCCCCTTGCGGGAGGGGGTAGGGGAGGGACTTCACGCGAGATCGAAGAAGGGGATGCGTCGTCTAAAACCCGAACGCCACATTCACCGTGCCCACATGGCGCGCGGCGCCCGAGCCGTCGGACGCGGCGGCGGCGTTCTCGAAATGGTAGTTGGCGGTGAGCGTCAGGCCCTCGATGCTGTCGCCGCCGATGTCCCAGTCGGCCTCGACATCCATGCGGTGGAGCGCGTCGTCATGCTGCTGGATCGCCTCGTCGTCGAGCGCGTAGCGGGTGCGGTTGTCGTAGGAATAATCGACGCCGAGGCGGAAGGTCGGGCTCAGCGCCCAATGGGTGCCCACGCGGGGCCCTTGCGCGCGGCTGGAGAACTGGCCGAGCTCGGCGTCGCTCTGCGCGAAACGGTAGCCCAGGTCGAGCGTGCAATGGGCGGGCAGGTCGAAGGAGAGCCCGACCTCGGCCATGGCGGCATCGGCGCGATGCGTGCCGTCGTTCTCCTCGGTCTCGCGCGTGAAGCCGGACGAGATCTTGGCGCTGACACCCTCCCAGAGCCGCTGCGCGGCCCAGGCGGTGAGGCCGTAGCTCAGATGCTGCAGGGTCGCCTCGGCCGAGCCCAGCGCCATGTTCGGCTGCAGGGCGAGAGTCAGATCCCCGTCGCGATAGGAAAAGGTGGCGCCGCTCCAGGCACGGCCGGTGCCGAGCGTGACATCGGCTTCGTTGCGCGAGCGGCTGCCGATGGCCTCGAGCGTCAGCGACAGCCTGTCGTCGAACTGGACGCGCTGCCGGCCGGCGATGCCGACGGTCAGGCCCGCGGCCGAGGCGCCGTCGATCGCGGAGAAGCTCACCGGAATGCCGCCCAAGGTCTGCGGCCGGGTGCCCTCCAGCGTCAATTCGGCCTCCACGGGCTCCTCGCGCGCGAAATCGACGAAGAGCCGGAACGGTCCGGTTTGGGCATTCGTTGAGGAGTCGGCGTTCGCGGAAGAGCTCCCGCAGCCGAGGAGAAGCGATAAGCCGATGAAGGTCGAGCTTGCCAGCCTTCGCCACGGACGGTTCCGTGCCTGCGAAGAGGGCCTGATCTGTCTCAGCTGCGGTCCCCTATACCGCGGCGACTCGGCCGCGGGCATGTTGACCGTGCGCCGATATGGTTAGCGAGGGGTTAATAAGGGGCGGATGTCACAGCTCCGGCCATATTATGACAAGGTGGGAGCCCTGCCCTGTTCCGACTCTTCCCCTTGATCGGCTTAAGAAAAATTTCCGGAGGCCCGTCATGACAACCCGGCTGACCGATCATTTCCGCGCCATGGCCCGCAACAATGCCTTGGCCAATGCGCGCCTGCTGGCGGCCTGCGCCGAACTCACGCCGGCGGAGTTCATCGCGCGGCGGGTGAGCTTCTTCCCCTCTCTCTGCGAGACGCTCAACCACATCCTCGTGGTCGACCGCTATTATCTGGCGGACCTCCAGGGCAGCGGGCGGGTGCTGCTCGAGAACGAGACGCCCTATGCCGACCTGCCCGATCTCGCGGCCGCGCAGGCCGACACCGACCGGCAGTTGATCCAATTCTGCGATCGCCTGACGACGCGCGACCTCTCGCGCCGCGTCACCATCGACCGCAAGGACGGCGTCGATTATCGCGAGACGGTGGGATCGATCCTGCCCCATCTGTTCCAGCATCAGATCCATCATCGCGGCCAGGCCCACGCCATGCTCGCCGGCACGAGGGTTCCGCCGCCGCAGCTGGACGAGTTCTTCCTGGAGTCGGACGCGCCGAAGCGGGACGAGGCGCTGCGCCGGATGGGGCTGGAGCCGGTGTGACGAAAGCTACGACGCGTTCGCTGTTCCTGCGAATTGGAGCGGAGTCCGGACCGAGGGCGGCGCTAGTGGATCGAAGGGGCGCCCCAGAACGTCGCGATGCTCTGGGCAACGAGCAGCGCGAAGGCAATGACCAGCAAGATGCTGCCCCACTTCATGTCGAAGCGGCTCTCCTTGCCTTTGCTGACGATTTCTTCGACCAGATCGGCATCAACCTTGGCTATCGTCTCGCCAATTCTCTCGGCCGTGGAACGGCCTTTGGAATCGTTGTTCGCTGGCGCCGGCTGGCTCGCATCGCCGGCTTCCGATGCAGCCTTCGCCCGGTCGGCTTCGACCTGCAATACCAGGTTCTGCAATATGACGAGACCGTTGCGCGCGCCCTCTTCGCTCAAGGTGCGAGTGGCGGCACGCGTCATGAACAGGGACGAGACGATGCCGACAAATCCGCCCAATAGGCCCAGAACTGCGATCAGAGTCTGATTACTCATTGTGACCTTGCGGCATCGTGGCGCCTGCTAACGCGTCTTGCTTCGGTCCCTGAGGGGACCCGATCCAGCCCTCTGAGAAAGCCCCTCGCGCGAGAAAGCAACCTCCCCCGAAGTCTTCCGAGGTATTGCAAAGAGTCGCTTCAATTCCTCGAGAAGATTGGGCTTCACACTCTGGCCGCTGGGGCCAAGCGTGACTTGCCCGAGTATTCGCAGTCTTCCCGCAGCCCGATTCTTGAATATGCTCAGGACTGCCTCTTCGCTCTTGGTCAAACCACGTCCTTCTGCCGAAGATTTCGCGCCGGCTGCCGGTTCGGCCATTGCGTCAATCAGCGTCTCGAACACGCCAACCGTCGAAGCCTCCGACGCTGTGATTTCTCCGGCCGTCTTGCGGCCCTGTGGCGCAGGATCTGCTTCGATCACGAAAAGCTGACCTTGGGCCTGCGGCGTCGTGACTTGCCCGATAGGCGCCAGATCCGCAATCGAGGTCGGCCAACGAAAGCCGCATGCTTCCGCAACCTGACACATGACACGGTAGGTCGGCCCGTCCGATCCCTTCGGGTTCTCGGCTTCCGAAATCCGGGGCGCCTTGACGCCCAGCTTGGCTGCCAGCTGCGCCTGGCTAAGCCCGGCGGCCAGTCGCATCTGAGTGATCAGATGTGCGGCGCCTTGCGCATAGAAGCCCTTTTGGAAGGCCTCCGCGAGTTTCGTATCACCGGCGATCAACGCATCGATATAGTCGATAGTCTTCTTGGTGCTCATAGGTAGCTCATTGCTTTGGTCTTCGCCGCCGCCATTTGGGGTTGCCCGATGACCTGCACCACCGTCAACATTCGCAGCCTCAAGCGCGCCGATGTTTGCTCGACAGAAAAGAAGATCACCAGCTCGGTTCCTCGCGTTACGGTCCGGGTCACGGCATAGAGCCCGCGTTGATCGACACGATAGTGATCGAGCTCGCGGAGCTCGTAGCTCGTCAGCCTGACGAAGCGGCCCCAGAGCTTGCTTGCCGCGATCCGAGTGGAGCGTGACTTGCTGCGCAGAAAGGCCTCGAGCTGGTCGAGAGCCTCAGGCAGCGGATCAATAGCCTCACGGGATGACATTAAGGAATTCCTTATGCCATTTCAAGTCCGGGCTGGCCGGATTTCTTGTAACTAATTGAAAAAAATCTAGTTTATTTGGAACCCGATGGCTCTCAGGAGGCCCAATTGCAGGGCCCCATGACCAGAGCTTCCACCGGGAAGGGATTCACAATCCTCGACTGCAATGGCTCCCCAAAATGCACGCCTTGCTGGATTGTCGCCGAACAGCCCTGTGGGTGCAATCGAGGCCGGCGCGAGAGGGCTCGCCGTGCGCGCTCACTCCTCCGCGTAGGGGTTCTTGATCTTGCGCAGCGTGGTGCGGATGGGGACGCCGGGGAGTTCGAACTGTTCGCGCAGGCCGTTGATGAGGTAGCGCATATAGTCGTCGGGCAGCTTCTCGGGGCGGTTCATGAAGAAGGCGAAGGTCGGCGGCCGCGTCTTGATCTGGGTCATGTAGCGCGGCTTGAGGCGGCGTCCCGCCACCAGCGGGGCCGGATGATTGTCGACCATGCCGCGCAGCCAGCGATTGAGCGGCGAGGTGGCGAGGCGGCGGTTCCACTGCTTGTGCAGCGCGAAGGCGGCGTCGATCAGCCGGTCGAGATTCTGGCCCGTCAGCGCCGACACCGGCAGCACCGGAATCCCCTTCGCCTGGGTCAGCGATTTCTCGACCCGGTCGGTGAGCTTCTTCAGCGCCTTGGGCTTGTCCTCGATGCGGTCCCATTTGTTGGCGGCGATCAGGAGCGCGCGGCCTTCCTCCAGCACCATGCGGGCGAGCGTCAGGTCCTGCTTCTCCAGCATGACCTCGGAATCGAGCACCAGGATCACCACCTCGGCATAGCGGATGGTGTTGAGCGTGTCGCTGACCGAGAGCCGCTCGACCTTGTCGATCACCTTCGAGTGACGCCGCACGCCGGCGGTGTCGACCAGCCGCACGCGCCGGCCGCGATGCTGCCAGTCGATGGCGATGGAATCGCGCGTGATGCCGGCCTCGGGGCCCACCAGCAGCCGGTCCTCGCCGATCAAGCGGTTCACCAGAGTCGATTTGCCGACATTCGGACGGCCGACGATGGCGAGCTGGAGCGGGCGCTTCTCGATCTCCTTCTCATGGGCGGCCGCCGCCGCCTCGTCGAAGGCGTCGGCGTCGGCGAATTCCGGCTCGTCGGCCGGAAGCGCGAACTCGTCCTCCTCCTCGACCGGATCGCCGAGCTTAGCCTTGTCGCCGAGCTTGTCGCGGATCGCGTCGAGCAGCAGGTCGAGCCCTTGCGCATGTTCGGCCGAGACCGGGATGGGATCGCCCAGCCCCAGACGGTGCGCCTCACCGAGGCCGGAGAGCGCCGCCTTGGATTCGGCCTTGTTGGCGACCAGCACCATCGGCCGGTGCTGCTTGCGCAGCCAGCGCAGGAAATGCTGATCCAGCGCCGTGACGCCCTCGCGCGCATCGATCAGAAAGAGGATGAGATCGGCCTCGCCCACCGCGCGCTCGGTCTGGTCGCGCATGCGCGCCTCGAGGGTGTCGCCCTTGGCGTCCTCGAAACCGGCGGTGTCGACCAGCCGGAAGGTGAACTCGCCGATCCGGCCGTCGCCATAGCGACGGTCGCGCGTGACGCCCGGCTGATCGTCGACCAGCGCCTGGCGCCGGCCGGTCAGACGGTTGAACAGCGTGGATTTGCCCACATTGGGGCGGCCGACGATCGCCAGCGTGAGCCCCATCGTCTCGCCTTCACGGCGCATCGGATCGGCCCTCTCTCGTCGTCGCGAAATTCCGAACCGCGACGCGCCTCAGCGCATCGCGATCAGATCCGCATTGTCCAGCACCAACAGCAGCGTGCCGTTGACGATGATCGGCTCCAGATGGGAACGCCCCGGGAGCTCGATCTTGCCGAGGAACTCGCCGGTATAGGGCGAGATCGAATAGGCCTCCGCATTCGAGCCGGTGACGACCAGGCGGTCGCCCGCCAGCACCGGGCCGGACCAGGTGATCGGGCGCTTCTTCTCTTCCATGTTCTCGAAGGTCGGCAGCGACTGCACCCAGCGCAGCCGGCCCTGATCGCGCGTCAGGCAGAGCACGTCGCCTTCGCGCGTCAGCATGTAGACATAATCGCCCGCGGCCCAGGGGCCCTGGCTGCCGCCGAAATTGTTGGTCCAGACGCGCCGGCCGTTGGAGAGGTCGATGGCCGCGGTGACGCCGCTATGGCTGACCGCCAGCACCAGGTCGCGATCGATCACCGGCCGGCCGCGGATGTCGGCCAATTGCGACAGCGATTCCGAGCGCTGGCCGCCGGCGAGGCTTTCGGTCCAGAGCACGCGGCCGGTCTCGGCGCGGATCGCCAGGAGCTCGCCGGTGCTGAGCGGGACGATGACGTTGGGCCCGACCACCGCCGGCGCCGGACCGCCGAGGAGAGCCGCCGCCGGCGGCACGCCGGCATGGGTCCAGAGCTTGCGGCCGTCGTCGGCCGCCAGCGCCACCACCTGGTTGTCCGTGGAGACGATGAAGACGCGGCCGTCGCTGTAGGTTGGCGCGGCCCGCAGGGGCATGCGCAGATCGACATCCCACTTGACGGTGCCGGTGCCGATGTCGAGCGCATACATATGCTCGTAGGCGGTGCTCACATAGAGCATCTTGCCGTCGCTGGTGAGGCCGCCGCCGAAGAGATCGTCGTCCTCGTCCTCGGGCGTCAGATCGGTGCGCCAGACCTGGCCGCCATTCGCGACGTCGAACGCGGTGACGGTGGCGCCGGCATCCATGGTGAAGACGCGCCCGCCGACCGAGATGGGTTCGGCCAGGATGGCGCGGTCATCGCCGGCCGCCTGGCCGATATGCGCGGTCCAGACCGTCTTGATGTTGTCGGGGAGCGCCACGTGATACATGGCGTGGCTCGAATAGCCGCCGGGCTGCGGCCATTCCGTGTTGGTTTCGGGCCTGGGCAGCACGACCTGCTTCTCCTGCAGGCTCGGATCGATCACGAGCGAGCCCGACATCTTCAGCACCGAGATGCGCTGGCCCGGCAAAGGCGGCGCCTCAGGATCGCCGAAGAAGTAATCGCAGCCGGACAGCAGCGTCAGCGCCATCACGAGACCGGCGAGGCCGGCCGCACGACCGGCGCGCTGCCGGCGGGAGGAAAGAACCGCAGAGTTTGACATCATGTGAAATCAGCTCTTGAGGGCCGCGGCCATTTCGGCCGCCCGCGCGCGCAGACTGGAGGGCGCCGCCTGATCGTCGGCGAGCTGGGTGAAGAGTTCCGTGGCGTGCTTCTGATCGCCGCTCTTGAGCGCGAGGATCGCGGTCAGCTCGGTCGCCGTGAAACGCCAGGGATTCTCGGGTGCCATCAGGGGCGCCAGATCGCTGGTGAGCGCCGCGGGATCGCCGCTGTCGACCAGCCGCATGACTTTCAGCAGCTTCGCCAGATCGCGCAGCGCGGCCGGCGTCGTGCTGTCGGCGACCATCGCGTCATAGATCTTCGCCGCGCCGTCGATGTCGCCGGCCTTGGCCTTGACCGCGGCGCGCTCGAGCGACGCCAGCGCGCCATAGCCGCCGCCGGCATCGGCGATGTTCGCCAGGGCCGCATCCGCCTTGGCGAGATCGCCCGTGCTCGGATCGGTCAGCGCGATCGCCGCGCCATACTGTTCGGCCAGTTGCGCTTCGCGATGCTGCTGATAGCGTTGCCAGGCGACGGAACCGGCGGTGCCGAGGACGACCACGACCGCGAGCGCGATCACCCACCGGCCATAGCGTTGCCAGAGCTGCTCGAACTTTTCGCGCCGAAGGTCTTCTTCGACTTCCTTGAAGATATCCGCCACGCCCGCTCCTCTCGGCCCCCGCGCCGCTGCCTCTTGTCCTAAATCCCGGGATTGGGCCCAAGGACCGACGATGCGATTGCCGCATCGAGCCTGATTCTCGCAAGCCCCAAATCCCTGCCGGGGCCGGGGCCAAAGCCGGGCGTAACATAACCTTGTGCATTCACCTTGGCAAATCCCGGAATTTCAATGGGTTCCGCGACATTCGGCGGCGCTCGGAAACAGGGCGGCGCCGGGCGCTAACGCGATCTTCACCAGGATCGGCGCAGGATCGCCATCCGGTCCCCCAGGAAGGGCGGACCCGACGAAAGACCAGGACGGCCGCCATGCTCAAGAACATCGTCCTTTACCTGATTCTGGGCGCCTCGCTGACCCTGCAGGGCTGCGCGGGCCTGCCGGCCGACCTCGCGATGGGGGCCGTCACCGCCACGACCTTCACGATGGACAAGAAACTGCCGACCGACTACGTCGCCGGCTGGATCACGGGCGAGGACTGCTCCTCCTTCGAACTCGAGCGCACCGGAAAATACTGCCGCACGCCCGAAGAGATCGCGGCCGACGAGGCCGCCGCCCATCCGCCGATGCCGGTCTATTACTGCTACCGGACCCTGGCGGTGGTGGATTGTGTGAGCAAGCCGATCCCCGGCCAGGAATCGAGGCTGGTCCAGTAGCGCTGCCGCCGGCCTTCCCCTCCATTCCGCCCCCCGGAAAGCTTCGACGGGCTCGGGCCCTCGGGACTGGACCGGCTGCGGATTTTGGCCGACACTATCGGCACTGGATTGATTCCCGGGATCCGCCGATTCACCGTGGCGGGACCCTTCCCCGGGAATCGATGCGGTCCTTGCAACGCGGGAGCCGAGTGCCAGTCGCCGCATGTCGAGTCTGATCCGCCTCGCCGAATATCGGCGCCAACAGCGCGTGGTTTTCTTCAGCCGCCGCGAATTGAATCAGCTTCTCTCCCTCTATAGCCGGCGGGTCATGCGCGGCGAGTGGCGCGACTACGCGATCGATCATCGCACCGGCATCGCGATGTTCTCGGTCTTCCGCTCCAGCCGCGAGCGCCCGCTCTTCAGCATCGCCAAGCGCGTCCCCGTCACCGGCCCCGCGAACGAGCGCGAGGCCGAATATCTGCTGCTCAATGGCCGCCACCGGTTGCGGCGAACCCAGGCACTCGAGGACATCATCGAGCTGCTGGAGTCGGGCCTGCGCGTCGTCGGCTGAGCTCCACCCACTAGCCCTGGCCTCGAAGGCCCGTCCCCGCGACTCCGCCGACGCTGCCATCCGAGTCGCCGCGTCGCTCGAGATAACTAAATCAAAACAATCTTTTATCGGCAAGCTCCAGGACCCCTGGCGCTTATCCCCAGCTTGATTCGCGGAGTCGCCGAATCGATCTTGCAATACCCGATATGGTGGGATGAAACTCTGTGACCACAATATCTCGGGTTCTACCCCATATTTGGGACCAGATCGGAGGAAGAGCCATGGAGTGGACAGAGGAACGGATTGAAGCCTTGCGGGCGCTCTGGATGCAGGGCCTGACCGCGAGTCAGATCGCCGAGCGGCTCGGTGGCGTCAGTCGCAATGCCGTCATCGGCAAGGCCCATCGCCTGGGCCTGTCGGCCCGTCCGTCGCCGATCAAGCGCGAGCCCGGCGCCAAGCCCGTGCCGATGCCGCGTCCGGCCCGCGTCGCGCCGCCCCAGCATCATGCCGAGCCGGCCCCGATGCCGGCGGCACCGCCGGCCCCGCAGCCGCAGCTCAGCGCCAAGGCGCCGGGAGCGGCTCCCGCCGGCGGCGGCAAGGGCTGCATGTGGCCGATCGGCGACCCGAAGCAGGCGGGCTTCCATTTCTGCGGCGCGCCGTCGGAGGCCGGACGGCCCTACTGCACGCAGCATTGCGCGGCGGCCTATCACAAGCGCCAGGTCGACGCGGCGTAACTTCCTACCTATCCCCTCCCCCCTCGCGGGGGAGGGTTAGGGAGGGGGATGACGGGATCTCCCCAACAGACGGAATTCTTCACTCCCGTTGCAGTCAGCGACGCGAGAGTTGAATCGATTCTGACCTCTGGAGCGAGGGTTCCCCCTCCCTGGCCCTCCCCCGCGAGGGGGGAGGGGACATATCTCGACAACTCGCCCCCTACTTCGCCGCTTCCGCCGAGGGTAGCTTCGCGCCCGTGTCGAGGAGCACGCGCAGCGCGTCGGCGGGAAGATGGGCCTGCACGGAATCGCCGGGGTTGAACGGGATCTCCTCGCCGCCATTCTGCACCAGCACCTGGATGACGTTGCCGGTGGCGAGCCGCACGATGAGCTGGACGGCGTTGCCGAGATAGACCGAGCGCTCGACCTGGCCCGGCACGCGATTCTCGCCGGTCGAGTCCTTCTTCTCGAGCTTCACCCGCTCGGGGCGGATGGTGATCTTGGTCTGGCCCGAGATCGAGGTGTCGCCGCGCGCGCAGCGCAGATCGAAGCCGCCGGCCTTCACCTGGCAATGGCCGCCGCCCGTGACGCCGCGCGCATTCGCGTCCATCAGGTTGGAGACGCCGAGGAAGTCGGCGACGAAGACCGTGGTGGGCTCCTCATAGACCTGCTTAGGCGGCGCCACCTGCTCGACCCGGCCGTTCGACATCACGGCGATGCGGTCGCTCATGGTGAGCGCCTCTTCCTGGTCGTGCGTCACATAGATGAAGGTGATGCCGACCTGCTGCTGCAGCGCCTTGAGCTCGATCTGGAGCTGCTTGCGGAGCTTGGCGTCCAAGGCACCCAGCGGCTCGTCCAGCAGCAGCACGGCGGGCTTGAGGACCAGCGCGCGCGCCAGCGCCACGCGCTGCTGCTGGCCGCCCGACATCTGGGCCGGCCGGCGCCGCTCGAACTTGGTGAGCTGCACCAGGTCGAGCGCTTCCCGCACCCGCCGGTTGACCTCGTCCTTCTCGACCCGCGCGCGGCGCAGGCCGAAGGCGACATTGTCGAACACGTTCAGATGCGGGAACAGCGCGTAGTTCTGGAACACCGTGTTGACATGGCGGCGATGCGGCGGGGTCTGCGTCATGTCCTCGCCATCGAGGACAATCTGGCCCTCGGTCGGCTGCTCGAAGCCGGCGATCATGCGCAAGGTCGTCGTCTTGCCGCAGCCCGACGGACCCAGCAGCGAGAAGAACTCGCCCGCCGGCATATGGAGATTGATGCCGTCGACCGCGACGAACGCGCCGAACCGCTTGATGAGATGGACCAGTTCTACTTCGCCGCCGGCCACGTACGCACTCCTGTGTCTTGACTGGGTCTGGTGAGGAAGAACGCGGGCAACCGGCCCCGCTCAGACATCGAAGGCGCCCATCGAGCCGACCATCGACTTGCCGGCGCCGCCCGCGGGCCGCTCGCCGCGCGTCATGAAGCGATAGACCAGATAGGAGATGCCGATGGCGACGAGCGTGAAATAGACCATGATCGAGGCCAGCGCGTTGATCGAGGGCAGCGGCGCCGCCCGCGTCGCGCTGTAGATCCGGATCGGGATGGTGTCGCAATCGGCACCGCAGGAGAGCCACTGGCTGATCACGAAATCGTCGATCGAGATCGCGAACACGATCATCAGGCTTGAGAAGATCGCCGGCATCAGCAGCGGCAGCAGCACCAGACGCAAGGTTTCCCAGGGCGTGGCCCCGAGATCGGCCGCCGCCTCCTCATACTGCCGCCCGATCGAGAACAGGCGGCCGCGCACGATCACCACGACGTAGGAGAGCGAGAAGGTCACATGCCCGAGGACCTGCGCGGTGGTGCTGGGCTCGATGAAGGTGAAGACGTTGAGGAAGGCGAGCGACAGCGACACGCCCATCACGATCTCGGGCGTCACCAGCGGAAACAGCATCAGGAAGTTGGACGCGCTGGCGGCACGCCCGCGCCAGCGCGCCAGGCCCAGCGCCAGCATCACGCCCAGCGGCGTCGCGATCAGCATGTCGAGGCCCGCGAGCTTGAGGCTCTGGAACAGCGCATGCTGCAGCGCCGGATCGTGCCAGACCGAATTGACCGGATCGCCCCAGTACCAGCGCGCCCCGGCGAAGCCCTGCCAGGCGGTCAGCGAGCGGCCGTCATTGAAGGAGAACTGTATCGCGATCACGACCGGCGCGATCGAGGAGATGACATAGACCCAGGTCAGCAGCACCAGGAAGCGCGGCTTGCCCCAGGGATTGGCGATCCAGTCGGTCGCGCGGCGCGCGAAGGTCCGTTGCGGCCGGCGCACGGGGCGCGTCGTGAGTGCCGCCTCACTCATCGCGCACCTCGCGCGTCGCCTTGGCGACGGAGTACATGTAGTAGGTCATCAGCACCGCCAGGAAGAGCGCCAGGATCATGGTCAAAGAGGCGCCGATCGAGGGCTGCGGGCCGCCATGGAAATAGAGATCGATCTGGTTGCCGAGCATGCTGGTGGTGGGCGACCCGGAGATGATGTTGGGGGTGTAATAGTCGCCGAACATCGGCAGCGCGATGATGACGCTGGCCCCCAATATTCCGGTCATCGACAGGGGCAGGGTGACATGGAGGAAGGCGCTGAAGGGGTTGGCGCCGAGATCGCGCGCCGCCTCCAGCAGGCTCTTGTCGATACGGTCGAGGGCCGCCAGCAGCGGCAGGATCAGATAGGGGATATAGCCATAGACCAGCGCCAGGATCACCGAAATCGGGTTGCCGTTCAGCCAGTCCGGCGGATCGGGCATGATGTGGGACCAGGCGAGGAATTCGTTCACATAGCCCGAGGGCGCGAAGAGATTGACCCAGGCCAGCATGCGCATCAGGTAGCTGACCCAGAAGGGCAGCACCAGCAGCGCCAGCAGCACCGACTTGGTGCGCCGCGTGTGGCGCGAGATGTAATAGGCGACCGGATAGCCCACGAGCAGGCAGATCGACAAAGCGAGGCCGACATAGACGGTGGTCCGGATGAACACCGCCCAGTAATCGCCGCCCGGCAGGAACCCCCGGAGCGTCTGGATCATGGAATCGAAATTCCACTCCAGGGGATTCCAGGCCGGCATCGGGATCATGAAGATCGGATCGACGCCGCCGAAGGCGACGCCGATCACCGCATAGAACGGCACCAGGAAGAGAAGGATCAGCCAGACCACGCCCGGAAGGGCGAAGGCCGGCCAGAGGCCGCGCGGATAGATCCCGGAATGCTCGCGCATCGATTCTATGCGCCCGAGACGAACTTCGCGTAGGCGCTCTGCCAAAGCGCCTGGCCTTTCGGCGTGAGCGTCATCTCCTGGATGGCGTCGCCCCCGAAATCCTCGGCCGTCATCACGGCGGTCTTGAGATTGGCCGGGATGCGGCCTTCCGCGATCAGCTTCTCCGGCGTGATCGAGTTCATCGGCGGCTGATAGCCGTTGAAGTTGAGGAAATTGTCGGTCGCGACGGTGTTGTCGACGATGTAGTCGAGCCAGAGATGGGCCAGTACCGGCTTCTTGGTCGAGGCCGAGATCGCCCAGCAATCGTTCTGGATCGGCCCCTTGCCCTTCGGCGCGGACCAGTAGCTCAGGACCGCCGGGTCGGTGCCTTCCGGCATGTAGGAGAACACGCCGCCGAGGAGATCGCCCGACCAGCAATGATGCAGGTAGCAGGTGCCTTCGGGCAGCGTCTGATATTCGGTGATGTTGACCTTGGGATTGCAGATCGGGATCAGCGCCTTCAGGTCGGCGAGCGCCGCGTCGATCTCGGCGGGGTCCTCGGTGTTGATGTCGTACTTGCCGCGATAGAGCATGGCGAGCACCAGCGCCTCGCGCGAATCGTCGAGCACGCCGACGAAACCCTTATAGGCTTGAGAGTTCCAGAAGATCGACCAGGGGTTCGAGAGGTTGGGGATGTCCTCCTTGACCTTGTCGTTGCGCCAGCCGATGCCGGTCGTATAGACGGTATAGGGCACGGTGTAGCGCGATCCCTGGTCGTAGAACGGGCTGTGCAATGTCGGCCAGACGTTCTTCTTGAGGTTCGGCACATAGTCCGGATTGACCGGCTTGATCAGTTTGCCCGCGACTGCCTGGGCCAGCCGGTCGGGGGTTATGTTGGTGACGTCGGCGCGGACCGCGTGCGTCGCGAGGCGCGTGATGCACTGGTCCATGCTGTCGAAGGTGGTGATCTGCGTCTTCACCTTGTGCAGCTTGCCGAACTCGTCGACCAGCTTCTTGTCGATATAGTCAGAGTAGTTGTAGATCGTGAAGGTGCCGTCGGTCTCGGGCGCCAGTCCGCTCTTGATCGGATCTTCCCAGAGCGGCAGCGTGACCGGCTTGTCGGGACGCGCCAGCGGAATGCCGCCGGGCCCCACCAAGGCATCGTCCGCCAAAGCGATGCGCGTCAACGAGGGCAGCAGCGCCGAACCCACGCCCAAAGCCGCCAAGGTCTTGAAGGCCTGCCTTCGCGAAATCCGGCCCGCCCGCAGACCTTCCAGAATCGCGTTCACACCAGCGTCATGATTACGCATCGCCGTCGCCTTTCAGATGGGTTGGAACGAATGCCCTTCGGCCTGCCGTCGTCAGACGGCATGGCGGCCCGCTATCGATGTCGGAAGGGTTGGAGTCGACTCTGAAAGCAGGAATCACGTCCTGCTTGCGTATCGATTGCGCAGGTCTGGCCGCCACTGCTCTCACGAGGAAGTTTCGATCGCTGACTCGCGAAATTCTATCGCTGGTGGCGCAACTCCATCATTAACTGTTGTTCATGTCAATCTGAGAGCGCGTTTGTGCCGATGGCCGCTCACGCAAAAGCGCCGCCAGCGGGGAAGAAATTCCAATGGAATCAGAATTCCGCCGTCGCTATCGCAGCGGACGGCCCGACGCGCGCAGATCCTCGATGACGAGGCAATGGCTGATGGTGTTCCCGTCGTCGGAAAGCGGCATCAAGGCCCACTCATAGAGGCGCGTGCGCCCATCGACCCAGAGGATATCGTCGACACCGAAGATGGGTTTGCGCTTGCGCAGCATCGTGTCGTACTGCGTCAGGAACTCGGCGACCGTCTCCTGATTCCAGCCGAGCTCATGCAGCCACTCCCAGGTGAAGTCCACGCCGCGCAGCCGCACGATCTCGGTGCCGACCAGGCGATAGCGGATGCGCAGCGGTTCCTGATGAATCTCGGCGATCGACATGAAGGGGAGACAGGACACGATCGCGGTCGGATCGATATCGCCCTTTGAGGGGAAGGCGCGGCCCTGCCGAAGCGCGTCCCAGTGGCGATAGAGCCGGTCGATATCGACCGACTGAAGCTGATCCCGTTCGAGGAACTGATACATCACGCATTTCCGAAGCCGGCCGGCGGGCCACCGTCCAGGAGGGCGGCATCTTAGGGGCGTGTCACCGAACAGTCATGCGTGGCCTGGACGGCGGGACGTCATCTTTTTGCCAGATTGACAGGCTTGCGATTACGCGCCCGGGCGCGCACCGGCAGCCCACTATCACGGGCTCGGCCGCTCCGACAACCCCTTCATAACATTGCGTTTGTGCCGGACCCGCCAGCACCGGTCGAGACGGTCACGGGGCCCTGGGAACCGGTGGCAGCGCCGTCGTCCGGACATGCTCCGGGCGAATTCCCATTCCCACCAGCCGGGCCGGAATGCGCTGCAGCAGCGGCAGGCGGCCCAGGAGCCGGAGCTGCCAAGGTGCCTCGATCTGCGAATCCTTCGCCAGGACGGGGCCGATGACCCGGTTCTGAATCGTGACCTGCAGCCATTGGATGATGCGGGTCGGCAGCATGCGCCGGCGCTGCACGGCCTCGAGCTGGGCGTCTGTCGGCCTTCCCTGACGCAGGGCCGCGGCCAGGATGTTCGCCGCCGCGGCCGAATCCTGGATCGCGAGATTGATGCCGACGCCGCCGATCGGCGACATGGCATGGGCCGCGTCCCCGATGAAGAGCAACCCCGGTCGATGCCACTGGGTCAGGCGATCGACGGCGACGGTCAGGAGTTTGATATCGTCCCAGCTGGTGAGCTCGCCGACACGATCGCGCATATAGGGCGCGCCGCGCGCGATCGCCTCCTGCACCGCCCCCAGGCCCTGTTTCTTGATTGCCTCGAACCCGTCCTTGCGAATGACCAGCGCACATTGCCAATAGCTGTCGCGATTGAGCATCACCAGGATGCGGCCGCCATTGATCCGCCCGAGCGGCTCGTCGCCATCGCTCGGGCGGCGCGACAGGCGCATCCAGAGCACGTCGATCGGCGAGCCAAGGCGCTCGACCGGAAGGCCGGCCCGATCGCGCATCCGCGAATGCCGCCCGTCGGCACCCACGACCAGATCGGCCCGCAGCGCGAGCTCGCCCTGGCTTGTGCGTGCCCGGACGCCGGCCACGCGGCCCGACTCCTCGATGAGGTCGATGGCTTCGGTCTCCATCAGCAGCCGGAAGTTCGGATAGTTCGCCGCCTTCACGGCCAGGAAATTCAGGAACTCCCACTGCGGCATCAACGCGACGAAGCGGCAGTGGGTCGGCAGATGGGTGAAATCGGCGACCCGGATGGTCGCATTGCCGATCACCGCATTGAGATGACGAACCTCTTCATGCGGCCGCGTCAGGAACTCCGGCAGCAGTCCCAGCTCGTAGACCAGCTCCAGGGTCGAGGGATGGATGGTATCGCCGCGGAAGTCGCGGAAGAAATCGGCATGTTTCTCCAGCACGGTGACCTCGACGCCGGCACGCGCCAGCATGAGACCCAGCATCATGCCGGCGGGACCGCCGCCGACAATGCAGCAGCCGGTCTCGATCGATGAGATGTTGTCGGTCACGGCCTGCGCGCCCCCTGGGCATCAGCCTTTCGAGCCGAAGGCCTTCTCGTAAAGCTCGGGCTTGAAACCCACCAGCAGCCGGCCACCGACATCCAGCACCGGCCGCTTGATCATCGAAGGCTGGGCCAGCATCAGGGCCACGGCCTTCTTCTCGGTGAGGCCTTCCTTGTCCTTCTCGGGCAGCCCGCGGAAGGTGGTGCCCGCACGGTTGAGAAGGACTTCCCAGCCGACCTCTCGGGCCCAGCCATCGAGGCGGCCGCGATCGATCCCGGCCGCCTTGTAGTCGTGGAACTCGTAAGCGACGCTGTGGGCCTCGAGCCAGGCGCGCGCCTTCTTCATCGTGTCGCAGTTCTTGATGCCGTAGATCGTGACGGCCTTGGCCTTCGCCATGTCGCACAGGTCCCCTGTCTCATTTCGGCCGCCGATAGTCGCACAAAATCATGCTCTTGAGAAATGTCCGCCGGCGCCATCGGTGTAAGCCCCCGTGCGCCCGGCCCACGGGTTGGAGAGATCCCAACACTAAGGTATTTACCTTAGTGTTGGAATGCACTATGACCGTGAGCGCCGGCTTGCGGAGGTGCCTCGATGCTCAGTGCCGTCGACCCTATCGACAGCGTGTTTCGTGCCTTGGCGGATCCGACGCGCCGCCATGTGCTGGAGCGGCTGAACCGCGGCCCCGGCTCGGTCAGCGAACTGGCCGAGCCTTTCGACATGGCCCTGCCCTCTTTCGTCGAGCATTTGAAAGTGCTCGAGGAGAGCGGATTGGTTCGCTCGCGCAAGACGGGCCGGGTCCGGACCTACCAGCTCGTGCCGAGGCGCCTGAAGCTCGCCGAGGATTGGCTGACACGGCAGCGCCGCTTCTGGGAGCGCCGTCTGGACCAGCTCGATGCCTATCTCTTGACCCTGAAGGAGAAAGAAAAATGACGTCACCGCGGCTATGGCACCCCGACCCCAAGCTCGATCTCGTCCTGGAGCGCGTCATCGACGTGCCGCCGGGGCTGGTATGGGCCGCCTGGACCAGGCCCGAGCATGTCGTCAAATGGTTCTGTCCGGCCCCCTGGTCGGTCTCGGATTGCGAGATCGATCTGCGGCCCGGCGGCCTGTTCCGCACCACGATGCGCTCGCCCGAAGGCAAGGAATTCCCCAACGTCGGCTGCTATCTCGAGGTCGTCCCGGAGCAGCGGCTGGTCTGGACCGACGCGCTGCTGCCCGGATACCGCCCCTCGACCAATCCCTTCTTCACCGCGATCATCACCCTGGAGCCGCGCGGCCAGGGCACCCGCTACATCGCCACGGCCATCCATCGCGACGAGGCGGGAAAGAAGCAGCATGAGGAAATGGGATTCTTCCAAGGCTGGGGCACGGCGCTCGATCAGCTCGTCGCCCACGTCAAGACGATGATGTGAATGAACCGATCGCATCCTGCCGAAGGGACCAAACCCATGACGCTGGCGCTTCATCTTCATCCCCTCTCGTCCTACTGCCAGAAGGTGCTGATCGCGTTCTACGAGAACGGTGCCGCGTTCGAGCCGCGGCTCGTCAATCTGGGCGATCCGGCCGACAGGAAGCGTTATCTGGATCTCTGGCCCCTCGGCAAGATGCCGGTCCTGCGCGACGAGGCCCGCGACGTCACGCTGCCCGAGAGCAGCCTCATCATCGAATATCTGGATCGGCATTATCCGGGCGCGCAGCCCCTGATCCCCGCCGACCCGGAGGCGGCCCTCGAGGCGCGCCTGTGGGACCGCCTCTGCGATCTCTATATCATGACCCCGATGCAGAAGATCGTCGGGGATCGAATTCGGCCGGCCGGCGCCCAGGACCCTCATGGCGTTGCCGATGCCCAAGCGACGCTCAAGACGGCGTATGGCATATTCGAGCAAAGCTTGGCCGACCGGATCTGGGCGGGCGGCGACCGCTTCGGCATCGCCGATTGCGCGGCCGCACCCTCGCTGTTCTTCGCGGATACGCTGGTCCCCTTCTCGGCAACGCACCGGAACCTGTCGGCCTATTTCGAACGGCTGGTGAGCCGTCCGTCCTTCGCGCGGGTGCTCGGGGAAGCCAAGCCCTGGCTTCAGTATTATCCCTTTCAGGATCGAATCCCGGCGCGATTCCGCTGAATTCCAGCCGGCTGCGACACGGGTGCGTCAGCCGGCGGCCGGGTTGGCCGTGTCGGCTCTGCCGGCGGATTGCGGCCTGATGAACAAACCCGTTACTTCGTCATGCTTCTTCCGGACCTCCTCCTCGATACGCCGCACGCGCTGCTCGATGCCGACGGTATTGAGATCGTCGTCGAAATCGATGCTCAAGATCGCGATGACCTGATCGGATGCGAGATGCACCGTCAGCACGTCGTTGACCCGGCATATGCCCGGGACCGAAGCGGCGGTCGCGCGGATCGAGGCGATCAGCTCGGCGCTCGCGGGCTCGCCGATCAACATCCCCTTGGTTTCCCGCGCCAGGACGACCGCGACGATGGCGAGGACGCCGCCGATCAGGATCGATCCGATGCCGTCATAGGCCGGATTGCCGGTGGCCAGCGCCACCGCGATCGCAGCGGCCGCGATGACGATGCCGACAAGCGCCGCCGAATCTTCGCACAACGTGACAATGGTGGAGGAATCCTTGCTCCGTCTGAAGGCCTGCCACCAGCCCTGCGCGCCCTTGGTCGACCGGAATTCCCGAAAGGCGAAGAACCAGAAGGAGCCCTCGAACAGGAACGAGAGCCCCAGAACGACAAAATTGACGACGGGGTAGGTCATCGCGTGTGGCTCGCGGATGTGAAGCAAGCCTTCATAGACGGAGACGCCGGCACCGCCCGAGAAGATCAGCAGGGCGACAATGAAGCTCCAGAAATAGAGCTCCCGCCCGTAGCCGAGCGGATGGCGCTCATCCGGGGGACGCTGCGAACGATGCATGCCGTAAAGCAGCAAGAGTTGATTCAGGGTATCCACGAGCGAGTGAACGCCTTCCGTCAGCATCGACGAGCTGCCGGTGACGAAGGCCGCTCCGAATTTGGTCACGGCGATCAGGACATTCCCCGTGAGTGCCGCATAGACGACCAGACGACTTTCCCGGCCTGTTTTCTGCGCGCGCATGGCTCACTCGCACTTGGATGGCATCGGCCTAGGGCCGCTTCGGAATCTCCAGGCCGCGTTTTACGGCAGGCCGCGCGAGCCCGCGCTCGAGCCACGCCGGGACGCGCGTCAGGCGGTCGAACTCGACCAGGTCGCGTGCGCCATAGAAGCCGACCAGGTTGCGCACCCAGCCCAGGAGGGACATGTCCGCGATCGTGTAGGCATCGCCCATGATCCAGGCGCGGCCGTCGAGGCGCGTCTCCAGAACGCCGAGCAGGCGTTTCGATTCGTCGCGGTATCGTTCGAGCGGCCGCTTGTCCTCGATCTCGCGGCCGGCGAATTTGTAGAAATAGCCGACCTGGCCGAACATCGGCCCGACCGACGCCATCTGGAAGAATACCCATTGGATGGTCTCGTAGCGTCCGATCGCATCGCTTGGGAGAAACTTGCCGGTTTTCTCGGCCAGATAGATGAGGATCGCGCCGGATTCGAACAGGCCGATCGGCCGTCCACCCGGCCCGTTCGGATCGATGATCGCGGGGATCTTGCCGTTCGGATTGAGCGACAGGAACTCCGGGGTCCAGCTTTCATTCTTGCCGATATCGATCGCATGCGGCTCGTAGGACAGCCCCATCTCCTCGAGCGCGATCGAGACCTTCACCCCGTTGGGCGTCGGCAGCGAATAGAGCTGGATGCGATCGGGATGCCGGGCCGGCCAGCGTTTGGTGATGGGAAAAGCAGAAAGATCGGACATGCGAGACTCCAACAAACCGGCCGCAAGGGAAAGATATCTGCCGGCTTCTTCATGAGCGACACAACCTGCTTGGCTGGTCCGGAAGAGTCAATTTCCCACGCCTCCTGGTCCCACAACACCTCCGCCTCAGCCCGATAACGAGACAAAAGACATCGTTGGTATCAGGGTCAATCGCGATGTCAGCAACTTCAGACAAATAACGCGCCTCGCCGACTTGAAGCCCGTCAGGAATGCGCCTAGTTGAAGCTACGGTGATCCCCGCCAGCGGGAGGCCTTTCCATGAAAAACATCGGAACCGGTCCATTGCGATGAGCGAGCCTCACTCCAAGACATTCTTCATTACCGGCGTGAGCTCCGGCTTCGGGCGCGCCCTCTCCGAGGCGGCGCTGGCCGCCGGCCATCGCGTCGTCGGGACGTTGCGCAACGAGCCGGAACGCGCGGCATTCGAGGCCCAGAAGCCCGGGCGGTCGCACGGCGTCCTTCTCGACGTGACCGACGTCGCGCGGATCGCCCCGACGATTGCCAAGGTCGAGGCGGCGATCGGGCCCATCGATGTCCTGATCAACAACGCCGGCTATGGCCATGAAGGACTTCTCGAGGAATCTACGCTGGACGAGTTGCGCCGCCAGCTCGAAGTCAATTTCTTCGGCGCGGTCGCTGTGATCCAGGCGGTGCTGCCCTACATGCGCAAGCGGCGCGCCGGCCGGATCGTCAACATCACCTCGATGGGCGGGATCATCACGCTCCCGGGGATCAGCTTCTATCACGCCAGCAAGTTCGCGCTCGAGGGGCTGTCGGAATCCCTGGGCAAGGAGGTGAAGGGGCTCGGCATCCATGTCACGGCCGTCGAGCCAGGCTCCTTCCGAACGGATTGGGCCGGCCGATCCATGGTGCGCGCACCGCGCAGCATCCCGGATTACGACGCGGTCATGAGTCCGATCCGCGAGCGGCGTCAGGCCCTGAGCGGACACCAGCAGGGCGATCCGGCCAAGGCGGCGGCGGCGATCCTGACGCTCCTGGAATCGGACGACCCGCCGGCCCACCTGCTTCTCGGGTCGGATGCCGTCCGGCTGGCCCAGGAAAAATTGCAGGCCCTGCAGGCGGACTTCGATCGATGGAAATCCGTCTCCCTGTCCACCGACTATCCGACCTGATTTTTCGAAACCTCTCTTTGCCATTCACCTGGAGCCGTTGCCATGACCAGACCCGATGCCCGCGCCTCCGGCCAATTCGCCATCGGCGGAACGAATGTCACGCGTCTCGGCTATGGCGCCATGCGCGTCACCGGCCCCGGAATCTGGGGCGAACCCAAGGACCGGCAGGAGTCCTTGCGCACCTTGAAGCGCCTGCCTGCGCTCGGCGTGAACTTCATCGACACGGCCGACAGCTACGGCCCCTATGTCAGCGAGGATCTGATCGCGGAAGCGCTCCATCCTTATGACGGCATGATGATCGCCACCAAAGGCGGCCTGACGCGGAACGGTCCTGATAAATGGGAGACACTCGGCCGTCCGGAATATCTGCGCCAATGCGTGATGATGAGCCTGCGGCGGCTCAAGGTCGAGCAGATCGACCTCTGGCAGCTTCACCGCATCGATCCGAAGGTCCCCCAGGACGAGCAGTTCGGCGTGATCAAGGAGATGCTGCAGGCCGGGCTGATCCGCCATGCCGGCCTCAGCCAGGTGAGCGTCGAGGAAATCAAGGCTGCACAAAAGGTCTTCACCGTCGCCACGGTTCAGAACCGCTACAATCTCGCGGATCGCGCCGACGAGAAGGTGCTGGCCTATTGCGAGACCCAGGGGATCGGATTCATTCCCTGGTTCCCGCTGGCGGCCGGCGATCTCGCCAAGCCGGGTGGATCGTTCGATGCCATCAGCAAGGCGCATCGCGCGACGCCGGGCCAAATCGCGTTGGCGTGGATGCTCAAGCGCAGCCCCGTCATCCTGCCGATCCCCGGCACGAGCCAGGTCCGCCACCTCGAAGAAAACGTCGCGGCCGCGCAGATTCAACTGTCGGCCGAAGAATTCAAAGCCCTCGACGCCCTCGGCCAATAGCGGGGAGCCGAGAACCCGACGCGCTGTCGCTGCCACAGTCGGCCCTCGGCCCGGTCCTGACCGCGCTCGACCTCGTCGCAGCCGTGGGTTTCTCTGCCATTTCGCTCCTTTGCCGCATCCGTGTAATCAGCCCGTCGGCCCGATCTCGATCCTGTTGTATCCTCCCCGGAGGCGTCGGCCATGTCCCTCCGGAGGGCCGCCCATGATCCTCATCGGTCAGTACGACTCCCCCTTCGTGCGCCGCGTCGGCATCGCGCTGATACTCTATGGCCTGCCGTTCGAGCACCGGCCCTGGTCGGCCTTCGGCGATGCGGACAAGATCCGGGTCTATAATCCGCTTGTCCGGGTGCCGACGCTGGTTCTCGACGATGGCGAGGTGCTGATCGAGAGCCACAACATGCTGGATTATCTCGACAGCCTCATGCCGCCCGATCGTGCGATGTTTCCGACCGCCCAGCCGGCGCGTCGCCAGGCGCTCAAGGTGGCGGCACTGGCGACCGGCCTGGCGGACAAGGGCGTCAGCCTCTTCTATGAGAAGCGACTTCACAAGGAAGTCTCGGACGTCTGGGTCGGCCGCTGCCGCTCGCAAATGCTGGCGACCTTGGTCGCGCTCGAAGCCGACCGGGCCGAAAGCAACGGCACCTATTGGTTCGGCGATCATATCGGCCACCCCGACATCGCCGTGGCCGCCGCCCTGCGTTTCATCGCCGAGGCCCATCCCGGAATGATCGCGATGGTGGAGTTCCCGGCGCTCTGCGCTCATGCGGCGCGGCTCGAGGCCCTGCCGGTGTTTCGGAAGATCGCGCAGCCGTTCATCCCGCCGAGCTAGTGCGACGGCCTGCCCGGCCCTGCTCAGATCGGGGCTGAGGCCTTATCCTCCTTCAAGCCCCGCGCCACGATGACGAGCGCATCGTCCGCCAGCGGCCGCTGCAGCTTGAGCGCCTCGTCCGGTGCCGCATCCATCCAAAGGTCGAACTCTTCCGGCCTGGTCAGAATGACCGGCATCGCCTGCGGATGAATGGCGCCCACCAGCTTGTTCGGTTCGGTTGTCAGAAAGCCGAAGAGATCGTTCGTCGTCTCTCCCTCCTTCACCTTTCGAACGGAGGTCCATCGCGTCCAGATACCGGCGAAGAATGCGAGCGGCCGCGTTTCGTCGAGGGCGAACCACACGGGCGGCTTCCTGCCATCGGGCAGATGTTCGTTCTCCGAGAAACTGGTGAAAGGCACCAGGCAACGGTTCTCGGTCCCCAGCCAGCGCCGCCAATGCGGCGACTTCACGTTCCGGATGTTCGTGATGCCCGAATCCGAGTTCCGGCCCTTCAGGGCAAAGGCCGGCGACGGCATCCCCCAGCGAGCCATCGTGAGTTCGCGGCCCTCCGGGGTGTTGCGGACGACGGGCGCCGAGTAATCGGGGAAGATTCCCGGAAACGAGGGCAGATTGCCGGTCTTGTCCCGCAAGGCCCGCGCCAGCTGGCGGACGGCCTGCTGGCCCTTGGTCATCGAATAGAGATTGCACAAAGTCCTTCTCCCCGCCGGCAGCATCGCCACAAAGCCGTTTCCAGAACCGTGACGACCCCGGTTCCCATGCCACGGGATCTCACGTCGGCCCGAGCTTACTCCCTCGTCAGAGCCTTGGTGCCCACCGCCAGGCGGCGGGCCAGATCGGGGGCCAGGAGCTTCGCCAGCTTGGCATGGGCCCTGCGCCAGACGGGGATGGCCGCCTCGAGCCGGCGCGCGCCGGCCTCGGTCAACCAGACCGCCCGTCGCCGCAGGTCGCTCTCGACAGCCGCGATCTCGATCAGTCCCTCCGCCTCGAGCGTGCGCAGATTGCGCGACAGGGTCGATTGCTCCAGCCCGGTGCGCTCGGCCAAGGCGCCCAGCCGGTCATCATCCGCCGCGGCAATCTGGGCCATCAGCCCGACCTGCGCCACGGTGACGCCCTCGGCCGTCATCTCGCGATCGAGAAACTGGGTGATGCGCCGCGCGGCCAGACGGCTGTTCCAGCCGGCGCAGGATTCAACCAGAGCCCGCGAGTCCGTCCGGAGAGTCTTCTGCGGTTGCTTTCGGCTGCTCGTCATTCTATGTATATACATTAATTGTAGATACATGGAAATGGAGTTTATCCATGGCTACAGCGAAAAAGGCGGCATTGACGGTCAAGCGCATCTACGAGCCGCCCGCCGAGAGCGACGGCGCGCGCATCCTGGTCGATCGGCTCTGGCCACGGGGCATCGCCAAGGACAAGGTGCATCTCGACCTCTGGCTCAAGGATATCGCGCCCAGCAATGCCCTGCGCGAGCGCTTCCATGGCCATCCGGAAGATTGGGATGCATTTCGCGAGGCCTATTTCGCCGAGCTGAAGGAGCCCGCGGCCCAGACGGCTGCGGCGGCACTTCTCGTCCAGATGCGCCAGGGGCCCGTCACCCTGCTCTACGCGGCCCGCGACGAGGCGCATAACAACGCCGTGGCGCTGAAGCTGTGGCTGGAGCGGCATCGAGAGAAGGCCCGCACGTCATGAGGGACCTGCCGCGGAATATCTTGCATTGCATCGGCAGCACCCGACTCCTGCCCCTGCGCAAGGTCTTGCCCAGATCGGGCGCACGCCTCCTGCTGAAACTCGAGAGCGAAAACCCCACCGGCAGCATGAAGGACCGGATGGCGCTGGCCATGATCGAAGCGGCCGAGGCCGACGGCCGGCTCGGGAGCGGCGGCGGCGTGGTCGAATATACCGGCGGCAGCACCGGCGTCTCGCTGGCGCTGGTCTGCGCGGTCAAGGGCTATCCGCTCCATATCGTGACCTCAGATGCCTTCGCCCGCGAGAAGCTCGACCACATGCGGATCCTCGGCGCGCAGCTTCGGATCGTTCCGAGCGACAGCGGACGCATGACGGAAAAGCTCACCCGGGACATGATCGAGGCCGCCCGTGTTATCACTGCGGAGACCGGCGGGTTCTGGACCGATCAGTTGAACAATCGCGATCAGCTCGCCGCCTATCATCACATGGCCGACGAAATCTGGGCCCAGACCGGCGGGCGGATCGACGGCTTCGTGCAGAGCGTGGGGACGGCGGCTTCCCTTCGCGGCACGAGCGAAGCCTTGCGCCGCCATGACAGCCGGATCCGCGTCGTTGCCGTGGAGCCCGCCGAATCCGCAGTCCTGTCGGGCGGCCCGAGCGGCGCGCACAAGATCGACGGGATCGGCGCCGGCTTCGTCGTGCCGCTCTGGCAGGCGGGCATCGCCGACTGGATCGAACCGGTATCGACCGAAGCGGCCGGCGCCATGGCGCTGCGGTTGGCGCGCGAGGAAGGCCTGTTTGCCGGGACGTCCACCGGCGCCAATGTCGTCGCGGCGCTGCGGCTGGCCGAGCAGCTCGACCGCGATGCGACCGTCGTCACGGTGATGTGCGATACGGGGATGAAGTATCTGAGCAAACACTAGGGACCGGGAGGGGCTTGTCAGCTCGAAGGAGCGGATAGCATTGTAAGCGGTCATCGCGGGCATACCCGCTCCCAGCAACCCGAGGGCTGCATGTCGTTGCATGATTTCAAAGTCCTGACCTTCGACGTGGTCGGCACGCTGATCGATTTCGAGCGCGGGATCATCGACTATATGCGCGAGGTGTCGGGTGCCGATCCCTCCCGGCTCGCCGACGATGCGATCCTCGAATCCTACCGGCGCTCGCGCAATTTCACGGGGCGCGATCCCTATCCGGACGATCTCGTCCGCGGCTATGCGGCGATGGCGACGGATCTGGGTCTGCCGACGGGCCCGAGGCTCGGCGAGGGCTTGCGCGATTCGGTCCGGCGCTGGCCCGCCTTCCCGGATTCGGTCGCGGCGCTCAAGCGGCTGCGCAGGCGCTACCGGCTCGTGGCCATGACCAACGCTCAGCGCTGGGCGCTGGCCCATATGGAGAAGACCTTGGCGTGGCCGTTCCATGACACGGTCACCGTCGACGACGCGCGTGCCGAGAAGCCCGATCCGCAGTTCTTCGCCTTCGCGCGCGGCCGGCTGAGCGCCGCCGGCTACAGGCTCGAGGACAATCTCCATGTCGCCCAGAGTCAGTATCACGACATCGGTGTCGCGCGGCGGCTGGGCCATGCCGTGTGCTGGATCGAGCGCCGGCGGGGCCTGAAGGGGTCCGGCGGCACGCAGGAAGTGCCGGAACTGACCAAGCCCGACTATCACTTTGCCACCCTGGCGGCCCTGGCTGACGCCGTCGAGGCCGAGGCTCTCTAGGCGATCGCGGGCGCCTGCGCGATTGGACCGACGGCGCCCGCTATCGCGGGCCAGCCTCGTTCTTCGCGATCCTTACCGGCTTCGTTGCACCCACCAATGGTGAGTGCCCTGGCCGTGGGCCGCAACTTCCTTCGGCTTGGCAAGGCCGAAATCCTCGATCGCCAGGCAACGATCGACCGGCTGCCCTGCCGGCGCCAGCGGGAAGACGCCGCCGAAGAAGGATCGCGTGCTGTCCCCGATCGTGACCTCGTCTTCGCAATAGACGGGCCGCCGCTCCTCGGCGGACAGCCGATAGAAGTCGGCCAGCTCCTCCTTGGCCTTCACGGTACATTCCTCGATCTCATCGAGGAAGCGGCCCGTCAGGTCACCGCGAAACAAAGCCGCCTTCGTTCCGACAAGGCGGTAGTAGACGCGGAAGGGGTTGCGATGGATCTCCACGACGAAGAGACAAGGCAGCATCCGCTTCATCTCGCCGGGATCGATGTCGCTCCAGCTCGGAATATCTTTGCCGCCCCGCTTCGATCGCCAATAGGCATCGAGCTGGACAACCACCCCGGCCCTGACTTCGGCCAAGGGAATGTCAAATCTGCACAACATCAAACGCTCACTCTGCGGAGCGTGCGAAGGTTATCGAACGCTCGGTTGCAACTCGCATCGATCCCAGCGACGAGTACCGACTCGGGCCCCGCCGCTTCATCTGCAGGTAGAATTTGTGCGACAGTCATCCTGCAAAGCAAGTGCGGAGACACAGAATTCGTCATGCGTCGTCGACCGCCTCGACGATCCGGGGAAGGGCGGCGCAGACGGCCATCGGCGAGCGCATTTTCGATGCCTGCGGGCTTTTGCAATGTCTCGGCATTACCAGTCGCTTAATGACTTCAATGGCTTGGCTCTTGAAGTCCCAGAAAAGGCGAACTGAGATATTGGAAGAGGTCGCCGACATCCACTGCACGCGGAAGACCTACATCGACGAGAATGCCAGCGATCACCAGTGCAGCCATCGCCGGCTCAGGGCTTTGAGCGTCGGTGTCAGACGCGTGCGGTTATAGGCATCCGCCGCCATCTTGATCGCCTCGGCCTGTGTGGGATAGGCATGGATGACCCGTGCAAAGGCACGAAGACCAATGCCCGAGGTGATCGCCAGCGAGAGCCCGTTGATCATCTCGCCCGCATGGCGCGCCACGATGGTGGCACCGAGAATCCGATCCGTTCCCTGCTTCACATGGATTTTAACGAACCCCTCCTCTTCCCCATCGGTGATCGCCCGATCGACGTCATGCATGAGAATGGTGAAGGTCCGCACGGGGATCGCCTTTTCCCACGCGTCCTGGACATAGAGACCGACATGGGCGATCTCGGGATCGGTGTAGGTGCACCAGGGAATCGTCAGCGCGCTCATCCGCCTCCGGCCCAGGAAGAGCGCGTTGCGAACCACGATGCGCGCGGAGGCATCGGCGGTATGCGTGAACTTATGCTCCAGGCACACATCCCCCGCCGCGTAGATCCGCCGATTGGTGGTCTGCAGGAAGTCGTTGACCCGGATTCCGGTGTTGCTGTCGTACTCGACGCCGGCAGCCTCGAGATTCAGGCCTTCCACAGCGGGAACCCGGCCGATCCCGGTCAGGATCTCGTCGACCGCTACGCTGACCCTGTAGTCGGCACTCACGAGATCGACGACCTTTTCTCCCCTTTCGATGCGCACGGCGACGGCCTGGGTGTTGAGATGGATCTCGACGCCGTCGCGCGCCAGCGCGTCGGACAGGATCTGAGCAGCGTCGCGTTCCTCCCTGGGCAGGAACATCGGATCGTCCTGCGCGATGACGACATGCGATCCCAGCCGGCAGAAGGCCTGCGCCAACTCGCATCCCAAGGGCCCCCCGCCGATCACCAGCAGGCGACGAGGGCATTCGGTCAGGCCGAAGACATTCTCGTTCGTCAGGAAACCCGCCTCGGCCAGCCCCGGTATCGTAGGGGGCAGTGGCCGCGCGCCGGTCGCAACGAGCGCCTTCCTGAATCGCAGCGTCTTTCCAGCCACCGTCACGGTTCGCGGGCCCGAAAAGCACGCCTCGCCGAAGAAGACGTCGATGCCCAGGGCGCTCAAGCCCCGCGCCGACTCCGACCGGCTGAGCCGGGTCTGGATGCGCCGGATCCGCCCCATGACCGCCGCGAAATCCATGTCGACGCCCCTAGGCACCTGCCCGCCAAGGCTCCGCGCCGCCCTCATCTCCGCATAGAGCCGCGCGGTTCGGATGATGGCCTTCGAAGGCACGCAGCCCACATTGAGAGAGCCGCCGCCGATCAAGCCGCGCTCGACCAGCGCCACTTTTGCGCCCAGCGCCGCCGCGGCCCGCGCCGCGGTTAGACCCGCCGGCCCCGCGCCGAGGATCACAAGATTGTAGCCATCCGCAGGCTCGGGATTCCGCCAGGCGACCGGATGGACATTGTCGAGGAAGGCGGGATCGACAATGTCGTTCAGCGGTCCACCGAGCCGTTCCACGATCTGCGGCACGGCGCGCTCTTCCGGTGCCAATGGGTTGTTCATGACAGCCAGCCGCCCTTGAAGCCCGCACGCCGCAGCCCGAGGCCGATATGCGGGCATTGCCGCATCAATCGCCACAAGAAGCGCGAGCGGTAATTCTCGATCGACAGAACCAGGATGCCCTGGTCGAGCCCGAAATGGCCCTCGGAGATCCAGCCCGCTGGACCGCTCCCCGGCAAGGTTGGATTGAACCCGCTGGGCCACCGGGAATCCCGGATGAGGTCCGGATAGCGCGCGCAGAGATGGCGCAACGCCCTCATGACGATCTCGGGCGCGAAAGGCAGCGATGCGATCGCCGCGCAAGGACCCAACGTACCGTCGTCGGACCCGTAGGGCACGCCGCGCGCGGCATAACCGAAGAAACGGCGCGTCCGGCCGCGGACCTGAAGGGTCTGGAAGCCTGGCCCGTCATTCGCCGTAAGGGCCCAGCAATCCTTGTCATAGCCTTCGTAGCCATGGGGATTGCGCCTTGCATATTCACGCTGCACATAAGCCGCTTGCCGGCTGTTCTCGAAGTAATCGCTGCCCTTCTCCCGCATGAAACGATCCCGTATCCCGTCGAAATCGATCCAGGCCTGGGAGAAGAGATGAATGAACAGCGGCCCCGCATAGAGATATTCGTGGTCGTAGATGTCTTCCCACTGATAGGTCGAGGTCCAGGCCGTGAAACTCTCCGGCGGCAGGGGATATGAGGGCGATGCCAGGCCCAGCACATAGAGAAGGGTCGCCTCGCTATAGCCTTCCCAGCCGTAATGCAGGAATCCGCCGTCCGGCTTCCAACCCTGGCGCACGGTCGGGCCGCCGCCGCACGCCCATTGCCAATCGACGCGACGATAGAGCGCATCGGCGCACCCACGGATCTCGTTCTCGACCGGCGTGTCCTCGATGAAATAGGTGCTGGCGGTGAGCACGCCAGCAAGCAGCAGCGTGGTGTCGATCAACGACAGCTCCGATTGCCAGACGCGCCGGCCGCTTCGCATGTCGAGGAAGTGATAGAAGAAGCCCTTATAGCCGGTTACGTCCGGCTGCTCGCCCTGCGGGCTGTTCCAGAAGAAGCGCAAGGTGACCAGCACGCGCGCCGCCGCTTCCGCACGCGACAGCCAGCCCCGCTCCGCAGCCACCGCGTAACAGGACAGCGCGAAGCCCACGACCGCGATGCTGCAGGGCGCGCCCGGCCGGCTCGTATCCGCCACCAGGCCGTTCCCCGGATTGCTCTGCTCCAGAAAATATCCGAAGGCTCCCCGCTGGAAGCGATCCAGCAGGGCGTCGTCCGGTGAGCCGGAAAGGTCAGTCACCCGGAGGTACCGCAAAGCGAAGGGTCACGGCAGCCACCGAGAGCGGTGGCAGAACGACATCGAAGCCGACCGCCCCCGCCTTGAACGCAAACGGTTGCGGTTCGGGATCGCAGCGCGAGGCGGCGTTCAGTTCCGCCACCGCGGCCGCGTTCAGATACTCCGGCGCCCCCATCTCCAGCCAGCGCTGCTTCGGGTTGGCATGATCCGCATCGATCCGCCGGATCGTCACCGCCGTCGGTGCCCGTTCGGTCCGAAGCGAGATCTGCGCCGTCTCCGTGGCAATCGGATGGCGAGGGAGGCCGTAATTGGTGAGAAGAACCGTCACGGATTGCACCCCGCCGACAACCCACATATCGACCGTCGGATGCGCGCCTTCGGTCGGCAGCAACCCGCCTCCCAGGGTGTGCAGCAACTCGAACGCGCGGTATGCGGGCTTGGCGATTCCGTGGATGTTGAGGAGTCCGAACCCGCCATGGAACGGCACCGAGGGGAAATAATTCTCCTCGAAGATGTCGGAGAAGGTCCAGTAGCTGTAGCCCTTCACCAGCCCGTTCGCCTCCATGACGGTCTTGACCACGAAGGCGGCCGCGTATGGCTCGTCATGCATCGGATCACGGGGATTCGAGGAGGTGCACCATTCCGTGTAATAGAGCGGCCGGTCGCCCGCCTGACGGCGAACCTCCCGCATCTCGTCGCGGAGCACGCTGCGTCGGCTCTTGGCCAGCTGCGTCTCGGTGTCGTCGCCGGGCAATCCGAAGGCGTCGGTCGGGTAATGGTGGGTGCTGATGAAGTCGACCGGCAGATCGCTTGCGGCACAAAACGCGATGAAATCGTCGACCCAGGCATTGGCCGCCGTCGCCGGCCCCCCGACCTTCAGTTTCGCATCGACCGACTTGATGGCCTCCGCCGTGTAGCGATAGAGCGTGAAATAATCCTGCTGCTTGCCGCTGCCGAAGGCCTCGAGATTGGGCTCGTTCCAGACCTCGAAGAACCAGTCGCGGACTTCCGCCAGGCCATAGCGTTCGACCCAGTGCGCCACGAGCTTGCGAATCAGCACCGACCAATGCCCATAATCCTTCGGCGCCGAGACATTGGCGCGATAATGGAAGACGGTCTTGTCGCCCGATGCCAGGGCGGTGGGCATGAAGCTCAGCTCGACGAACGGCTTCATGCCGATCGAGAGCAGGAAATCGAATATCCGGTCGCTGTTGAAGAAGGAATAGAACAGCGTCTCGCCCTCGGCGATCAGAGTCCCGACATCGTCGCACAGCAGACCGTGGAACCGGACATACCGGAAGCCCAGCTCGTCATGGGCGCGCCGCATCTGTTCCTGCCAGTCTGCCCGCAGCGCCATCGGCGCGTGATCGCTACCGACCATATGCTCCCAGAAATGAGGCATGGCCATCGCCGCGCCGTCTATATTGCTGCTGAAAACTGGACCCATGATCGATCTCCTTCGGGCGGGCGCAAGGAGGCGCGCCGCACGCTGCTATAGTAGTTCGGCCTTGGCGCGCGGCCGTGACGCCCCGCCTCCATCGTCACCATCGTCGAAGAGGGACCGATCGACATCCGCATCCCAGAGTCGAATCCCACCCGTAATTCCGGCATCGTTCGACGCGATCCTGACGTCATTCGGCGGATCGATCACCTCGACACCATTGCCGCCACCGAGATAAAGCACATCGTAGTGGAGGAGCGAATTGAGAATCTCGATCGTCTTGCGGACATGGCGGCTCCATTTCTTCACACCTTTGCGCCGCAGAGCTCCGCTCCCGACATAATCATTGTAGGTCTGGCCGTTGTGGATGGGGTGCTGCGCCAGCTCGAGATGCGGCATCAGAGCGCCTTCACGGAACACCGCCGTTCCGGCCCCGGTCCCGAGGGTCAGCACGACCTCCAACCCCCGCCCCTTGATGATCCCGAAACCCTGGACCTCGGCATCGTTGAGCAATCGGACCGGCCGGCCGAGACGCTTCGATAAATCGGCGGCCAACGGATAGTCGCGCCAGGGACGGTTCCCGAAATGCGGAGCCGTCAGGGTTCGCCCGGCGCGGATCACGCCCGGAAATCCCACGGAAACGCGTTCGAACGCGGGCAGCGGCGCGACCAGGGCCACGAGCGTTCGCAAAAGGACGTCCGGCGAACAAGGATAAGGCGTCGCAACGCGAACGCGGTCGATCAGCATCTTGCCGGTGCGATCGAGAACCGATGCCTTGAGCCCGGTGCCCCCGATATCGATCGCCAATGTCCGCGGGTCGATTGAGGAAACCGGCGTGCTGCGGCTCATGGCAGTTTTCATCGCTGGAGCAATTCTACACCCGCCGGCCGCCCGATCAGGATCTCGGTCGCCAAACCGATGAAGAGGCCGGTCTCGATGACGCCGGTAACCGCCGCAAGGCGGGCTTCCAGCGCCGCCGGGTCGGGAATCTCGGCCATCGCGCAATCGGCAATCAGGTTGCCGCCATCCGTGAAAAAGATCTCGTCGCCCTTGAGGCGCAGCGTCGGGGCGCAGCCCAGGGCTTTCAGGCGCGCGATCACCGTCTGCGAGCCGAAGGCGACGATCTCCACCGGTAACGGTGTCGCACCGCCGAGGCGGGCCACCAGCTTCGTCTCGTCGACAACGACGATCATCCGGTCGCTGGCGCTGGCCACGATCTTCTCGCGTAAGAGCGCCCCTCCCCGTCCCTTGATAAGAGTGAGGCTGCGACGCTCGACCTGGTCGGCGCCGTCGATGGTGATATCGACGTGGCTATGTTCAGCGAAGCTCGTCAGCGGCACGCCGAGGCGGCGCGCCAAGGCGGCCGTGGCCTCGGAGGTCGGGATGCCGACCACCCGCAGGCCTTGCGCGATGCGGGCCGCCAGCGCTTCGACCGCGAGAGCGGCAGTCGACCCGCTGCCGAGACCGACCACCATCCCGTCCTCGATCGCCATCGCGGCTTGCATCGCGGCGGCGCGTTTCGAGGCCTCCTGTGTGGATGACGGTGACATCGTCACGGAAATGCTGCGGCTGCCGCGTCGGCAAAGAACCAGAGCGAGCCGACGGGGCGAAGGCGTGCCGCTGGTAGGCTCTCATCGCCACGACGCAGCCGCGTGAGGATTTCGCGCTTCTCGCTGCCCGAGATCAGGAAGGCGACCCGGCGGCTGCTCTCCAGCGCCGGATAGGTGAGCGTGATCCGGGCTTCGGGCTCGGCGCCGACCACGGCAGCGACCCAGCGATCGCGCACGCCCAGGGCCGGCGTGCCGGGGAACAGCGACGCGGTATGGCCATCCAACCCCAGCCCCAGCAGCGTCACGTCGAAGAGCGGCTGGGCGGAATCGAGCCGGTCCGCGCCATAGAAGGATTTGAGCTCGCGCTCATAGGCGGACGCCGCCGCTTCCGGGCTTGATGGTGTGGTCGGCATCGGATGGATATTGCCGGCGGGGATCGGCGCCCGCGACAGCAGCGCCTCCCGCACCATGCGGTAATTGCTCTTCGCGTCATCGGCTGGCACGAAGCGCTCGTCGCCCCAGAACCAGTGCGCCCGGGACCAGGGAAAACTGTCGCGACAGGCCGTGTCAGCCAGATGCTCATAGAGCCGCCGGGGCGTCGAGCCGCCGGAAAGCGCGACCGCGAAACGGTCCTGCTTCGCCGTCGCCGCCGCGAGCAGCCAGGCCGCCACCCGACGCGCCAGCGCGTCAGGATCGGGAAGCACCTCCAGCTTGGCATCGGAAATTCCTGTCATATCGGCCTCCTCGCAGCCCCTTGCCGTTCCTCGATCCGGCGCAGAATACTGCGAACGATGTCGGCGGGCGCGCCGCCGACATCGACGGTGATCGGATGCTCGTCGGGTGCGGGCTCCTGCAATGTCGCAAACTGGCTGTCGAGCAGTGAGAGCGGCATGAAATGCTCGTGCCGCGCGGCCATGCGTCGGCGGATCAGATCGTAGGCACCTTTCAGATAGACCAATGTCACGTCCGCGCGGTCGCCGATGATGACGTCGCGATAGGAGCGCTTCAGAGCCGAGCAGGTGAGCACACCGGATTCCCCTCGGGCGCGCCAGCCGTCGATCTCAGCCACGATCCTTCGCAGCCAGGGCATCCGGTCCGCATCCGTCAGGGCGATGCCGTGGGCCATCCTCTCGACATTCCCGGGTGGATGCAGCTCGTCGCCTTCCTGGAACGGACAGCCGAGGGTTGCCGCCAGCATCGCCGACACCGTCGTCTTGCCGGACCCCGACACGCCCATGACGACGATGATCACCGGCCTGGCGATGGCGCAGGCATCGGGCATCGACCAATCGTGGCTCGCCTGGCTCATGTCGCGGCCGGAGCCAGAAGGAAGCTGCGAACCGCCTTGGCGAAGCCCTCGTTCTCGTTGCTTTCGGTGACGACGTTCGCCTGAGCCTTCACCTCGTCGCTGGCGTTGCCCATCGCGATCGAGAAGCCACTGCGCCGGAACATGAGAACATCGTTCGGCATGTCTCCGATGGTGGCGATCTGCCGGGTGGGTATGTTCAGGAGCGTCGACAAAGCCGTCACGACGACTCCCTTGTTGGCTTGCGGGTTCGTCACGTCGAGATAGTAGGGCTGCGAGCGCGCCGCACTCGCCTTCTCGCCCAGCGTGCGCTGCACCGCCTTCTCGCATGCGGCGACCCGATCGAGATCGTCCGAGACGCCGACGATCTTCACCGTCTGCGCCAGATTCGCGTCCGTGAATGACGTCACGACCCTGGCGTCGAACTTGACCGTCCAGGCCTCGCGTGCCACATGAGCCGCCGCAGGGTCGCGAATCAACCATTCCTCATCGGTGTAGACCCAAGCGTCGAGCCCCTGGTCGAGGATCAGCTTCAAGGCCTGCCCGGCAATCGCGGGATCGACCCTGTGGCTCTCGATCACGGAGAGGTCGGGATTGACGAACACGCCGCCATTGAAGCCTGCGATCGCGCCTTCCAAGGCAAGGGGCTCGATCAGCATGCTCATGCCACGCGGCGGCCGGCCGCTGGTGATGGCGAGGACGATGCCGGCATCGCGCAGATCGTGGGCCGCTTCCTTCGCCGCCTCGGTCAGCAGTTTCTCCTGCGTCACCAGGGTGCCGTCCACGTCGGCCAGAAGAAGGCGGATATCCCTCTTCATCGTTACGATTTCCGCTCCGAGGGCGGGGCCACCGGCCGCCAGGCCCGATCTCCGTCGCGTCTCAGCAACTCGTCGGCTGCGCCGGGGCCGTCGCTGCCCGATGCATAGCCGGGAACGTCGACCTTCTCCGCCGCCCAGGCATCGAGCACCGGCTGGACGACCCGCCAGGCCTCCTCCACCATGTCGGCGCGCATGAACAGAGTCGGATCGCCGACCATGACGTCGTAGAGCAGCGTCTCGTAGCCGACATTGGGCTCCTTCGGAAACCAGTCGTCATAGTGGAAATCCATCTTGACGGCGGCGAGATCCACGATCGGCCCACGGCGCTTGACCTCGAACTGCAGGGAGATGCCCTCGTCCGGCGCGATGCGCAGCACCAGCCAGTTGGGCGGCAGGCAGTCGACGGGCGTGCCCTTGAACGCGGCATAGGGCGCTGGCTTGAAGCGGATCGCGATCTCCGTGTTCCGGCGGGACATGTGCTTGCCGGTACGGATGTAGAAGGGGACCCCGGCCCAGCGCCAATTGTCGATGGCAAGCTCCATCGCGACATAGGTTTCGACGTTCGAGTCCGGCGCTACCTTCGGCTCCTGCCGGTAGGCCTTCACCGCCTTGCCCAGCACCGTGCCGGCACGATATTGGCCGCGAACGGCCCGGTCGGGCTTGACGGCAGGCATGGCGGCGAAGACATCGGCCTTCTTCGTGCGGATCGACGCCTCGTCGAAGCCGACCGGCGGCTCCATGGCGACCATCGAAAGAAGCGAGAAGACATGATTTGGAACCATGTCGCGCAGCGCGCCCGTCGCTTCATAGAACTCGCCGCGCTGTTCAACACCGACCGTCTCCGCCGCGGTGATCTGTACGTGATCGATCCGGTCGCGGTTCCAGATCGGCTCGAATAGCCCGTTGGCGAAGCGCAGCGCCATGATGCTCTGGACCGTGTCCTTCCCCAAAAAGTGATCGATCCGGAAAATCTGGTTCTCCTGCAGACTGCGCAGGATGCGGGCGTTCAACTCGCGAGCCGAAGCCAGGCTGTTGCCGAAAGGCTTCTCGATTACGACACGGCGCCAGAACGGGCGTTGCCCGTTCCGGCCCTCGTTTTGATCGGTGAGCTTCGCCTTGCCGAGCTGCTCGACCACGCTGCCGAAAAGGCTGTCGGCAACGGCGAGGTAGAAGATGGCATTGCCCTCGGTCCCGTGCGCCTTGCCGGTCTCGGCGAGCATGTCGCGGAGTTTCTCATACAGCTCGGGCTTGGTCAGATCGCCTTGAACATAAGACATTCTGCTCGCGAGCCGTTTCCACGCCGCCTCGTCGACATGATCGACATGGAACTCGTTGGCGGCGTTGCCGACATAGCTCTTCAAGGTCTTGTAAAGGTGGTCGCGCCAGCCGTCCGCCGTCCTCTCCGACCGGGCCACGCCGATCAAGGCGAAATTTTCCGGCAGCACCTTGGTCTTCGTCAGATTATAGAGCGCCGGCATCACGAGGCGGTTGGTGAGATCGCCGGTGGCCCCGAAGATCACCAGGGTGCAAGGATCGGCGGGTTTCGGCTGACGGCGCGGCGACGGATCGGTCGCGGGGGCGACCGACGATGCCCTAATCGCTTGACGGTCGGGCATAGCGCTACCTTCCCGCCTTCTCTGCCGCTGCACGGGCCGGCGCCGGTTCGGGATCGATGGGCTCGCTGCCTTCGATATGTCCGCCGAAGCCCAGGCGCATGGCCGAAAGCACTTTCTCGGCGAAGGTATGTCCTTGCCGCGAGCGGAAGCGAGTATAGAGCGCCGAAGAAAGGACGTCGGCGGGAACCGCCTCTTCGATGGCAGCCTCGATGGTCCAGCGGCCTTCGCCGGAATCCTGGACATAACCCGAGAAGCTCTTCAGCAGCGGATCCTTTGTCAGCGCCGCGGCGGTGAGATCGAGCAGCCAGGATGAGATCACGCTGCCGCGCCTCCAGACTTCCGCGATGTCGGGCAGATTCAGAGCAAAGCGCTCGTCTTCCGGCAGATCCTTCGAATCCTTGTTACGCAGGATGTCGAAACCTTCGGCATAGGCCTGCATCAGTCCATATTCGATGCCGTTATGCACCATCTTGACGAAATGCCCGGCGCCGGACGGGCCTGCGTGGATATAGCCCCGTTCGGCGCGCGCATCGCCGTTACTGCGACCCGGCGTGCGCGGAATGTCGCCGCGCCCCGGCGCCAGTGCCGCGAAGATCGGATCGAGGTGATCCACGGCATCCTTCGGGCCGCCGATCATCATGCAGTAGCCGCGCTCGATGCCCCAGACGCCGCCGGACGTGCCGCAATCGACATAACGGATGCGCTTCTCGGCCAGTTTCTTGGCGCGTCGGATGTCGTCCTTGTAGAAGGAATTGCCGCCATCGACGACGATGTCGCCCGGTTCCAGCAGCTTGCCGAGACGTTCGACGGTCTCTTCGGTGATCCGGCCGGCGGGCAGCATCACCCATACGGCGCGAGGCTTGCTCTCGAGGGCCCTGACCACGTCTTCGAGCGATCCCGCCGCGGCGGCGCCCTCCTTCGCCAACTGCTCGCGCGGCTTGACGTTGACGTCGAACACCACGCAGCTGTGCTCCGCCTTCATCAAGCGCCGGGAAATATTGCCGCCCATGCGGCCCAGTCCGATCACGCCGATCTGCATCTATTTCACTCCTGGAAACGCCGGTTACGGGAGCGCCGCGCTCACGGCGCGTCCCAGTTCTGCCAATCCCTCATCGACATCTTTCAAATGGATCCGAAGCGTACGCCGGCCCCGCTCCACCAGCACCTCGAGATCGCCGCGCGCCTGTGCCGCCTTCACCACGCCGAAGCTGTAGCCATGGCCCGGCACGTCGATATCGACCGGGTCGTCGCAGGTCACCTGCAGAAACACGCCCGAATTCGGACCGCCTTTGTAGGCCTGCCCGGTGGAATGTTGGAAACGGGGGCCGTAACCGAGGCAGGTCGCGGCACGGGATTTGTCGCGGATATGCTTGCGCATCGCGGTCAGCGTTCGCGTGTGCGCGTCCTTACGCTCGATATAGGCCAACAGCGCCACATAGTCGCCCGGATGCAGTTGCCCGAGATGCGCTTTCAGATAGGCCGACAGCGTATTGTGCCTGCCCAACGCGGCCGCGTTTCGGGGGTCGGCGAAAAGAGCCATGCCGTTCTCCCGAAACAGCGGCTCCTCCTTCGGCAGGCGGCACGACGTCTCGTAGTCCTTGGTCAGCGCACTCGTCTTTTTCTTGCTCGCTTCGACATCCGGCTGGTCGAACGGATCGATACCGATCACCGCGCCGGCCACGGCGGTGGCGATTTCCCATCGAAAGAACTCCTGGCCGATATGCCAGACATCCTTCACGGTGATCCGCGCCACCGGATGGCCGGCTTTTTCCAACGCCGCTACGGCCTGACGCTGCGACGGATCGGCCTGTCCCGCCAACTCCAGATAGGCGAAGAACCGATCTCTTCCGTAATGCTCCGGCGAGGCAAGCGGTTCCCCGGCGAGCGGGATCAGCCCGCGCCCCTGCTTGCCGGTGCTCTCCGCGAGAAGCTGCTCCAGCCAGGCGCCGAGCGCGGCGATCCCCGGCGAGGCGACGATCGTCACCTTGTCGCGGCCGAAGCGCGTGGCCGCAATGCCCATGGCGACACCGAGCCGAACGCCCGGATTCTCAGCGGGCGGCACGTCGGGGCCGCAATCGCGCATCATCGGCCGCGTCGTCTCGAGGAGGCGCTTGACGTCGAGCCCCATGGCCGCGGCCGGGACAAGGCCGAACTTCGACAGCACCGAGTAGCGGCCGCCGATCGAAGGCACGCCATGAAAGATATGGGCAAAGTGCTGAGCCTTGGCGTGCTTTTCCAGCGAGGAGCCGGGATCGGTCACGGCGACGAACTGTTCGCCGGCCTTCCCTGCGCCGCGGGCCGCGCGGACGCGATCGAGGAAATAGTCCATGAAGATATTGGGCTCCAGCGTGCTGCCGGATTTCGAGGAGACGATGAACAGCGTCTTGGCGAGATCGATAGCCTGCTCGGTGGTTCTGATCTGCGCCGGATCGGTACTGTCCAGCATGTGGAAGCGCGGCCATCCGGATGGCGGCCCGAAAACCGACCCCAGCACTTCGGGGCCCAGGCTCGACCCGCCCATGCCCAGGAGCAGGATATCGGTAAAGCCGCGCCGCTTTACATCCTCTGCAAAAGCTCGCAGGCGCTCGACATCGGCCAGTTCCTCATCCGCCACCGGCAGCCAGCCCAGCCACCGGTCCTCGTCCGCTTTCGTCCACAGCGATCTGTCGCCGGCCCAAAGTCGCCGGATGCGCCCGCCGGCACGCCACGCCTCCTGCTCCGTCTCGATGGCCGCCTTCATCTCTGGCGAGCCGGGCTCGATCGCCATGCCGGCATGCTTGTCGTCGAGAAGCGCACGGCGCTGCCGGGCAATGGCGCCGAACAGCTTGTCGAACGCGTCCGCAAACTGCTGCACCCCGTCTTTGACCAGCTCCTCGGTCACCTCGTTCAGAGAAACGCCCTGGGCCTCGAGCGCGGCGAGAAGTGCCTGAGCGCCGGCCAGATCCTGCTCGATGGCATCGGAGACCGCCTTGCCATGGTCCCGGAACGCATCCATCGTCGCCGGCGGCATGGTGTCGACGGTATCGCGGCCAATGAGAGCCTCGACATACATCGTGTCCTTGTAGCTGGGGCTCTTGGTGCTGGTCGACGCCCAAAGCAGCCGCTGGGTCATCGCACCGGATGAGGCGAGCGCCTGCCAACGCGGCCCCGCGAAAAGCGCCTTATAGCGGGCATAGGCAAGCTTCGCATTGGCGATCGCGATCTTGCCGCGGAAGCGATCCGACATCGGCTTGTCATCGAGCCGGTCCAGCCGTTTGTCGATCGCCGTATCGATACGGCTCACGAAGAAGCTGGCGACGCTGCCGATCTTGGAGAGGTCGCCGCCCGCCTGCTTCAGTTCGTCGAGCCCAGCGAGATAGGCCTCGGCAACCTGCTCATAGACACGCACGGAGAACAGCAGGGTGATGTTGATATTGAGCCCATGGCCGATCAATTTACGAATGGCGGGAATGCCGGCCGGGGTCGCGGGCACCTTGATCATCAGGTTGGGTCGCGTCACCGCCGTCCATAGCCGCATCGCCTCCTCGATCGTGGCTTGCGTATCGTTGGCCAGATAGGGCGAGCATTCCAGGCTGATATAGCCATCCCGTCCCTGCGTCGCCTCGTAGACGGGATGCAGGATGTCGGCGGCGGCACGGATGTCGGCGATCGCCAGATGCTCATAGATCGCCGTGACGCCGTGGTCTTCCGATACCTGAAACTGCCTCAGCGCGGCTGCATATTCGTCGGTTTCGCCGATCGCCCTCTCGAAGATCGAGGGATTCGATGTCACGCCCTTCAACCCGTCCTGCTCGATCAATAGGCGCAGCTCGCCTTTCTCGATGAGGCTCCGCTTCAGGTAGTCCAGCCAGACCGATTGACCGCAGGTTTCGAGCTGCTTCAACGGATTCATGCCGCTTTCTCCCTGGCCCGCGCGATCTGCTGCTTTGCCGCGGCCAGCAGCTTCTCGGGTGTGAAGCCGAATTTCTTCATCAGATCCTTGATCGGCGCCGATGAGCCGAAGCTATGCATGCCAATCATGGCGCCCGTGCTGCCGACATAGCGGTCCCAGCCGATCACCGAACCTTCTTCGATCGACACGCGCGCCGTGATATCGGGGGGAAGCACGCTGTCGCGATAGGCTCGATCCTGTTGTTCGAACAATTCCCAGGAGGGCATGCTGACGACCCGTGCCGCGATGCCTTCCTGCTCGAGCCTTTCATAGACCTCGACACAGAGCGCCACCTCGCTGCCGGTCCCCATCATGATCACCGCCGGCCGGCCTTTTTCCGCATCCGCCAGCACATACGCCCCTCGCGCCACACCCGCGGCAGACGCATAGCGCTTCCGATCGAAAGTCGGCAGTGGCTGTCGGCTCAGCACCAGGCAAGCGGGCTGATGCTTCAGCCGGATGACGACGCGCCAGGCCTCGACGACTTCATTGGCGTCTGCGGGCCGCAGCGTGACGATGCCTGGGACGGCACGCAGCGAAATCAGCTGCTCGACCGGCTGATGCGTCGGGCCGTCCTGCCCGAGGCCGATCGAATCATGGGTGAAGATGTGAACAACCGGCAGCCCCATCAGCGCGCCCAGGCGGATGGCCGGCTTCATATAGTCCGAGAAAATGAGGAAGCTCGAGTCATAGGCGCGGATCTTGGACAAGGCGAGACCGTTCACGATCGCGCCCATCGCATGCTCGCGAATGCCGAAATGGAGATTGCGGCCGCCATATTTGTCGGCCTCGAAATCTCCCGCGGCTTCGAATGTCAGCCTTGTCTTGGTCGACGGTGCGAGATCGGCGGCGCCGCCGATCAGCCAGGGAAAATGCGCCGCAATGGCGTTCTGCACCTTGGCGGATGAATCGCGGCTCGCAAGACCCTTCGGATCCGCAGCGAAGCCGGGCAACTCTCCGTCCCAGCCATCCGGGAGCTCGCACTTCTGCATCTTCTCGAGCTGGCCGGCAAGATCCGGATGCCTGGCGCGATAAGCCTCGACCCGCGCTAGCCACGCTTTCCGCAGCTCATGGCCCCGCCGCCCGATGCCTCTGCGGAAATGCTCGCGCACGCCGTCGGGCACGAGGAACTTGGCGTCTTCCGGCCAGCCATAGTTGCGCTTGGCCAGGCGGATTTCCTCCTCGCCCAGCGGCTCGCCATGGGCAGCACTCGTATCGTGCTTATGCGGGGCACCGTAACCGATATGGCTCTCGGCTACGATCAATGTGGGGACCTTGTGGGTGCGCCGGAAGATCTCGATCGCCTCTGCCATCCGCTCGATGTCGTTGGCGTCACCGACCCGATGGACGCTCCATCCATAGGCGAGAAAGCGCGCGGCGACGTCTTCGCTGAAGGCGAGATCGGTGTGGCCCTCGATCGTGATCCGGTTGCTGTCATAGATCCAGCACAGGTTCCCGAGCATCAGATGGCCTGCGAGCGAGGCGGCTTCGCTCGTGATACCTTCCATCATGTCGCCGTCTCCGCAGAACGCATAAACGTCATGGTCGAAGAGGACGAAGTCCGGCCGATTGAAATGCTGCGCCAGCCAGCGCCCGGCCATCGCCATGCCGACGCTGGTCGCGCAGCCCTGGCCCAGCGGCCCGGTCGTCGTCTCGACGCCCGAGGTCAGGCCATATTCCGGATGGCCCGGGCATTTGCTGTCGATCTCGCGGAAGTGCTTGATGTCGTCGATCGTTACGGCGGCCTCGCCGGTAGGCTCGCCCCTGTCATCGACCGCTGTCACGCCAGCCAGATGCAACATCGAATAGAGCAGCATCGACGCATGTCCGTTCGAGAGCACGAAGCGGTCGCGATCCGGCCAGGTGGGATCCGCGGGATCGAAGCGCAGGAACCGCTGCCACAAGGTGTAGATCACCGGCGCCAGGGCCATCGGCGTGCCAGGATGGCCCGAATTGGCCTGCTGCACGGCATCCATCGACAAGGTGCGGATGGTGTCGATGCAGAGCCGATCGATCGACCGCCGGCCCTGAGGTCCTGTCGCTGCCTGACTGGCGTCCGGGGGCGCGGCGATTTTCGGTTTCGCGGACTCTTCCACGGTCTTCTCGCGCGGTCCCAGGTAAAGGGGAGTTTTCATGACGAAACTGCCTTTGGCTTATGAATCCAACGCGACAGCGCCTGCAACGGCGGCGGAGGCCGTCGCAGCGGGTATTCGCGTCAGCGGGTTGATGGTCTGGATGATAGTCCTCCGCCGAGTGCAGGAAGCAGAACCGGAAACCACTCAAATTCCGCAAGTGAGGAATCGGACCCGATCGCTTGCCGAGCGGGGCGCCGGCAGAGCATTCCTTCAATGACCGAAAAGCGGCTTCCGCCCCGGTGACGCGCGCTGGCCCGGCCGCGTGGGCGAGGCCGGTGCATTCTCCTGGACCGGTTGCGCGGGTGGGTCCGCTCGCTCAGGCTTTCTCCGCTCGGAAGGGTCGTTCGGGTTCGGCTCCATTTTCTCGTCAATCATGGTCTCTCCTTGTCCCCGCCATCCCATGAGGCGTCATTGGCCGGAAGGCGGCGTTTGCGTGGGGGGAACAATCGTCTCCGAGACCGCGGCCGGAGCATTTTCACCCTGCGCTGGGGCTTGACGGCTCGCCGCGATCCATTGGGCGCTCAGCATGAAGGCCGTGAAGATCAAGTATACGACGATGATGAGAGCCGGAGAGCCGAGCGCAATATCGCTCCCCATGAGCCCCTTGCGCGGCGCGATCTTGGGGTCGGGTTGACGCGGCAGGAGCGCGATCAAGCGAGGAGCGATCCTCGCGAAATCCGGCGACACCGACGGCACGCCGTGTTGTGCCGTGATCAGCGATGTCAACTTTTCCGCCGCGGCATCTTCCGGCAACCGGGCCAGCTTGGCGGCCTCCTGCCACGGATCGATGTCCATTCGTGCCAATGCCGAAAGCACGCTGAGCCGCATTCCATTTCTATCCTCACCGATCGGCGCGAAAAGAAATTCGTTGAACTCCGATCCAAGAGCCGAGGTTGAATCCGGTAAAACGGCGCTGGTCATTTCATCTACCGTGTTTCGTCGTCTCTATCGAACAGGACCGACCGAGGAGGAAGCGCGGCTGCTTCGCTGTCTCATTCCAGGAATCGGATAGATCCAATAGATATGCAGCGTCGGCGCTCTTAATGAGGCCCGGAAACTACCTAACTCGGCGCGCCGCCAGCCGTTCCCGATTAAACTTTCTTCACGAGTTCTCGCCACAGCCCTTGAAGGCTCGAACCGCCCGAACTTTCCGTGCTTGCAGAAGTGTTCGTCGTGATGACGCGGATGCGATTTTGGAATCAGACGCGATCGATATGGAGTCAGTCCCGTCGGGAGAGGCCAGGGGCCTGTCAAAGCGCTGCGGCGTTTCTGCCGGAGGTCGACTTGGTTTTCTCTCCGAGACTTAGGGCTTCGACGAACGGCCGAAGCCCTTCCCCCACCGTCTCACGTGTCGGGGCTCCTCGGGCTCAGGCAGGGACGTCCGCATCTCGACGGACAGAGGGCCCCGATTGGAATTGATTGTCCCTGTCAGAGCCCGCGCGGTCGAAGCGGCGCAGGTGTTGTGGCGAGGGAGGGGGTTCGCGGTGGTGGCGGCGGAGGGATTCGAACCCCCGACACAGGGATTATGATTCCCCTGCTCTACCGACTGAGCTACGCCGCCCCATCGCGAAATAATGCCCGGAACAAGATCGGCCGGCGCTCTGGGCGGCCGGCCGCGGGACGCAAGGGTATATGGCGAAGGCCGAACCCCTGTCAACCAGCCTGGGGCTTTCGCCTAAGGAACTGGATTTACAGCAAAATCAGGCCAGCCATGCGGGTGGGACGCGGGCACGTTCGCGCGCCCGCTCAATCCCCCAGCATCGCCGCCAGTTTCATGGCGACGCCGAGCTTGCCCTCGACCTTCAGCTTGCCCGTCATATAGGCGAGCGTGGGGTCGAGCCGGCCTTCCATCAGGGCCTTGGCGTTGGTGGAGGTCATTCGCAGCGTGGTATCGGCGCTGCCGTCCTCGTTGGTGATGACCGGCGCGCTGCCGGTACCGTCCCAGATCACGAGGCCGCCTTCGTCGAGCTCGATCTTGAGCTTGTAGCCCAGGGGCGGCAGGAGCTTGACCTTCTCGTTCAGGATCCGGGTCAGGTCCTCGATCTCGCTCATGCTGCCGCCTCCGCTTTGGCTTCATCGCGCCGGATCCAACCGCCGCCCAGCACCCGGCTCCCGCGATAAAACACGCAAGCCTGACCCGGCGCCACTCCCAATTGCGGCTCCGCCAGCTCGACTCGCGCGCCGCTCCCGCCGTCGAGCCAGAGCCGGGCCGGCACGGGCGCGGCGGCCGAGCGCAGCTTGACCTCGACCGCTTCGCCCTCGTCCCCGGGTGACTGGTGGGCCAGCCAATTCACATTGCCAAGTCGAATCGCGGCGATGCCGAGCGCCGATCTGGGGCCGACCACAAGCCGCCGGCGCACGGGATCCAGGCGCACCACATAGAGCGGCTCGCCGTCGACCTGGCTTTCGGAGATGCCGATCCCGCGACGCTGGCCCACGGTGAAATGCAGCAACCCCTCATGGCGGCCCAACAGGCGCCCATCGACATGCACGATGTCACCGGGCTCGGCCGCACCGGGGCGCAGCTTCTCCACCACCTCGGCGTAGCGGCCCGAGGGCACGAAGCAGATATCCTGGCTGTCGGGCTTGGCGGCGACGCCGAGGCCCAGGCGCTCGGCGATGGCGCGGGTCTCGCGCTTCTCGAGATGGCCCAGGGGAAAGCGCAGGTAATCGAGCTGCGCACCCGTGGTCGCGAACAGGAAATAGCTCTGGTCGCGGCTCGGGTCGACGGCGCGATGGAGTTCGGCGCCGGCGGAACCTTCGAGGCGGCGCACATAATGGCCGGTGGCGAGGGCAGCCGCGCCCAGCTCGCGCGCCGTGCCCAGGAGATCGCCGAACTTCACGCGCTCATTGCAGCGCACGCAAGGGATCGGCGTCTCGCCGGCGAGATAGCTGTCGGCGAAATCCTCGATCACGGCCGTGCGGAACCGCGCCTCGTAATCGAGCACGTAGTGATCGATGGCGAGCTGGTCGGCGACGCGCTTGGCGTCATAGATGTCCTGGCCGGCGCAGCAGGCCCCCTTGCGGCTGACCGCGGCGCCATGGTCGTAGAGCTGGAGCGTGATCCCCACCACCTCGTAGCCGGCATGGGCGAGCAAGGCCGCGGCGACCGAGCTGTCCACCCCGCCCGACATGGCGGCCACGACACGCGCCCCCGGCGCCACGCCTTCCAGGCGCAGCGGGGCGGTCAGGTCATCGAGGGCGGGTCCCATCGGCATGGCCCGGAATATAGGGGCCCCGGCGGCACTTGTCAGGAGCCGATGGCCGCAGCCAGGAAGGCCGATTTCACGCGTGAAACCGCCAGTTTTAGCGCCCTGGCCTGCACCGTAGCCCAGAAAAAAGGGGCCTTCCCCCGAAGGAGAAGGCCCCGGACGACGGGGGTCCCGTCGTCGCTTTCGATGGAGACCCTGCCTAGAGCACGTCGATCCGGTGATCCTTGGTCTCGCGGATGAAGATCATGCCGACGACGAAGGTCATCGCCGCCACCACGATCGGGTACCAGAGGCCGTAATAGATGTCGCCCTTGGCGGCCACCATCGCGAAGGCCACGGTCGGCAGGAAGCCGCCGAACCAGCCATTGCCGATGTGATAGGGCAGCGACATCGATGTGTAGCGGATGCGGGTCGGGAACATCTCGACCAGCATCGCCGCGATCGGGCCGTAAACCATGGTGACCAGGATCACCAAGTAGAGCAGCAGCAGCGTGACCATGAAATAGTTGATCTGCGCGGGATCGGCCTTGGCGGGATAGCCTGCCGCCTTGGTCGCATCGCCGACAGCCTTCGTGAAGGCATCGGTCTTGGCCTTGAAATCCTCGGGCGCCAGGCCGTTGCCTTCGAAGCTGTCGATCACGGTGTCGCCCACCTTGATCTGCGCTACGGCGCCCGCCGCGGCCGCCTCGTTTTCGTAGTTGACGGAATTCTTGGCGAGGAAGCTCTTGGCGATATCGCAGGAGCTCAGGAACTTCGCCGTGCCCACCGGATTGAACTGGAAGGAGCAGGCCGCCGGATCGGCGATCACCGTCACCGGCGCGCTCGCCTGGGCAGCGTAGAGCGCCGGATTGGCGAAATAGGCGATCCCGTGGAACACCGGGAAATAGGTGATCACGGCCAGGAGACAGCCGCCGAGAATGATCAACTTGCGGCCGATCTTGTCCGACAGCCACCCAAAGAAGATGAAGAAGGGCGTGCCGATGAGGAGCGACACGGCAATCAGGATGTTCGCCGTCGCTGGCGCGACCTTCAGTGTCTGGGTCAGGAAGAACAACGCATAGAACTGGCCCGTGTACCAGACGACGGCCTGGCCGGCGGTGAGGCCGAGCAGGGCCAGGATCACGATCTTGAGGTTTCCCCAACGCCCGAAGGATTCGGTGAGCGGCGCCGTCGATCCTTTGCCCTCGGCCTTCATCTGCTGGAACAGCGGCGTTTCACTGAGCTTGAGCCGGATCCAGACCGAGATTCCCAGCAGGACGATCGAGACCAGGAATGGAATACGCCAACCCCAGGCGCCGAATTCCTCCTCACCCATCCAGGTGCGCACGCCAAGAATGACGAGGAGCGACAGGAACAGGCCCAGGGTCGCCGTGGTCTGGATCCAGCTCGTCATGAAGCCGCGCCGGTTGGGAGCCGAATGCTCGGCCACATAGGTGGCGGCACCGCCATATTCGCCGCCGAGCGCCAGGCCCTGGAGCAGGCGCAGCACGATCAGGATCACCGGCGCCAGAATGCCGATCGTGGCATAGCTCGGCAGCAGGCCGACGATGAAGGTCGACAAGCCCATGATCACGATCGTGATCAGGAAGGTGTATTTGCGGCCCACCAGATCGCCCAGCCGGCCGAACACCAGCGCGCCGAACGGGCGCACGAAGAAGCCGGCGGCAAAGGCCAGCAGGGCGAAAATGAAGCCCGCCGTCGGGTTGACCGCGGAGAAGAACTGCTTGGCGATGATCGCGGCCAGCGAGCCATACAAGTAAAAGTCGTACCACTCGAACACGGTGCCGAGCGAGGAGGCGAAAACCACCAGCCGCTTGTCCGTTATGCCGCGTTGCGCGCCGAGCTTGCCGGCGGTGCCTTCTTGAGCGCTCATGATTTTCCTTCCCTGGTCAGGCCACGAACCCGCTTCTTGAGGGAACGCCGGACGCTTTTCAGCGGGCGCGGCTCTTCCCGACTCTGCTTTTTGGCCGCTTTCCTGTTAGCGCCCCAGGCCCGGAAAATGACCCTATACTTTGGTCGGAGACGGGACTGGCTTCCTGACCGGAGATCGAGGGCCTAGCCTGCCATGACGATGTCGCACGGAACGCCCATTCTCGGCCTGTCGCTGGCCTATCTCGGCCTGCTTTTCGTGATCGCGCATTTCGGCGAGCGCCATGCTCGGTCCTGGGCTTCGAGCCGGCTCGCACCCATCGTCTATGCCCTGTCGCTGGCGATCTACTGCACCTCCTGGACGTTCTACGGTGCGGTCGGACGCGCCGTGAATAACGGTCTGGATTTCGCGCTCATCTATGTCGGTCCGGCGCTGGTGATCCTCTTTGCACAGCCGCTCATGGCCAAGATCGTGCGCGTCGCCAAGCGCCAGAACGTGACCTCGATCGCCGATTTCCTGGGCGCCCGCTACGGCCGCAGCCGCGCGGTCTCGGTGATGGCCACGCTGATCGCGGTGATGGGCGCGATGCCCTATATTGCGCTGCAGCTCCAGGCGGTCTCCTTCACCTTCGCCGCGCTCTCGGGCGAAACCGGCGCCGCCGCGGCCAAAGCCGCCACACCGCTCTGGCAGGACACGGCCCTGATCGTCTCGCTGCTGATGGCGGCCTTCACCATCCTCTTCGGCGTGCGGCATGTCCAAGCCAGCGAGCAGCACCGCGGCATGATGATGGCGATCGCGATCGAATCGCTGGTCAAGCTCTGTGCGCTGCTGGCGGCCGGCATCTTCGTGGTATGGCGGCTCTATGACGGCCCGGGCGACCTCATGGCGCAGTTCAACGCCGCCTCGCTCCCCTCGAACCCCACGAACCTGGCGCCCACCGCGAGCTGGATCGCTCTCACCGCGCTCTCCGCCGTCGCGTTCCTCTGTTTGCCGCGCCAGTTCCATGTGGCGGTGGTCGAGCATCATCATCCGCGCAGCCTGCCGACGGCGCGCATCCTGTTTCCGCTCTATTTGCTGCTGATCAATGTCTTCGTGATTCCGATCGCGCTCGCCGGCCTGCACCGGCTGGGCGCCGACGTCGCTCCCGACCTGTTCGTCCTGATGCTGCCCCTGCAATCGGGCGCCGACTGGCTGGTCGCCCTGGTCTTCATCGGCGGACTCTCGGCCGCGACCAGCATGGTCGCGATCGCCTGCATGGCGCTCTCGGGCATGATCGGCAACGAGTTGGTGATGCCGCTGCTGCTGCGCAGCCGCCAGCCGAACGAGGGCAATATCGGTCAGCTGGCCTTGCTGGTGCGCCGGATCGCGGTCGTCGTCATCCTGCTCGCGGCCTTCGCCTATTACCGGATCATCACCGGCATCCTGCCCTTGGCGACGATCGGCATGGTTTCGTTCTGCGCCGTATCGAATTTCGCGCCGGGGCTGATCCTCGGTCTCTATTGGCGGCGCACCCATCGCCATGGCGTCATCGCCGGGCTGGCCGCCGGCTTCGCCATCTGGTTCTGGGCGGTGCTCTGGCCGACGGTCGATCCCGCCGCGGCCACCGCTCTGCCGCCCGTGGGGCCGCTGGCCTGGTTCGATCCCCTGACCCGCGGCTTCGTGGTCGGGTTCCTCGTCAATCTCGGCCTGACCGTGGTCGGTTCGCTGCTGGCGAAGGCCTCGGCGCGCGACCTCTCCCAGGCCGATGCCTTTGTCTCCGGCGCCGAGGTCGAGCATCACGGGCCCGCGGAAGAGCCCGCCGCGACCGAACTCGACCAGCTGCGCGAACTCACCGCCCGCTTCATCGGCGCGGAGCGCGCCAGCCAGGCATTCGCCGGCCAGAACCTTTCGGGCGCCGCGGCCCTCGAATTCACCGAGCGCTTGTTGTCGGGAACCATCGGGTCGGCCTCGGCCCGCGTGGTGGTGACGGCCGCGCGTCGCCGCGGTCTCTGGCTGCCCGGGACATTCCGCGAAATGCTCGACGAGGCGACCGCCGCCATCCGCTACAACGCCGACCTGCTGCGCCGCACGCTCGATCATATGGGCCTCGGCATCGCCGTGTTCGACGACGGGGGACGGCTCGAAGTCTGGAACGAACGATTCGCGAGCTTGACCGGCCTCGATCCGGAACAGCTGCGGACCGGTGCGACGCTGTTCGATCTGGCCCATGCCGTGCCGGCCTTGGGATCGCTGGCACTCCGCACGCGCGCCGCGTTTCAGGAGATCCGCCTGGCCAGCGGCACCGTGACGGAGCTTCGCGTCGATCCCCTGTCCGATCGCGGTATCGTCATCACCGCCAACGACGTTACCGATCGGGTGAGCGCAGCCGAGGCTTTGCGCGACAGCGAGCGGCGCATCCGCATCATCACCGACAATGTGCCGGTGCTGATCGCCTATGTGGATCGCGAGGAGCGCTATCGCTTCGCCAATCGGCCCTATCAGGCGACCCTCAAGCTGGGATCGCGGGCTTCCGAGGGCCACCGCGTCGCCGAGGTGCTGGAGCCCGAGCGATATGCTCGCCTCAAGCCCCATATCGACGCGGCCCTCGCGGGGCAGCCGCAGAGCTTCGAGATCGATTTCCCGACCAACGACGCCAAGATCGAGGTTGCGCGCGGCACATACATCCCCCACCGCGACGAGCGCGGCGAGGTGCTGGGGTTTTTCCTGCTTTATGTCGATATCAGCGATCGCCGGCGTGCCGAAGCGGCGATGCGCCTCGCCAATGAGTCGCTCGAGCGCCGGGTCGCCGAACGCACCTCGGAGCTCGAAACCGCCCGCATGCGCGCCGAGGAGGCCAATATCGACAAGACGCGATTCATCGCCGCGGCCAGCCACGATCTGCTGCAGCCGCTGCATGCGACCCGGCTGTTCCTGGCGGCACTGGGAGAGCGCCATCCGGATGACGAGCTGGTGTCGAAGATCGAGCTGGGATTGAGCGCCGTCGACGATTTGCTCAACGCCCTGCTCGATATCGCCAAGCTCGATACCGGCACGGTGCGGCCCGAGCGCAAACCGGTCCCGGTCGGCCCCCTGCTGCAGTCCCTGGTCGAATCCTTCGTGCTGATCGCAGCGCAAAATCAGGTCGAGCTGCGCCTCGTGGCCTCCGATGCCGTGGTCGAGACCGATCCGACCCTGCTGCGCCGCGTCCTGCAGAACTTCCTCTCCAACGCCATCCGATACGGCCAGGCGCCGGGACGGTCCGCCCGCGTGGTGATCGGCTGTCGGCGTCATCAGGGAGGGCTGCGGATCGAAGTGCATGACAACGGCCCCGGCATTCCGAAGGCGAGCCAGGCCGAGGTCTTCAAGGAGTTCGTCCGGCTCGGCCGCCGCGAGGGGAAAGGCGAGCGTGGCCTCGGGCTGGGTCTCGCCATCGTCGACCGCATCGCCCGGATGCTGGGGCATCCCTTGCGTCTCGCCTCCGAGCCAGGCCGGGGTTCCACCTTCTCGATCGAGATGCCGCTCGCCGCCGCGACGTCGCGCGCGGTCCCCGATCGCGTCGCCGATCGCGTGGTGCCGCCGCCGGCCACGAGCCGCGCCGCGATGGTGGTCTGCATCGACGACGAGGCACCCGTCCGCGAGGCCATGACGGTACTGCTGGCGAGCTGGGGCTGCGAGGTCATGGCCGTCGAAGACGCTGACCAGGCCATCGCCAGGGTCAATGGCCGCGTTCCCGACCTGGTGCTGATCGATCTCCATCTGGGCGACGACAGGCCCGACGGCTTCGCCGAGATCGGGCGGCTGCGAACGGCCTGGGGTCCGCGCCTGCCGGCCGCCCTGGTCACCGCCGACCGCGACGCCGCCAACCTCTCCCGCGCCCGCAACCTCGGGCTCGATGTGCTGCTGAAGCCGGTGAAGCCGGCGCAGCTGCGCGCCCTGGTGACGCGCTACAGCCCGACGCGCACGATGTGAGAATGGAACTCCTCGCCCTCCTTGCGGGAGGGGGTAGGGGAAGGGGTAGCGACACGAGATGCATGGTGCCCTTGGCGCCCCCTTCCTAGCCTTCCCTCAAGGGGGAAAAGGAAAGGAAGACAAACCCCAGGCCCGCTCTGCAAGCGCGGCGGGAATTTATTCTCTTCCCTTCTTCCGGAAGCCTGATATAACGCGCGCCCCCGGCAGGCTGGCGGATGTTGTGATCCGCTGCCCGTTGCCGAACCCACATGAGAGAAGGAGGACTCCGCGCGCAGGCGCGGAACGACGAGCATGATTACCGAACGCGGCCCCCAGGGTGGCCAGATCAAGATGTGGACGGAAGGCGTCCCCGTCGAAGCCCTCGCGCGCGAGCAGCTGCACAACATCGCCGGCCTGCCTTTCATCTACCGGCATGTCGCGGTGATGCCCGACGTCCATCTCGGCAAGGGAGCGACGGTCGGCACCGTGCTGCCCACGCAAGGGGCGATCGTCCCGGCGGCCGTCGGCGTCGATATCGGCTGCGGCATGGCGGCGGTGCGCACCAACATCACGGCCGACCGCCTGCCCGACGATCTGAAGCCGATCCGGTTCCGGATGGAGCAGCTCATTCCCGTGGACGCCGGCTCGCATCGCGAGATTCCGCGCCATGCGGAGAAGCGCTGGTACGGCAAGCTCAAGACGCGCTTCGAGGCGATCCAGGACAAGCATCCGGTGCTGCAGGTGAAGAACTCGCCGGCCGAGCAGATCGGCACGCTCGGCGGCGGCAATCACTTCGAGGAGCTGTGCCTGGACCAGGACGGCATGCTCTGGATCATGCTGCATTCCGGTTCGCGCAATATCGGCAACCGGATCGGGACGCATTTCATCGCGCTGGCGCGCCAGGAGATGGAGCGGCAGTCGATCCGTCTGCCGGACCGCGACCTGGCCTACCTGACCGAGCACACGGTGCTCTTCAACGACTATGTCGAAGCGGTGGGCTGGGCTCAGGACTATGCCCGCGCCAATCGCGACGCCATGCTCGAGGTGATCGTCCGGGCGCTGAAGGAGTTCTTTCCCGACCTGGTGCTGACCGCGGAAGCGGTCAACTGCCACCATAACTATGTCGAGAAGGAACAGCATTTCGGTGCCAGCGTCTGGGTGACCCGCAAGGGCGCCGTGCGGGCGCGCGAGGGCGATCTTGGCATCATCCCCGGCTCGATGGGGGCGCGCAGCTTCATCGTGCGGGGCAAGGGCAACGAGGAGAGCTTCTGCTCCTGCTCGCACGGTGCCGGCCGAGTCATGTCGCGCGCCGAGGCCAAGCGCCGCTTCTCGCTGGAGGACCATCTTCTAGCGACGGAAGGCGTCGAATGCCGGAAGGACGAAGGCGTCATCGACGAGACGCCCCAGGCCTACAAGGACATCGACGCCGTGATGGCGGCGCAGGCCGAGTTGATCGAGGTGGTCCACACCCTGAAGCAGGTGCTCTGCGTCAAGGGATGAGGAGCGTTCTCGGCAAGCCTGGCATGGGCGGAGCCGGCAGCCCGCAGGGGCTACCGGTTCCGGCCGCGCTTGAACCGCTCCTCAAAGACGAAACCCAGGAAGTTGAGCAATAGCTGCGCGGCGAGGAATCCGGTGATGCCGGAAGGGTCATAGACCGGCGCCACCTCGACCAGATCCATGCCGACCACTTCGCCGTTCTTGGCAAGACCCTGAAGGATCTCCAGCACCTCGTAGTACAGGAACCCGCCATGGCTGGGCGTGCCGGTTCCCGGCGCGATCGAGGGATCGAAGCCGTCGATGTCGATGGTGACGTAGTAGCGCACACCCTTGGGGATAAGGGCCAGCACGCCCTCGGTGCCCAACTTTCGGACTTGCCGCACCGAGAGGATCTCGGAGCCAAATTTTCGCGCCGCCTCGTAGTCAGAACGATTCGACGAGGAGACATTGCGGATCCCGAGCTGGGTCATCCCCGTCACATGACCGGTCTCCGACGCGCGCCGCAAGGGATTCCCGTGCCCATAGCGGACACCGTGCCTCTCGTCGACGAAATCCAGATGCGCATCGAAATGCACAATATGAACCGGCGCCTCGCCGGCAAAGGCCTCGATCACCGGGGCGTGGACGGCATGATCGCCCCCCAGAACGACGGGCAGCGCCCCCGACTTGAGGATCTTCCTGACAGCATAGCGCGTGTTCTCGTGGCTGGTGACGGTATCCGTATGGACGATGTCGGCGTCGCCCACATCGACAATCCGGACCTTGTCGGTCGGCAGATACACGGTGTCGTCCTCGTGGTCATAGGCACCGCTATGGCCGAAGGAGAACAGGGTCGAGGCCTCGCGGATGGCGCGCGGGCCGAACCGGGCCCCGGAGCGGTATTGCGTGCCCATGTCATAGGGTACGCCGAGGACGGCGACGTCGGCATCGATCTTGTCCCAATCGGTGCAGATCGGCTGCTTGCCGAAGGTGCAATGCCCGACGAAGGGCAAATTGAGACGGCCTGCTTCATAGCCATGCGACGCCATGGTCAACTCCTGTCGATCGAGATTTCAGGCGCTCGCGAGCACCAGATCGGCTGCCTTCTCGGCGATCATGATCGTCGGCGCATTGGTGTTGGCGCCGACCAGCCGCGGCATGATCGAGGCGTCGATCACGCGCAAGCCCTTGAGCCCATGGACGCGCAGCCGGTCGTCCACCACCGCGGCATCGTCCTGACCCATCTTGCAGGTGCCGACCGGATGGTAGTGGGACGAGATGAACCGGGACATGTAGGCGTCGATATCCGCATCGGTTTGGCAGGCCGGCCCCGGCTCGACCTCGTCGCCTCGCAGCGAATCGAATGCCGTCTGGCCATGGATCTCGCGCGCCAGGCGCAAGGCGTAGCGGTTGAGCTCGCGGTCCTTCGGGTCGCCGAGATAGTCATTGACGATGCGCGGCGTGTCCATCGGGTCGCCCGAGCGCAGGCCCACATGGCCCCGGCTCTCCGGTCGCAACGCGCACCAATGAATGCTGTAGCCGTGATAATGCGGCCAGGGATCGTGCGAGCCGTTCGGATTCATCGCCGTGGGCACGAGGTAGTATTGGATATCCGGACGTTCCAAACGCCGATCGCTCTTCAGGAACGCCATGCAGTTCATCGGGAACACCGACAAGGGCCCGCCGCCGGTAATCAGATAGTTCGCAAAAGCGGTCGCGGCCTTCAATGGGTTGCGCATGTTGAAGTAGGTGACCGGTTGTTTGCAGCGGTGCTGCACATAGGACCCTACATGGTCCTGCAGATTCTTGCCGACACCGACCAGATCATGCCGGCGCTCGATGCCATGCGCGTCCAGCTCCGCGGGGTCGCCGATGCCGGAGAGCATCAGGATCTGGGGTGACTGATAGGCGCCCGCCGACAGCAGGACCTCGCGGTCGGCGCCGACGCGGACCTGCCGGCCCTTGTGATGGGCGACGACCCCGATGCAGGTCTTACCCTCCAGCAGTAGCTGGAGCACCCGGGCCCCGGTCCATACCTTCAGGTTCTTCCGCCTCCGTGCAGGCCAGATATAGGCCCGCGCGGCCGAGCAGCGCATGGGCCGGCGATGGGTGTGCGTGTACTGGGTCCAGACGAACCCTTCCTGCTCCCCGCCATTGTAGTCGGCATTGAAGGTGAAGCCCGCCTGCTGGCCAGCACGCAAAAAGGCGTCGAACAGGGGATTCTTGTAGCGGCCGAAGGCCGTCTGCAGCGGACCGGAGCGGCCGCGCTGTTCGTTCTGCGGGCCAGCCCAGGCCTCCGCCTTCTTGAAATAAGGCAGCACGCTCTCCCAGCCCCATCCCTCGTTTCCGAGCTGGCGCCATTCGTCGTAATCGCGGTGATGGCCGCGCACATAGATCTGCCCGTTGATCGAGGAGCTGCCGCCGAGCACCCGTCCGCGCGGCAGCGGCACCTGATAGTTCCCGAGCGCCTTTTCCGGCTCGCTCTTGAACTGCCAATCGACCGAGCTGCCGATCATGAAGATTTCGCCGGTCGGCATATGGATCATCGGATGCCAGTCGCGGGGGCCCGCCTCGATCAGCAGCACCCTGATCTCGGGCTTCTCGCTGAGACGGCTTGCGAGAACGCAGCCGGCCGAGCCGCCTCCGACGATGACATAGTCGAACTTGCAATCGAGGCGAGACATGCGTGGATCTCCGTCCTGGCTCTCATCCCGTCGGCGTACTTACGCGGCGTTACGGCGGCTCACGCGACCGCGGCGGATTCGGCAAGCGCCTTCTGCACCTCGTGATGCAGGTTTTTGTGGATTCGGCGCTTCAGCTCGATGAAGGCCGGCGTCGTGATCAGGTCGTAATGGCGCGGACGCGGGAGATCGACCGAGATCGTATCGATGATCCGACCCGGCCTCGCCGACATGGTGTAGACCACGTCGCCCAGCAGGATCGCCTCGTCGATGTCGTGCGTGACGAAAAGCACGGTTTTCTGGTGCTTCTCCCAGATCCCGACCAGGAGCTCCTGCATGACCGACCGGGTCTGGCTGTCGAGCGCGCCGAACGGCTCGTCCATGAGCAGCACTTCCGGATCGTTGGCGAGGGCGCGGGCGATGGCGACCCGCTGCTTCATGCCGCCTGACAGATGGCTGGGATAGGCGTCCTCGAAGCCCTTGAGTCCCACGGCCTGGATGAAATACCGGGCCTTCTCTGTCCGCTCCTGCTGTGGCGCATTTCTCAGCGCCAGCCCGAATTCGACGTTCTTTTGCACCGACAGCCAGGGGAAGAGCGAATAATTCTGGAACACCATACCGCGCTCGGCGCCGGGCCCGCGAACCGCCTTCCCATTCACCTTGCACTCGCCGTTCGACGCCTCCTTGAGGCCCGCGACGAGATCCAGGAGACTCGACTTGCCGCAGCCCGAGGGTCCGACGATGACGGCGAACTGCTTGTCGGGGATCTGCATATGCAGATTGCTGAGCGCTGTTACCTCGCCGCCTCCCCGCAACTTGAACCGCAATCCCACATTCTCGATATCCAGAGCGCCCATGTCCGTGACTCCTCAACGCTGCTCGGCCCAGGGAAGGAACCTGACCTTGATCCATTTGAAAATCTGGTCGGTGCACAACCCCAGGAAGCCGATGACGAGAATGGCGACGAAGATGAAATCGGCATGCAGGCCGCGCATCGCCTGCATGCTCATGTAACCGAGGCCGGAACTGGAGGCGACCAGCTCGGCGACCACCAGATAGGTCCAGGCCCAGCCCATAGTGACGCGCAAGGTATCCATGATCCCGGGCAGCGTCGCCGGCAGCAGCACGCGGGTGACGACCTGGCGCCGCGAGGCGCCCAGCGTATAGGAAGCGTTGAAGAGCTCGGCCGGCACCTGGGCCGAGACGTCGGCGATCATGACGATCTGCTGGAAGAAGGTGCCGATGAAGATCACCGCGACCTTCTCCTCGAAGCCGATGCCGATCCAGAGGATCAGCAGCGGGATCATCGAGGTGACAGGCAGGTAGCGCGTGAAGTTCACGATCGGCTCGAGGCCGGCCGCCACGACACGGAAGCTGCCCATCAGGATTCCCAGTGGGATCGCCACCAGCGACGACAGGAAGAAGCCGGCATTGATGACGAGCAGGCTGGCGAGCGTGTTCCTGAGCAGGGACCCGTCGAGCAGCGACTGCCAGAAGGCCAGCACGACGCGATGGGGCGCCGGCATGAACAGCGGGTCGCAGAGGCCCCCATAGGTGACGATGCACCATCCGAGGAGGATGCCGCCGCTGATCAACCCGCCGACACCCAGGCGGATACCGCGGGAGATCGGCCGGCGCGGCGTCAGGATGTTGTTGACGAATGAAGCAGCGGCGGTCATCTGATCACCCTCCGATGAAGCTGTAGTCGATCATGTCCACCGGCTTGATGTCGGCCTGGATGCGGCCCTTCTCCGACCAGATCTGCAGCGCATAGCCGAGCGTCTGGCTGATCTGGCCCGGCGCCTCTGGCGTGCCGAAGAACTTCTCGTTCATCGGCTTGTCGAGATATTCGATCCCGCGCAGCGTGTCCTCGAAGACTTTGGGATCCGCCAACCAGCCGCCGGCCCCCGCCGCCATGATCTTGATGGCCTCGTCGGGATTGGTCTTGATGAAGTCGAGCGCGCGATACCAGGCGCGGACGAAAGCCTTGAGCTCCGCCGCATGCTTGGTCGCGGTTTCCGGGGTCACGGCCACGACATCGGTGATCAAGCCCGGCTTGTCGGCGCTCGACAGCAGGAGATGGCCGTGGGCCGCATTGGCGCCCTGGCTCAGCGCCGGCTCCCAGGTGACGGCGGCATCGACCTGCCGGGCGGCAAAGGCGACGCCGGCGTCGGTGGCCGTCATGTTCACGACCTCGACGTCGCTCTCCGACATGCCGGCTTCCTTGATCACCGCGTCGAAGAAGAACTGGGAGACCGAGCCGGTCTCGAAGGCGACCTTCTTGCCCTTGAGATCGGTCAGCTTCGTGATCTCCTTGAGCGCAACAATGCCGTCTCCACCCTTGGAATTGTCGACCGCCAGGATGTAGCGGAGCATCTTGCCGGGCGGCATGTAGATCGGGAATTCATCGACAGTCGAGGCGACCAGGTCGATCTGCCCGGCTTGGAGTGCCGCCATCTTGGCCGGTGTGTCTTCCATGGTGACGAGTTGGATATCGACGCCCTCTTCCTTGAAGAAGCCCTTTTCCTCGGCGATGAAGAAGGGACCGTAGCCCACCCAAGTCGAATGCCCGAGCTTGAGCGTCTCTGCCTCGGCTGTGCCGATGAGCGCGAGAGCGAATGTCGCGGCGAGCAGCGCCGCCTTGGCTGTTTTTCGAAACATGCTGTCCTCCCGTTGTGGCCTTGCCCCAGGGACTCGGCCTTTGATTTGAGTCTCGTGGTCCGTTACGCCATCACCTCGCCACGGTCGGCCATCAAAGCCTGTCCGGTCATGTTGGCGGCCGCATCCGAGGCCAGATAGAGATAGAAGGGGGCGACATCGTCCGGCTCCAGCAGGCCGCTGAAGACCTGATTGCCGGTGATCTCAGCCAGCAGATCCTCTTCACGCCGACGGGTTCGCGAGGACATCTCGCGCAGCGAGCGCATCGAAGCCTCGGTGCGCACCCAACCGGGGCAGACGGCGTTGACGCGAATGCCCTTCGGGCCCAGTTCGCCGGCGAGCGAGCGCATCAGACCGAGAACGGCGTGCTTGCTGGCGCAATAGGCGCCGAACTCGGGAACGGAGACCCGGCTCCAGATCGAAGCGGTGAAGAGGATGCGGGCCCCCTCCTCCATCTTCGGAACCACCGCACGCGTGACGTAATAGGTGCCCAGCAGATTGATATCGAAGATGCGCCGGAACGCCGCCTCGGTTGAGGCCGACATGTCCGCGAGCGGCGTGATGAGCTCGAGGCCCGCGTTATTGACCAGCACATCGACGCGATCGAGATCGTTCAACTCGCGGGCGACGGCGCGCGGATCGGCGATATCGCATTTGACCGCCTGAACTTGTCCAGCAGCCCGCTCGGACAGGCGCTTCGCGGCGCCGAAGATGTCGTCGCTCTCCGCCAGCAGGATGAGATCGGCGCCGGCGCGGGCGAAGGCTTCGGCGATCCCGTAGCCGATGCCACGGCTGGCGCCGGTAATCAGGATTCGCTCACCGCTGAAATCGAAGCTGATGTTGGACACGGCGCCGCTGCCCTCGAATTCCCCGTGCCAAGGACGCTGCGCTCTCGATCATTCATTGATAAATATAATTGTATAAAACGATACATTGAGATATTTCATTGTATGACATCGAACTGGATTTACCGAGGCCGGTGCTCCGCCCGTGAAACGCTCCCAATCGCGACAGTTCAATCTCGCCGACGTCGACCTTCGGCTGCTCAAGGTGTTCCACGCCGTCGCCCGCAACCGCGGCTTCTCGGCCGCCCAGACGGATCTGGGGCTGTCCGCCGCGACGGTCAGCAATCACATCGCCAAGCTCGAAACGCGTCTGGGCGTGCGGCTCTGCGAGCGCGGGCGCCGCGGCTTTTCCCTGACCGAAGAGGGCGCGCGGATTCACGAGGCCTCGCTGAGCCTCTTCCGGTCGCTCGACAATTTCAGCGGGATCGTCGGCTCGGTCCGGGGCGAGCTTGCCGGTCAGGTCCATTTCGGCACGGTCGACGCCATGTACACGAACGCCGGGCTCGGCCTGCCGCGGGCATTCGAGGCGTTCTACGACCTGGCGCCGAAGGTCATGCTCAACATCGAAACGGCGTCACCACAGCAGCTTCAGCAAAGGCTGCTCGATGGCCGTTACTCGCTGATCCTGACTCCCATCCAGACGCCGCATGCTTCGATTCACGCGGAACCCGTCTTCGAAGAGAATCAGGCACTCTATTGCGGAGACCGACATCCGCTGTTCGCGGTTCCATCGCGAAAGCTGCGGCCCGCGATGTTCAGCCAGTTTCCCTATGCGGCGCGCAGCTATATGGCGAACTGGACGAGCCCCGACAATGTCGCTTTCCAGCCGGCCGCCATGACCGCCCATATGGAAAGTCTCCTGATGCTGATTCTTTCGGGGCGTTTCCTGGGTTATCTGCCGTGTCACTACGCGGAGGACTGGGTCAAGCGAGGCAAGTTGCGAAGCCTGCTGCCTGATGTCATGTCCTATGTGGACACCTTCTATCTGGCGCAGCTTGCCAGCGACAGAAATCGCGTGATATCGACCCTGCACGATTGCGTGAAGAATCTGGTGAGCGGTTCGCCCATGCCGCGATACTGACCCCTGGGTCGTTTCGAGATCGTCGCGTGGACCCAGCGTCAACTTCCCTTGGCCGCCGGCGGCTCCATGCCCAGCTTCTGCGCGACGATCACGGCCTGGGTGCGCGACTGGACGCCGAGGCGGCGCAGGATCTCGGTCACATGCGATTTGACCGTGGGTTCGGTGATCTGCATCTCGAAGGCGATCACCTTGTTGGGCTTGCCCTGCGCCATCAGCGCCAGCACGCGATGCTGCTGTGGTGTCAGCTGCGCGGCGCGCAGCGCCAGATCGGCTTCGACCGGCGCCAGCTGATGATCCCGCGCCACCTCCGGAAGCCATACGGCGCCGGCGAGGATGTCGCGGATGGCGTCGGTGATCTCCTGCGAAGGCGTGAATTTCGGAATGAAGCCGGCAGCCCCCATCTCGACCGCCTGGCGCATCAGCGCCGGGCTCCGCGCGGCCGAGACGATCGCGACCGGAACGGAGGCGTGCGAGCTGCGCAATTGCGCCAGGCCGGCCATGCCGTTCATGCCCGGCATGTCGAGATCGAGGATGACGAGATCGGCGTCGGGCCGCCTTTCGACCGCCATGAGCGTCTCGCCCAGCGATCCGGCGAATTCGACCTGGGCGCCCGGGAAAGCCGCGCCCAACGACAAGGCCAGCGCATCGCGGACCATCGGATGGTCGTCCGCAACGACGAAGATCGGCGCCGATGGAGTCGCGGCGACGGCCATGCCTGAAGGGGATCCTCCTCCCGGGTGAAACATCCCTGGCCGCCTGGCAACCGGGCATCTCACATTACTTCGACCCAAGCATAGCCGATTCCGGCGTCGCCGTGGGCTTTGTCCCCTCCGCCGGCGCGATCATTCGATAGCGTGGGAATCAGGGCGTCTTGGGTTGTTGCTGCGGTGCAGCGGCGAGCTTCAGCTGAATCTCGCGGAGGGAGACCGTGGTCTTCAGCTGCAGACGCTCGGCCAGCCGCTCGACCGGCTCCTGGTCGCGGAACATACCGATCGGCACGGTGAAATGGCCGCGGTTGTAGAGGAAGAGATTGCGGCCCGGCAGGTTCCAATGCTCGGCGAGCGAGGCGCCGCGCTTGCAGGGGGTCACGGTGTCGGCCCGGCCCAGCACCATGATGATGTTGGAGGGCGGCAAGGGTGCGATCAGGCCGGGATCGGTCAGCCCTGCGAAGGCGTTGAGATTGGCCTCGCTCCAGCCAGCCTCATGGAGCGCCTGTGGCAACCCAACCTGACGCGAGATGCTGCTTTCGACCGCCAACGCCGAAACGCTATCGCTCGTAGTGACCAGGAACAGGACATCGGGCCGGTGACGCTCGGACCAGGCCCGGGCACGCGCGGCAGCGAGTTGCGCCGTCAGCGCGCCCATGCTGGTGCCACCAAACGCGACCCGACCGCGCCCCTGCTGGCGACACCAGCCGGCGACGATTCCCATTTCCCGAGCGCCGGTGGAAAACAGCTCCAACGCGCCCAATGGCTGGGTCGCGATGAAGCGCTCGCCGCCGTACCAGCCCTGCGGCCGCCGCCGGACATGCCAGGGCGCTTCCATGCTGATGACGCGGATGCCGCGCGCGATCAGTCCAGCCTGGCTGTTGATCATGGCGCCGTAGGACTCGGGCTCGACCATGAGCCCATTGCCATCGATCAGTGACGGGACGTTCTCGGACGCCAGCGGTTCGACCACATGAGCCCAGCATGTATCGCGATCCGGTCCCGGGGAGGCAAAACGCAACCAATACTCCCGGCACCAACTATGCTCGATCACGCGCGAGCGTTCGACGGTTGGCAATGGCGATGGCAGGGCGAAGGCCTTGTCGGGATCGGATCGAAACCCTGCATAGGCCGCCTCGACTTCGTCGATGCTCGGAATATGAAAGCGTGCCGCGGGGATCTTGTGACGCAGCATCAGGGGCCAGAACAGCGACCGGGCCCGCATCAAATCGAGACTTGTCTTGAGCCAGGCTTCCTTTGCCCGGAGGAGTTCCGCCTGACCGGCATCGCGTGCGCCGAAAAAGCTGTCGAGCCAGGCCGCATCCACAGCCTTGAACGTGGCCTTGAGCTTTGTGACCTTGGCGAGGGCGCGCTTGGGAACTGCTTTCTCCGGCAAGTCGCAGCCGATCTCCAGACGGAAGCGCTCGGTGCTGCCCTCGGCATCGAGGGCCGCGGCCCAGGCGCGCGAGAGCGGCATATAGATTCGGATCCCCAGATGCAGAGCGACCCAATCAAACCAGGGCCGTGCCAATAACGCGGCGGCAGGCGAAGCCAGCAGCGCATCGATGCGGCCCCTCGGAATTGGAGGGACCGGAGTCGCAGGCGCAGGTGCTGCAGGGGCGGACATGTCAGTTGCTCCGGTGGGCCCGGGGTTAGCGGCGTTCCTCGAGCCAGGCCGCCTGGATCGCCTCGAGGATCTTCTCGTTCGACCGCTTCGGATCGTCCGAGAACTCCTCGAGCTCCTGTACCCATTTCCACAAATCGGTGAAGCGCAGGTTAACCACGTCGGCGTCGGGATGCGCCTCATCCAGTTGGATGGCGATTTCCTGAACGTCGGTCCAGCGCAGTCCCATGATGCGGCCTCCTGGCCCCGAATGCCGCGAAGCGATGCTGCGGAAGAAATGACTTACTTATCGACCATCATGTTGCGGGTGCCCTGCGGCAGCGACACGGTCAGGCCGTCGAGCTCCTCGGTCATGCGGATCTGGCAGCCGAGCCGCGAGGTGTGGGTCAGGCCGAAGGCCAGATCGAGCATGTCCTCCTCGTCCTCGGAGGGCTCGTTCAGCACGTCGAACCATTCCGGGTCCACCACGACATGGCAGGTCGAACAGGCGAGCGATCCCTCGCAGGCGCCCTCCAAGTCGATATCGTTGCGGTGCGCGATCTCCAGGACCGACAGACCGATCGGGGCATCGACTTCCACACGCGCGCCATCCGGCTTGATGAACGTCATCTTGGGCATTGAATCAGTCTCCGTCGCCAATCTCGAAAAACCAGGGCCCTTTGGCACCCGGCAAACAGGGGCCGCCTCGGCAGGCGCCCCGACCTCAGGCCGGCGGGACGCGCTCCGGTGCCACATCGGCCTCGATCTCGTCAAGCCTGTGCCCGGCCAGCGCGCTGTTGATGGCCCGGTCGATCCGGCGCTGGGCGAAGGGTTTGCCAGCCTTTTCCAGCTCCTCGACCAGCCCGTTAATCAAATCCCGATCCTCGCCGGCGATGGCGGCCTTCAGCCGCTGGGCGGCCTTTTCCATCGTCTGGCGCTCTTCGGGCCGGGCCAGGGCGCCGTCGGCCGCCAGCGCCGCATCCAGCGCCAGCAGCACGCGCTGGGCCTCGACCCGGGCCTCGATCAACAGCCGGCGTTCCATGTCCTCGCGCGCATTCTCGAGGCTGTCGCGCAGCATGCGCGCCATATCGTCCTCGCTGAGGCCATAGGAGGGCTTCACTTCGATATGCGCCTTCACGCCGGTGGTCTTCTCCTCGGCCGCCACGGTCAGGAGCCCATCGGCATCGACGGCATAGGTCACCCGGATGCGCGCCGCCCCCGCCGTCATGGGCGGAATGCCCCTGAGCTCGAAGCGTCCCAGCGAGCGGCATTGATCGACTGTCTCGCGCTCGCCCTGCAGCACATGGATCAGCATGCCGGTCTGGCCGTCCTGATAGGTGGTGAAATCCTGCGCCATGCCGACCGGAATCGGCGTGTTGCGCGGGATCACCTTCTCGACGATGCCCCCCATGGTCTCGATGCCGAGCGAGAGCGGCGTCACGTCGAGCAGCAGGGCGCCGCCGCCCTGCGTCAGCGCCTGCGCTTGGAGGGCGGCACCCAGTGCCACCACCTCGTCGGGATCGATATCGGCCAGGGGTTCGAGGCCGAAGAGATCGGCCACCGAATGGCGCACCAAGGGGACGCGCGTCGAACCGCCCACCAGCACGACGCCCTTCACGGCCGCGACCTCGATCCCGGCATCTTCGAGCACGCCGCGTACCAGGTTGGCGGTCCGCTTCACCAGGGGCGCGATCAACGTCTCGAACTCGGCGCGGTTCAGCGCGTGACGCGTGGTCTTGCCGCCGATCGCAATCTCCCAGGAGCCCTGGTCCGCGTCGGTCAGCGCCTCCTTGGCCTGTCGGGCGGCCACCAGCAGATTCTTCGCCTCGGAGCTGTCGATGGCCTCGGCGATGCCGGCCTTCTTGCGCTCGGCGAGGAAACGCTCAGCGATCAGATGGTCGAAATCGTCGCCGCCGAGCGCCGCGTCGCCGCCCGTGGCCAGAACCTGGAACACGCCCTTCTCGAGCCGCAGCAGCGAGATGTCGAAGGTGCCGCCGCCCAGATCATAGACGGCATAGACGCCCTCGGCCTCGTGATCGAGGCCGTAGGCGAGCGCCGCCGCCGTCGGCTCGTTGACGAGCCGCAGCACCTCGAGCCCCGCCAGCCGCGCCGCATCCTTGGTGGCGTTGCGCGCCGCGTCGTCGAAATAGGCCGGCACGGTCACGACCGCGCGATCGACATCCTGTCCCAGCCGCGCTTCGGCGCGCGCCTTGATCGCGCGCAGGATATCGGCCGAGATCTCGACCGGCGTCAGGCGCCGGCCGCGGATCTTGAGGCGCACCATGCCGATGCCGGTGGTCTCGTCGAGATCGTAGGGCAGCGCGCCGCCCAGCTGCTTGAGATCGGCGGCGGAACGACCCATCAGCCGCTTGATCGAGCTGACCACGCCTTCCGGATGATCGAGCAGCTGCTCGCTCGCCTTTTCGCCGACCAGCACCGAGCCATCGGCACCGTAGGCCACGACGGAGGGCAGCAGGCCGTCGCCTTTCTCGTCGCGAATGACCTCGGCCCGATCGCCGATCGCCAGGGCCACCACGGAATTGGTGGTGCCGAGATCGATGCCGACCGCGAGACCGCGATCCTGATCGTGCGGCGCCGGCGTCTGGCCGGGTTCGTGAATCTGCAGCAGCATCACGCGGACGCTCCCGCGAGCACGGCGCGCCGGCCGCGCAGCTCCTCGGCGAACTTGCGCCAATATTTGAGTCGCGTCGTCTGGCGGATCGCTTCGTCCCAGTTGCGCTCGGCGAAGGCGACCGACAGCGACTTGATGCAGGCGGCATCCTCGCGCTGCGCGCGCTCGGCCAGGCGCTTCACCGCCTCGAGATCCTCGGCCTCGGCCAGGGCCTCGCGCGCCTCCATCGCCTCCATCAGCAATTCGCGATCGTCGATGGTGCGGCTCTCGCCGACCGGCGAGGCGATGCCGGCGCGGGCGAGCAGGGCCTGCGCGCGCTTGACCGCGTCCTTCAAGGTCTCGTAGGCCTCGTTGAGGCTCATCGCCTGGTTCTCGGCGATGGCCCGCTCGCGCGGACCCTTGGTCGCGAAGCGGTCGGGATGGAGATTGCGCTGGAAGCCCAGATAGCGCTTGTCGAGCTCGCCCATGCTGATATCGAAGCGCGGCTCGAACCCGAGGCGCGTATAGGCATCGGCCTCGCGCGGCGGCTGGACCGCGCCGCAGACATGGCAGAACAAGGCGGCCGCGGCCACCGGGCCCTGGCAGGACCAGCAGGCGGCCAACGGTCCCGTTGCCGCGCCGCCGCCTTCAGGGGCTGTCGTCCGCTCGGCCATGATCTCTTCTACGCCATCCTCTGTCGTCAAACGGGCGCGGACACCGTCGCCGGCCCCCGCGCCCCTGTTCTAGAATCTTTGCGGCCCGTCAGACGTGGAACGATTCGCCGCAGCCGCACCGGCCCTTTTCGTTCGGGTTCTTGAACACGAAGCCCGACTGCAGCTTCTCCTCGACATAGTCCATCTCGGTGCCGAGGATGAACATCGTCGCCTTCGGATCGATCAACAGCGTCACGCCATGTTCCTCGACCACCTCATCGAGCGGACCCTTCTCGTCCGCATATTCGAGCGTGTAGGAGAGACCCGAACAGCCCTTGGTGCGGATGCCGATCCGGATTCCGGCCGAGGGCTTGCCGCGCGCCGACAGCAGCGCGCGCACGCGTTCGGCGGCGCGCTCGGTCATGCTGAGCGCCTTGGGCCGCGGCCTCGCCGCGCGCCGTTCGGTCTTGGGCGCCGGTGCCGGCGCGACAGTCGCGTCGGGCACCGCGCGCTCGATCGGAGTCTGATCGTTCATTTTGCCTTCGCCGCCTCGGGCGCCGCGGCCACGCCGTTCTTCTCGCGATAATCCCGGATCGCCGCCTTGATCGCATCCTCGGCCAGGACCGAGCAATGGATCTTCACCGGCGGCAGCGACAGATGCTGCGCGATGTCGGTGTTCCGGATGGTCTCGGCCTCGTTGATGCTCTTGCCCTTGATCCATTCGGTCGCGAGCGAGGACGAGGCGATCGCCGAGCCGCAGCCGAAGGTCTTGAACTTGGCATCCTCGATGATGCCGTCCTTGCCGACCTTGATCTGCAGCTTCATGACGTCGCCGCAGGCTGGCGCGCCCACCAGACCGGTGCCGACATTCTGGTCGGCCTTGTCCAGCGCGCCGACATTGCGCGGATTCTCGTAATGCTCGAGCAGCTTTTCGCTATAGCTCATCTTGACTCACTCCTTGTTCGCAGCCCCGGGTTTTGTGCCGAAAGACACGGGCCCGTCAGTGGCCACTCCATTCGATCGATTTGATGTCGATACCTTCCTGCGCCATCTCCCAAAGCGGGCTCAGCTCGCGCAGGCGCTTGACCGCGCTCACCACATGCTCGATGGCATAGTCGACTTCCGCCTCCGTCGTGAAGCGGCCCAGCCCGAACCGGATCGAGGTATGGGCCAATTCCTCCTCCACGCCCAGCGCGCGCAGAACGTAAGAGGGCTCGAGCGACGCCGAGGTGCAGGCGGAACCGGAGGAGACCGACAGATTCTTGATCCCCATCATCAGCCCCTCGCCCTCGACATAGGCGAAGGAGATGTTGAGGTTGCCGGGTATGCGCTGCTCCAGGTCGCCGTTCACATAGACCTCGGGGAGCGCCTTGGTAATACCCTCGAGGAGCCTGTTGCGCAGGAAGCGCAGCCGCTCCGCTTCGGCACCCATCTCGCGCTGCGCGATGGCGCAAGCCTCGCCCAGCCCGACGCAGAGCGGGGTCGGCAGCGTGCCGGAACGGAAGCCGCGCTCCTGGCCACCGCCATGGATCAGGGCCTCGAGACGGACCCGCGGCTTGCGCCGCACGAAGAGCGCGCCGATGCCTTTGGGCCCGTAGATCTTGTGGCCCGAGATGCTCAAGAGGTCGATGTTCATCGCATTGACGTCGAGCGGGATCTTGCCGACGGCCTGCGCCGCATCGGTGTGGAAATAGACGCCACGCTCGCGGCAGATCTTGCCGATCTCCGCCAGCGGCTGGATCACGCCGATCTCGTTGTTGACGGCCATGATCGAGACCAGCGCCGTCTTGGGCGTGATCGCGGCCTTGAGCTTCTCGAGATCGACCAGGCCGTTCTGCTGTACCGGCAGATAGGTGACCTCGACGCCTTCCATCTCCATATGCCGGGCGCTGTCGAGCACGCATTTATGCTCGGTCAGGGTGGTGATCATGTGGTTGCGCTTGTCCTTGTGGAAGCGCATCACGCCCTTGATCGCCAGATTGTTCGATTCCGTGGCGCCGGAGGTGAAGATCACCTCGCGCTCGTCGGCACCGATGATCGCGGCGACCTGCGCGCGCGCCTTCTCCACGCCCTCTTCCGCTTCCCAGCCATATTGATGGTTGCGCGAATGCGGGTTGCCGAACTTCTCGGTGAAATAGGGCAGCATGGCCTCGACCACGCGCGGATCGCAGGGCGTCGTCGCCTGGTAATCGAGATAGATCGGCATCTTCGGCGCATTGCTGCCGCGGGCGATGCCCGATCCGTTCTTCTCCGGGATGTTGGTCTTCAATTCGAGGCTCATCGCAATCCCTATCCGGTCGATCTGTTCAGGTTCAAGCCGCGGTCTCGGTCTGCAGGCTCTTGGCACGACGTACCAGGAGCGAACCCCAGGCCGTCAGAAATTCGTCGATGTCGCGTTCCTCGCTCTGCCAGCCCAGGCTCACGCGGATGGCGCTGCCGGCAAGCGTCGGGTCGACCCCCATGGCGCGCAGCACATGCGAGGACTGGACCCGGCCGGAGGAACAGGCCGAACCCGCGCTGACCGCGATGCCGGCGAGGTCGAGCGCGATCACCTGCATCTCGGCCTCGAGGCCCGCCACCGCGAAGCAGCTCGTGTTGGGCAACCGCGCGACGCCCTCGGCGAAGATCCGCACCGAGGGCTGCAGCCGCTTCAGTCCGGTCTCGAGCCGGTCCCGCAATTCGCGAATTCGTTCCATGGCTTGTAAGTCGTCACGCGACTGCCGCGCCACAACCCCAAATCCGACGATGCCCGGCAAATTGGGCGTGCCCGCGCGCTGGCTGCGCTCCTGACCACCGCCGGCAATCTGAGCCTGCAACACTATGCCGTCGCGGACATAAAGCGCGCCGGCGCCCATCGGACCGCCGAGCTTGTGAGCGGAGAGGCTGGCGAAGTCCACGTCGAGCGCAGGGAGATCGACCGCCATCCGGCCCAGGCCCTGCACCGCGTCGCAATGGACCAGCCCGCCGTGAGCGCGAGCCACGCGAACGACCGCGGCGATCGGCTGGATCGCCCCGGTCTCGTTGTTGGCCAGCATGACCGACAGCAGGGCCGGTGTCGGATCGGTGTTCAACATCCGGTCCAGCGCCGTCAAATCCACGATGCCGTCGCGGTCGACCGGAATGCGCTCGACCGCGGATGCCGCGGCCAGCACCGAATCATGTTCGACCGCCGAAGCCAGGATGCGGGCGCGGCCGGCGCCCTTGAGCGCCAGATTGTTGGCCTCGCTGCCGCCGCTGGTGAACAGGATCTCCGCCGGCTTCGCCCCGACGGCCCCTGCAACGTTCTCGCGCGCGGCCTCGATCGCGCGGCGCGCGAGGCGGCCGAAGCGATGGACCGAGGACGGATTCCCGACCTGCCCCAGGCTCGACGCCACCGCCTCGATCACCCGGGGGTGCATCGGCGCGGTCGCGTTGTAGTCCATGTAGATCTGGCGGGTCATCGATGGGCCTGGGTCAGCTCACGTTGGCTTTGGTCCTCGCCGTCGCGGCCGTTACTGCGCCGCGGCGGGATGAGGCGTTGGCGGCGCCGATCCGACCGGCGGCTCCGACGCGCCATTGCTGACGGCGGGCGTTCCGGTCTGGTCGTGCTGGATCACATGGCTGGTGCCGAGGACCCGGCGGTTGCAGACATCCTCCAGCGACACCGAGCTCAGATAGAGATGGATTTGATTGCCGAGCTCTTCCCACAGGTCGTGGGTCAGGCAGCGGCTCTTGTTGGTGCGACAGCCGGTCGGGGATCCCGGCGTACAGCGCGTCGCCCGGATCGGCTCGTCCACCGCCAGGATCGCGTCGGAGATGCGGGTCTCGGCCGAGCTGCGGGCCAGGAGATAGCCGCCGCCCGGTCCGCGCACGCTCTTGACCAGCCCGCCGCGGCGGAGCTTGGCGAAGAGCTGCTCGAGATAGGAGAGCGAAATTTCCTGTCGCTCCGCGATGTCGGCCAGGGCAACGGGGCGGCCCTGGCTATGGCTTGCCAGGTCGACCAACGCCATCACGGCATAACGGCCTTTTGTGCTGAGCTTCACGATCTCTCTCCTTATCTAACTTTCCGCGCGACGGCGCAGCCGCTGAACCTCGGCGCCGCCTTCGGTCGCGGAACTGCTGCGTTCCATGCCGGGCAATGTCATGGGAGCGATCACATCGCGCTGCTCCTCATGCTTCTCCAACTCTTCGACCCGCGCCTTGAGCGCCGTCACCTGTTCCATCAGGCCTTCGACCGCCCGGGCCACGGGATCGGGGTGATCGCCGGTGGGCGTGCCATAGGCCATGAACTCGGAACTGACGTTGCGCGTCACCGGGTGGGCCGGGATGCCGACCACGGCGACGCCGGGCGGGACGTCCTTGACCACGACGGCGTTGGCGCCGACGCGGGCTTGCGCGCCGACGGTGATCGGTCCCAGCACCTGCGCGCCGGAGCCGATGATGGCGCCGTTGCGGATCGTCGGATGGCGCTTGCGGTTGACCTGTGCTGCCGAATTGACCGAGGGCGAAACGCCGCCCAGGGTCACGCCGTGATACATGGTGACGTCGTCGCCGATCTCGGCGGTCTCGCCCACGACGGTGCCCATGCCGTGGTCGATGAACAGGCGGCGGCCAACCGTCGCACCGGGATGGATCTCGATTCCGGTGAACAGACGACCCATTTGTGACACGGCCCGGCCGAGGAAACGCCACCCGCGAATCCACAAGGCATGGGCCACCCTGTGGTACATCACGGCATGGAAGCCGGGATAGGTCAGGGCCACCTCGATCCGGGTCCGGGCTGCCGGGTCGCGCGCGATGATACTGTCGAGTTCGTCCTTAACTATTTGGAACACCGACATATTCCCTTTATTCTTGAAAGTCGCGCGCGGCGTCATGGTATGATCACGGCCGGTCAGCCGGTGCAGATCCCTTCGGCGCCGCAGCATTCTGCGCTGTTGGATATAGGATGACCAAGTAGCTCGGTCAAGTATAGAAAGTAGGCCGGCTGAAGCGCTTGCCTTGCATAGCCGAGTGAAACCATAGGTTTCTTTAGATCGCTCAAAACCGTGCCGCCAAGGGCGGTGCGGGCTTAGGAAGTTGTGACATGCCTGAAGTGATCATGAATGGCCCGGAGGGGCGCCTCGAGGGGCGCTATCAGCCGGGCAAAGGCAGCGATGCACCCATCGCCCTCATGCTGCATCCCCACCCGCAGCATGGCGGGACGATGAACAACAAGCTCGTCTACACCCTCTATCAGGTGTTCGCGCAGCGTGGCTTCGCCGTCCTGCGGTTCAATTTTCGCGGCGTCGGCCGCTCGCAAGGGTCGTTCGACCGCGGCGAGGGCGAGCTCAGCGATGCCGCCTCGGCGCTCGACTGGCTGCAATCGGTCAACCCGAATGCGCGCGCCTGCTGGATCGCGGGTTATTCCTTCGGCGCCTGGATCGGCATGCAGCTCCTGATGCGCCGTCCGGAGATCACCGGCTTCATCTCGGTGGCCCCGCCCGCGAACATCTACGATTTCGGCTTCCTCGCCCCCTGCCCGTCGTCCGGTCTCATGATCCATGGCGACAAGGACGAGCTGGTGCCGCATGAGTCCGTGGCGAAGCTGGTGCAGAAGCTCTCGAACCAGCGCGACATCCAGATCGACTACAAGCTGATCAAGGGCGCCACGCACTTCTTCCAGGACCATCTCGACCAGGTCGCCGATCGCGTCGACGACTATCTCGAGGCGCTCTACCCGACGGCCAAGCCGAAGGCCAAGAGCCGCGCCGGCGCGCGCTGAGCGCAGCATCGGTTCAGCCGATCTGAGAAAGGGCTCGCCGGCAGGCGGGCCCTTTTTCGTTGCTAGGGGTGACGGTCCAGCCGGCCGCCGGTCATCGGCCGCGGCACGCCCGTGGTCGAGGGCAGGCTCAAAGGCAGGCCCTTGAGCGAGCGCACCGCGAGATAGGCGAAGGCCTGCGCCTCCAGATGATCGCCGTCCCAGCCCACCGTCTCGACCGCGTCGACGGGCACGCCCAGGCGACGGCGCAGCGCCTCCATCACCACGGGATTGTGGCGGCCGCCGCCGGTGACGATCCAGCGAAGGACGGGCGCTGGAAACAGGTCCTGGCCGCGGGCGACTGCTTCGACGGTAAAGGCCACCAGGGTGGCGGCGCCGTCGCCGGGCGAAAGCGGCGCCAGGGCCGCACGCGCCGTCGCATTGAAATGCTCGCGGTCGAGCGACTTGGGCGCCGGCCGGCCGAAATAGGGGTTGGCCATCAAGGTCGCCAGCACCGCGCGATCGACCTTGCCCTGGCGCGCCAGCGCGCCGTTGCGATCAAAATGCTGGCCCGTGGTCTTGAAGGCCCAATCGTCGAGCAGTCCGTTCCCGGGCCCGGTGTCGAAGGCCAGCAGATAGGCTTCGCCCTTCCTGTCCTCGCCGATCCAGGTCGCATTGCCGACGCCGCCCAGATTGAGCACACCCAGGGGACGCGGCAGGGCCGCCGCGAGCGCCCAATGGAACAGCGGCGCGAAGGGCGCGCCCTCGCCCCCGGCGGCGACATCGTCGCTGCGGAAATCCGAAACCACATCGATGCCGCTGTCGCGGGCGAGCCGGGCGCCGTCGCCCACCTGCAGCGTATAGCGGCGCTCCGGCGCATGAAGGATCGTCTGGCCGTGAAAGCCCGCGACCCGCACCTGGTCGGGCGAAAGACCCGTCTCGCGCAGCAGCGCCCGGATCGCGTCGGCATGGCGGTCGGTGAGCTCGGCCGCGATCGCCTGGCCCTTCGCCGGATCGCCGAGGACGCCGCGCAGCCGCGTGCGGAAAGCGTCGGGATAAGGCTGGGTCAAGGCCGCCACCGGGCGCACCTGGCGCTGGCCGTCGGTCTCGATCAGCGCGACACCGACGCCGTCGCAGGACGTGCCGCTCATGAGGCCGAGGGCCAGAAGGCTGGGGTCTGGAGACATGCGGGAACGACTTTACGCGGGGCCTGGTTAAGAGATCGCAGCCGGGCCGCCAGGAATTGTCGGTCCGGGGCAATCTGTGTTACATGGGCGCCCCACTCTGACAAGCCCCGGCGCCTTGATGGACCGGGACTTCCCGCTCCTGCGACGGACCCGACCATGGCCGAGCCCAAATCCGATTTCCTACGCGAAGCGATCGCGCGCGGATTCATGCATCAATGCACGGATCTCGACGCGCTGGACGCGCTGGCGTCGAAGGGCCGCCTCATCGCCTATATCGGCTTCGACCTGACGGCGTCGAGCCTCCATGTCGGCAGCCTCGTCAGCATCATGCTGCTGCGGCTGATGCAGCGCACCGGCCACAAGCCGATCGTGCTGATGGGCGGCGGCACCACCAAGGTGGGCGATCCGTCCTTCCGCACCGAGGTCCGCCCGATGCTGAGCGAGGCGGATATCGCCGCCAACAAGGCCAGCATCCAGCGCTGCTTCGACAGCTTCCTGCGCTTCGGCCAGGGCGCGACCGATGCGATCATGGTCGACAATGCCGACTGGCTCGACAATCTCAACTACATGTCGTTCCTGCGCGACTATGGCCGCTACTTCTCGGTCAATCGCATGCTGAGCTTCGATTCCGTGAAGCTCCGGCTCGAGCGCGAGCAGCCGCTCTCCTTCATCGAGTTCAACTACATGGTGCTCCAGGCCTATGACTTCCTGGAGCTGTCGCGCCGTCATGGCTGCCGGCTGCAGATGGGCGGCTCGGATCAGTGGGGCAACATCGTCAACGGCGTGGAGCTGGGCCGGCGCGCGGACGACCGCGAGCTGTTCGGCCTCACCACGCCGCTGATCACCACCGCCTCCGGCGCCAAGATGGGCAAGACCGCGTCCGGTGCCGTCTGGCTCAACGAGGACCGTCTCGCCGCCTACGACTATTGGCAATATTGGCGCAACACCGAGGACGCCGATGTCGGCCGGTTCCTGAGGCTCTTCACCGATCTGCCCTTGCCCGAGATCGCCAGGCTCGAGACGCTCCAGGGCGCCGAGATCAACCAGGCGAAGATCGTGCTCGCGACCGAAGCGACGGCGCTGGCCCACAGCCGCGCGGCCGCGGAAGCGGCGGCCGAGACGGCGCGGCGCACCTTCGAGCAGGGCGGTATCGGCGACGAGCTGCCGGTCATCGACGTGGCGCGCGGCGAACTCGAGCAGGGCATCGCCGCTTTCGATCTCTTCCGCCGCGCCGGCCTCGCCGCTTCGAACGGCGAAGCGCGCCGCCTGATCAAGGGCAGCGGCGGGCGCCTCAACGATGCCACCCTCGCCGACGAGAACCAGCGCATCACGATCAAGGACCTGACCGGCGACGGCTATATCAAGCTCTCCGCCGGCAAGAAGCGCCACGCGCTGGTGCGGCCGAGCTAGCGTTACCGGTTCTGCTCGCCCAGCGGCTGCTCGGGCATGGCGCTGGCCGGCGGCGGGGGCTGGCCGTTGCTGTCGAAGATGTCGAAGACGCCGCGGAGGAATCCGGGCGCCAGTGCCGCCAGCGGATTGATCGAGAAGTCGGGTTTCGAGAGCTTGCCGGTGGCGGTGTAGGTCGCCGCGAAGAGGCCCTTGCCCTTGCCGCCCTGCAGCAGGTCGCCGATCACGGGGATGTTGCTGAGGAAGCTGTTGATCGCATAGGCCGGTATGATGGTTCCCTTGATATCGATCTTGTCGACGGACTGGTCGAAGTAACCGGTGGCGGTCATGCCGAGCGACGGTCCGTGGGCGCGCGCCAGGGGCACGTCGACGCGGCCTTCGGTCTTGGTGAAATCCGCCACGAAGCGATCGAACTGGAATCCGTCGCCGCTCATCTCGTCGATGAAGCCGGTGAGCGAGAACAGCCGCACCAGGCCCGACTGGTTGATCAACCGGAAATCCTGGATCTCCGCCTTGCCGGTGAGCGGGCGCATCGGTACGGAATCGGTGGAATCGCCATACACATTGAGCGTGCCGCCCTTCACATCGTCGAAGATATCGAGGACGCGCAAGGCGGATCCCGCATCGTTCGACTTGATCGCGAGATGATGCCGGCCGCCCTCGACCGGCAGATAGGTCATCGTCAGCGGCGCGCCACCCGGCAGGATGCCGTCGATCTCGATCTGCCGCCAATATTCCGTCTCATGCTCGAGGACCACATGAACGTTCTCGACCTGCCGCCCCGGCGCCAGCATCACGACATCGAGCTTGTCGGCCGTGATCTTGAAGGGGCGGGTCGGGTTCGTCATGGATGTATTCGCCGCCTCTTCAGGCTTGAGCGTGATCTTGCCGGTCAGCAGCGGCTCGACGTCCAGGATCCCGCCGGAGACCGAAACCTCCGGGCGTCCCTCCACAAAAGCGAACTTGACGCCGGTCAAATCGGTCTTGCCCAGCGACACGCGATCGAACGCCATCTGACCGACGCCGAAGGAATCGGTCAGGCTCCCATGACCATTGGCGGCAAGATCGGGCGCGCTGACCGAGAAATTCTTCAGCACCGGCGGCTGGCCCTTCGGCAAAAGCAGCAGCGCTTCGGCCTGGCCCGCCGTGCCGGCCGCCTTGCTCCAGGCCAGGGATTCGAAAGACAGGGTTGTGGGCGTCAGATCGATCTTGGCGGACACCTCGGCGGAATCGTCGTCGAAGGTCGTATAGGTGACGTCGAAGGCCGTCGGGCCGGTGACATAGGGGCCGAGATCGGCGCCGAGCGCCTTGCGCTCCTCCTCCTGCGCCGTGCCCTGCAGCCTGATCCTGGTGTCGAAGTCGGCCGCGACGAAGTTCTGGTTCCACAGGATGGCGGCCGGAATTCCGGCGAAACGTCCGGTGCCTTCGATCTCCATGGCCTTGCGGGTCAGCTTCAGCTGCAGATTGCCGTCATCGAGATCCTTGCCGAACATCACATGCTTGATGCCGGCACCGACGAGGTTGGCCTCGGCGCTGAGATCGACCTGCTCGAAAACCAGATCCTTGTCGGCGGGAAAGACCACCTTGAGATGGGCGTTGGTCTGGCCCACCGCCGTCTTGGGATCGATTCCCAGGCGCTTCATGTATCCCAGCCGCGGATGGTCGAGCAGCCCCAGCGCGTCGGTCATGGCGGCATGCAGATTGCCGTCCACCGTGATCGTCTGGACGTCCTTGTTGAAATCGACGATGTCGATGCGGCCGCTGTCGATCTGAATCCCGCCGACATGCCCGGCGCTGAATATCCCGGTGAAGCTGTTGGCGGTGAAGCTGCCGGTCGCGGCCGCGTCGGTGATCGGCGGCATCGGCTTGAGATAATGGATGGTGAGGCCCTTGCCGGCGAGCGTGCCGCCGACCTTGTCCAGCGCGATCGCGTCGGGGTCGCCGCCCAGCAGGCGCAGCCTCAGCGTCGCGCTCACATTGCTGACCTCGCCGGTATCGATATTGGCGAAGATCCATTTGCGCGGTTTGGGCGCCGTGTCCTGGGGCCAATAGCGGCCGAGATCGGCCACCGCGATCCCATCGGCCTTGAGATCGGCCGCGACATGGATCGCGCCGGTCCGGGGCGCCGTATAGGTGGTGAGTCCCGAGACCGAGCCCTTCACCGTGATGCTGGGTCCGGGCTTGGAGAGCGTCCCCAGGTCGAGCTGGGCCTGGTCGATCACCAGCCGGTCGAGCCCCGCATCGAGCTTGCCGGTGACCGCGATCTTGCGGATCGGCAACGGATCGGGCAACTGGTCGGGCAAGGTCAGGCTGCCGGGCCCGCCGCCCATATCGAAATCGATGCGCTCGAGCTGACCGTCGAGCCCGAGCTCGGTGCCGACCCGGCCGTCCAGGGTGAAATCGGCACCCTGCAGCACCATCAATTCCGGACGCAGCAGCCCGAGGCTGGCGGCATCGACGCCGGAGAATCTTGCATCGATCGAGACCGACTGATTGCCGGAATCGTAGACCAGATCGCCCTCGAACTGGGCCGGGCGCCCGAGTTCCTGGACCTGGAACTGCAGATGGCCGGAGAGCCCGTCGGGGTGGCGCTCGAAGCTGAAGCTCGCGGTCGGCGCATGCCAGACCAGGCCGCTGCGGCGGTCGACCAGCACCATCTTCGCATCGACGATGCTGATGCGTCGCAGATAGCCGGTTGGCTTGCTGTAGTCGGGTGCCGCCATGAACGCGGCCAGCGCCTCGGGAATGACCGGCGTTTCGCCCGCGGGGACCTCGGTCGTGTCGGCCGCGCTGTCTGCGGTCTCGTCCGACGACATGTCGAACACGCGCCCGAAGCGGAAATGACCGTTCTGATCGCGCAACAGCGTGACCTGCGCATCGAGCACCTCGATCGAGGTCGGCGCGATGATCCCGCGGAGCAGCGCTTCGACGCTGAGGGTGAGGGAGAGCTCCGGCAGGACCGCCAGCTCTCGGCCGCGATTGTTGAGGATATGAACGCCGCGAACCCTGAGATCGATCGTCCGCCCCCAGCCGGCCCAGGTGATGAGCGTATCGTCGATGGCAACATTCACCGAGCGCTCAGGCAGCGTCAGCGCCTGTTCGACGTAAGGTGTCAGGAAAGAGAGGCGCAGCGGTTCGGGCTGGGACAAGCGCCAAGCACCGATGGCGCCGACAAGAACGATGCCGGCGACCACAGCGGCCAATATCTCCAGAAGAATTCGCGCGGAATGACGGACCACGATGCGATTGGCGACGTGCGCTTGACCCCTGGGGCAGATTTCCCGCAGTCTGCGGGAAAGAACCGTCTGGCGCCATGCCTCTTTCTGTCCCTCCCCTCGATCCTGCGGCCTTGCCCCGCATTCATGACAGTCCCCGCGCCAACCAGGGCGTCGAGCGGTGGCTGGAAATGGCGCGTGGCCTGACCGAACCCGAGCTCAAGGCCTTTGCGGTCGATCTGGCGGCGGATCCCGGCGGCCGAAGGCTGTTGGGCGTTCTCTTCCTGCACAGCCCCTTCCTCAGCGAGCTGGCCCTGGCCGAGCCGCAGGTGATTCGTGGCATTTTGGCGGAAGGCCCCGATCGGGTTCTTGACAGATTGCTGTCGGATTTGGAGCGCGAGGCGGGAACCGAAGAGGACACCAGCCGTTGTATGCGCGCGCTCCGCGTCGCGCGCCGCCGGGTGGCTTTGCTTGTCGCGGTTGCGGACCTCACCCGCGCCTGGGTGCTCGAGACCGTCACGGCCGCGCTCAGCCGCTTCGCCGACACCGCGATCAACCTGGCCGCCCGCCATCTCCTGCGCCGCGCCGCCCTGCAGGGGGATCTGATTCTGCCCGATCCCGCGCTGCCCGAGCATCGCTCGGGCCTGGTGGTGCTGGGCATGGGCAAGCTCGGCGCCAACGAGCTCAATTATTCGAGCGACATCGACCTGATCGTGCTGTTCGACCGCGAGCGCATCGATTATCGCGGCCGGCGCTCGATCCAGGACTGCTTCGTGCGGATCGCCCGCGATCTGGTGCGCATGCTCCAGGAGCGCACCGAAGTCGGCTATGTCTTCCGCACCGATCTGCGCCTGCGTCCCGATCCGGGCTCGACGCCGCTGGCGCTCTCGGTGGTGGCGGCCGAGACCTATTACGAGGGCATGGGACAGAACTGGGAACGCGCCGCCATGATCAAGGCGCGGGCGGTCGCCGGCGACATCGAGGCCGGGCAGAATTTCCTCAAGGCGCTGCGGCCCTTCATCTGGCGCAAGCATCTCGACTTCGCCGCGATCCAGGACATCCACTCGATCAAGCGCCAGATCCACGCGGTCAAGGGCTTCCGCGACATGGCGGTCGGCGGCCACAACATCAAGCTCGGCCGCGGCGGCATCCGCGAGGTCGAATTCTTCGCCCAGACCCAGCAGCTGATCTGGGGCGGTCGCGATGCCGAGCTGCGCTCGCCGGCGACCTGTCCGACCATTCGCGCGCTGGTGGCGGCGGGCCGGGTCAAGCCCGAGGTCGCCGATGCGATGATCGACGCCTATCGCTATCTGCGCGAGGTCGAGCACCGCCTGCAGATGATCGACGACCGCCAGACCCAGACCCTGCCGCCGGAGGGCCCGGAGCTCGAGGGTTTCGCTGCCTTTCTCGGCGAGCCCTCGCTCGACGCGTTCCGCGAGCGGCTCCTGCATCATCTGGGCGCGGTCGAAGACCATTACGCCGAGCTGTTCGAAGAGGCACCGTCGCTGGCGGGCCCCGGCAATCTGGTCTTCACCGGCTCCAAGAACGATCCCGACACCGTGGGCACGCTGGGCGAGATGGGCTATGCCGACGGCGCCTCGATCGCGACCGTGATCCGTGCCTGGCATACCGGCCGCTACCGCGCCACGCGCAGCACGCGCGCCCGCGAGCTGCTGACAGAGCTTATGCCGGCCCTGCTGACGGCACTCGCCCACACGCCCCAGCCCGACGCGGCCTTCACCCGCTTCGATACCTTTCTCTCGGGCCTGCCGGCCGGCGTGCAGCTCTTCTCGCTGCTCCATGCCAATCCGGAGCTGCTGAAGCTGATGGCCGAGATCATGGGCGGCGCGCCGCTACTGGCCGAGCGGTTGGGCCAGCGGCCCGCCCTGCTCGACGCGGTGCTGAGCCGCGACTTCTTCAAACCGCCGCCGCCCAAGGCCGATCTCGCCGCCGAGTTCCACCATGCGCTGGAACAGGGCAACGACTTCCAGGACCGGCTCGACATCGCGCGGCGCTGGGCCAAGGACCGCCAATTCCAGGCGGGCCTCCTCGTGCTGCGCCATCACCTCGACGGCGGTCCCGCCGGCGAGACCCTGAGCGACATCGCCGAGGTCGCGATCGGAGGCCTCACGCCCCATGTCGAGGCCGAGTTCGAGCATCAGCACGGCAAGCTCCCGGGCCGCGGCCTTGCGACCGTGGCACTGGGCAAGCTCGGCGGGCGCGAGATGTCGGTCACCTCCGACCTCGACCTCGTCTTCATCTACGATCTGCCGGCCGATCAGGAGGCGAACCCGCCCCATTCCAACGGGCCGAAGCCGCTGGCGCCGATCCACTATTATGCGCGCCTGGCGCAGCGCCATATCGCGGCCCTGAATGCCCCGACCTCCGAGGGCAAGCTGTTCGAGGTCGATATGCGGCTCCGGCCCTCGGGCAATTCGGGCCCGATCGCGTCCAGCCTCGACGGCTTCCTGCGCTATCAGAGCGTCGATGCCTGGACCTGGGAACATATGGCGTTGACGCGCGCGCGCGTGATCCTGGGCGAGCCCAGCTTCGTCGCCGAGATCGAGGCCAGCCTGCGCCAACTCCTGTCGCGGCCGCGCGACACCCAGAAGCTGCATGCCGACATCGCCGATATGCGCCGCCGCGTCGCCCAGCAGTTTCCGGCCGACCGCGAGTGGGACATCAAATATCGCCGCGGCGGGCTCGTCGATATCGAGTTCCTGGCCCAGTATCTCGAGCTTCGCCATGCGCCGGCGCATCCCGAGGTGATCCATGCGAATACCGGCGCCGCGCTGGCCGCGCTGGCGAGGGCGGGCGTCCTGCCGGCCGCGGACGCCGCGACCCTCATCGACGCCCTGGCCCTCTGGCGCCGGCTCCAGGGATTCCTCCGCCTCACCATCGGCCAGGAATTCGACGAAGCGGCGCTGCCCGACGGCATCAAGCGCGCCATCGCCGCGGCCGGCAGAGCCTCCGACTTCGCCAGCCTCAAGGCCTACATGGCCGAGATCGGCGAGGCGGCCGCCGCGATCCATGAGCGGTTCCTGGGACGCGCGTGAGATCGGAGCTGCGCGACCATCTCGTCTTTTCGTGCACGACCCCTCCCCCTACCCCCTAACTCGATATGATCGCTTCGCTCTACATTGAAGCTTCGACCGAGATCGACAATCGAGTTGACTGCTCTTTCCTGAAGCAGGCCCTCCCCCTACCCCCTCCCGCTCGACGGCTTCGCCGTCGGGGGAGGGGGCGAAATTTGAAAATCAACACGCCCCCTCCCCTTGCGGGAGGGGGTAGAGGGAGGGGTTGATCGCAAGTTTGTGCGATGATGCCCGCGACAGTTCGGTCCTTGCCTCGGGCGAGCCTCGCGGGCGATCCTGAGTTTGGGCGACCTTTTTCCTAAGCCGTTGAGAGAACAGGGCGTCTTCGCGGGTGAAACGTTAACCCGTTGGCACTAGCCTGAGCACCCGACAGCCCGGCCCGGTATTCCCGCCGGGACCCCAAGGAGAGCTTCACCGCCCGTGAGCAAGGACGACGAGAAGCGGCCGCCCTTCCACTATGTGGGCGACATCGGCAGCCTGGACTGGAAGGTCCCGGGCGAGGTTGAGACTGCGCTCGATTGGGCCTATGACGGCGGCCGGGGCGAACTTCTCGGTCTCTATGAGAAGGGCAAGCGCCAGCAGTGGAATGCGTCCGAGCGCATCGACTGGCGCCAGGAGCTGCATCCCGACAATCCGATGCAGATCGGCGATCACACCGTGCCGATCTTCGGCTCGCCGGTCTGGGAGAAGCTCGATCAGAAGAAGAAGATCGAGCTGCGCTGGCATCTCCAGACCTGGCAGATCTCGCAGTTCCTCCATGGCGAACAGGGAGCGCTCGTCTGCGCCTCCAAGGTCGTTCAGCTCGTTCCCTATCTCGACGCCAAGCTCTATGCGGCGACGCAGGTCTTCGACGAGGCGCGCCATGTCGAGGTCTATGGCCGGTTGCTGCGCGAAAAATTCGCCATGGCCTACCCGATCACCGCGCCCTTGAAGTCGCTGCTCGAGAACGTGTTCCACGACCCGCGCTGGGACTTCACCTATCTCGGCATGCAGGTACTGATCGAAGGCCTGGCGCTGGCGGCGTTCCAGCGCATCCGCAACCAGGCGTTCAACAAGCTCGCGGCGACCATCAACGCCTATGTGATGCAGGACGAGGCGCGCCATGTCGCCTTCGGACGGCTGGCGCTCAAGGAGTATTATCCGCAGCTCTCCGATGCCGAGCGCGCCGAGCGCGAGGAATTCCTGGTCGATGCCTGCTGGCTGATGCGCGAGCGGCTGGCGCCCGATACGGTTTGGGACACGGTCGGCCTGCCCAAGAAGCTCTGCATGGAGATCGCCGAGCAATCGCAGCTGATGCGCGAGTTCCGCGCCGTGCTGTTCCGCCGCGTCGTGCCGACGATCAAATATATCGGGCTCTGGGGCCCCAAGATTCAGGCGGCTTTCGATAAGATGGGCGTGCTGGCCTATGCCGACCTCGACGTCGACAAGATGCTGGCCGAGGACGAGTATGTCGGCCGCCATTTCATCCAGCTGCGGTTCCAGCCGGGCGGCGCCTTGAACAAGCCCGGCCCGAAACGGCCTCCCGGGCCGGTCCAGGGCACCGACAGCTTGCCGGACAACCCGCCACCGCCCGCGGGCCAGCCGCCGTCGCGTTGATCGCCGCCTCCTCCCCGCCTCCAGATCCCCGCGCCCTGCCGGGTTAATCGCCCTCGCCGCCGGTTGCGGCCAAAAATGAGGCGCGCGCCGGCCCCCGTTGACTTTGCCCGCTCGACGGCACAAATGACCGGAGTTTTGGCGAGAGTTCGAAAGCGGAACTACGGAGGGATCGACGATGGCGAAGACGCCGGCGGAACTCAAAGAAGGCGACAAGGCTCCGGTTTTCACCATTCCGGCGGACGACGGCAGCGAAATCTCCCTGCCGAAGCTCAAGGGCAAGCCGGTGGTGCTCTATTTCTATCCGAAGGACGACACCCCGGGCTGCACCGCGGAGGCCTGCTCCTTCCGCGACAACCTCCCCAAGTTCGGCAAGATCGAGGCCGAGGTGATCGGCATCTCGCGCGACAGCGTCGCCAGCCATCAGAAGTTCAAGAAGAAGCACGACTTGAACTTCAAACTCGGCTCCGACAATTGCGGCGAGGTCACCGAAGCCTATGGCGTCTGGGTCGAGAAGAGCATGTATGGCCGCAAATATATGGGCATCGAGCGCGCCACCTTCCTGATCGACGCCAAGGGCGTGATCCGCCACATCTGGCGCAAGGTGAAGGTGCCCGGCCATTCGGAAGAGGTGCTGAAGGCGCTGAAGGAATTGAAGGCGGGGTAGAGGGCGAACGCGTTTCTTTTGTACTTATCCCCTCCCCCCTCGAGGGGGAGGGCTAGGGAGGGGGCCGCGCCGACATTCAACATGACCGCTGTTCCAAAACCACTGGCGATATCGAGCGATCCCCCTCCCTCACCCTTCCCCTCGAGGGGGGAGGGGACATATCTTGCTGCTACCCCTTCCCTCGCCTCCCTCGCCGTCGCCGCCCTCACCACCGCCGACCCCGCCGCCAAGGCCGCCGCGGCGCGCGCCATGGCGACCGCCTGGCGCGACGGCGCGCTGCCGGTCGGCATCGCCGCCCCGCCCGACCGCCCCGCGCGGCCGACGCGGCCCGAGCTGCGGCGGCCGGGCGACATGCCCAAGCGGCGCGGCGCCGGCAACCCCGAGAACCGCATCGCGCTGCTCCATGCGCTGGCCCATATCGAGCTCAACGCGATCGATCTCGCCTGCGATATCCTCGCGCGCTTTCCGCAAGCCGGCATGCCGCGGCATTTCCATGACGACTGGGTCTCCGTCGCCGACGAGGAAGCGAAGCATTTCGGCCTGCTGTCGGATCGCCTCGCCGAGCTCGGCGGTGCCTATGGCGACCTGCCCGCGCATGACGGGCTCTGGCAGGCGGCGGAGGAAACCGCGGGCAACCTGCTGGCGCGGCTCGCGATCGTGCCGTTGGTACTGGAAGCGCGCGGGCTCGATGTCACGCCGAAGATGATCGGCGATCTGAAGCGCGCCGACGACGAGAAGAGCGCCGCGGTGCTGGGCGTGATCTATGAAGAGGAGATCGGCCATGTCGGCATCGGCCGGCGCTGGTTCCTCTTCGAATGCGAGCGCCGCGCGCTCGACCCGGCGCAAGCCTGGGGCGCGTTGGTGCGCAAGCATTTCCGCGGAACCCTGAAGCCGCCCTTCAACGACGAAGCCCGCGTCGCCGCCGGCCTGGTGCCGGCGGAATATGCGGCGCTGGCGGAGCCCGCCTAGCTAGCTGCGCTTCTCCAGCGGATAACGCGTCTGCTGCAGGCTGGCGCGCGGCTCCATCAGCGTCCACCAGCGCGCGATCTTCGGCGCCTGGCCCAGGAGTTGCTGCCCCTCGGGCGCCAGGCGGAAATAGGCGATGATCGTGGCCAGATGCAGATCCGCCAGCGTGAGCTGTTCGCCCAGCAGATAGGGGCCGGTCATCAGATCGGAGAAAGCGGCGAGAACCGTTTGCGCCTTCGGAATCGTCGCGGCGATCTTGGCCTCGTCGGGTTCGCGCCCCTCGGTGGGCGCCATGAGCCGCTCCACCATGATGTCCCAGATCAGCGGCCGGTAGCCGTAATGATCCACGATGCAGACGATCTGGGCCAGCCGGGCGCGACCCTCGGGATCCGCGGGCTGGAGCGCCGGGCCCGGAAAGGCCTCGTCGATATAGCGCGTGATGGCGGCGGTCTCGTAGAGCTTGAAGTCGCCATGCACCAGCGCCGGGATCTTGCCGAAAGGATGCAGTTTCAGATAGTCGGGCGGCGCGCCCTTGAAGATGTCGATCACCTCGACGCGGTGAGCGACGCCCTTCTCGATCAGCGCCAACTGGGCCATGCGCCCATAGACGCTGTAATCCACAGCATAAAGAACAACCGGCTTCCTCTCGCTCATGGCGGTCGCCTCCGGTCCTCCTGCGTGGAGGCGGATTATCGCAAGGAAATCCCGGGCTTGGCGAGCCGTCCTTCGTAAAGGGCGGCGGGGCGCCGGTCACGAATCCGAAAGGTTAGTTGACGCCCGCGCGTTTGCTGCCGACGCGCGCCGCCAGCGAGGCCGCCATGAAGGCGTCGAGATCGCCGTCCAGCACCCCTTGCGTGTCCGAGGTCTGCAGCTCGGTGCGCAGATCCTTCACCATTTGATAGGGCTGCAGCACATAGGAGCGGATCTGGTGACCCCAGCCGATGTCGGACTTGCCGGCTTCCGTCACCGCCGAGGCCGCCTCGCGCTTCTGCAGCTCCACCTCGAACAGACGCGACTTCAGCATCGCCATGGCGGTGGCGCGGTTGCGATGCTGGGAGCGGTCCTCCTGGCACTTCACCACGATGCCGCTCGGGATGTGGGTGATGCGGATGGCGCTCTCGGTCTTGTTCACATGCTGGCCGCCGGCGCCGCCCGACCGCATGGTGTCGACCTGCAGGTCCGAATCCTTGATCTCGATATTGATGTTGTCGTCGACCACCGGATAGACCCAGACCGAGGCGAAGCTGGTGTGCCGGCGCGCCGCGCTGTCATAGGGCGAGATGCGCACCAGGCGATGCACGCCGCTCTCGGTCTTGAGCCAGCCATAGGCGTTGCGGCCCTTGATGCGCAGCGTCGCCGACTTCAGGCCCGCCTCTTCGCCGGGGCTCTCTTCGAGCCACTCGACCTTGTAGCCATGCTGCTCGGCCCAACGCGCATACATGCGGGTCAGCATCGAAGCCCAGTCCTGGGCCTCGGTGCCGCCGGCGCCGGCATTGATTTCGATGTAGCAGTCGTTGGCGTCGGCCTCGCCCGAGAGCAGCGCCTCGAGCTCGACCTGGCGGGCGCGCTTCTGCAGCGCCTTCAACGCCGCCTCGCCTTCGGCGACGCTGGCGGGGTCGCTCTCGGTCTCGCCGAGCTCGATCAGGGTGAGGGCGTCGTCGAGGTCGCGCTCCAGCTTGCGGCAATCCTCGATCGACTGCTGCAAATGGTTGCGCTCGCGCATGAGCTTCTGCGCGGCCTGGGAGTCGTTCCAGAATTTGGGATCTTCGGATTTGGCGTTGAGATCCTCGAGCCTCGTCAGCGCGTGATCCCAGTCAAAGATGCCTCCTCAGCAGGGCCACCGAGGAACGAATGTCCCCGACGGCTGCTTCCAATTCAGCGCGCATGTCGCTCTGCCTGTCTCCAAGGTCCGAAGGAAGGGCCTCTCTTGCACCGAGGCGGGCCCTGACGTCAAGGGCGGGACACTCTTGCGTTCTTTCCTCCCCCTCAGTCATGAGGGGGAGGGTTGCGCAGGCTTAGTCGCAGCGAAGCGGAGACTTAGCCGGAGCTGGGAGAGGGTGTGTGGCAAGCAAGGACCCACCTCTCCCAGCTCCGGCTAAGGCTCGACCTTCGGTCTCACCTAAGCCTTCGCAACCCTCTCCGCCCGCTACGCGGGCGGAGAGGAAAGAGGGATGTGTTCAATAAAGCCCGCTGGGGCTGGTCGATTGCCCGCTGTCGGACGAGCTCGGCACGCCGACCACGCCGGGCGTACTGGTCTGGCCGCCGCCCTGATCCGCGACGCCGATGCCCTCGATCACGTTGGTGGGCGTGTCGCTGGGCTCGGTGCCGGGTTTGAAGGCCTCGTAGATCACCTTCTGGGTCCCCGAATTGGCCCGCTGGCCCGTCTTCACATCGACACGCACCAGGCGGATCCCCGGCGGAATGCGGAACGGCGTGCCAGGCTTGTCCTTCAGCGCGTCGATCATGAAATCGCGGAACACCGGCGCTGCGACCACGCCGCCCGTCTCCCTGGCACCCAGAGACCGCGGCTGGTCATAGCCGAAATAGACGGCGACCGTGAGGTCGGGCGAGAAGCCGACGAACCAGGCGTCGCGGCTCTCGTTGGTGGTGCCGGTCTTGCCGGCGAGCGGCTTGCCGACGGCGGAGACCACGAAACCTGTGCCGCGCTGCACGACGCCTTCCATCATATGGACCATCTGGTAGGCGGTCTGCGGATCGACGACCTGCTCGCGCTCGTCGGGAATCTCCGGTGGCGTCAAACCGTCCTGCCAGGGGACTTGGCAGTTCGGACAGGGCCGCGGGTCGCTGTTGAAGATCGTGGCGCCGGTCCGGTCCTGGACCCGGTCGATGAAGCGGGGCACGACGCGCTTGCCGCCATTGACGATCATCGAATAGGCCGTCGCCATCTTGAGCGGCGTGGTCTCGCCGGCACCCAGCGACATGGAGAGCAGCGGCTGCATGTTGTCGACCACGCCGAAGCGATCGACCAGCGCCTTCACCTTGTCCATGCCGACGGCCTGCGCCAGGCGGATCGTCATCAGGTTGCGCGACTTTTCCAGGCCCACGCGCATCGTGGCAGGCCCGAGGAAGGTGTCTTCGTAGTTTTCCGGCTTCCACAGCGGCAGGCCCGGCCCCTGGTCGATCACGATCGGCGCGTCGAGGATCAAGGTCGAGGGCGTGAAGCCGTTCTCGAGCGCCGTCATATAGACGAAGGGCTTGAAGGAAGAGCCGGGTTGGCGCAGCGCCTGGGTGGCGCGGTCGAACTCGCTGATCTCGTAGCTCCAGCCGCCCACGATGGCGAGCACGCGGCCGGTATGCGGGTCCATCGCCACCATCGCCGCCCCGATCGCGGGAATCTGCCGCAACCCGTAGCTGCCTTCGGGATAGGCCTTGCCGTCCCTGTCCTGCGTGACCGGCTCGACCATCACCACGTCGCCCGGCTTGATCGCGTCCTCGGGCTTGGCGATGGCCGGACCGACATGGTTGTCGTCGAGATCCTTGCGCGCCCATTTCAGTTCGGCCAGCGGGATCTGGCCCGTCTGGCCGTTGCCGAAGCCGATCTTGGCAGCCTCGGCATCGTCGGAGAGCACGACCGCGAGCTGCCAGTCGCGCAGGCCCTTGGGCGCCGGCAGGGCCGCCAGCTTCGCCGCCCAGTCCTCGCCCAGCTCCATCGTGCTCACCGGGCCGCGATAGCCATATTTGCGATCGAAGCGCTGCATGCCGTCGCGCAAGGTCTTGTCGGCATAGGCCTGCAGCTGCGGGTCGAGCGTGGTGCGCACCGACAAGCCGCCCTCATAGAGGCTCTTGTCGCCGAAGCGCTGGATCAGCTCGCGCCGGACCTCCTCGGCGAAGTAATCGGCCGAGACGGTTTCGGCCTCGCCCCGCCGGCTGATGCTCAAGGGCTCGGCCGTGGCGGCCGCGGCCTCGGCCGCCGTGATATGCCCGTCTTCGAGCATGCGGCCGATGACCCAGTTGCGCCGGTCGATCGCGTCCTGCGTGCGGGTGACGGGATTGTATTTGCTGGGCGCCTTCGGCAAGGAGGCCAGGAAGGCGGCCTGGGCGATGGTCAGTTCGTCCAGCGACTTGTCGAAATAATTGAGGGCCGCGGACGCGACGCCGTATGAGCCGAAGCCGAGATAGATCTCGTTCAGATAGAGCTCGAGGATATGGTCCTTGCTGTAGGCCTTCTCGATGCGGAGCGCGAGGATCATCTCCTTGACCTTGCGCTCGAGCGAGACCTCGTTGGTGAGAAGGAAATTCTTCGCCACCTGCTGCGTGATGGTCGAGGCGCCGATCGGGCGGCGGTCGGAGCCCATATGCCGCAGATTGGTGATCATCGCATGGACGATGCCCGGCAGATCGATGCCGGGATGCTCGTAGAAGGTCTTGTCCTCGGCCGAGATGAAGGCGTTCGACACGACTTTCGGGATGGCGCCGATCGGGACATAGACCCGGTTCTCGGTCGCGAACTCGGCCAGCAGACGGCCGTCGCCGGCATGGACGCGCGTGACCACCGGCGGATCGTAGACCGCCAGTTCCGAGACCGCTGGCAAGGTCGCCGCGTAATGCTGGAAGATGACATAAGCGCCGACCAGGCCGGCGATGCCGAAACCCAGCAGCAAACCCAGAAGACCGAGGATAACTCGCTTCACGACTTGTCGAACCGTTCCTGGAAAATGCCGCGTCCGTCTCGGCCCGAGGCGCTCCACTCTGCCTCGCCGGTACCCCGCGGTCGAGGCTTCATTTGCCGCTCAAATCCTGGCGGATCTGTGGCGCAGGATGGTTGACGAGAGGTTAAGACCGTCATCCCTGGGTCAGGGTCCGCTGCCACTGGAAATAGTCGCCGATCGCCTTGAGGATCGCCGCCGCCATCTTGCGCCGATAGGCCTTGGTCTGCAGCAGCTTCTCGTCCTGGCTGTTGGAGAGATAGCCCAGCTCCAGCAGGATCGAGGGCACGTCGGGCGCCTTCAGCACGGCAAAGCCGGCGAAGCGGTGGGTGTTGCGGTTGAGCAGGGTCCCGCTCGCCAGCTCCTGGACCATATAGTCCGCCAGCCGGACCGACTGGTTCTTGGTCTCGCGCTGCGCCAGGTCGATCAGGATCGAGGTCACCATCTGGTTCTCGTTCGAGAGATCGACGCCCGCGATCAGGTCCGCCTTGTTCTCCTTGGCCGCCAGCGCCTCGGCCTCGGCGTCCGACGCGTTCTCCGACAGGGTATAGACCGTGGCGCCGCGATGATCGGCGTTGTCGTGCGAATCCGCATGCAGCGAGATGAAGATGTCCGCATGGGCGGCACGGGCGATGGCAATGCGATCGCGCAAGGGAATGAAGATGTCCTTGTCGCGGGTGAGCTGGACCCGGAAGCGTCCGCTCGCCTCGATCTGGCGCTTGATCTCGAGCGCCATGGCCAGCGTCAGGTTCTTTTCATAGGCGCCGGAGGCGCCGACGGTGCCCGGATCGACCCCGCCATGACCGGGATCGAGCATGATCAGCGGGCGCACCGGCCCGGCCGAAGGCGGCGGAGGCTTGAGCGGCGGCGGGAATCCCAGCCAGGCGGTGCTCATGTTGCCCCCGACGGCCGGGAGGGGTGCGGGCACCGGGTCGGGGGCTGCGGTCAGGGGAACGCTGCCCTGATCGGAGGTCGCGGACGCCGGTTTGAGGTCAGGGGTGGGCAGCGCGCCGGCGGAATCCGTCCCCGCTGCCAACTGGCTACCGGCCGCAGGATCGCTGCCCGAGGCCGCCGTCACCTCCGGCAGGGAGACCAGGGCCGGGCCGGAGCCGCCGGCGGCACCCGCCAGGAACTGGTCGGCGCTGGCCGGCACCAGATCGAGGACGAGGCGGGCCGCCACGGTGCCGGACCCGGCGATGAGGGCACTCTGCTGGAGCGTGACCGGCCCGGCCAGATCCAGCACCAGGCGCTGGGTGCCGCCCGAATAGGTGCCATAGCGCATGCCGGAAACCAGACCCTTCCCGGCGGGGGCGCCTTCGGGACCCAACTGCCACTGCACGCCTTCGAGATCGATGACGAGCCGGTAGGGATTCGCCAGCAACAGGGTGCGGTAGGCCGCGCCGCCCGAAAGATCCAGCACCACCCGGGTCTTGTCGGGATGGACGCCGAGCCGGATGCCCTGCACGTCGACCGCGGCCATCGCCGGGCCGCACAGGCCGGCCAGCAGCGCCAGGACCATCAAAAACAGGGCGAAGCGGCAGCGACCCGTCATAGGCAACACAGAGTCTAGAGGGATATGAGGTCTTATCCACAACATATACGCGCCCGAGTCGTCGCGCTGCAACAGCCTAGCGCAGGATAGGGCTATTGCCCCAGCCCGGCCCGGCGCCTGGCCTTGCTTAGACCCGCCGGTAATCTTCGTTGTGGAAAAACACTCCCCTGGTTATGGTGAAACGGTCCCAGGGTTCGCCCCAGGCTCCTGCGTCCGGCGTAATGGCCGAGGCCGGGGCCGCCGGGTACGGCAGACCGCGGGCGCGCTGACAAGCGCGCGGGCGGACGCCTACCGGCGACAGGGTTCGCGCTTCAAACCGCGAATCAGGCTGATCCGACGGTCGCTTCCGCGCTCTTGACCCGCAGCCGCCCTATGGCGGGGGGTTCGCACCAAGGGTTCCGGTTCCGCGTTGGCGTCTCCCCGATCGGAGGCGCGGGCGCTCGCAGAAACAGGTTGCCATGACTCGCAACTGCCCCATCCACCTCGACGTCGCGCCGCCGCTCGCGCTTTGCGCCGACCGTGCCGGACGCGCCATGGAGTTCATGTCTGATGACCAAACACATGCTGATCGATGCCACCCACCCGGAAGAAACACGGGTCGTGGTGGTTTCCGGGAAACGACTTGAAGAATTCGACGCCGAGATCGCCAGCAAGAAAGCCCTCAAGGGCAACATCTATCTCGCGAAGATCGTCCGGGTCGAACCGTCGCTGCAGGCCGCCTTCGTCGACTACGGCGGCAATCGCCACGGCTTCCTGGCCTTCAACGAAATCCATCCCGACTATTACCGGATCCCGATCGCCGATCGCGAGGCGCTCCAAGCCGAACTCGAGGCCGAAGCGGCCGCCAACGAGCGCTCGGACGACGACGATGACGACGACGCCGACGATTCGAGCCACACCAAGACCGAGGGCGCCGAGCGGGTCGAAGCCGAACCGGCCTCCGACGACGCCGATCTGATCGATTCGACGCAAGGCGAGGACGGCGGCGAAGGCGAAGCCTACGATCGCGGCGACGACAGGCCGGCCGAATACGACCGTCCGGCTTCCTATGCGATGCCGGAATTCTCGTCCGACGGCGAAGCCGCCGACGAAGGCGACGATGCCGCGGAACGTGCCGGTCCGGATTTCGACCGCGAGACCGAGGAATCGGCGAGCGAAGACCGCGTCGACCCCGACGATGCGGCGCGCAGCGACGACGCGATGGCGCTGCGCCAGAGCGGCGATTCGGAAAACCGCCTCGAAGGCCCGTCTTACGAGACCGACGACGGCGCCAATGAGGGCATGGGCAATCGCGATGCGGTCGAAGGCATGGCCGCCGATCGCGGCGAATCGATCGCGGGCGGCGCCGAGACGCGTCCCGACGAGCTGCCGGCGGCCCCGGTCGGCGGCGGGATCGAGGACCGGGCCCCGGTGGCGGCAGCCCCGCTCGACGTCGTCGGTGGCGATGAGGCCGAGGAAGAGGAACAGCCGCGCCGGCCCCGGTCGCTGCGCCGCTACAAGATCCAGGAAGTCATCAAGCGCCGCCAGATCATGCTGGTGCAGGTGACGAAGGAAGAGCGCGGCAACAAGGGCGCCGCCCTCACCACTTACCTTTCGCTGGCCGGCCGCTATTGCGTGCTGATGCCCAACACCGCGCGCGGCGGCGGCGTATCGCGCAAGATCACCAGCGCCAACGACCGCAAGCGCCTCAAGTCGGTGATCGGCGATCTGGAAATCCCCAAGGGGATGGCCGTGATCGTGCGCACCGCCGGCAGCGAGCGCAACCGCACCGAGATCAAGCGCGACTACGAGTATCTGCTGCGGCTCTGGGGCGAGATTCGCGACCTGACGCTGCGCTCGACGGCGCCCGAGCTGATCTATGAGGAAGCCAACCTGATCAAGCGCTCGATCCGCGATCTCTATACGCGCGACATCGAGGACATTCAGGTCGAGGGTGACGAGGGCTACAAGGCCGCCAAGGCCTTCATGAAGATGCTGACGCCGAGCCATGCGCGGCGCGTGATCCATTATCGCGACCCCAGCATGCCGCTGTTCCAGCGCCATCAAGTCGAGACCCAGCTCGACGCGCTGCACAATCCCACGGTCCAGCTCCGGTCGGGCGGCTATATCGTCATCAACCAGACCGAAGCGCTGGTGGCGATCGACGTCAATTCCGGCCGCGCCACGCGCGAGCGCAACATCGAAGACACGGCGCTGCGCACGAATATGGAGGCTGCCGAAGAGGTCGCGCGCCAGCTTCGCCTGCGCGATCTGGCCGGCCTGATCGTCATCGACTTCATCGACATGGAAGAGCAGCGCCACAACGCGCAGGTCGAGCGTCGCCTCAAGGAGGCGATGCGCACCGACCGGGCGCGCATCCAGATCGGGCGCATCAGCCCGTTCGGCCTGCTCGAGCTCTCGCGCCAGCGGCTGCGTCCGAGCCTGGTCGAGGCCTCGACCGAGATCTGTCGCCTCTGCCGCGGCCTGGGGCGCGTGCGCTCGACCGAATCGACCGCGCTCCATGTGCTGCGCGGCGTCGAGGAGGAAGGCACGCGCCGCCGCGGCCCCGGCATCACCGTCTCGGTGCCGACGGCGGTCGCCCTCTTCATCCTCAACCAGAAGCGCCGGGCCCTGGCCGAGATCGAGATCCGCCATGGCTTCCGCGTCTATCTCACCGGCGACGATCACCTGATCCCGCCGGAATACCGCATCGAGCGCCTGCGGGCGCTGGCACCGGGCGAAGAGCTGCCCATGCCGGCGACTTCGCTGCCGGCACCGGCGGTCCTCGACGAGCCCGAAGACGAGATCGAGATCGAGGACGAAGCCGAGATCGAAGATCGCCTCGAGCCCGAGGACGGCGACGTCGCCCCGGCCGAGCCGCGCGAAGCGCGCAACGACCGCGGCGATCGGGGCGACCGCGGTGATCGCGGCGACCGGGCCGAACAAGGCGGCGAGAATGAGCGGGGCGGCCGCCGCCGCCGCCGGCGTCGCCGGGGCGGTCGCGGACGCGACGGCGAGGACAACCGCCGGGAAGGCGGTCGCGATGGCGACGGCCAGCGCCGCGAGGGCCCGGTGCCGGTCGCTGCCGAACGGCCGATCGAAAACCAACCGCGTCGCAGCGAATTCGTTGCCGATGACATGACGCCCGCCGAGGCCGCCGAAGGCCCGGGCAATGCCACGGCGCCGCAACCGCGCGAAGGTCAGGACGAGGCCCAGGCGCCCGGTGCAGGCGATGCACGCCGGCGTCGGCGCCGTGGCCGGCGCGGCGGTCGCCGGCGTTCGCGCCGTCGCCAGGAAGGCGGCTTGCCGGGTGAAGCCCCGGCGCCGCAGGTCGGTCTCGAGAACGATCCCGGGGAGCCCCAGGAACAGCCGCGCGGCCCGCGGCCCCTGGTGACGCCGGCCGACTTCGATCGCGACTGGCCCTATAACGAGCCGGATGACGAGATCGAGGACGCCGACGGCAATGTCGAAGCCGAGGTGCCGGAGGACGACGCCGAGCTGGAGAACGAGGAAACCGGCGACGAGAGCGAGACGCCGGTGGAATCCGCTCGCGATCGGCCCCACGACCAGCCGGCGCATGGGCATGCCCATCGCAATCATGAGGAGGCCGCGCCTGCGGCCACCCTTGTCGCGCCGGCAGAGCCTGCTCACGCGGCCGAAAGACAGGAACAGCCGGCCCCCAGCCATCGCGCCGAGGAACCGGCCCGGGTCGTTCTGCCGGAGCCGAAGAGCGAGCCGCAACCGACCAAGCGCGGCTGGTGGCGCCGCGGCTCCTAAGCGCCTCGTAGGTCCGTTCCGGATTTGACGTCAGCCCCGACCCGGTCGAAAGACCGGGTCGGGGTTCTTCGTTGGCCCCGAGGGATCAAAACCCAATCGCGACGCTGGGCTTCGCCAGCATCAGCCAGATGATGGCGATGACGCCGGCGAAGGCGGGGAAGCCGAGATAGAACCAAACCCGATAGAGGCGGTCATAGCGATCCGGCAACGGCGCATGGTCGTCGGCCGCGGCGCGCGCGAGATTGCGCATCTGGATCTGGATCCAGACGACCGGCAACCAGCAGGCGCCCACCAGCAGATAGAGCACGAGAGAAAGCCCGATCCAGCCTTCGGTCAGCGGATAGCTGCCGGTGCGCGCCAGCAGCCAGCCGGTCACGGGCTGCAGCAGGACGGCCGAGGCCGTGAAGATGAAATCGGCGATCACCACCGTCTGCGCGACATGGGCGATCGCCCGCGCGTCGCGGGTGCGGTTGGCCATGACCATGAAGAACGCGATGCCGGCGCCGGTTCCCAACAGAACGGTGGCGCCAAGGACATGCAGGAGCTTGAGGACGGTCGCGAGCTCGATCATCGATCGGGCAACAAGGCGAGCATGGCCAGGGCCGCGATCATGGCCGGGATGACCTTGAGCAGGGCGCCGAACGCATCGAGCCAAAGGCCGGGCAACAGGATCGTCGCAGCGATCAAATAAATCAGGCTCACCCCCAGCATGCCGATCAGGGCCAGCCGCGCGGTGCGGGCGAAAAGCACGGCCCCGCCGAGCGCGATATCGACAAGGCTTCCACCGATCACAGCCGCCGATGCGACGCCCGCGGAAAATCCGCCCGCAACCAGGGCCTGAGCCGCTTCGGATCTCGCCGCGCCGAGCCCCAGGATTCCACTGGCAATCCAGAACAGGCCCAGCGCCACCAGTCCCAAGGGCTTGAGGAAATATCCCAGAGCAAATCGCCGCTCCTGGACGGTCGCGGGATGGGCCGCGAGGATATCCTGCAAGGCCGCCGGCTCGGCAACCCAGTCTTCGATCCAGCCCTCTGGATGCGCGTCGATGCCGTGGCTCAGCTCGCGCAGTGCCGTCGTTCGCGCGGGGCTTCGCCACCCGAACCGGCCCGCCCCGTCGGCAAGGGCCGCCACGCAAGCCACGAACCAACCCGGCAGGCGAAGGGCGGGAACTGGAGCCAGGCCGAGCCACTCGCGCAGCAGGACGACCAGATCGTCGAGCGCGATCTTCTCGGGATGAGCGAGATCGTAGATCCGGCGCGCGTGGGCGGGATTCCGAAGTGCCCGCGATACGGTTTCTGCGACGTCGAAGATGCTGACGATCTGAAGCGGCCGAGCGCCGGCGATCGAAGGCCTGCAGAAGGGGAGTGCCGCCAATCCGCGCAACAGGGCGCTGCCGCCATAGGCCTGCGGCGATAGAACCAGGGCCGGCCGCAGGATGAGCCAATCCAGCGTCGATGCAGCCAACGCCTTGTCCGCCTCCTGCTTCGTCGTCTCGAACAAGGTCCCGGAGCCCGAAGGCGGCGCCGAGAAATGAATCAACCGCCGGACGCCGCTGTTCTCGCAGGCCCGGAACAACGCCCTCATGGCGTCAGCTTGGACGCTAGCGACCTCGTCCTTGGGACCGTCCTGGAGAACGCCGGCACAATTGACGACAGCCTCGATGTCTCGGAGCGGCTCGGTCCAGCTTCCCTCCCCGGTCATGGCGCGCAGGTCGCCGGCGATCCAGCGCAGAGCCGGCAGGCGCCGGGCCGCGTCGGCCGTGCGCCGGCCGAGACCGGTCACCTCATGGCCGTCGGCCACCAGGCGCGTCGAGACGTAAGTTCCGATCAGTCCGTAGGCGCCGACGACGAGGATGCGCATCTGCCCGCCGCCCGCGACACTATCGCCGCCAGGCGACGAGCCGGCGGGCGGCCTCGGCGATGTCGGCGGTACTGCCGGCGAAGGAGAAGCGCAGGAAGCGATGGCCCCGGGCGGGATCGAAATCGACGCCGGGCGTAGCGGCGACGCCGGTCTCCTCCAGCATCTGCTGGCAGAAGGCGGTGCTGTCGTTGGTGAGCGCGCCGACATCGGCGAACATGTAGAAGGCGCCGTCGGCCGGCGCCAGCCGGTCGAAGCCGGCCTTGGGCAGCTCGCGCAGCAGCAGGGCCCGGTTCTCGGCGTAATGCGCGACCTTGCCGTCGAGCTCGGCCTTGGCGTCGAACGCGACGCGTGCCGCATGCTGCGGCAGGGCCTGCGGCGACACGAACAGATTCTGCGCGAGGCTTTCCACCGAGCGCAGCAAATCCTCCGGCACCACCATCCAGCCCAGCCGCCATCCGGTCATCGCGTAATATTTCGAGAAGCTGTTGATGACGATGGCCTCGGCATGGAGCTCGGTGGCCGAGGTGGCCGCCATGCCGTAGGTGATGCCGTGATAGATCTCGTCGGACACCACGCGGATGCCGCGCTCCCGGCAATAACCGAGCAGCGCTTCGAAATGGCCGCGATCGAGCATGGTGCCGCAGGGATTGGACGGGCTCGCGACGATCAATCCGTCGGGTTGCCGCTCCAGCCGCGACAGCAGTTCCGGTGTCGGCTGGAAGCGATGCTCCGGCCCGACCTCGAGCTCGACCGGGTCGATCCCGAGCGCCGTCAGGATGTTGCGGTAGGCGGGATAGCCTGGGCTCGCCAGCGCGATCCTGTCGCCGGCATCGAAGGCCGCCAGGAAGGCCAGAAGAAACCCGCCCGACGAGCCGGTGGTGACAACGACGCGCCGCCAGTCGACATCGGCTTTGTAGGTGTCGGCATAGTGACGCGCGATGCGCTGGCGCAGCACCGGCAGCCCCAGGGCTTCGGTATAGCCCAGCGCCTCCCGGTCGAGCGCGCGATGGGCGGCTTCGATCACCGCCTGCGGCGCGCCGGTTCCGGGCTGCCCGACCTCGAGATGGAGGACGTCATGGCCTTGCGCGGCGCGCTCGTTGGCATGGCGCAGCACCTCCATCGCAATGAAGGGCGGCACCTTCCCGCGCCGTGCGACCTTGAGTGCCATCGTCGCCGCTACTTGTCGGTCTGGACCACGGCCAGCCCGAACGCGCGCGGATCGGCATCGGCGCTGCAGCTGGCCGAATCCCGCTGGAGCGACTTCGGACACCAGATCGCGTTGACCCGGCCGATGGAGTCGATCTGCTGGATCTGGTGGCCGCGCTGGGTCAGCGAGCTCTCGCTCTGCGTACGATCGATGCTCTCGGTATAGACGAGGTCCGGCGAGCCGTTGTGATGGAAGCGGGGTGCGGCCTCCGCATCGGCGAGCGACTGCTTGGCCTCGGCCACCCTTACGAACACCTGCGCCAATGCGGTGGCCGCGGTCTCTCCGCCCGAGGCCGCGCCGGCGAAGAAGAACTCGCCCGTGGACTTGTTGGCCAGCAAAACCGGCCCCAGGGCGCGATAGCCGGCGCCGCGATCGTTGGGCGCCGGCGCCAGCAGGATGCCGGTCCCGGGCGCCATCCGGCCCGCCCCGAAGAGATTGTTCATCGTGACGTTGCAGGCGACCGCATTGCCGTCGGCATCGGCGGTGACGAAGCCGCTCGCCCACGGATTCTCCGGGACCGCGACGAAGGGGTTGGCTGGCGTCGCATGGCCCTTGTCATATCCCTTCATCAGCATCTTGGCGTAATCCTCGGTGACGAGGGTCGCCGGATCGACCTTGCTGCTGCCGTCCGGCTCCATCCAGCTCGTCCGGTTGACGAAGGCCCGTTCCGAGGCCTCGGCCACGAGATGCGGCCGCTCGCTTTCGGGCGCGCCGGCAAAGTCCTCGACGTCGATCATCATTTCGACCAATTGTCCGAAGACAACACCGCCGGCGGCCGGCGGCTGCGACAGATAGATCGTGTGATTGCCGAAGGGCACTTCGAGGGCGGGCTTGAATTCCGGCTTGGCATTGCGCAGCGCCTCGATGGTCAAGGGCGCGCCCAGCGTTTGCGCGGCATCGGTGAGGGTATGAGCCAGCGTGCCGGTATAGAACTCGCCCGCGCCCTTGATGCGCAGCTGGGTCAGCACGCCGCCCAGCAATTCCTGGCGCAAGGGTTCGCCCTCCTGCAGCGGCGTCCCGTCGGGATGGAGGAAAATCCGCGCCATTTCGTCATCCTGGCTCAGTCTCGCGCCGGCGGTGACCAGTTCGCGCGCCAGCGCCCGGCTGGTGGGCGTGCCGAGCCGCGCCATCTGCTCGGCCGGCCCCAGCAGCTGCTCCCAGCGAAGCTTTCCATAACGCGCCTGCAGGGCCGCCATGCCGCGCACGGCGAGCGGGACCGCCACGCGACCATCGGGTGCCGCGCGCGGGAGGAAATCCAGAACCTCGGTGGTCTTCTTGTCGGCGTCGTGGACGATACAGACCCCGCCCCCGCCCAGGGCGGCGGTCGATGGCATGGTCACGGCCAGTGCAAAATAGAGGGCGACGGCGGCATCGGCGGCGCTGCCGCCGGCGGAAAGCACGTCCCGGGCCACCACCGCCGCGCGCGGCTCGTCGGCCACGGCCGCACCGGCGAAACCGCTGACGCTGCCGATCATTCCGGGCGGCTTTTCGGGCTCGCAGGCGGCCAGCAGCAGCAGGGCCGCCGCGCCGACGAGCGCGCTTCCGGCGAGAATCAGGACCCATTGCCGCACGCCCCGGCGGTTCCCATTTCTCAGTGCGTCGGATAAGGTCATGCGCATCATGCGGTTCCTGAGATCCTTGGTGACGTTGGTCGCAGCCTGGTTTGCGTTCGCGCCGTCAATCGCCGTCGCCGCGGATGGCCCGAGCCTGGTCCGCGACGCCGAGATCGAAGCTTACCTGCGCGATTACACCACGCCAATCTTTGTAGCGGCCGGGTTGGACCCGGCTTCGATCCATATCTATATCGTGAACGACCCGCGCATCAACGCGTTCGTCGCCGGCGGGATGAATCTCTTCCTCCATACCGGGCTTCTGGTGCGCGCGCAGACCGCCAATCAGGTGATCGGCGTGATCGCGCATGAGACCGGCCACATCGCGGGCGGCCACCTGGTCCGCTCCAAGGACGTCCAGCGGGCCGCCACCATCGAATCGATCATCGCGATGGTGCTCGGCATCGGCGCGGGCATCGCCTCCGGCCAGCCCGGTGCTGCCGGTGCCGGCGTCCTGGTGGGGCCGGGCGTCGCCACGACACAATTGCTGAAATACACCCGCACGCAGGAGGCGTCCGCGGACTCGGCCGGGCTCGGATTCCTCGACGCCACCGGCCAGACGGCGCGCGGCATGTATGAGATGTTCGACATCCTGCAGAAAGACGCGGTGCTCACGGGATTCGCGAACGAAAATCCATTCCTGCAGACCCATCCCATGACGCAACAGCGCATGGATCACATCCAGCAGTTCATGGCGTCCTCGCCCTTTACCAATGCGCCGTTGAATCCCCAGTTCGAGGAAGACCAACGGCGCATTCGCGCCAAGATCGTGGCCTTCATGGAGCCGCTCGACGATATCATGAAGGCCTATCCCGAGAACGACACCAGCTTCGCCGCGCGCTATGCGCGCGCCATCGCCTGGTACCGCGCCGCGGATCTCGCCAAAGCCACGCCGGCGGTGGACCAGCTGATCCTCGAAGAGCCCAACAATCCGTATCTGAAGGAACTGAAGGGCCAGATGCTGTTCGAGAACGGCCATACGGCGGAGTCCGTCGAGGCCTATCGACAGGCGGTCAAGCTGGCGCCGGATTCGCCGCTGCTGCGCATCGGGCTGGCCCAGAGCCTGGTCGAGACCAACGACGCCACCGCCAATGGCGAAGCGATCCAGCATCTCGAGGTCGCCACCGGCCTCGAACCCGCCAACATCCAGGGCTGGCGGCTCCTCACCGTCGCCTATGGGCGCAACAACCAGCTGCCGATGGTGGCGCTGGCCCAGGCCGAAATCGCCATGCTTCAGGGTCAGGACAAGAAGGCGAAGGAGTATGCGCGCCGCGCCCAGGACGGACTGCCGCCGGGCTCGCCGGGCGCGCTCCGCGCGGAGGACATCCTGTTCCAGGTGAGCCAGGATCAGGACTGATGCGGCTCTCTCGACCGTGATCCCGCGGCAGCGCTTCGGGGTTGCGTTGGCGAGGCCCGCCCGCCGATAATCCGCCGCCCGTCCCCATCCGCCCCGATTGGAGTCCGTTTCCGATGCGTTCGATTGGATTGGCCGTCGTTTCCGCCCTGATCGGTGCCGCCGCGGCGCTCGCCGTCATGATGGGCCTTGGCCATATGGGCGCCCCGAAACCCGACGAGGCGGCGCTGCGCCAGATCGTGCGCGACACCCTGACCAACGAACCTCAGCTGGTCGTGGGCGCGCTGCAGGCCCTCGACCAGCAGCGCCAGAACGCCAGCGACAGCGCCCGGATGGCGGCGGTGGCGGCCAACAAGGACGCGATCTATGCCGACCCGAACAGCCCCAGCATCGGGCCGGCCAATGCCAGCGTGACGATCGTCGAGTTCTTCGACTACCGCTGCCCCTATTGCAAGCGCGTGGCACCGGACATCGCCAGCCTGCTGGCGAGCGATTCGGATCTGCGCATCGTCTATAAGGAATTCCCGATCCTGGGGCCGGAATCGCTGGTCGCCTCCAAGGCGGCGCTCGCGGCCCAGAAGCAGGGCAAATATCGCGAGATGCATGAGGCGCTGATCGCCCAGAAGGGCGAGCTGACCGACGACGCGATCCTGTCGCTGGCGCAAGGGGCCGGGCTCGATGTCGTGCGGCTCAAGGCCGACATGGAGGATCCCGCCATCATGGAGCAGCTGAAGCAGGTCCATGAGCTGGCGCAGGCACTCAATATCGACGGGACGCCGGCATTCCTCTTCGGTGCGCATTTCGTCGGCGGCGCGATCTCGATCGACCAGATGAAGCAGTTGATCCAGCAGGCCCGCCAGCCGAGCTGAGCCGGCAGGTCTGCCCCTGGTTGCATGATCCCGGTCATCCCCCTAGCCTGCGCGAGCGAAGCCGGCAGGAACGATCCGGCATTACGCCAGGGAGGATTTTCATGAGAAAGCTCGAAGGCCGTTCGGCCATCGTCACCGGCAGCTCGCGCGGGATCGGCAGGGCGATCGCGCTGCGCTTCGCGGCGGACGGCGCCAAAGTCTGCGTCAACTGCGTCTCGACGGTGGACAAGGCCGAGGCGGTCGCCGCCGAGATCCGGCAGGCCGGCGGCGAGGCGATCGTGGTGCCGGCCGACGTCTCGAAGCGCACGGAGGCGGAGAAGCTGGTGGCGGCGACCGCCAAGGCCTTCGGCAAGGTCGACATCCTGGTCTCGAACGCCGGCATCGTCATCGACCGGCCGTTCGTGGAGAGCACCGACGAGGACTGGACCCGTGCCATCGAGAGCAACCTCCATGGCTTCTTCAACGTCGCCCGCGCGGTGCTGCCGCAGATGATCGACCGCAAGCATGGCAGGCTGATCGCGACCGGCTCCTGCATCACGGAGATCGCCGATTTCGGCGGCAACAAATACTCGGTCTGCGCCGCCTCCAAGGGCGGCATCACCGCGATGATGCGGCCGATCGCGGCCGAGGTCGCGCGCCACGGGGTCACCGTGAATGCCGTGTCGCCCGGCTATATCGCGACCGAGATGCTGGGCGAGATCGATGCCGCCGGGCTCGAGGCCGCGCTGACCCTGGTGCCGATGCGCCGCTACGGCAAGCCCGAGGAAATCGCCGCCGCCATGGCGTTCCTCGCTTCAGAGGATGCCGCCTATATCACCGGCCAGGTCATCCGGGTGAATGGCGGCATGTCGATGGGCGGCTGAGGGGACTCGGGGTGGGCGGCGGACCGGATCGCTTTCGCGAGCGTCCGGGCTCGCCGACGCGCCCAGCCCTGAAAAAGCCTGATTGCCCAGCAAAGACTGCGGGTTAAGGCGGCTTTCGGCGCGAAGTTGCGCCATTCCGGTCCCATGCTATAAGGGCTCGTTCAGCCGTTAGATTTGCGGAAATCCAGCCCCTTGGCCAAAACCCCCACCGTCCTGATCCTGAATGGGCCCAACCTCAACCTCCTCGGTGAGCGCGAGCCGACCATCTATGGCCGGACGAAGCTCGCGGACATCGAGAAGAGCTGCAAGAAGCGGGCGAAGGAGCTGGGCCTGGCGGTCGATTTCCGCCAATCCAACCATGAGGGCGAGCTGGTCGATTGGATTCAGGCGGCGCGGCGCAGCCACGCCGCGATCATCATCAACCCGGCGGCCTACACCCACACCTCGGTGGCGCTGCTCGACGCCCTGACGGCGACGGACCTGCCGATCATCGAGGTCCATCTCTCCAACATTCACCGTCGCGAGCGATTCCGGCATCATTCCTATGTGAGCCTCGCCGCGACCGGCGTCATCTGCGGCTTGGGCGCGCAAGGCTATCTGCTGGCGCTCGACGCGATGGCCACAACGCTCAGGACCCAGGAAGAGACGTAATGGCGAAGTTCGACGTCGACGAGGCTTTGATCCGCAAGCTGGCCGAATTGCTGCAGCAGACGGGCCTCACCGAGATCGAGTATGAGAACGGCCCGCAGCGCATCCGCGTGAACAAGCAGATGCTGGCGGCCGCGGCCGCAGCAGCGCCCGCGACCGCAGCGCCCGCACCGGCTGCGCCGGCACCGGCGAACACCGCGGCGGACGGCCCGCCCGCCGGCGCCGTCACCTCGCCCATGGTCGGCACCGTCTATCTCTCGGCCGAGCCGGGCGCCAGTCCTTACGTCAAGGTGGGCGACCGCGTGACCAAGGGGCAGACCCTGCTCATCATCGAAGCCATGAAGGTGATGAATCCGATTCCCGCCACCGACGGCGGCACCGTTCGCGAGATCCTGGTCGCGGACGGGCGTCCGGTCGAGTATGGCGAAGTGCTGATGGTGATCGATTGAGCCACAGGACGGCACGCCAAGCGGTTTTGGAGCGGGCATGTTCGAAAAGGTCCTGATCGCCAATCGCGGCGAGATCGCGCTTCGCATCCATCGCGCCTGCCGCGAGATGGGCATCCGCACGGTCGCGGTCCATTCGACCGCCGATTCCGACGCGATGCATGTGCGCCTCGCCGACGAGGCGGTCTGCATCGGGCCGCCGCCCTCGCGCCTCAGCTATCTCAACATCCCGGCGATCCTGTCGGCCGCGACCATCACCGGCGCCGACGCGATCCATCCCGGCATCGGCTTCCTGTCGGAGAACGCACAGTTCGCCGGCATGGTGGAGGAGCATGGCTTCACCTTCATCGGCCCGGCGCCCGAGCATATCCGGCTGATGGGCGACAAGGTCGCGGCCAAGGACGCGGCCCGCTCGCTCAACATTCCCGTGGTGCCGGGCTCCGACGGCGCCGTCACCAACGACGCCGACGCCATGGATCTGGGGGAACGCATCGGCTATCCGATCCTGGTCAAGGCGGCGGCGGGCGGCGGCGGCAAGGGGATGAAGGTCGCCAATTCGCGCGCCGAGATGAGCGAGGCGCTGAGCCTCGCCCGCTCCGAGGCCAAGGCCAATTTCGGCAATGACGCGGTCTATATGGAGAAATATCTCGACCATCCGCGCCATATCGAGATCCAGATCCTGGCCGACGCCCACGGCAATGTCGTGCATCTGGGCGAGCGCGACTGCTCGCTGCAGCGCCGCCATCAGAAGGTGCTCGAGGAAGCGCCCTCGCCCGCGCTCAACGCCGCGCAGCGCCAGAAGGTGGGCGAGATCGCGACCTCCGCCATGCGCCGCCTGGGTTATCGCAGCGCCGGCACGATCGAGTTCCTGTTCCAGGACGGCGAGTTCTATTTCATCGAGATGAACACCCGCCTCCAGGTCGAGCATCCGGTCACGGAGATGATCACAGGCATCGATCTGGTGCGCGAGCAGATCCGGGTTGCGACCGGCGCGCCGCTGAGCTTCCGGCAGGAGGACATCACCTTCACCGGCCATGCCATCGAATGCCGCATCAATGCCGAGAATCCCGACACCTTCGCGCCGTCGCCCGGCCGCGTCACCGACTATCATGCGCCGGGCGGACTGGGCGTGCGGGTGGATTCCGCCCTCTATAGCGGCTATCGCGTGCCGCAATATTACGACAGCCTGATCGCGAAGCTGATCGTCCATGGCACCAGCCGCAACGAATGCCTGATGCGGCTGCGCCGGGCGCTCGAGGAGTTCGTGATCGGCGGCATCGATACCAGCATTCCCCTCCACCGCAAGCTGGTGGGGGCGACCGACTTCATCAATGGCGACTACGACATCCGCTGGCTCGAGAAGTTCGTCGCGCCGAAGGATTGAGGCCTGGAATCGCGAATGAGCGATCTGAGCGGAGCCCCGACGATATTCGCGAATTCCAAGCCCGCACCTCGCGCTCGCCCGGCACAAGATGCCAAAGACCGTCACGCGGATCCTCCCCTCCCCCTACCCCCACCCGCAAGGGGAGGGGGCGTGCGTAATGGGGATCTCGTTCTGAGCTTTAAAGTAGAGCGAAGCGATCACATCAAGCGAGGCCCTGAGTGAGCGGCCGGGAACGCATCACTGCCGACATGCTCCTGCGCGCCTATGCCTGCGGGGTCTTCCCGATGGCGGAAGGCCGCGAAGATCCCGAGCTGCACTGGATCGACCCGAAGCGCCGCGGCGTGCTGCCGCTCGACCGCTTCCATATTCCCCGCCGCCTGGCCCGCACCGTCCGCTCCAACCGCTATGAGGTGCGCTGCGACAGCGCCTTCACCGAGACCGTGATGGCCTGTGCCGAGGCCATGCCCGGGCGCAACGAGACCTGGATCAACCAGGACATCCTCCGGCTGATGCGCCAGCTCTTCGAGCTGGGCTATGCGCACAGCGTGGAAACCTGGGACGACGGAAAGATGGTGGGCGGTCTGTATGGCGTCTCGCTGGGCGGCGCCTTTTTCGGCGAGAGCATGTTCAGCCGCGCGCGCGATGCCAGCAAGGTGGCGCTGGTCCATCTGGTGCTGCGCCTGCGGATCGGCGGTTATCGCCTGCTCGACACGCAGTTCGTCACCGAGCATCTGAAGCAGTTCGGCGCCATCGAGATCAGCCGTGCCGAATATCAGCGCCAGCTCGCCGCCGCCATTCCGGCGCCGACCCGTTTCTACGGCGTGGTGCCGGACTCGCTGGTCTCGGACTTCACGCAGTCCACGACCCAGATGTCGTAGACCGGATGCTCGAGCGCCGAGAGCGACGGGCTTGAGGCGAACATCCAGCCCGAGAACACCGTCTTCGCCGGCTCGCCTTCCTTGGTTTCCTGGATCTCGAGAAAGGCGGCGCTTTCCGGCGTCTCTTCGGGCGGGCGCTTGTCGCAGGCGCGCACCGTCACCTGGAGCGCGCCCAGCTCGGTCGAGCTGCCTACCGGCACTTCGATGGTGTTGACGCGCGCCGTCACCTTGTCGAGCGTGCGCAGGACGGCGACCGGCATCGGATCGGCCATCGCCTGCCCGGTGCCGACAACCATCGGCACCGCCGCAGCGAGGAACGAGAGGAGGAGAACGGCGCGGCCAGAAGCGGCGCGAGCGTCAGGATGGGGGGCGGGCTTCACTTGCGCTTGCGATAGGGGTTTTCGAGCGAGACGACGAGATCGTTCAGCACCTTGCGCACCTGTTCCTCGTCGCAGCCCATCAGGATCGCGTCTTCGAGCGCATCCTGGGCGAGCTGGCGGATCTCGGACAGATTCTCGTTCAGCACTTTGATCTTTTCGGTGCAGGAAACCACCTTGCCGTCCGGCTGGCGCCAGGTCGGATAGGCCGGTCCCTGCGGGTTGCGTTTGATCGGTTGGTTCATCGGTGCCTTGCCCGAACCCTAGATGGGCGTCTGGCGTCACCATAGCAAGCCCGGCGCCCCCGGAGAAGGGCTGGCTGCGGACGTTAATCATTGATCAATCAAAGCTTTTCGGCAGCGAACCGGAGCCGCACATAGTCGGCGTGCCATTGTCCCTGCGCGTTCCGCAATCTCGGTGCCAGGGCCGTTTCGACCTCGGCGATATAGGCGGCCCGATCCGGTTCCGGCAGGCGGCGGATGAAGCTTTCGGCGAAGGTCTCGAGCCACCCCGCCATGGCGCCCGGCAACGGTGTCGGCCGCTCGATGAGACCGATAGTCCTCACCCGGAAGCCGCGCCGCTCGAGCCGTGCCCGGTAATCTTCGACGCTCGGGAAGAACCAGGGCACCGCCCCGGCCCCGTCGAGGCCGCGCCGGTCGAGCGCCGCCACCAGCGCGCCCGTGATCGCCGCGACGTTGGCGCCGCCGCCCATCTCGGCGACGAAGCGTCCGCCCGGCTCGAGCGCTCGCCAGACGCCGTCGATCACGGCATCGGCCTGCTTCATCCAATGGAGCGCCGCGTTCGAGAAAACCGCGTCGAACCCGCCCACGAAGGTCAGGGCCTCGCCGCTCATGACGCGCGCATCGAGCCCGCGGGCGCGCGCGGCGGCGATCTGCTCCGCGCTCGCATCGACGCCGACGACACTGGCCCCGGCGGCGACCAGCTTCTCGGTCAGCACGCCGTCGCCGCAGCCCAGATCGAGGATGCGTTCGCCCGGCTGCGGCGCCAGAAGGTCGAGGACGGGCGCGCCCAGCACCGGCACGAAGCCGGCATTGCGCTGATAGCGTGCGGGATCCCAATGCTGGGAGGGCGCCGGTTTCGGATCCTGGTCGGCCGGCATGGAACCGGCGCCTATTGCGGGTTCTGCGAGCTCGACGGCGTCGACGAGCCCGAATTGGTCGAGCTGAAGATGAAGCGTCCGATCAGGTCGACCAGATTGAGCGGGTCCTGCGTCTTCCGGATCTCGCCGCCCGGCGGGATCATCTTTTCGTCGGCGCCCGGCTCGAGCGCCATATAGGGATTGCCCAGCAGCCCGTCGGACAGGATGCGCGCCGAGCTGTCGGTCGGCAGCTTGACGTCGTTGAGGATGCTCATCCGCACCTCGGCGAGATAGGTGTTCGGATCCAGATGGGTGGAGAGCACCGAGCCGACCTTGATGCCGCTCAGGCGCACTTCGCTGCCCGGCGCGATGCCGTCCACGCGATTGAAGCGCGCCAGCAGCTCGTAGCCTTCGACGCGGCTCACATTGCTGCTGCTATAGGCGAAGGCGAGGAAGGTCGCCGCCACCAGCAGCACCACCGCACCCATCATCGTTTCGATTGCATTGCGCTTCATGCCACGCCCCTTCGCGGCGTCCGGACGGGCATCGCACCCGCCGAATTCGGTGTTCTGTTCCGCGAGAGCGATGTCAGTTGGGGACCCACGGTTCGTAATCGTCGCTGGCCTTCGCGCGATGACCGCCTTCGAGCACATGGCCCGGCGGACGATAGGCGAGCGACGTGCCGGTCAGGTTCGGCTCATGCTCTTTCTGCCAGGGCCGGTGCGGCTCGTTGCCCGTCGGCGGCGGAACCGGGCTGCCATGCAGCCAGCCATGCCATTCGGCGGGAACCTTGGAGGCCTCGGGCGCGCCGTTATAGAGCACCCAGCGCCGTTCGCGGTTATGCAGGAGTCGCTTGCCGCGGAAATAGCGATTGCCATAGCGGTCGGTGCCGACCGGCACGCCCCAGAGCAGTGTGTAAAGACGCGTACCCAGGCTCATCGCTCGATCAGGCGCTCCTTCAGCGCGGAAGATAAGGCCATCGGTCTCAGGCACCAAAACAGGGGCGATCCTGCTGGGACGCCCCTCTTTTTGGGGGGCCACTATGGCATCCGACCGGCGGCCCGTCCAGCCGGTCGGGGCGCTGGACAGCGGCAATCTGGCCCGATAGATCAATAGCTTGCCGGAGTCGCCCTGGCTTCCGGCGGCTGCCCTCGGGAACCTCCATGACCGCCCCCGCTTCCTCGTCCGACTCCGCCGGCCTGGCCGCGCAGGCCGCGCATGATCTGCACCGCCGCGAGGGTATGGGCTTCGCCTTCATCATCGCCTGTGCGGCGGCCTTCGCCTTCATCACGCCCTTTTCGCGCATTTCCTACGACAGCGGCTCGACGCCGCTGACCATCGTCACGCTGCGCACCGGCGCCTTCGTGCTGGTGGCGCTCGGGATCCTACTGGCAAAACGGCAGCGGCTGCGGGTATCGCGTCACGGGCTGCTCAACAGCCTGTGGTTGTCGGTCACGGCCTATGGCATGTCGGTCGGCTATCTGAGCTCGGTCGCCTTCATTCCCGTCTCCCTCGCCGTGCTGATCCTCTATACCAGCCCGCTTCTCGCGGGACTGATGAGCGCCGTCTCGGGCCGCGAGCGGCTGACGCTCGGCAAGAGCGTTGCCATTGTTCTCGCCTTCATCGGCCTGGCGGTGGCGATCGGACCGACCTTCGCCGCGCTGGATTGGCGCGGCATCGCCTGGGCGCTGGCCGCCGCCTTCTCGGTGGCCTCGACCAGCGTCTTCGGCGGCCGCGCCATCGCGAAAGATCCGCCGCTCACCATGAACTTCTTCACCAATCTGTGGCTCCTGCCCCTGGTGCTCCTGCTCGGGCCCTTCACCGGCAGCTGGGGCCTCCCCGGCAGCACCGTCGGAGGCCTGGCGGCCGCGGGCGCCATCTCCTGCTACATCGCCGGCTATATGCTCTGGTTCCTGGCGCTGCAGCGGATCACCGGCATGCAGGTCGCGATGATGATGAACATCGAGCCGGTGGTGACGATCGCCTTCGCCGTGCTGGTGCTGGGCGAGCATCTCTCGCTGATCCAGTATGGCGGCGTGGTGCTCACCATTCTCGCCCTGATGGCCTTCACGCTGGGCAGCCGGCGCCGGCGCGCCGCCTGACGTGGCCTCAGCCGGCCCGCGCGAAACTCTGACCCGCCTCGTCCAGCAGCCAGTCGATGAAGGCGCGCACGCGCGGCACCTGCAGCTCGTCGGGATCGCAGACCAGGTAATAATAGGAGGTGGCCGGCACGCCGAGCCCGAAGGGCCGCACCAGCAAGCCCGTCGCCAGCTCCTCGGTCGCGATCGCCTTGTCGCCCAGCGCCACGCCCAGCCCCTGCACCGCCGCATCGATGCTCAAGAGGGCCGTGCCCATGCGGATTCCGGAATTGGCATCGACGCCCTCCACACCGCCGACCAGGAGCCAATTGGCCCAGGCCGTGCCGTCATCGTCATGGATCAGCGTATGTTGGGCGAGATCGGCCGGGTCGCGCAGGGGTGCCGCGGCATTGATCAGGCGCGGGCTGCAGATCGGGAAGAGGTCGATGCTGGCGATGAGCCGGGTCCATTTCCGCTTCCAGGGCCCGCGCCCGTAATCGATCGTGAGATCGGCTTCCTCGCTGCGCTCGCGGGCCCCCGGCCGGAACGGCAGCAGCGACAGCTCGATCTGCGGATAGGCGTCGCGGAACCGGGCCAACCGCGGCAGCAGCCATTTCGAGGCGAAGGCGATCGGCAGCTTGATGGTGAGGCGACCGTCGAGATCGGGCCGCGACAACCGCGCCGACGCGTCGGCAATGAGGTCGAGCGCCTGCTGCACCGAGGGCAGCAGCTGCTGGCCCGCCAGCGTCAGTGCCAGATGCCGGCCGCGGCGCTCGAACAGCTCGACGCTGAGCGCTTCTTCCAGCGCCCGGACCTGATGGCTGATGGCGCCGTGCGTGACGTTGAGTTCGCTGGCGGCCCTGGTCATCCCGCCATGGCGCGCCGCGGCCTCGAAGGCGCGCAGCGGATTCAACGGCGGGAGGCGGCGTGGCATGACCTTGAGCTTTAGTTATATTTTCTCACAAAGACGGGCCAATCTTTGTCCATTGCGAGAGAGTTTTTCAAGCCATAGGATCGCCGCCAACGAGACCATTCAGCGGGAGGACGGCCATGACAACGGCAAGCGGCGGCAAGGCCTGGGGTGCGAATTCGGAATATGGCCGGCTGCACGACGTGCTGCTCTGCGAGCCGGTGAACTTCAAATGGCTGCCGACCAGCTCGATCTCGAAGGCGACCTTGCGCTCCGGCGCCAAGTTCGACCGCCAGCTCGCCATGCGCCAGCATCGCGAGATGGTCCAGGCCTATGAGGAAGGCGGCACCAAGGTGCATTTCCTCGAACCCGACGAGGCGCTGCCCTATCAGGTCTATGCGCGCGATTCGAGCTTCATGACGCCCTACGGCGCGGTCGTCACCCAGATGCATCAGTGGTGGCGGCGCGGCGAATATGCCCCGGTGATCAACTTTTACCAGAAGAAGGGCATTCCGATCTTCAAGATGATCACGGCGTCGGCCTTCGAGGGCGGCGATTTCGACGTGATCGAGCCGAACACCGTGCTGATCGGCTTCTGCGGCGAACGCACCCAGGAGCCGGCGGCGCAGCAGGTGAAGGGCTGGATGGAAGAGAAGGGCTGGGAGGTCAAGCTCGCCCCCATCGCCGAGCATTACGTCCATATCGACCTGATGGTCTGCATGCTGGCGCCCAAGCTGGCGGCGGTCTGCCCCGACACCACCGAGGACTGGGTCCTCGATTGGCTGAAGTCGAAAAAGATCGAGATGGTCCCGGTGAATTATCGCGACACGATGGGCCTCGGCTGCAATGTGATGTCGCTAGGCGACAACAAGATCATTTCGACCGCACAGTCGAAGGATCTGAACAAGACACTGCGCGCCGCCGGATTTACGGTTTATGATCCGGACATGACCATGTTCACCATGGGCGGCGGCGGCGTGCATTGCATGGCACAGGCGCTGCGCCGCGATCCGGTCTGAGGCCTTGCCGGCCGAGGACGAAAGGTCTGCCGGAGAACGGGCCCGCTAGAGGCCCGGCTGTGGCGGATCCGATAGCAAGGGGGAAGGCTGCGCCGGTGCAGGGAACAGCGACTGCGACCAATCCGACGTCGATTCATCGGGCCGCCGCCGGCGGTCTCGCCTTTCGCGGGGTTTCCAAACATTACGGGATCGTGCGCGCCGTCGACGGCGTCGACCTCGAGGTCGCGCGTGGCGAATTCCTGACGCTGCTCGGGCCCTCGGGCTCGGGCAAGACCACGATGCTGATGATGATCGCCGGCTTCACCACGCCCTCGGCCGGCGAGATTCTGCTCGACGGCAAGGCGATCACCCATCTGCCGCCCGAAAAGCGCAATTTCGGCATGGTGTTCCAGGGTTATGCCCTGTTTCCGCATCTGTCGGTGTTCGACAATGTCGCCTTCCCGCTCAAGGTGCGCCGCCGGCCGGCGGAGGACATCAAGCGCGAGGTCGGCCGCGCGCTGGAGCTGGTGCAGCTCACCCCCCTCGCCGACCGGATGCCGCGCCAGCTCTCCGGCGGCCAGCAGCAGCGCGTGGCGCTGGCGCGCTCGCTGGTCTTCACGCCGGACGTGCTGCTGCTCGACGAGCCGCTGGGCGCGCTCGACCGCAAGCTCCGCACCGAGGTCCAGATCGAGCTCAAGCAGCTCCATGAGCGCATCCGCACCACCTTCGTCTATGTGACGCACGATCAGGAAGAAGCGCTGTCCATGTCGGACCGCATCGCCATCGTGCGCGACGGCCGGTTCGTGCAGATCGGCCGGCCTGCCGACCTCTATGAACGCCCGGCGACGCGGTTCGTCGCCGGATTCCTGGGCGAAAGCAACTTCATCAAGGGCCGGGTCAGCGGGGCTGCCGAAGGTGGCTTCGCCTATGCCGTGAACGGCGAGACCTTCCGGCAGAAGGCGGCGTCGATACCGGCGGCCGGCGGCGAGGTCCTGCTGGCGATGCGGCCGGAGAAGATCGCAATCGCCGCTGACGCCCCGTCGACCGCGATCAACCGGGCCCAGGGCCGGGTCACGAGCTGGAACTATTTCGGCAGCGATTTCCACTTCACGGTGGCGACGGCGAGCCTGGGACAGCTGGCGGTGCGTTGCCCCGCCTGGCGCATGAAGCTCGAGCCGAAGAACGAGATGCAGGTCTGGCTCGGCTGGGATGCCGATGCTGCCGTCGTGGTGACGGACGATTGATAAAGACGCACTCTGTCCCTTCCCCCGCTTCGCGCAGGAGTGTCCGGGGAAAGTTTTCATGAATCGTATCAAAGTGTTGGCGCATATGGATTAGACGTGATCCGTGGGCGTGCGAGACTTAGAACAATAAAAATGAGTCGTTTGAATCCCTTGAGTCCGTTCCCCGGACAGTCCTGCGCTTCGCGGGGGAAGGCTAGGAAGGGGGCTGCTCGGTATTCGACGGCGCGCAGCCCCCTCCCTAACCCTCCCCCGTTCCGAGGGAGGGGATTATTTTCATCCCACCATCGCGACGATCTCGATCTCGATCACCATCTCCTCATAGGCGAGGAAGGGCAGCGGAATCCCCGTGGTGGCGGGACCGGGCTCGGTGAAGCAGGCCGAGCGCACGCTCAGATTCTTGTGCAGCTGGTCCGCCGAAGCGCCGCCTTCATAGAAGGCCGTCACCTTGACGACGTCGTCGAACCCGGCGCCAAACCCTGCGAGCACGCGCCGGATATTCTCCATCGCGATCTTGGTCTGCGCCACCAGCTCGCCCGGCTCGATCACCTGGCCCTGGGGCGTGAGTGCCACCTGACCGCCCAGATAGATCATCGGCCCGCAGCGGATTCCATGCTTGTAGGGAAGATGGATCGGCCAGTCCCAATGGCCCTCGGGCCAGACATGGGAGCGCGGCAGGCGACGGCCGTCCCTGCCGAGCATTGCGGTGATCTCGCTGCGCGTCATCAGACCCGGCAGGGCGTGACGCGGCAGCGGCAGGCCGGTGGCGGCCGGCCCCGGCTCGGTGAAATAGCGCGCCCGCGCGCGCGCGGCGCCTTCCCAATCGGCGAACTGGCCCCCGCCGGCGTAGTAGGTGTTGATCTTGACGGCATCGTCATGGGCGGCGCCGAAGCCGTGCAGCACCTCGCCGATGCGGTCCATCACGATCTGGCTCTGGCGGACGATGTCGCCCTTCGCGATCACGGCACCGGTCTCGTCGATGGCGCTGACACCGCCGACGAAGATCATCTCGCCGCAACGAAGGCCGTGGGAAAGCGGCGCCGGCAAGGGGGCGGCACCGCGCAGCGCGATGCCCTGGCGCTCCAACCGGCGCCCGTCGGCGCCCCGCATCGCCACGGCCTCGATCTCGACCAGCATCCCCGGATAGGCCAGGGCCGGCAGCGGCACCGCCGTGATCACCGGCCCCGGACCGCCGGCGGGCAATTGTCGTGCGACATCGGCCAGGAATCGCTGCTCGTCGCGGCTGCCGTCGTTCTGATAGAACGCGATCAACTTGACCAGATCGCCCAGATCGGCCCCCAGACCGCGCAGGACCTTGTCGAGGCTGGCCATGACGGTGACGGTCTGGGTGGCGAGATCGCCCGCATGCTGGACCTTGCCGCTGCTGTCGAGATCGACCTGCCCGCCCACGAAGATCATCTCGCCGCAGCGGATGCCATGCTTGTGCGAGACATGGATCGGCCAATCCCAATGCCCTTCCGGCCAGCAATGCGTACGGGACAGCGCCATGATCCGGTATTCCTTTCGTCGAGAGCGGCAAATTGGACCGCTGCCCTTGGCGTTCCGAGCTCACGAGTGATAGGATTCGAGCCAGTCCGCAGTCGGGCGGCATTCCTCATTCGGTGAGGCATAGAAACATAATCCGACATGCTTAGGGAGGTCTCATGACTGCACAGCGTTTTGCCCAGGATTCCGTCGAGGTGGCGCTCGCCAACCTGAAGGCCGGCCGGATCAGCCGCCGCACCTTCCTTGCCGCCAGCGCGCTTGCGGGCGCCGGGGCCGTGGCCTTGTCGTCGGGCGATCTGCTCGCCGCCGGCAAGCCCAAACAGATCGTCCATGCCAACTGGGGCGGCGACGCCGTCCGTTGCACGGGCGACATCTACGGCAAGGCCTTCACCGCGAAGACCGGCGTGCCGGTCGTAGTGGACGGATCCGGGCCGCTGGAAGGCAGCATCAAGGCGATGGTCGAAGCCAAGAACGTGACCTGGGATTGCTGCGACGCCGACTTCTTCTCGGTCCTGCGGATGGGCCGCGTCAACGAGCTCGAAGCCGTCGACTATTCGATCGTCGATCGCGCCGGCTATATCGCGCCCTATACGCATGACTATGGCGTACTGGGCTACTGGTACAGCTATGTCATGACCTGGGACACCGAGAAGGTCGGCAAGGCGGCACCGACCTGGGCCGATTTCTTCGACGTCGAGAAATACCCCGGCAAGCGCACCATGTACAAATACATGAACGGTGCGATCGAGGCGGCACTCCTCGCCGACGGCGTCGCCCCCGACAAGCTCTATCCGCTCGATGTCGACCGCGGCCTGGCCAAAATCGAAAAGATCAAGGACCATATCGTGTTCTGGGATTCGGGCGCGTCGAGCCAGCAGATGTTCCTCGACGGCGAAGTCGTCATGGGCAGCCTCTGGCAGACCCGCAGCCAGCTGATCAAGCAGGACACCAAGGGCCGCGTCGACTGGACCTTCGACCAGGGCAACGCCTGCCCGGCCGCCTGGGTGATTCCGAAAGGCAATCCGGCGGGGCGCGAATGGGCCAACCGCTGGCTCGCCAACCTCCAGACCCCGGAGCTGCAGCTCGAGGTCATGCGCTGTTACGGCCAGGGCCCGGCCAACCCGGCGACCTACGACATCATGTCGGCCGACGAGAGGGCGATCACGCCCGGCACGGCGGAGAATCTGAAGAAGCAGATCCCGCTCGATTCCGAGTATTTCGCCAAGCATTACGACGACGTGCTCAACGCCTTCCTCGACATGATCTCGGCCTGATCGCCGGATCTTCGAGGACCGCCGCGGCGGTCACGAAGGAAGCATGAGCTCGAGCACAGGGACGATCGCCCTGGAAGGACTGGATCCGCGAGGGAAACAACCTTCGCGGATCAATCCCTATTGGGTGCTGGTCCTGCCGCTCGTGCTGTTCCTGCTCGTTCTCTATCTCTACCCGATCGGCCAAGTGCTCTGGATCAGCTTCTCCGACCCCGACGTCGGGCTGCAGAACTATGAGCGCCTCGTGACCAACCGCGGCATCCTCAAGATGCTCGGCAACACCTTCCGCATCTGCTTCATCACCACCGGCATCAGCCTGGTGCTGGGCTATCTCATCGCCTACGCCATGGCGCATGTGACGGACCGGCACCGGATCTGGATCCTCATGTTCGTGCTGGTGCCGTTCTGGGTGTCGGTGCTGGCGCGCGCCTTCTCCTGGGTCGTGCTGCTGCATGACAACGGCATTATCAATCGCGCGCTGCTGGACTGGGGCGTCATCTCCGAGCCGATCCATCTGGTGCGCAACGAACTGGGTGTGCTGATCGGCATGGTCCATTACATGATCCCCTACGCGGTGCTGCCGCTCTATGCCAACCTGCGCGGCATCGATCCGCGCCTCGTCAGCGCCGCGCGCGGGCTGGGCGCCGGCCCGTTCGAATCCTTCTGGCGCGTTTATCTCCCCTTGAGCCTCCCCGGCATCGCCGGCGCCGGGCTCCTGGTCTTCATCCTGACGCTGGGATTCTTCGTCACGCCCTCGATCCTCGGCGGCGGCAAGACCCTGATGATCGCCGAATATGTCAGCGTCCAGATCCTGCAAACCGTGCGGTGGGGTGTCGGCTCCATGCTGGCCATGGTGCTGCTGGTGCTGGTATTCCTGGTCTTCGCCGTGATGTCGCGCATCGTCGATCTGCGCACCATGTTCGGGGCCAAGTGATGGGGGCCAGGCCATGAGCGAGGGCTATGGCTGGCGCTTCAGGATCGTGCTGGCGGGCGCCTGGGTCGTATTGCTGTTCCTGCTGGTGCCGATCTTCGTTTCCGCGCCGATCTCGCTGACCCCCGACCGATTCCTGACGTTGCCGAAAGACGGCGTGAGCCTGCGCAATTACGAGAACCTGTTCACGAATCCGGATTGGACCTCAAGCATCTGGCAGAGCCTCGTCATCGCCGTCGTCTCGACCGTGATCGCCACCAGCCTCGGCACGCTCTGCGCGGTCGGGCTCTGGCGCATTGCCAGCCGCTGGTCCGAATTGGTGCGGGGGTTCGTGCTGCTGCCGATCATCATTCCCTCGATCGTGTCGGCCCTCGCCTTCTACCGCATCTTCGTCGATCTCGGGCTGCTCGACAGCTATCCGGGCGTCATCATGGCCCATGCGGTGCTGGCGGTGCCTTATGTCGTGATCACCGTCTCGACCTCGCTCGCCAATTTCGATCTCCGGCTCGAGCAGGCCGCGCGCAATCTGGGCGCCGACATGAGGCAGACTTTGCGGATGGTGATCCTGCCCTGCATCGCGCCCGGCGTCCTGGCCGGTGCCGTCTTCGCCTTCATCTCGTCCTGGGATGAGATCGTGGTGACGCTCTTCATCTCCAAGCTCAACATCTTTACCTTGCCGCGGCGCATGTGGAGCGGCATCCGCGACCAGGCCGATCCGACCATCGCCGCTTGCGCGACGACGCTGATCTTCCTGACCATCCTGGTCATCGGCTCGCAGATGTGGCTGCGGGCCCGGCGCTTGCGGGCGCAATCCCAGGCCGAAGGCGCGGCCTGAACCCGACCCTGAGACCCTGAGGAGACCGACCATGCCCGATGATCGTCCGAGCCAGACCGCAGCGCGGTCCTGGAGCCCAGCGGCCATGACCATGGCCAAGCAGACCGCGTTCGACTGGGTGAAGGCACATGAGGGCTGGCTCTCGAAGCGCCACACCGAGGTTTGGAACTTCCACGAGACCGCCTGGCGCGAATACAAGTCCGCCGCCTGGTATGTGAAGCTGCTGCGCGAGCAGGGCTTCGATGTCGAGGAAGGCACCGCCACCATGCCGACGGCGTTCCGCGCCACCTTCGGCAAGGGCAAGCCGGTGATCGCCACCTACGCCGAGTATGACGCGGTGCCGGCCAACAGTCAGGATCCGGTCCCCTACGAGAAGCCGCGCGACGGCGTCCATCGCTATGCCGCCGGCCATACCGACCCGCATTCCGCACTCGGCATCGGAGCGCTGGGCGGGCTGCTGGCCGCAAAGGCAGCCATGCAGAAGCATAATCTCGCCGGCACGCTGGTCTTCTTCGGCGAGCCCGCGGAGAAGGTCTGCGGCTCGAAGCCCGTGCACGCCGCGCATGGCTATTACGACCAGCTCGACGCCGCGGTGAGCTTCCACCCCGCCTTCACCACCTCCCACGCCAACACCGTCAACTGGAACACCCATTGCGGCTCCTACTGGAGCCGGATGTACAGCTTCGAATGCCCGCATCCCGAGGAATGGAACGGCATGGGCCTGAACGAAGGCGCCTCGGCCCATACCTCGGCGCGGGCCCCCGGCGCAATCGATGCCGTCTGTCTCATGTACATGACGAGCAAGATGACCAAGGAGGCGATGCTGCCGCATACCGGCACCTGGACCATCAACGAGGCGATCCTCGCGGCGGGACAAGCGACCGCCGACAATCTCGCCCCCAACTTCAGCCAGATCCAATATGCCAGCCGCTGTCCCACACTGGAGATGCAGGAGCGGATCTACGCCATCCTCGACAACAATGCCGATCATGTGGCGCAGATCACCCATTGCACCGTGCGCAAGGAGTGGGTGACCAAGACGCGGCCGGGCCTGCCCAACCATGCGATCACGACCCTGACCTATGCCAACCTGATGCTGGCGGGCGCGCCGCAATGGGGCGAGGAGGCCAAGAAGTTCGGCCGCGAGATCCAGCGCAATCTGGGACTGTCGCCGATGGCCGAACCGATGCATCCGGCCATGTCGGCGCTGGTCGATCCGGAGGAGGACGAGGCCCGCATGCGCGCGATCCTGCCGCCCTGGCAGAAGAACTACACCTCGGACGATTACACCGATTACACTTGGCATTGTCCGACCTCGCGCCTCTATGTGGGACGCGCGATGCTGGCCTCGCCGAAGCCGGGCTATCAGTATCCGAACTGGGTCTGGAACGCGATGGGCGGCTATCCCGCCACGATCGATCCGACCATCTTCAGCGCGGCGCGCGCGATCGGCGGGACGCTGGTGGATCTTCTGAGCGACCCCCAATCCGTCGCGGCGGCGCAGGCCGAGTTCCGTGAACGCACCGGCGGCGGGGTCGGAGGCTCGCAATGGGTACCGCCTCTCCTGCCGCGCAACTTCCCGGCACCGATTCATTATCGCTGGCCGGAATATGTGTCGACGCCGCGCGGCGAGGAATGGTGGATTCCGCAGGGCGCCTGAAGACGGATTCATCCGACATGCAGCAATCTTCGGTACCGGCCGCGGTCGGCGGCGGCCGGTTGTGCTGGCTCGACGACTTGCGTGTACTGGCGGGGCTGCTGATCGTTTTCTTCCATGCCAGCCTCGCCTATAGCGGCGGCAATTGGTGGTATGTGAGCGACGCGAGCCGCGCCGAGTGGCTGCAGCCCTTCTTCTCGCTCCTGCGCCCGCTGGCGCTGGGGTTGTTCTTCCTCGCTGCCGGCTATCTGCTGCCGGGAGCGCTCGAGCGCCACGGCCCACGCCTCTATCTCAAGCAACGGCTGATCCGGCTGGGGATTCCGCTGCCGATCGGGCTGCTGCTGGTCTTCCCGATCCTGATGTACGCCTACTACGTCAATTTCCGCGGGCTCGCACCGATCGATATCGGCAGCTATCTCTGGCGCATCTATTTCGGCATCGGCGGACACCATCCCGCGGGCTGGACGGGGCCGAGCTGGCCGGACTACCAGCTGGGGCATCTCTGGTTCCTGGAGTCGCTCCTGATCTACGGCGCCGTCTATGTCGCGGGAGACGCCTTGTGGCAGCGCCGGAGGCGGCGCAAGGGGACGACGGAACCTCCCTCGGCGTCAGGCCCGCGGCCGCTGCCCGATTTGCTCAATGTCGCGATCGTCGTGGTCGGCATCGGCCATCTCGATTTCCTGATGCGCATGCATTACCCGCTCTATCATTGGCGGGCGATCATCGGCGTCTGGCAGGTACATCTGGCCGACATGCCGCGCGAGGCGTTCTGCTTCCTGCTCGGCGCCATGGCGGCACGCCGCGGCTGGGTCGAAGCCCTGCCCTCGCGCCTGGGCAGGCCCGTTCTCGCGGCCGGCGTCGCTGCCTTCCTGGTCGTCGTCATCGCCGAGCTGGCCGGCATCCCGGTCTTCATCGCCGGCGGGGCCACGCTCCATGCCTGGCTTTACGCCATCGGCGAAACGTTTATTCTGGGGTTGCTGGCTTTGGGCCTGATCGTGACGCTGCGCGATCGACGACGGCCCCGCCCCCCACGCGGGCGTGAGTGCCTCATCGCCAACAATTACGCCGTCTATCTGCTCCATCTGCCAATCCTGGTCGCGCTGCAGTACGGGCTGCGCGAGCTCGATCTGCCCGGCTTCGTGAAATGGCTGCTGGCGGGTGCCATTGCGCTGCTGCTGTCGCTGCTGCTGAGCGATCGCCTGCGCCGCTTGCCGGGTTTTCGCAAGGTGCTCCAAGCATGAACCCCGACATCTTCGCGCCCGACTTCAAGGCCGAACCCTATTGGTGGGAGGCCGCGCCCCGGCCACAACCCGGCCCGAAACCCCTGCCGGTGAAATGCGACGTGGCGGTCGTCGGCTCGGGCTATACCGGCCTGACCGCCGCCCTCAATCTGGCGCGCGCCGGACGCCATGTGGTGGTGCTCGAAGCCGAAGCCACCGGGGCGGGCGCAAGCTCGCGCAATGCCGGCTTCGTCGGCCGCGCGCTGGTGCCCGATTTCGCCGACCTGATCGACAGCGTCGGGCTCGACCGGGCCAAGACGCTCTATGGCGAGGTCTGGGCCGCCTACGACCAGGTCTATCGCGTGGTCGCGGAGGAGAAGATCGACTGCCAGCTCGAGCGCTGCGGCCGCTTCATTCCGGTCTTCTCGCAGCGCCAGTACGATTCCTTCGGGCGGAAGCTCGAGATCCAGCGCCGCCATCTGGGCGAGGAATTCGAGATGGTGCCGAAATCGCGCCAGCATCTCCATCTCGGCACCGACCTCTATCAGGGTGGCAGCTACGGGCCCGATCGCGGCGCGATCCACCCGGCGCTCTATCACCAGGGCTTGCTGGCGAGCGCGCGGGCGGCGGGCGTCGCAATCCATGATCTGACCGTCGTGACCTCACTCGATTTCTGGCCCGACAAGGTGACCCTGCAGACGACGCGGGGCGGCATCGCGGCGCGCGACGTCGTCATCGCCACCAACGGCTATACCGGCGCCCTCACCCCGGCACTGCGGCGGCGGGTGGTGCCGTTCCACGGCTTCATGATTGCGACCGAGCCGCTGGCGCCCGAGCGCCTGGCCCGGATCCTGCCCAACCCTCGCATCGTCGAGGACTACCGGATGAACATCGATTTCCTGCGGCTCTCGCCCGACCGCTCGCGCCTGCTATTCGGCGGGCGCACCGGCGGGCCCGCGCGCGATCTCAAGGCCAAGGCGGCGGTCCTGCACCGCCGGCTGGTTCGGCTCTTTCCCGATCTGGCCGGGACCCGGATCAGCCATGCCTGGACCGGGCGCTGCGCCGCCAGCTTCGATGTCCTGCCGCATATCGGCCGGAAGGACCGGGTGCATTACGCGCTGGGCTATAACTATATGGGCATCCCGATGGGGAGCTGGCTCGGCCTCAAACTGGCCCGCCGGATCCTGGGCGCAGCCGACGCCGCGACGGCCTTCGACGACCTGCCCTTCCCGACTCGCTTCTACCACCGCGGCGAGGCCTGGTTCGTGCCCCTCGCCATGGCCTGGTTCGACCTCAAGGACCGGCTCGCCCACTGAAAATGACGGGCGAAAACGCGCCCCGGTCGAGTCCGCAACGCCGACGATCGAGGCTTCGCGGAGGCACGACCCGGAGTGCCCGATGATGGCCATTGCTGCAGTGCAGCATGAGTTCATCATTCCTTAACCATAAGGCGCGGAAAACCGCCATACGGCACCCACTAGGCCTATTGCGATGCACTACATTTAGTGTTTTGTCGAAAAACCGGCCACAGAATGTGGTTGCAAACTCATGACTCCGCGATCAATATGTTGGGACGCCAGTGCGGTTGGGCCCCAATATCTGGCGGCGGATCAAATCCCTACAGAGCGTCTTTCGGGCGAAAGCTCAGGAGGGGAGAGGATTCTGCGAATTTCGGCCTCCATGGGGGTTATTAAATGCGTATCGACCGTCGCTTCACGCGTGCCGGGGATTCTCCTTATGCCGACATCGAGTTCCGCAAGACCACAAGCGAGATCCGCAATCCGGATGGCTCGCTGGTGTTCCAGCTGCGCGACATCGATGTGCCGGCCGACTGGTCCCAGGTCGCCTGCGACGTGCTGGCTCAGAAGTACTTCCGCAAGGCGGGCGTTCCGGCCCGGCTGAAGTCGGTCGAGGAGAACACGGTCCCCTCCTTCCTCTGGCGCCATGTGCCGGACGAATCCGCCCTCGCCGAGCTCGAGCCGGCGCAGCGCGTGGTCGGCGAGACCTCGGCCACGCAGGTCTTCGACCGCCTGGCCGGCACCTGGGCCTATTGGGGCTGGAAGGGCGGCTATTTCGACGGCGAAGAGGACGCCCAGGCCTATTACGACGAGATGCGCTTCATGCTGGCGCGCCAGATGGGCGCCCCCAACAGCCCGCAATGGTTCAATACGGGCCTGCACTGGGCCTATGGCATCGACGGCCCCTCGCAGGGCCACTACTACGTCGACTTCCAGTCCGGCAAGCTGGTCGCCTCGGCCTCGGCCTATGAGCATCCCCAGCCCCATGCCTGCTTCATCCAGTCGGTGTCCGACGACCTCGTGAACGAGGGCGGCATCATGGATCTGTGGGTGCGCGAGGCGCGCCTGTTCAAATATGGCTCGGGCACCGGCTCGAATTTTTCGATGCTGCGCGGCTCGGGCGAGAAGCTCTCGGGCGGCGGCAAGTCGTCGGGCCTGATGAGCTTCCTCAAGATCGGCGACCGCGCCGCCGGCGCCATCAAGTCGGGCGGCACCACGCGCCGCGCCGCCAAGATGGTCACGGTCGATCTCGATCACCCGGACATCGAGGAATATATCGACTGGAAGGTGGTCGAGGAGCAGAAGGTCGCGGCCCTGGTGGCGGGCTCGCGCCTCGCCGGCCCCCATCTGAACGCGATCATCGCCGCCTGCCACGCCGACAAGACCGAGGGACGCTTCGATCCCAAGCAGAACAAGGCGCTGAAGGCCGCGATCAAGGCCGCGCGCAAGGTCATGCTGCCGGAGAACTACATCCAGCGCGTGATCCAGTTCGCCCAGCAGGGCTACAAGTCGATCGAGTTCCGCACCTACGACACCGACTGGGATTCGGACGCCTATCTGACCGTGTCCGGCCAGAATTCCAACAACTCGGTGCGCGTCACCAACAGCTTCGTCGAGGCGGTCAAGGCCGATGGCGACTGGAAGCTGATCCGGCGCACCGACGGCAAGGTCTCCAAGACCATGAAGGCGCGCGAGCTGTGGGAGAAGATCGCCCATGCCGCCTGGGCCAGCGCCGATCCCGGCGTCCAGTACGACACCACCATCAACGAGTGGCATACCTGCCCGGAGAGCGGGCGGATCAACGCGTCCAATCCCTGCTCGGAATATATGTTCCTCGACGACACCGCCTGCAATCTGGCGTCGTTGAACCTGATGACCTTCCGCAAGGAGGATGGCAGCTTTGACATCGAGGCCTACGAGCATGCGACCCGCCTCTGGACGGTGACGCTCGAGATCTCGGTGCTGATGGCGCAGTTCCCCTCGCGCGAGATCGCCCAGCTTTCCTACGAGTTCCGCACGCTGGGCCTGGGCTACGCCAATATCGGCGGCCTCCTGATGGCGATGGGCCTGCCCTATGACAGCGACAAGGGCCGTGCGCTCTGCGGCGCCTTGACCGCGATCATGACCGGCGTCGCCTATGCGACCTCGGCCGAGATGGCGGGCGAGCTCGGCACCTTCCCGGGCTACGACAAGAACCGCGAGGCGATGCTGCGCGTCATCCGCAATCATCGCCGCGCCGCCCATGGCGAGACCAAGGGCTATGAGGGGCTGACGGTCCTGCCGGTGCCGCTCGACCATGCCAACATCGTCGACAAGGCGCTGGGCGAGCATGCCCGCAAGGCCTGGGACCTGGCGCTGACGCTGGGCGAGGCGCATGGCTATCGCAACGCGCAATCGACCGTGATTGCGCCCACCGGCACGATCGGCCTGGTGATGGATTGCGACACTACCGGCATCGAGCCCGACTTCGCGTTGGTGAAGTTCAAGAAGCTCGCCGGCGGCGGCTATTTCAAGATCATCAACCGGATGGTGCCCCAGGCCCTCAAGGCGCTGGGTTATGACGAAGCCAAGATCGAGGACATCATCCGCTACGCCGTCGGCCACGGCACGCTGGAACAGGCGCCGGGCGTCAATCATGCGGCGCTGCGGGCCAAGGGCTTCACCGCCGGCGCGCTCCAGTCGCTCGAGGCAGCGCTGGCGACCGCCTTCGACATCCGCTTCGCCTTCAACAAATGGGTGCTGGGCGAGGAGTTCTGCGTCGCGGGCCTGAGCTTCACGACCGAGCAGCTCAACGAAGTCGGCTTCGACATGCTGGCGGAACTCGGCTTCACCAAGCAACAGATCGAGCAGGCCAACACCTATTGCTGCGGCGCCATGACGCTCGAAGGCGCGCCGCGCCTGAAGGCGGAGCATCTGCCGATCTTCGATTGCGCCAACCCCTGCGGTCGCATCGGCAAGCGCTTCCTCTCGGTCGAGAGCCACATCACCATGATGGCGGCGGCGCAGTCCTTCATCTCGGGCGCCATCTCCAAGACCATCAACATGCCGAACGCCGCCACGGTCGAGGATTGCAAGGACGCCTACATGCTGTCCTGGCGCCTCGGCATCAAGGCGAACGCGCTCTATCGCGACGGCTCCAAGCTGTCGCAGCCGCTGCAGTCGCAGATCTTCGATGACGAAGAAGAGATGGAAGAGGTGCTGGAGCAGACGGCCGCCCAGCGGGCACCCATCATCGCCGAGCGCATCGTGGAGCGGATCGTCGAGCGGGTGGCCAAGCATGAGCGCAAGCGCCTGCCCAACCGCCGCAAGTCCTACACCCAGAAGGCCATCGTCGGCGGGCACAAGGTCTATCTCCATACCGGCGAGTATGAAGACGGGATGGTCGGCGAGATCTTCATCGACATGCACAAGGAGGGCGCCGCCTTCCGCAGCCTGATGAACAATTTCGCGATCGCGATCTCGATCGGCCTGCAATATGGCGTGCCGCTCGAGGAGTTCGTGGAGGCCTTCACCTTCACCCGCTTCGAGCCCAACGGCATCGTCGAGGGCAACGATGCCATCAAGATGGCGACATCGATCCTCGATTACGTGTTCCGCGAGCTCGCCATCTCCTATCTGGGGCGCACCGATCTCGCCCATGCGCAGCCCGCCGATCTCCTGCCTGACAGCGTGGGCAACGGCACGGGCGACGGCAACATGCCGTCCAGCGCCAAGCCGGCGATCGCGATGGAAGCCAAGCGGCTGGTCAGCGCCGGTTTCGTCCGCTCGACCAACCTGGTCGTGTTCAAGAACAGCGGCCAGCGTGTCGTCAATGGCGACGACACGGTGATGACGGCCAGCATCGGTAACGGCCATGCTTCCGTCTCGGCACAAATGGGGAATGGCACGACGGCCCTGGCCGCCGTGGAAGGGCTCGCCGGCAATGGCACCGCCGAAGCGGTTGCCGTCGGGGTCGCCGTCATGCAGGCCGTCGATACGAAGCTCGAGAGGATTCGCGAGGCGAAGCTCAAGGGCTATGAGGGGGACGCCTGCGGTGAATGCGGCAATTTCACACTGGTCCGCAACGGGACTTGCATGAAGTGCACCACCTGCGGATCGACCAGCGGCTGCTCGTGAGCGGCCGCCGGCAAGGGCTCAAAGACGTGCCTGACCAAGAGGTGACGTTGATCTGAGTCTCCCTGTCAACTTCCGGGCGCGCGACGGCGGCACGCGCCCGGAATTTTCGACCCCGACGAAAGACAGGGCCGCCACCAATTCGAGAGCGCAGACAGGAGCGCTCGGAGTAACGGAAAGAGCTGTATCAATCCGGGAATATGAACGCGCCAGGTAGGCGACAACAGGGGAGAATGATCATGGGTAAAAGGACCAGATCGTGGCTTTCTAGCTAATCGACGATCGGAAAGGAGGTGGTAAGGATGGCAAAAAACGAGAAAACGTCAAAATCGGTCGCTTCGCTGGCCTCTCAGGCGCTTAAGAGTCCGAGTTCAGTGACCAATAAGCAGATTAAGACGTTGGCCGGATCGGTGCTCACTCAAGCGCCAGATCGCGGCACCAAGAAAAAGTAGGAGGCGAAATGAAGAGCCTCCAGAACTTAGGCGGGGCCCGCTCAAGGGTCCCGCCTTTTTCGTATCCATTTGAAGATAAAGCTCCTCGACAAAACCAGGCCCACTCATTCGGCCAGTAAAAAACCCCGTCGCGATAACCATCAAGAATCGCACTTGATCTGAGCCCTGCTTATGCCTTCTTAGAAGAAAAAGGGGTGCCTTCTCTAGTTGTGCATCTTGTGATGGAACTCGGGGGAGGATATGCAACCTTGCTCGGAAACACCAATTAGTCCGTACGTCATCGCAGCGCTAATCGTGCTATTCGGCACATTTTTTACTGTCTACATGACGCGCCGCACCAAGATATCTGAGTTTCGACAGGCTTGGATAAACTCGCTCCGAGATGACATTGCTGATTACGTCGCTGCCGCGGACTTGTGGATGAATAAATGAGTCCAGATCATGACCGCGAACTATAGTTCGGAGCAAGATGACTCTGATAAGGTCGTTAAGTTAAATTCCGAAGCAAAAGAGTTATCGAATAGAGCACGCAAGCTCTTGTGCCGTATTCAACTGCGCCTTAACCCACTCGATAATGAAAACAAGAAAGAAGATGACGAATTTCTTTCTGCACTCTCCGAATTAGTAAATCAAAGCACCGCCGATACGAGAGAGTCCGTTTCCATTGAAAGTGGAAGATCCTCGTCGGGGGATTTTACACGGCATTGGCGTACGCTTGAACAAGACGCAGTGACCAGAGGCCGAAAGCTATTGAAGCGGGAGTGGGAGGTTACCAAAGGCGGATGCAAACTGTGGTTGAGGAGAGTCCTAGCTGGTGTGCGTTCTTTTTCCAAGGGTGTCATTAGGTGACGACATGGGCGACATGTCTATCAGTTATCTTCAGGCAGAAACCCTCTTTCGTGAGGCGATTTCAGCTTTGAGTAGCCCGGGCGTCTACTTTAGTTCGGATGAGTATGAAACTTTGAAACGCCAAGCGGCGGAGGCTTTAACAGGCCTAGATACGCCGCTAGAGGGCTTTTTTGACATAGTCACAGGCTCTGCGGATGGCGGTCGTTTGGGCCACCCGGGCCTTGGCGCCGCTTTGTCGTTTCCTCGTCGGTTTCTGCGTGCATCATCCTTGAAGATGCTTCCAGGAGCCACTCAGACGGCGTCAAACAAACTCATCCGACAGCACTTCTATCTTGGCCTCATCAGCCATTTCTTGCTTCGAACATTTCCAACTCGTTCCGAAACTGGAAGGGTAGACGTAGCGGCATTGCTAGCGGAGTGGTTCCCTTCTTCTCTCGTCGCCAACGAATTGATGAGGCAGTATTCGAAAGACGCTAACGACCTACCACTGCGTATTTTCGAGTGGCATTTTGAGCGGGATACCAAACTTGTTGTTCGGGGAGTGTTTGGTTTTGGATTCTGGCGAACAGCAAAGGCAAAAAGCTTCTTCAGAAACATGTACTTCGCCGGCGCGCGGCTCGGCATGATGTTTGACCTTGCTACTCGCGCAGACGTCCAATTGAGGGACGTCTACTAAGCGATCACACAGGACGATGCTGATGGCCACAGCCAGCCCCTCGGCCTCGTTCGGCAGGACTGTGGATTTCTGCCCCGTCGTGCCCCTTCAACCGGACTCCGACTTCGCCGCTGAGCCACTGTCTCACACAGAAGCGCCAGACCTCGGCTAAACGCCAAATACAGAAACGGCCCGCCCTAACTCGGCGAGCTGTTCCCGTTTGGAGAGTTCGACAAAGAGAAAGCGACAGACTCGCGAGGGACGAGCCTGTCAGCTGATCAGGCCGCTTGCCGCTGCCGTTCCTCGATATGGCGGCCGAGCTCGGCATGGGCCGCCCCGATCGCCTGCTCGCGTGCCTCGGGACCGAAGGCCAGCTTCTCGGCGCGGATGAAGGTGACGTCCGTGATGCCGATGAAGCCCAACAGGGTCCGCAAGTGCGGCTCCTGGGAATCGTAGGACTGCGCCGGGCCTTCGCTGTAGAGACCGCCGCGGCTCTCGATCACGATCGCGCGCTTGCCGGTCACCAGGCCCTCGGGGCCCTTCTCCGTATAGCGGAAGGTGACGCCGGCGCGCAGCACGTGGTCGAACCAGGCCTTCAGTGTCGAGGCGATGCCGAAGTTGTACATCGGCGCGCCGATGATGACGGTGTCGGCCGCCTTCAGCTCGTCGATGAGCGTGTTGGAGAGCGCCTGCGTCGCGGCCTGGGCCGCATTGGCGGGCTCGCCGCCGCGAATGGCTGTTGCGGCGTCGGTGGTCAGATGCGGGACCGGCGTCTCGCCCAGATCGCGGGTGACGACGCGCAGGCCCGGATCCTGGGCGCGCAGATGGGCAACGGCCTTTTCCGCCAGTTGCCGGGAAACCGACGCGCCGCCCAAGGCGCTGCTGTTGACGACGAGAACGGTGGACATGGAGTGAACCCCTTCAGGCAGGAAGCTTGTTGGCGATGAGCTGAAGGTAGTGGTTCACATTTCGCATCAGTATCCCCATAATCCGCATCTTACTGTTGCTCAATCAGGAACGTTTTCATGGCCGAGCTGGACGATCTCAAGGGCTTCGTCGAGGTGGTCGAAACCGGCGGATTCGGCCGGGCGGCCAAGCGGTTGGGGGTCTCGAAATCGATCATCAGCCGGCGCATCGCCCGGCTGGAGGCCGAGCTGGGGACCCGCCTCCTCAGCCGGACCACGCGCGGCGTCAGCCCGACCGAGGCGGGGCTGGAGTTCAAGACCCGGAGCCAGCGGATCCTGGCGGACCTCGAGGAGGCCCAGGATGCCGTCGCCAGCCGGGGCAGCGGGGTCATCGGCCAGCTTCGGCTGTCGGTCCCCGTCTCCTTCGGGACCCGCCATGTGACGCCAATCCTGGGCGAACTCGCCAAGCGCCATCCGCGGCTCGAGATCCTCGCCGAATATAGCGACCGTTTTGTCGATCTGATCGGCGAGCGCTTCGATGCCGCGATCCGGCTGGGCCAACTGAAGGATTCCACCCTGGTGGCCCGGCGGGTCGCGCCCATCTATGGCGCCGTGGTGGCGAGCCCCGCCTATCTCGCCGAGAAGGGACGCCCGCAGACGCCTCAGGATCTCGCCGCTCACGAATGCCTGATCTATACGGGCAGGACCGTGGCCGAATGGTCCTTTCGGGTCGGGAAGCGATGGGTGGCGGTCCGCCCCGCCGGGCGCCTTCGCTCGGACAGCGGCGAGGCCCTCCTGCAATGGGCGACCGCGGGGCTCGGCATCGGCGTGCTGCCGACCTTCATCATCTCGGAGGCGATCCAGAGCGGACGCCTCGAACCCCTGCTCACCGAGTTCCCGATGCCCGAGGCCGGCCTGTTCCTGGTGCGGCCGCCCGGCGCGCAGGTCTCCGGCAAGCTCCGCGTCCTGATCGATGCGCTGGTCGAACGCTTCGGCGGCGAGACAGAATGGGATCCCTGCCAGATGGCGGCGCGACGGCTGGCCGCCCAGCAAGCTGCCGCGTCCTCGGCGGAATGACCCCGGTCGGAAAGGCGTCCCCCCCGATGCAGAAACTCCTCGTCTTCCAATCGCTCTGGGCGATGGAGCGCCGCCGGCCCGACGGGCTGGAATGGCCGCTCGAGGAAAAGATCCGCATGATCGCCGAGGCCGGCTTCGACGGCGCCAGCATCGATTTCGGCGATCTCGCCTTCGCGCGCCAAGCCACGAGCCTGCTGCGCGAGCATGGCCTCACCTGGCAAATCGAGGCCTTCATCTCCACGGTCGAGGCGCTGAAGCCGATCCTCGAGGGCGCCCGCGAGCTGGGCGGAACCCATATCAACCTCTTGCCGGTGGTACGCCCCTACACGCTCGAGGAATGCGTACCCTATATCGAGGGCTGGCGGGCGCTGGCCGCCGAGGCTGGCGTCAAGCTCAACATCGAGACGCATCGCAACGAGATGACGACCGACCTCATCTTCACGCTGCATCTGCTCGATCGCTTTCCCAACCTGCGCCTCGAGGCCGACCTCTCCCATTTCCTGGTGGGGCGCGAGTTCTGGTATCCGATCTCGGAAGAGAACCACGCGCTCATCCATCGCATCCTCGACCATGCCTGGGGTCTGCAGGGACGCGTCGGCAGCCGCGAGCAGATTCAGATCCAGATCGACTTCCCGCAGCACCGCCATTGGGTCGAGCTGTTCCTGACCTGGTGGGACTATGGCATGCGGAGCTGGCGGCGCCGGGCGGGACCGGATGACAGCCTCACCTTCCTGTGCGAGCTTGGGCCCAAGGAATACGCGATCACGGGGGCGGACGGTTACGAGCTTTCCGACCGCTGGCTCGAGGCGCAAAAATTGAAGTCCATGGTGCGCGATCTCTGGGCGCGCATCGAGGCCGAAGAGGCCGGCGGGCCCGGCGATCGGGAAAGGACGCGATGACCAAAACCCTGCTGCCGGTCTCCTGGTATATCGATGCGGAGGCCTATCAGCGCGACCGCACGCACATCTTTGCGCGCAACTGGTCGCTGTTCGGGCCCGAAGCGGGTCTGCGCGAGGCGCGCTGCTGGCACGCCGATACGGTCAATGGCTGGCCGGTCTTCGTCGTTCGCGGCGATGACGGCGTCCTGCGCGGCTTCCACAATGTCTGCCGCCATCGCGCGGCGCGGCTGCTGACGGGCGAGACGGGCTCCTGCGCCCGCATCGTCTGCCCTTATCACGCCTGGACCTACGACCTGACCGGCGCCTTGCGCAAGGCGCCGAATTTCGGCGCCGAGGGCGAGCTCGATCTCGCCGGGCGCGGCCTGTTCCCGGTCCGGGTCGAATGCTGGAACGAACTGGTCTTCGTCTGCTTCGACGAGAGCGCGCCGGATCTCAGCAACTGGCTCGGCAGCCTGCCGGCCTTGTGCCACGAGTTTCCCAGGCCGGCCGACCTCGCCTTGAACGGCAGCTTCTCGGCCGAGGGCGACTGCAACTGGAAGGCCTATTGCGAGAACACCGTCGAGGGCTATCACCTGCCGCTGGTGCATAAGCGGCTGACCGCCGCGGTCGATCGCAGCCATACGCAGATCAAGGCCTATGACGAGGGCCGGCTGGTCGTGTTCCATGTCACCTATGCGGGCGAGGACAGCGCGCTGCGCGGCAACCAGGGCATCTGGTTCTACCGCTTTCCGGGTTTTCAGGGCGTGGCCGGTGCCCGCAGCTTCAAGGCCGAGCGCATCGAACCGCTCTCCCCCACCCGCATGAAACTCACCAACTGGTCCTGGTTCGCCGATCTTTCCGCCGAGGAGCGCGCCGATTCCACCGAATGGAACAAGCAGATCACGCGCGAGGATATGGGTGTCTGCGAGAGCGTACAGCGGAACTTCGAGGCCGGGGTCTATCAGTCGGGAGTGTTGTCGCCGCTGCAGGAAGGTCATCTCGCGCGGCTGCAGACGCTGATCGCCGAAGCGATCAACTGCGCCTAAAGAAGATTCGCGGCGATCGGCGGCTGTCATTTCACGAGATGAACAGCGGAACATGAGAATTCTCGGCAGGCTGCTGGTCGTCCTTCTTGTCATGGCGGCCATGCTTTTCGCCGCCGCGGGAACCTTCGACTACTGGCAAGCCTGGCTGTTCCTCGCCGCCTATGCCGCATCCTCCCTCGCGATCACTTTCTATCTCATGAGAAAGGACCCCGCGCTCCTGGAGCGACGGAAGCGGGGCGGCCCGACCGCCGAGAAGGAAGCGACCCAGAAGATCATCATGTCCATCGCGTCGCTGGCCTTCATCGGCCTGCTGATCGTCCCCGCCCTCGACCGTCGCTTTGCCTGGTCGCAGATGCCGTCCCCCATGGCGCTGGCCGGGCACGTGATTTTCCTGCTCGGCTGGGCCGCGATCTTCTTCGTCTTCAGAGAAAACAGCTTCGCTTCGGCCACGGTCGAGCTGGCGCCGGATCAAAGGGTCATCTCGACCGGTCCCTATGCGCTCGTACGGCACCCCATGTATGCCGGCGGTCTCGTCATGCTGCTCGGCATACCGATCGCGCTGGGTTCCTGGTGGGGCCTGCTCGTCATCGTCGCGATGATCCCGGCGCTGATCTGGCGGCTGATCGACGAGGAGAGATTCCTGGCGAGAAATCTTCCGGGCTATGCGGAGTACCAAAGAAGATTGCGCTATCGCCTGATACCCATGATCTGGTAGCGCGCCGAACCGGCTGTCGCCCCGAACATACCCCACCCTGCCCTCGCAACTTGCCGTGCAGCGTCGTCCTGGTGAGTCCTTTGGGCATCCGGGCTAGGACAGGGGTAGCCATTTCCTGGGATCATTGAGCTCATCTTCCGCGACAATCGGCCTGTCTTTCTTATCGACCTCGTTGTGCAGCACCCAGCGGACCGGGCTCTCGATTTCGCTGCTTGGACCAACAACGACATAGAGTTGGCCAGCATGAACGCCTGAGAGTTTCTTGTACCGGGTATTGATCATCGTCGTTGTCCTCCAGGTTGCGAGCGCCAAGGAACCTGACCAGCTCGACGTTCCACCGAACGGTGAGCCCTTCGGGGTTAGAGCCTTGCGGTTTGATACGCCCCCTGCCAAGGCGATGGCAAGGGACCCTCGTGCGGAGCTACAAGCGCACAACAAGAGGTGAACGCGAGCTAGTGGGCCCTGCGCCATTCCGATGGGGCCATGAACGAGCCGGCCCAGATCCCGCGCTTCCCCGCCTGCGCGGCATTCTCCTGCGGCACATAGTCGAGGCTGTAATGCCGGTACGCCACCGCCCAGCCATTGGCGACCATCCAGGCGTTCAAATCCTCCGACCCCAGATGACAAACCGCAACCGTGCGGCCGAAGCGGTCGACGCCGCGCGAGCGGCAAGACACCGTGCCGCCGGCGATGTGATCCACCAGGGCGACGGTCGCTTTCCAGCCGCAGTCGAAGACCCGGCCGGAGGCGTTCTTGCAAGTCTGCTGGCTCTCCGGTGCATCGATCCCGAAGAGCCGGATTCTCGAGCCTTGAATATTGATCGTGTCGCCGTTGATGACGCGAGGATAGCCGGAAGTGACTAAGTCCAGCGAAGCGTCGCTGGGCAGTTCTGGGGAAGAAGCCGGGCTGTTCCGGTCCGGTGCACTGTGGCTTACCGCAGCGCTTGCCAAGACGGCCACAGCCAACGTCAACCACGACAGTCGGAGCGAGGCGTCTTGGGATTCCCTCGGGACACCAGCGCCGCCATGCTGTGGCCAGAACATACGCATCGCGCGCAGAACAAAGAGCGCGGCGATCATCGCCAAGGTTGCAATGCGAGCGGTACTCACGGGCATCGCCTGTGCTCCCGGAACATTGCCGCTGTTCCTTGCCAAGAGCGTCAAATACGGGGGCGACCCTGCCCACGCCAAAAGAGCTCTGGCGGCGGCAAATATCTGCGTTTCCCGAGCCTGCGCCTGGTGTTGTTGACACTCCCTTAAGGACCCGAAGGTGGCGCCCGCCGCCTCATTCGGCGGGTTTCCCGTAGCCACTAGTGCGTCTCCTCATAGCGCCGTGATAAAGTGGCGCTCTCCAGTGGTTGCGAGCCCCACCCGGCAACCGCTCCAGCCGGAAGCAACCGGAGCAGTCATGGGGGTAACGAAATGGCTGAAGCCTTCGGATAGCGGGTCACGAATTGGTGACCGCCCGAGTGTGCAGGCCGACCCGACGACCCTTTCGGGGGAGGCTGATACGGCTAGGAGACTGAGCGAAGAGTCCGCCCGGCCGCTGTACCGGGGTCGTGGCGGCAGCATGTTCACAAGGGAAGCGTAGGCAACACGGGAAGCCCCAAAGCGTGGCTAGCGAGGACCAGGGTGAAATCGGCACGTGACTTGAGGCCTCATACGGTCGGCAGCCCTAACCCGATGCCCGTCATGTCGGACGCCGTGAATGGGCCCGGTGCTGCTCGCCTTCGCTTCACATCGTCCGTCAACCGCAGCCTCGAGCACCCGAGACGCGATCCGGTCGCCCGACCGCCGATCAGTTCCCTGCACAGCCGTGGCAGCGCTCACGTCGCTATGGATCGGGAGGATATGGCGTCACCCAGCCTACAGTATGATGATGCATATTGAGCATTGAGGACTCGCCGATTGCCATCCGCCGCTGGTACCAATTCTCAATCGCGGATCGTCCTGCTCGATAGCGGGCTCAGACAACGTACGGGTCATCACGCGCATTTCGCCTGCGGTCTGGCGCGGCTGTGTGTCAAGAACGGGTTTTCTCTCGCCACCCTGACGACGAAGAGCGTCGACCGAGCGCTGGCTGCCGAACTCGCCGATCACAGAGGAGTGTTTACTCGCGGTCTGTACGAGCCCGCGGCCGAAGGTGATCTTTTCGATCGGACTTGGAACGATTACCGCGCGGGCCAGCGCCTTTGTGCTGCAGACCTTGATCGGTCTGGGTTCGAGCCGCGGCCGTCGGATCTGTTCTGGATGCCGGTGACGCGCGCCCGTGAGGTCGCGGGTGTTGCCGACTGGCTGCTCAAGCTTGGCGTTCGTCCCCGTGTCGCAATCGGGTTTCAGGATCTCTATCATCCGGTGGAGCCCGGCAGCGTCCAGGGCCTGATCCACCGTCTTGCCGCGCGCCGCGTCGTTCAAGCTGTCGGCCAAGAGCAAGTCTTCGCCCATGCGACTAACCACCGGCTCGCCCAACGTCTGGCGGCGGCAATGAACTTCGGCATTCATCTGGTCCCGCAAACCCTCTTTTACGATCCGTCCGCTCCGGCCGCCGTACCACCGACCCTTCCCGCCGGCAATGGACCGCTAGTCGCCTGCCTGGGCGTGCCGCGACCGGAGAAGAGCGGCTTGCCGCTACCCGACATCGTCCACGAGGCATTGCGCCAACGCGCGGATCTGCGTTTCGTCATTCAAGTGAACGGGGCCAAAACAAACGCTGCCCTCATGGCACTCGAAAGGATGCCGCAGGTCCAGCTTGTCAAAGGCTGGCTCGATGACGGCGCCTTCGTTGCGCTGATCCAGGCCGCCGACATGCTGCTGCTGCCCTACCGGCGGGACCGCTACGCCGAACGCACGTCGGGCCCCTTCTCCTTCGCCGCCGCGTACGGGCGTCCTGCAATCGTGCCATCCGGCACCTGGATGGCCGAGAGGATCGCCCGCAAGCAGGCAGCAGGCATCGCCTATAAACGGGACGCAGCGGTGATCGACGCGCTCACCGTTGCTGCCGACAGGCTGCCCGATCTGCATTCACAGGCGGCCCGACTGGCCCAGCGGTGGCGCATCTGGGACGGCGAGGCGTTGCTGCGGGTCGTCAGACGATGGGCGGCTGGAGACGGCACGGGCGAGCTCCGGCGCGTCGATCCTAAGCCGCCTAGTGTATGAATCAGGAAGGCCGTACTTATGGGCGGGAGCGGATCAGGACGATTGCAGGCTTTCCCTGCAGCGGGGAGTAGGAGGGGCTGTCTGTGTCTCATTCGCCGCGGCGGCACCGCACCAATGCGCGATGCAGACGGCTTGCAACCAATACCGAGCACAAGAGCGCACGGGCCATTATCTCGATGCGTTCAGAATGGCGGCGCATGAGACCGTCAAAAGCAACAACGCTCATCCCGTCGTCCCAGGGACATACCAGATACGGTATGCCGCCATTGTTCTGAAATCCTTGCTTTAATAAGGCACATAACAAGCAGCAAGGAAGGCGTGGTCACAGGCGCGGATCTGGTTCATGCGGCCGGATGGCCGGGTCTTGACTCGGGCTCTATGGGAGTGCCGCACGGACCCGGCTCAGATTGACATCGCTGCTGAAGATTTCCGGCGAACCCGAACTTCTCGGAGTTCCGGGCCAATCCCCCGAATTGGAAGGAGAGCCGGCAAGAAGGGGCCGGCGGCCTTTGCCCCTGCCCCATCCCACCGGCTCTCTCTCCTTAGAGCGTAGGGTGGCGACGCCGCAGCCTAATGCGCCACGATCACCATCCAGCCCACGCCGAACTTGTCCTGCAGCATGCCGAAGCGCGGCGAGAAGAAGGTCTTGGTCAGCGGCATACGCACCTGGCCGCCTTCGGCCAGGGCATTGAACCGCTTGTCGGCCTCGGCCTCGGTCGGCACCGTGAGCGTCAGGGAGAAGCCCTCAAAGGCCGCCTTCTGCTGGCAGCCGCCGTCCGTGGCCATCACGACCGAGTCGCCGATTTTCATCGCGGCATGCATCACCTTGTTCTCCGAGCCGGGCGGGACCATGCCCGGCGGCGTGGGCTCCGGGTTATCCTTGAAGCGCATCAGCATCGTGGTCTCGGCGCCGACGGCGCGGCGATAGAACTCGATCGCCTCTTCGCAGCGGCCATCGAACATCAGATAGGGTTGAACGAGCATGGTGTCTCCTTGTCTGGGTTGGAAGTGGTTGACGTCGTCGATGTCTGGAAGGCGTTGTCGGTGCGGCAAGGTCGGCTGCCGCCCATCCCTGTTGTTATTGTTGCGTCCGGAAGGACGAAGCGAAGGCGGTGGCGCCCGGGCCTATGACGCGGGCGCCGTTTCCACCAGGGTCTTGAGCTGCGCCAGCCCCTGCTCGAACTGGCCGCCCACCATCTTGTCCATGTTCATGAACAGCCCCACGGCCTTGAACATGAAATTGTTGTGGCCGGTCATGCTCCAGGTGATGGCGGTCTGCCCGCCCTGGGGCGCGAGGCTGAATTCGGCCATGTTGGTCGCGGCGAAAGGCTTCAGGAAATCGAGCCGGATCTGGACCCACTCGTTGGGCCGGCTCTCGGTGATCGTGGCCTTGCCCTCGCCGACATGCTTGTTGCCGGCCCACTCATAGATGGCGCCGACGCCGGTGGGAGCGCCGCTATAGGTCCGTTTCAGCGCCGGGTCGATCTTGTCGTAGGGCGACCAGGCCTCCCATTTGTGGAAATCGTTCACCTGGGCGAACACGGCGCTGGCAGGTGCCGCGATCGTGGTCGTTCGCGCGATACGGAAATCCGAGGGTTGCAGGGCGACAACCACGACGAAAATGGCCAGGACGACGGCGAGGCCGATCAGGATCTTTATGAACATGGAAAAACAACTCCGGGGAAGAGAGAGAACAACGGGCAATGGCGAACAAGCTCGTCAGGAATGGCAGCAGGAAGGCGATTGCCGGTCGTCATACTTGCGTGATGACGGCCCCAATCCATGCCGTGTCCGAGATCGGGCATTCACGGGCGCGAGACGACGTCCGGTCATCCCGCCTTGTCGAGACGCGCGCGCATTTCCGACACCGGGTCGGTCTGCGCGTCGCAGCAGGAGTCGCTGTTGGCAGCGGCATGGGGCGGGGCGTCATAGCGGTCGTGATGGCGCACCCAGTCCATGCCTTCCTTCTCGTTGCGGCCCTTCGGCGTCATATCGAGAAAATGATGCGCGCCCAGCAGGATGTCGCCGCCGCGCGCATAGGCCGAATAGGTATGGAAGATCGTACCCGACGGATCCTTGTAGAAGACGCTGAGGCCGGGCAGCTCGTCGAACATGTAGTCTATGGTCTCGAAGTTATAGACGACCTTGCCCTTGGCCCTCTCGGCGTCGGTGAAGGAAACGTGATAATCGAAATTGAAATCGCTTCCTTCCGACGAGACCCATTTGAAGCGCCAGCCCATGCGCTTCTTGAAGGCCTCGATCTTGGGCCAGGGTGCCCGCGAGACCGCCATCAGCGTCACGTCGTGATGCTTGAGATGCAGATTGGGACCGTCCATGTGATCGGCCATGAAGGAGCAGGAGGGACAGCCCTGCGGCCAGTCCGGACCGAACATGAAATGATAGACGATGAGCTGGCTGCGGCCGGCGAAGAGATCGGACAGCGTCTGCTTTCCGCGGGAGCCTTCGAAGACATAGCCCTTCTCGACCTTGACCCAGGGAAGCTGCCGGCGCTCGGCGGCGAGCTCGTCCTGCCGCCGGGTCAGCTCTTTCTCCTTCGCCAGATGCGCCTTGCGCGCGATCAGCCATTCCTGCTCCGAGACGATCTTGTGCGGTTGCATGTCGAATCTCCCTGGTGGGTCAAGGCCGGTCGGCCAGATGACGTTCGAGATGGTCGATGCTCTGATTCCAGCCCTCTTTCATGCCGTTGAGCATCGCGCCGGCGACATCGCCCGCCCCTCGTGCCGTCGTCCTCAAGACGAACGCCGTTTCGCCCGCCGCCTCCGACAAGGTGACGTCGATGACAGCTTCCAGCCGCGGCATCTGCTGCGCGTCATAGGCGGTCGCGACGATGACCAGCCGTTCCGGCATGACGACTTCGCGATAGCGGCCGCGCATCCAGTAGTCGCCCTTATCCGCCCAGCGCATGCAGAGATTGAACGCGCCATCGGGCCGCGGATCGGCGTCGCAGGCGGGGATCGTAAATCCGTCGGGCGCCCACCATTGCGCGATGCGCCGGGCATCGGTCCAGGCCGCGAAGACCTGCTCGCGCGGGGCCGCGAATACCCTGGTGAGCGTGATCGTCCGCTCAGTGGGCTTCGCGGCGGCGGCGTTTCCTGCCTTTACGGGCATGTTTCTTCTCTTTGCTGTCGAGTTCGCGCAAGTAGGCATCGAGCCGGTCGAGACGCGCTTCCCAGAAGCGCCGGTAGCGATCGACCCAGTCGGCCACCTCCCGCAGTGGGGCGGCTTCGATCCGGCAGGGCCGCCATTGCGCCTCGCGGCTGCGCGCGATCAGACCGGCGCGCTCCAACACCTTGAGATGCCTGGAAACCGCGGGAAGGCTGATCTCGAAGGGCTCGGCCAGCTCGGACACCGAGCTCTCGCCCAACGCCAGCCGCGCCAGGATCGCGCGGCGCGTCGGATCGGCCAGGGCCGCAAAGGTGGCGCTCAGCGGGTCGGCGGTCATCGTTATTACACCACATTGTTAATTAACCTAATTGTTAAATACTGTTTGCCGCCAGCCGTCAAGACGTCGCTGTTGAGAAATAGGCGACAGGCCGGCCGAAGGCGCGGGTCATCACCGAAATCACACAGGTATGGAAGCCTAGGCCTCGACGATCACCCTGAATCCGCCATACGACATCCGCTTCGGGTCGAACGGCATGCCCTCCGGCATCGCCATAAGCCGCGGATCCTTCATCACCTTCGCCACCACGCGATCGCGATGGGCGCGCGATTTATAGACGACCCAGGAGAAGACGACGGTCTCGCCGCGCCTGGCCTTGGTCACGCGCGTGAACGGCAACGCCATCTTCACCGGGAGATCGTCGCCCACGCATTCCCGATATTCGAGCGCGCCATGCTCGCGCCAGACCTTGCCGGCCCGCTTCGCCATGCGGCGATAGACCGCCAGGTTCTTCTTCGGGATCGGCAGCAGAAATCCATCGACATAGGCCATCGGGGTCCCCAGAAAATTTGATTGGAATCAGGAAAGCGCCATCAGATCGCTGCGCAGCCGATCGGGGCTCGAAGCGCCGAGCAGGCGGTCGATCGCGGCGTGGGTCCGCTTCCAGATCGGAACGGCCGCGGCCAGGAGCGATCGGCCGGCCGAGGTCAGGGCCATGCGACGGCTGCGCCTGTCGGCCTCGTCGACGGTGACCGTCACCAGCCCCCGCCGCTCCAGCGGCTTGAGATTGGCCGTCAGCGTGGTGCGGTCCATCGCCAGCAGATGCGCCACGCTGCCGATGCTGGGCGGCTCGGGGCGATTGAGCGACATCAGCAGCGAGAACTGGCCGTTGGTCAGGGCCAGCGGCCGCAAGGCTTCGTCGAACCGCCGCGCCACCGCCCGCGCCGCCCGCTGTACATGCAGGCAGAGGCAGGTATCGCGGACGAGATGCGTGATTTCGTAAGGGACATCGTCGCGTTTCGACATGACCCCATTATGTTGATATCAACCTATCTGTCAAGCTGACGGCGGCGCTAGGGCCCGCGGCCGGGAAACCGCAGGTTTTCATGCAGGAAACAGGCTCATCCCCTTGGATTCCCGCGCGATCTTGCCGCAGCCCCCTCGCCTTCCCCAGCGCGCGGCCCGATATATGCTCCGCGTATCCGTGCCGCCGGGCTTTACGGCGCCGTCCTTGAAGGGGAATCTGTCGCCTTGAAGCGTGGCCTCCTCCTTGCCGGACTGGTGATCGCCGCCGCGGTCTTCGTGACGAGCGTTGCCGTGCTGCTGCTCGAATGGCGGGCCCACGAGACCGGCCAGACGACGGCGGCCGATATCGGTGGCCCCTTCAGCCTGACCGATCAGGATGGGAAGAAGGTCACGGATGCCGACTATGCCGGCCAGTGGAAACTGGTGTTTTTCGGATTCACTTATTGCCCCGAGGTCTGCCCGACGACCTTGAACCGCATCTCGCTGACGCTGAAGGCGTTGGGCCCTCTCGCCGACAAGCTGCATCCGCTCTTCATCACGGTCGACCCCGAGCGCGATACGCCCGACGTGATGAAGAGCTACGTGAGCGCCTTCGACAAGCGGATCACCGGCCTCACCGGCACGCCTGCCGAGATCGACGCCGTCGCCAAAGCCTATCACGCCTTCTATCAGAAGGTGCCGCAAGGCAACGACTACACGATGGACCACAGCACGCTGATCTATGTGATGCGGCCCGACGGACGCTACGAAACGCTGCTGCGTTACGACGACAGCCCGGCCGAGATGGCCGAAAAATTGAAGCCGCTGCTGCAGCAGGGCTGACCCCAGGCGCGACCGCCGCTGGCGCCTCGACCCTTCAGGAACGGGATCGAACCCATGATTCTCAGAGACATGCTCGGCGGGTTTCTCGCCCTCTTCATTGCCGTCGCGAGCGCCGGCCAGACCCATCACTACAAGCTGGGGCCGCTGCAGATCGACGACCCCTGGTCGCGCGCCACGGTGAGCGCGGCACCCAATGGTGTCGTCTATCTCACCATCAAGAACACCAGCACCGCACCGGACAAGTTGATCGACGTCGCTTCACCCGTCTCGGACCAGGCTCAGGTCCATGACATGAAGGTGGAGGGCGACGTCTCGCAGATGTGGCTGGTCGGCAGCGTCGAGCTTCCGCCGGGCCGCACCGTGACGTTGGCGCCCAACGGCCTCCATATCATGCTGCTCGGCCTCAAGAAGCCGCTCGAGGCGGCCCAGACCTTCCCCGTGACGCTCACCTTCGAGAAAGCCGGCAGCATCACCATCGACGTGCCGGTCGAGCCCTTGGGCGCGACGGGGCCGTCGCAGGGGAGTTAGGACGCAACTCGCGCGTCATCGGAAGCCCCTCCCCCTGCCCCCTCCCGCAAGGGCAATTATATACTTGGCAAAGGCAACGAATCGGTCCACAATTGAGGCATGGATTGGTCTGGTGGCCCGAAGACCGGCCTTGTTGCCGACCTGGTCGACGCTTTCCTTGCCGCGCCCAAGCGAGTCGCGGCGGAAGCCGCGTGGCAGCAGGGTAACCGTCCCGCCGAGTTCCGGGCGCTTTGGCCCATTTTGGTCGAGGATAGCCTCGTCGGCGCCTCTATGCAGGCGACGGCCATTCCGAATTCGCCCGAGCCCCAGTTCACAATAACTCTCAACATCCCAGACTGCGTATGGCGGCTCGATTTTGAGCCTTCTTGGAAGCGCCACGCTAACCCCATGTGGGCGGCGCCGGCCCTTGGCGATTTCGTAGTAAATGGGCCGCATTTTCATGCTTGGGCGGACAATAGCAGCATGGCTTCCCTGACCCAGGTTCCCGAATTGCTATGCGCTCGGGCCCTGCCGGCCACCGTTAAGACATGGAAGCAGGCATTGCGTTGGTTCTGCGCTGAGACCAGAATCGAGTTGGCGAAAACACAAATGATCGAATATCCGCCAAGGGAAGGCCTGATATGAGCGCGCTGACAGAGATTCGATCTGCATTGTCAGTCTTCGGAGACTTTGCGAAGACAGAGGACGGTTATGCTGTTGCGACTCAGCATGTCTATCCGTCTGGCAGCTTCGTTACCGCGTACATTCAGTCGGCGATGAGTGAGTCGGTTATTGTCACGGATGGCGGTGGCGCGGTGGATTGCCTGTCATCACACGGCCTAGTTATCGAAAATCTGAAACGCGCGTTTCCTCCCTCTCTTGTGACTCGCGGCCTCAAGATGACGAATGGCATTCTGCTGACTCAACCGATCCCGGTGGCCGCGTTGCCGTCCGCCATTCCGTTGCTCAGTCGCGCCTCAGTATCTATCGCGGAACATGGCTTGAAGGTGTTCCGACCGAAGCGACGGCGCGACCTGGAGCAAGAGATTTTCAATACCCTGAGCATCTTCATTGGCAGAGACAGAATTCTGCGCGAGAAGAGGCTCGTTGGCGCCAGCAATCGCCCCTACACGTTCGATTTTGTCGCTCCGATCGGAGACGACAAACAGCTGGTGGTGGACGCGGTGTCGCCGGAAGCCAATTCAATGAACGCCAAGGTGGTTTCCCACATTGACGTCGCTAGGGCGATGGGTGACTCGATCCAGCATCGTCTCGTTTATGACGATGAAGATGCTTGGGATTCATCGGATCTGGCGCTATTACAAATGGCGGCGGTCACTGTGCCGCTTTCTGGCTTGCGCAGCGAGATGTCCAGAATGTCGAGCATTCATTGATGCAAGAGAAAAAGCGTCCGCCCGAGAAGGACGAACGCTTTATGGAGACGGTCCGCAATATGCTGGCGTCTCCGCCCAAGCCGCATGTGCCCGCATCAAAGGTACGCGCAAACAAAGGCAAGAAAGAGAAACCAAAGTGATTCCCAATTCCCAGCCTGAGCCAACGGATGAGATTAGTAGTCCACGTTGAAAATGGGAGTGTTGGCGGGAAGTGCGGGGAACTCGATTTCTTGGATGATCCCTTTCTCTTTGGCAAAAGCTGCGCCCTTAACGACGGGCTCATTCATGAGCTTGAGTTGCTCGAAGTCCGTCTCCGTAAGAAGCGTTTGGCTCTTCAGAATTTCAAAGGCCTGCCCTCGGGCGGAGTCTAGTATTTGCGTGTAGTCTGATAGCTGCGACCGCGTTGCGCGCGAAGTATCAAATGTCCAGTCAAATTGGTGAAAGTGAAAACACCCGTTGGGGGTGCTAATGCGATTAGACCCGGCCAAGAATGGGATTACGGCGATAGAGGCGATGAATCCCATATTCACCGTGGTGACTGCCATCGGCAGCATTCGTATCAGGCTATAGAGAGAAATCCCGTCGTCGAGGGAACCTCCCGCGCTGTTCATCAGCAGATAAAGTTTGTCATACTTTCTTGCCCCATCGGGTTTCGCCTCATTCACCATTTGGCAGAGTGCGTTTCTGAAACGAATGGTGGCCGGGTGAGAAATCGGACCATGAAAAATGACGGCGACAGCAGCCATATCCCCCTCCTTGGTTGTGAGGGATGCAGGCTACCGCAACCCAGCGTTGGGGTCGAATCATCGCTAAAGCCGCCCACCTAAGGCTTTGCGCCAGCGCAGAAAGCGCCGCACTCTTTGCTTAAGCGTTGTCGGTTTTGTCAGGTCGACGATAAGTCAGGCGCTTCCCCTCGATGCCCTTAAGGGCTTTCACAGCGCGCTCATCATCGCTGACACCGAGGCCTGAGCGTTCGTTGTAGCGGAAATCGAATTCCGCCAGATAGCGCTTCAAGTGCTGCTGGCTGACATGGTGATAGGTTCCAGTGATCCCGCGCTTGAGGATCGAGAAATAGTTCTCGACCGTGTTGGAGTGCGCCTCACCGCGGACATATTCGCCAGCACCGTGATTGACCGTCTCGTGCTTCGCGAACTCTTTGCCCGGATGGTAGTACTGACCGGCTTCGTCAGTCATCAGGAACGATTTGCGGTCGATCTGAGCCACAAGGATCGGGCGCAGGGTCTTGGCATTGACCTCGGGAACGTGGTGCGAGCGGACAGATCCGCCGCGCTCGACCAGCGAGAACACGACCTCTTTGCCCTTGCCGCCGATGTTGCCCTTGGTCCGCTTGTTGCGGTGCTTGTTCTTTTCTTTGCCCCCAACGTAGGTTTCGTCGGCTTCCACGGTTTTGCCAGTGCCGCCCAGCGGTCCGGAGAAATGGCCCTCGCGCATTGCCTCGCGGATACGATGAGCCATGAACCAAGCGGTTTTGTAGGTAATGCCGAGCATGCGATGCAGCTGATGGGCGCTCATGCCCTTCTTGGAAGCGCAAAGCAGATGGGTCGCCAGCAACCACTTATGCAGGGGAATGTGGGAACGCTCAAAAACGGTCCCGACCGTTACCGAGAACTGCCCCTCACAGCTATTGCACTGAAAGAGCCCCGGACGATGCGCCTTACCCTCAAGCTTGCGGATATTCTCAAGCGCGCCGCAATGCGGGCAAATGGGACCATCCGGCCAGCGGGTGGCTTCAAGGAATTCGCGGGCTTTGTCGGCGTCTTGGAAGATCGGGTTCTGAAGATCGGCGGTCATGGGAAGCTCCTATGACCAACAATCTGGGCCCGAGGGCTTCCTTTGTCAAGTATATAATTGCCCCCGCAAGGGGGAGGGGGCGTGGATTATTTCGGACTCGACCTGACGTTTGAACTCGGTCGCAGCTCAAAAGTAGAGCGAAGCGATCATATGAACTTAGGGGGTAGCGGGAGGGGCGCATTGCGCTCGCTGTTCGCGCTTATCGCGCCCGTCAGATCGACCGCAGCATCCCGCCGTCGCAGGCGATGGCCTGGCCGGTGATGTAGCCGGCGGGCTCGGAGGCAAGGAAGCAGGCGAGTGCCGCGAACTCCTCGGGCTTGCCGATGCGGCCGAGCGGTACGGTCTTCGCCACCTCCTCCGCCTTGAAACCCGCCTCCTTCAACCGCTCCGTCAGCGTATAGCCCGGCATCAGCGCGTTGACGGTGATGCCGTCGGGGCCGATCTCGCGGCTCAGCGCATTGGCCATCCCATGCAGGCCCGCGCGCAACGCGTTCGACATCATCAGGTTCGGGAGGGGCTCGCGCGCCGCGATCGAGGTGACGAGCAGGATCCGGCCCCAGCCCTGCGCCCGCATGCCCGGCAGGGCCGCCCGGATCGGCGACACCGCGCTGAGCCAAAGCTGCTCGAAACCGGCGCGCCATTGCGCATCGTCGATCTTGTCGAAGGTCGCGGGCGACGGCCCGCCGGTGTTGACCAGCAGGATGTCGATGGTCCCACCCAGGCGCCGGGCTGCCTCCTCGACCAGCTTGGCCCCGGCACCGGCCTGGGAGAGATCGCAAGGAATGCCGACGGCGCCGATCTCCCGCGCGGTCCGTTCGAGCCGCACCGGGTCGCGCGCACAGATCGCCGTCGCGACTCCCTCGGCCAGCAGCGCTTCCGCCACCGCACGGCCCAGCCCGCGCGAGGCGCCCATCACCAGGGCGCGACGCCCTTTGATCCGATAATCCACGATTTCGTTCCCTTTCTCAGCGCACCGTCACGTCGACATGGCCGAGGCCCGACACGTCGAAATCATAGCGCTCAGGCCCGGCGGGAAAGCGCGTGGTCACGAGGCTGCCGGTCATCACGAATTGACCGGCCTTGAGACCGATATCCAATTCCGCCAGGTGATTGGCGAGCCAGGTCAGCGGCTCGAAGGGATGGCCCAGCACGTCGGCGCCCGTGCCCCGGCCGATCTCGGCGCCATCGCGACGCACGACGCCTTCGACCGGCGCCAGCTCCGGCCAGCTCGTCTTGAATTCGCCGAAGACCACGCCGGCGTTCCAGCTGTTGTCGGCGACGAGCGAGCGGACATCGAGCCCGGCATAATCGGCGCTGCGGTCGTCCACCACCTCGAAGGCGGGACAGACGGCATCGACCGCATCGGCGATCCGCTCGCGGTCATAGGGTGCGTCACCGGGCGGCAGGTCGCGCCCGAACCGCGCGCAGATCTCGAACTCGAGCCCGAGATGAACATGCTCGGCCAGCGCCAGCGTGGTGCCGCTGCGATGGATCCGGTCGGCCAGCACCGCGCCGGCGATCGGATGATCGATCCCGCACATATGCTGCATGCGCTTGGTGGTGAGGCCGATCTTGTAGCCGGCGATCGCGGCGCCGCTCTCGGCCCGCATCAGATCGACGAAACGACCCTGCACCTCGTAAGCGGCTTCGAGATCGTCGACCGGCCAGGCCGGCGACAGAGTCCCGAATTTCTCGCGCTGCCGGTGCTGGCGCATCAATTCCCGCGCGATCCGGTCCAGATCCTTCGGCATGCCGCCCTCGTTCTCCAGTTTTGATCGATCGGCCCCGTCCCCTCGCCCCCGAGGCCCCGGACGCCGTTCCGGGGCAGACTAAACCCCTTCCCGGCCGGGCCGACAAGGCGCGAAAGAGCGCCGGCGGACGGTCTGGAAGCCCGGCGGTCAAGCCGCTATGCTCCGCCCCCTGTTTCGCGCCTCACTCGACCCCTAGGGAGACCCTGGCCATGACCGGACGCATCGACAAGATTCTCGCCGACAAGAAGATCGAGCTGCCCAAGGCGGCGGCACCCGTGGCCAACTATGTCCCGGTCGTAATCGCCAACGGCTTCGCCTATCTCGCCGGCCAGGTCACGGTGTGGAACGGGGACTTCAAGTTCATCGGCAAGCTCGGCAAGGATTTCGCGGTCGAGCAGGGCCAGCAGGCGGCGCGGATCTGCGGCCTCAATGTCATCGCCCAGCTCAAGGCGGCGCTCGGCGGCGATCTCGACCGGGTGAAGCGCGTGGTGCGTCTCGGCGTGTTCGTGAATTCGACCGACGATTTCTACGACCAGCCGAAGGTCGCCAACGGCGTCTCGGACCTGATGGTCGAGGTGTTCGGCGATGCCGGCAAGCATGCCCGCTCGGCCGTCGGCGTGAACACGCTGCCGCTCAATGTGGCGGTCGAGGTCGACGCGATCTTCGAGATCGCCTGACCGCCAGGCCCGACGCGGCTCGCGGAAGGCTGGCCTTGCACAGTCCGGTCCTGATCGGCGCCAGCGGCGGTTCCGGCACGCGCGTCATGCGCGATGTGCTGGCCGCTGCCGGCTTCTATATGGGCTATGACACCCTGGGGACCGGGGATTCGGTCGAGCTGGCCGATTTCTTCGATCGCCAGGTCGCGCCGGTTCTCGCGGCGACGCGCCGGCTGGATTACGAGCTCGATCAAGTCCCCGCGGCGCTGCGAGACCGCGTGCGGCACGATCTCGAAGCCACGCTCGCGAGCTATCTCCAGCACCATTCCGGCATCGGCGGCGCCTGGGGGTTGAAGGGGCCGCGCACGCTCTTCATGTTGCCCTTCTTCCATGAGCAGCTGCCCGAGCTCGTCTTCGTGCAGATGATCCGCGACGGCCGCGACATGGCGCTCTCCGGCAATCAGGGCCAGTTGCGCCGATATCATCAGCCGCTCCATGGCGAGACCCTGCCGCAGGATCTGGCCGTGCCGGCGGCACGGCTCTGGGCCAAGGCCAATCTCGAAGCGGAGGATTGGTGCCGGCGTCATATTCCCGGGCGCCATTTCCTGTTGCGCTACGAGGACCTCTGCGGAGATCCCCGGAGGACGCTCGGGGCGCTGTTCGAGTTCCTGGGCGCGCGCCTGCCGCCCGATCTGCTGGGGCGAATGGCCGGCGCGATCAAGCCGTCGGCCGGCATCGGACGCTGGCGCCAGATCGACCCCGCGAAGGCGCGTGCCATCGCCGAGGCCGCAGCGCCCGCCCTCGCCCGGTTCGGCTATCGCTGACAAGGCGGTAATGGGTGGGATCGTTCTATCCCACGGGCGGTCCCTGAGTTGGAGTAATCGCTTCGCTTGATGCTTGGAGCAACCCCTCCCCCTACCCCCTCCGGAGGGCGCGTGAACTGTCTTAGACCTCACGGTTTTGAGTTGCTCTCTTTCGCGCCGCCGCACCGCTCAAGAGAATTTTTCGAGCCCCCTCCCCTTGCGGGAGGGGATAGGGGGAGGGGTCAGCGACAACATATATCTTCATCGCCAAAGGGAACGCCGCTCTTGCCTGCACCGCTTATCCACTTGCCCAACCCTCCTTCCCTCGAGGTCTCCCCATGATCCGCTCCCGTTCTTCCCACGTGATAATGACATTGCTCGCCCTCGGCCTCGCCATCGGCACGGCCCAGGCCGCCACGAGCCAGTCCAGCGACCTGGTGGGCGCCGATGGCGGCACCATCGGCAAGATCACCGTGACCGATGCGCCCCACGGCGTGCTGCTGCGCATCACCGCCAAGGGCCTGACGCCCGGCTGGCATGGGGTGCATTTCCACGAGAAGGCCGATTGCTCGGCCCCGACCTTCAAGAGCGCGGGCGCCCATGTCCACAGCATGACGCCGGTGACGCATGGGCTGCTCAATCCGCAGGCCAATGACGATGGCGACCTGCCGAACCTCTATGTCGCGGCCGACGGCAGCGTGACGGTCGAGCTCTATTCGACCCTGGTCTCGCTGAAGGGTGCGGGCGAGCGCCCGGCACTGCTCGACGCCGACGGCTCGTCGGTCGTGATCCATGCCAATCCCGACGACTATATGACCCAGCCGATCGGCGGCGCCGGCGACCGCGTGGCCTGCGCGCCGATCAAATGAGCGGGATGGGCTGAGGCTGCGATCTAGGAGATCGGTGGCTCGTTGCAGGCCGTGGGGAGCGGAACCGCGCCCTCCGCCGACCCGGCGCGATTGCCCGCCCGCATCAATCGGCCGATCAGGTCGTTTTTCCACGCCTTCAGGCCGAAGCCGTTGAGGAAGTCGGCGCCGCTGTCGCTGAGTTCGTCCGGCCGGTCTGCCAGATCCAGCGCCCGTTGCCATTGCTGCACTGCCTGGTTGGTCTGCCCCATCTGCCAGAACGCATCGCCGAGATGCGCCTGCACCTCGGGATGGCCGGGGTCATGCATCGCCGCATCGCAGAGATAATGCAACGCCTCGGGATAGCGCCCGAGCCGATAGAGCGCCCATCCATAGGAGTCCAGATAAGCCGGCTCGTTGGGCACCGCGCTCAGGACATCCTGGAGCATCGCCAGGGCCTGATCGATGTTCCGGCCGGAATCGATCCAGCTATAAGCGAGATTGTTCTTGGCATTGACGACGCCGGCATCGGTCGCGCGTTGATACCAATATTCGGCAAGATCGTGGTTCTGCGGCAGCCCGAGGCCGAAATCATAGGCATAGCCGAGCGCATCCTGCGCCTCGGCGAAACCCGCTTGGGCCGCGGTCGAGAAATGCCGGGCGGCGGCCGCCTGATCGCGCGGCGCGCCCCGGCCGTCGGCATCCATCAGCCCCAGGCCGAAATTCGCTTCGGGATCGCCTTCGCCCGCCAGCGATTCGAACAGAGCCCGCGCCTTCGCGTCGTCGCCGGCGCTGTAGGCGGCCCAGGCATCGCCCAGCTGATCCTCGCGCGACTGCGCGACCGCCGGCCCGGCCGCGAGCGTACAAGCCAGCAGCAAGGCCGCCATCAGACCGACCGGTATGCGCCATCGGACAGGGCTCATGGGACGGGGGAAATCATATCACGGCCGCTGGGGCGGAAATGCGGCAGGATTTTCGGGGCAAACGGGCGCCAGATCGGGGTTGTCGGAAGCGCCGCGGCGCCCCATCCTTTGAAGCAGATGTCCAATTCCCCTGGCGGCCCATCCTCTCATGGCAGATGACGGCGAACGGATCGAGGCGCGGCTGCTCGGGCGGATCGCGGACGTCCCTGCGCCCGAGTGGGATGCCTGCGCCGGCGCCGACAATCCCTTCGTCTCGCACCGGTTCCTGAACGCCCTCGAAGAGAGCGGCTCGGTCGGCGGCGACAGCGGCTGGATTCCGCGACATCTGCTGATCGAGGACGCCGCCGGCAAGGTGCGGGCGGCCGCGCCGCTCTATCTGAAAGCCCACTCCTATGGCGAATATGTCTTCGACCATGGCTGGGCCGAAGCCTATGAGCGCGCCGGCGGCCAGTATTATCCCAAGCTGCAGCTCTCGGTGCCCTTCACGCCGGTCCCGGGGCCCCGCCTGCTGCTGCGCCCCGCCGAGGACGCGCCCCGCTATCGCGACGTCCTCGCCGCCACGCTGGTGGCCGCGGCCGAGCAGCTCAAGGTCTCGTCCCTGCATGCCACCTTCCTGCCGGCGGAGGATGCGGCGGCGCTCGCCGAGGTCGGATGCCTGCTGCGGCACGGCTACCAGTTCCACTGGCAGAACCGCGGCTATCGCAGCTTCGAGGAATTCCTGGGCGATCTCTCCTCGCGCAAGCGCAAGGCGATCCGGCGCGAGCGCCGCGAGGTTGCCGAGGCCGGCGTGACGCTCCGAGCCCTCACCGGCCGCGACATCCAGGAGAAGCACTGGGACGCTTTCTTCCGCCATTATCAGGCGATCAGCGACCGCAAATGGGGCACGCCCTATCTGACGCGTTCCTTCTTCAGCCTGCTCGGCGAGCGCATGGCGGACCAGGTGCTGCTGGTGCTGGCGGAAGCCGGCGGACGCTTTGTCGCGGGCGCGCTCAATCTCATCGGCCGCGAGCGGCTCTATGGCCGAAATTGGGGCGCCACGCAGGAGATCCCCTTCCTCCATTTCGAGGCCTGCTATTACCAGGCGATCGAGTTCGCCATCGCGCGCGGGCTCCAGGTGGTCGAGGCGGGCGCGCAAGGTGAGCACAAGGTGCAGCGCGGCTATCTCCCGGTCGAGACCGTGAGCGCCCACTGGATCGCCGACCGGGGTTTGCGCGCCGCCGTTGCGAATTTCCTGAAGCGCGAAACGGCCGCTGTGCGCGCCGAGATCGGCATGCTCGCGGCGGACAGCCCGTTCAAGCAGGAAGGGTGCGGCGAGTAGGCGTCGCCGCTCTATCCTGAAGCAACCCCTCCCCCTACCCCCTCCCGCAAGGGGAGGGGGCGCGGTTTCTTGATTCTCACCGCCCATTATCTGCAGCATTCGCAACTAACGCGCAGAGCGCACGCAAACAGCGAGACAAAAAAATAAATTACGCCCCCTCCCCTTGCGGGAGGGGGTAGGGGGAGGGGACTCTCCGGCCCCAAAAGAAAAAGGCCTCGTCCCTGAAGGACGAGGCCTTTCTTGTTGAGACGAACTCCGCTCCGGCGTCAGCGCGCCAGTTCAGGTTCCTTCGGCTTGGCGGGACGCGAGGCGCCGCCATCGCCGTCGCCGCCTTCGCCCTTGTTGGGCTTGGTGGCTTCGGTATGGGTGAAGACCAGCTTGCCGTCGGCCACGTCGACCCGCACGGTGCCGCCCTTCTCGAGCTTGCCGAACAGCAATTCCTCGGCCAGCGGCTTCTTGATGTGCTCCTGGATGACGCGCGAGAGCGGCCGCGCGCCATACATCGGATCGAAGCCCTTCTTGGCGAGCCAGTCGCGCGCGCCGTCGCTGAGCTCGATCGTGACGTTGCGGTCGGCGAGTTGCGCCTCGAGCTGCATCACGAACTTGTCCACCACCCGCGCCACGATCTCCGGCGAGAGGTTCTGGAAGGTGATGACCGCGTCGAGACGGTTGCGGAACTCCGGCGTGAACATCCGGTTGATCGCCTCGGTGTCCTCGCCCACCCGCACCTCGCGGCCGAAGCCGATCGCCGTCTTGGCCATCTCCGCCGCGCCGGCATTGGTGGTCATGATCAGGATCACGTTGCGGAAATCGACCGACTTGCCGTTATGGTCGGTGAGCTTGCCATGGTCCATCACCTGCAGCAGCAGGTTGAAGAGATCCGGATGCGCCTTCTCGATCTCGTCCAGCAGCAGCACGGCGTGCGGATGCTGGTCGATGGCATCGGTCAGGAGTCCGCCCTGGTCGAAGCCGACATAGCCCGGGGGCGCGCCGATCAGGCGCGACACGGTATGCCGCTCCATATATTCCGACATGTCGAAGCGGATGAGCTCGATCCCCAGCGTGCGCGAAAGCTGGCGCGCCACCTCGGTCTTGCCGACGCCGGTCGGACCCGAGAACAGATAGGAGCCGATCGGCTTCTCCGGCTCGCGCAGGCCTGCGCGCGCGAGCTTGATCGCGGCCGAAAGGGCGCCGATCGCGGCATCCTGCCCGAACACCATCGTCTTCAGATCGCGCTCCAGGTTCTGCAGCACGCTCTTGTCGTCGCGCGAGACGCTCTTTGGCGGGATCCGCGCCATGGTGGCGATCACGGCCTCGACATCCTTCACCGTGATGGTCTTCTTGCGCTTGTTCTCCGCCAGCAGCATCTGCGCCGCACCCACCTCGTCGATCACGTCGATCGCCTTGTCGGGCAGCTTGCGGTCGTTGATATAGCGCGACGCCAGTTCGACGGCGGTGCGGATGGCCTCGCCGGTGTAACGCACGCGGTGATGCTTCTCGTAATAGGGCTTGAGGCCCATGAGGATCTTCACCGTGTCGTCGACCGTCGGCTCGTTGACGTCGATCTTCTGGAAACGGCGGACCAGCGCCCGGTCCTTCTCGAAGTAGTTCCGGTATTCCTTGTAGGTGGTCGAGCCCATGCAGCGCAGCGAACCGCTCTGGAGCGCCGGCTTCAGCAGGTTCGACGCGTCCATGGCGCCGCCCGAGGTCGCGCCGGCGCCGATCACGGTGTGGATCTCGTCGATGAAGAGGATCGAGCCCTCGGTCGCCTCGAGCTCGGAGATGACGGCCTTGAGCCGCTCCTCGAAGTCGCCGCGATAGCGGGTTCCGGCCAGCAGCGAGCCCATGTCGAGCGCGAAGATGGTGGCGTTCTTCAGCACATCCGGCACTTCGCCGCGGATGATGCGCCGCGCCAAGCCCTCGGCGATGGCGGTCTTGCCGACGCCGGGATCGCCCACATAGAGCGGGTTGTTCTTGGTGCGCCGGCACAGGATCTGGATGGTCCGGTCGATCTCGGCATCGCGTCCGATCAGCGGATCGATCTTGCCCGCGCGCGCCTTCTTGTTGAGATCGACGCAATAGGCGTCAAGCGCCTCGCTGCCGGTCTTGGCGACCTTCTCGGCCTGGGCGTCGCCATCGGCGCCCGAGACCCGGCGCTGCTCCTGCTTGCCGCGCGACTTGGCGATGCCATGGCTGATGTAGTTGACGGCGTCCAGGCGCGACATCTCCTGCTCCTGCAGGAAATATACGGCGTGGCTCTCGCGCTCGGAGAAGAGCGCGACCAGGATGTTGGCGCCCGTGACCTCCTCGCGGCCCGAGGACTGGACATGGATGGCCGCGCGCTGCAGCACGCGCTGGAAGCCCGCCGTGGGCTTGGCTTCGCGCGGCGCCGGGCCGACCAGGTTCGAAAGCTGGTTGTCGATATAGTCGATCAGGTCGCGGCGCAGCCGCTCGACATCGACATTGCAGGCGCGCATCACGGCGATGGCGTCCTGGTCTTCGGTCAGGGCCAGCAGCAGATGCTCGAGCGTGGCGAAATCATGCCGGCGTTCGTTGGCATAGGCGAGTGCCCGATGCAGCGTCTGTTCAAGATTTGGCGACAACATGGGCGCCCTACTCCTTCTCCAAAGTGCATTGAAGCGGATGTTCATGCCGGCGAGCGAAATCGATCACCTGGTTCACCTTGGTTTCCGCCACTTCGTATGTATAGACACCGCACACGCCGACACCGCGGCGATGCACATGGAGCATGATGCGCGTTGCATCCTCGCGGCTCTTGCTGAAGAACCGCTCCAACACATGGACGACGAACTCCATCGGCGTGTAATCGTCATTGAGCAGAAGCACCTTGTACATCGAGGGCTTCTTGGTCTTCGGCTTGCTCTTGACGACAACCCCGGTCTCGCGGTCGTCCTTGGTCGTCTTGTCGTTGTCGCTCATCTCCTCGCAACCGACCCCCGGGTTCGGTTTCTTGCGGGGGCCTGTGCCTATAATATGGAATTCGCGGCCTTGGTTAAAAGCCCCGTCCACAGAGCCACTTGGATCGGTAGGGGCTTCATGGTCCGGACCCGCCCAGTCTGCACCCTTTTCCGTCAAACAACTGTTAGCGACTCTTGGTCGCGCCGGGTTCCCGAGATCCGGGCGCCGTCTCGGCGCTTTCGTCCGGGCCCGGGCAGGGCGGTTCAAAACAGCGATCCCCGGCCGAGGCCGTCGTCATGGATCGTGATATTGAAGGGCGCGTTGGCGCCTAGTGAGACGCCAGGCTGGCCCATGGTTTCGCCGCCCGGCGCATCGTAAGGCTGATTGAAGGCCATGCCGGTCTGGTCGCGGGCCAGCAGCAGCGCCGGAAACTTCAACGCGGCGAAATCGTCGGAAGGCCAGATCCAGGCGCCGAAATGGAACTGGCCGTCGTGACAACCACTCACAAGCCAATAAAAATTGTTGGAGGAAAAGCGCCGACCGGCCGTTTTGGGCGGCTGCAGGAATCCGTCCGCCGCCAGCGCCTGGATGAAGAGCTTGAACTGGGCGGAATTCAGCTGCGTCCTCGATTCCTGCCAGCGCCAGGGTCCGAGCGGATCGTTCAGGGAGACTGTCGCCAGGTTGGCATAGCCACCGGTCGCCCGGGACGTCAGATAGGCGCCACCGGCGCCGTCGCCCACCAGCTCATAATCCCGGAGCTGTTCCGAGTAGCGGCCATTATAGACGAAGCGGTAGCGGTCAACGCTGCCGGGGTGGCAGGCGTCCTGGATATCCTCCCCGCCGATGAAGCTGAACCACTGGAACCGGCGCTGGATCGGATCGTCGAAATTGCCATGATAGGCGCAGGCGCCGAGCGCGACTCCGAGCGCCAAAGCCAAGCCCCGTCCCCAAATCCGGCCGGGCGGCCGGTCCGGTGTGGTATCCTTGGGTCGGCGCCGACTCGGGCAGGACGGCCGAGTCGAGCAATCTCTGAGTCGCATCAATGCCTTGCGGGGCAAATGGCCCGGTCTCTAGAGGGTGACGTTAAAGCAATCTTAAAGACCCAGTGTTTAGCTAGACAAGATTCTTGATTCTTTTTAGGTTTACGCCTTCGACTCAGGGGGCGTTAACCCCGGGATGGGATACTGAGGGGATGAAGCTCGATTCGACCGTTCGCAAAGCCTTCCGGGCCGCCCTCGTGGGTGCGGCCGCCCTGGTCGCTGTCCTGGTCTCGTCGGGCATCGGCGAAAACCGGGCCTGGGCCGGGTACGCCGATATCGTGATCGACGCCTCCAGCGGGGAGGTCCTCCACGCCCGCAATGCCGACGTCCAGAACTACCCTGCGTCTCTCACCAAGATGATGACGCTCTATCTCCTTTTCGACTCGCTCGAGAAGGGCAAGCTAAAGCTGGATGACGGCCTTTATGTGTCCTCCCACGCCGAGGCGCAGCCGGCGACGAAGCTCGGCCTGAATGCCGGCGACACCATCAAGGTGGAAAAGGCCATCCTCGCCATCATCATCCAGTCCGCGAACGACGCCGCGGTCGTGGTCGGGGAAGCCATCGGCGGCACGGAAGACAATTTCGCCGACCTGATGACCAAGAAGGCCCGCGCGCTCGGCATGGCGAGCACGAATTTCGAGAACGCCTCGGGCCTGCCCGACACCCGGCAGCACACCACGGCCCGCGACCTGGCCGTGCTGGCCCGCGCGCTGATGACCGACTTCCCGCAGTATTACCATTACTTCGGCGTGACGAAGTTCGTCTGGGGCGGCCGCACGATCAAGACGCATAACCGCCTGATGGTGGCCTATGACGGCGCCGACGGTCTCAAGACCGGCTATATCCGCGCCTCGGGTTTCAATCTCGTGACCTCCGCCATCCGTAACAATCAGCGCGTGATCGGCGTGGTGCTGGGCGGCAAGTCGCCCTCCGCCCGCGACCAGCAGATGGCCAAGCTCCTCGATGGCGGCTTTGCCGAGATGGCGATGGCCGACAATGGCCGCGACCGCAACACCGTCGTGCCGGGCGTGAAGCCGGCCGATCTGGGCGTCGCGATCGCCTCGCTCAACGATCAGACCGACACCAACGCCATGGTCGAAGCCGCGAACATGCCCGAGAACGCCCTGACGCTTGCCGATGCGGCGAGCACGACGGGCGAGGGCGATGTCGATACGGGCGACAATGGCGAAGGCTCGAATGCCGCGGTCCCGCCCGATGGCGGCTGGGGCGTCCAGGTCGGCGCCTTCCTGAAATATGCCCCGGCCAAGCTCGCCGCGACCAACGCCCAGCGCGAATATCGCGGACTGGTGGACGCGCACATCCTGGTCGACGAATCCAAGACCCATACCGGGGCGACCATGTACCGCTCGCGCCTCATTGGCCTGACGCAGGCCGATGCGGAGACCGCCTGCAAGGGCCTGCGCAAGCTCGGCACCGCCTGCCTGGTGATCAAGACCACGACCGCGACGGTCGCCGACAACGCCCAGTAAGCGCCGGGCGGTATCCCTCCCCTCTTCCACAGTCTTCGAATTCAAAAGCGCCGCCGGGAACCATCCGGCGGCGTTTTTCGTTGCGTCAGCCGCGACTGACGAGCCTCAATGATTTCTCCGGCTCGGTGAAGTGCAGCAACCCTGCTCGTTCCGAGTCGATGAGAATACCGGCAGTCAAATAGGCCCATTCGGATTCCGGCTACGCTGCCGAGAATTCCCTGCTATCGATCGAGCAAACGACCGTGCCCTGGTTGCCGTCCCAAATCTCGACCCTGTCGTTCAACCGGACTTGCTGGCCATCAGCATAATTCATGGTTGCTGCCCTTCAATCGCCGCCTGAGACCACAACCTCGACAGCCGATGATTGGCGATCGATAGGGCCAGAAGCAACATCGAAAGCACCCACAGACAAAGCATCATGTACGGCGCCACAGTCGCAATCACGACCCATTCGATTGACGTCCCGATATAGAGACGTTCCGTTGTCAGGTGGATGATGGTGGCGGCCGTGTAGCCAACGACCGACCCGACGATTGGCGACAGAAGCGCCCAAGTCATTCTCGACCTGAAGTCGCGATTCTCGAACCGCCATGCGGAAGCAGTAACAACCAGTCCTAAGCCGATCAGATAGGGAGCCATGAAGCCATGGGCCGCCAGGTGCCGCTCAATGAGGTCGAAATTCAAAGCGAGGTAAAGCCCGAACCCGGCCCACGCAACGATGATCGAACGAACCCTTAGCCCATAAGGTTGCTTCATCATACCCATCGCCCCAATGCTTCAACCTCGGTCCACTTTGTGGCTCAACGTGATGCGGAAATTTGGCACGCCTAGGGCAGGCTCACGACTGCCCCTTGGCGGTCGTCTGGTGGCGCAGGCTGAGGAGCTGGTGATTGATCAGCGAGAGGACCAGCAGCAGGGCGGAAAGCATCCAGAGGCGTGCCGGCAGGTAGGGCTGAATGACCGCGAGCCGGGTCCATTGCGCGAGCGACAGGTTCCGAAGATAGCCGCTCAACAGGTAATCGCTCAGGATCGGCAGGCCATAGCCGACCATCGAACCGAAGACGGGCGCCGCCAGAACCCAGATCAGCCTGATGACCGGACCCCGGCCTTCCAGCGCCCAGGCCGACAAGGTCAGCGTGAGCCCGAGGCCGCACAGCCACGCATTGTCGAAATCGACCAGCTGGCGCTGGATCGTGTCGAAATTCAGCACCAGATAGAGCGCGAAGCCGAGCAGGCCGACAATGACCGAGCGAGTCCGTGACATGGCGGATCTCCCTGCGGCTTGAGCGCATAAGTCGCTAGGGCGCCGCCACCGGCGCCGACGCTCATAGCCGAGTATTCATTGGACGCGCCAGGAGTTACCGGCTCGCTAACAAAAGCGAGGGGCCAAATCGGCATAAATTGGCGTGACGCCCGCCGCGATTCCAACAGCCTCGGCGGCCGGGAATCACGGCATGAGCGGCGGAAACCGCTGTTCAGTGGCCGGCGTTGGCCTTGCCGCTGAAATCCGGGGCGGCGACGCCGCTCTGCCCCAGCGCCTCGACCACCTGGGCCTTGAGCCGGTCGAGGCCCTTCTCGTCGCGCGCCTCGCAGCGCACGACCAGCACGTCCTGGGTGTTGGAGGCGCGCAGCAGCCACCAGCCGTCGGGCGTGCTCACGCGCACGCCGTCGATGTCGGAGACCGTGGCGCCCTTCTGCTTGAGGCGCGCCTTGACCTCCTCCACGACCTTGAACTTGCGCTCCTCGGTCGAGGGAAAGCGCAGCTCGGGCGTGTTCACGACCGCCGGCATCCGGTCGCGGAGCGCACCCAGCGTTTCGGTGCGCCGCGCCATGATCGAGAGCAACCGCACCGCCGCATAGAGCGCGTCGTCATAGCCGTAATAGCGGTCGGCGAAGAAGATATGGCCGCTCATTTCGCCGGCCAGCGGCGCGCCCGTCTCCGCCATCTTCGCCTTGATGAGCGAATGGCCGGTGCGCCACATCAGCGGCTGGCCGCCGGCCTTGGCGATCTCGTCGAACAAAACCTGGCTCGCCTTGACGTCGGCGATGATGGTCGAGCCCGGCCGATCGGCCAGCACGTCCTGCGCCAGCAGCACCATCAGCTGATCGCCCCAGAGGATGCGGGTCTTCTCGTCCACCACGCCGATCCGGTCGCCATCGCCGTCGAAGGCGATGCCGAGATCGGCCTTGGTCTCGGTCACCTTGGCCTGGAGCTGCTTCAGATTGTCGGGGACCGTGGGATCGGGGTGATGCGCCGGGAAGGTGCCGTCGATGGTCTCGTTCAGCAGGATATGGCGCCCCGGCAGGGCCGCCGTCAGGCGGCGCATGGCCTCCCCCGCCGAGCCGTTGCCCGCATCCCAGCAGACCGTGAGCTCGCGGTCGCCGCGATAGTCCTTGGTCAGGCGCTCGACATAGCGGTCGAGCAGCGGCCGCTCGAGGATCTGGCCCTTGGCCCCCTGCGACTTGTAGGCGCCCGCGCCCGCGATCCGGCCGAGATCCCGGATCTGGTCGCCATGAAAGGCCTCGCGGCCCTTCATCATCTTGAAGCCGTTATAGGCGGCGGGATTGTGCGAGCCCGTCACCATGATGCCGCCGCCAGCCTGGAGCACGGTGGTCGCGAAATAGAGCATGGGCGTCGGGCCGATGCCGACCCGCCAGACCTCGAGCCCGCAGCCCGACAGACCCTCGGCCACGGCGTCCGCGAGCTCGGGCGAGCTCAGGCGGCCATCCTGTCCGAGACAGACATTCAAGGCGCCGGCCTCGACCAGCACCGTGCCGAAGGCACGGCCGACCGCCAGGGCATCGGCGGCCGAAAGCGTCTTGCCGACGAGACCGCGGATGTCATATTCGCGCAACACAGTCGGATCGAAGCGATGGGCGTCGTTCATGGGATTCTCTGCGGTGACGATGAGCGGCGGGGTGCCAGGGACCTGAAGTAACGCGCCGGTCTCAGGCCGGTTCCGAGCTGGAACTGGAGCCGGCGGGGCGGCCGACACTGGTATAGGTCAGGCCGGCGGCGCGCATCTCGGCCGGATTATAGACATTGCGCAGATCGACCACGACGGGCTTTCCCAGCAGGGCCTTGATGCGGCGCGGGTCGAGCGCGCGGAACTCGTTCCATTCGGTCAGCAGCAGCAGGCAGTCGGCGCCCGACATGGCGTCCTCCGCCGAGCCGCAATAATCGACGTCGGGCATCTGCTTGCGCGCTTCGCCCATGCCTTCCGGGTCGAAGGCCCTGACCTTGGCGCCCTGCTCCAGCAGGCGGGGCAGGATCACGAGGCTCGGGCTGTCGCGCATGTCGTCGGTGTTGGGCTTGAAGGTGAGGCCCAGCACCGCGATGGTCTTGCCGCGGACATTGCCGCCGACGGCATTGGTCACCCGGCTCACCATCGAGACCTTCCGCGCGTCGTTGGACGCGACCACCTGCTCGATGATCCGCAACGGCGCATCGGCCTCTTGCGCCGTGCGCACCAGGGCCAGCGTGTCCTTGGGAAAGCAGGAGCCGCCGAAGCCCGGGCCCGGATGGAGGAACTTGCGGCCGATGCGGCCATCGAGGCCGATGCCGCGCGCCACGTCATGCACGTCGGCGCCGACCTTCTCGCAGAGATCGGCGATCTCGTTGATGAAGGTGATCTTGGTCGCGAGGAAGCTGTTGGCGGCGTATTTGATCAGCTCCGAGGTCTCGAGCCCGGTGAAGACGATCGGGGTCTCGATCAGATAGAGCGGCCGGTAGAGCCGGCGCATCACGTCGCGCGCGCGCTCGGTCTCGGTCCCGATCACGATGCGGTCGGGCCGCATGAAATCGTTGATGGCCGAGCCTTCGCGCAGGAACTCCGGATTCGACACCACGTCGAACTGCGCGTCGGGCCGGACCTCGCGGATGATCTCCGCCACGCGCCGCCCGGTGCCGACCGGCACCGTCGATTTGGTCACGATCACGGTGTAACCCGTCAGGGTCGCCGCGATCTCGCGCGCCGCCTGATAGACGTAGCTGAGATCGGCATGGCCGTCGCCGCGCCGCGAGGGCGTGCCGACCGCGATGAAGACGGCCTCGGCCCCCGCCATGGCGGCATTCAGGTCGGTCGAGAAGGAGAGCCTGCCGGCTTTGCTGTTGTCGCGCACTAGATCCTCGAGCCCCGGCTCGTAGATCGGGATGCGGCCCTCGATCAGATCGCGGATCCGGTTCGCGTCCTTGTCGACGCAAGCGACCTCGACGCCGAATTCCGAGAAGCAGGCACCGGACACCAAGCCGACATAGCCGGCGCCGATCATGACGACCTTCATGCGAGATGTTTCCCTTCGGTGGCGCGCAAGCGCAGATGACTCAAATCAATGAGAGCGATCAGTCCAAATTCCTGGCCAGGCGGCGCAGCATCTCGCGCGCCGGCTTGCCGATCGTGTCGTGCTCCAGCGCATAGGCCACGGTCGCCTCGACGAAGCCGGCCTTGTCGCCGCAATCGTACCGCGTGCCTTCGAAGCGATAACCGTGGAACGGCATGGTGCCGATCATCTTGGCCATCGCGTCGGTGAGCTGGATCTCGTTTCCGGCGCCGCGCTCATGGCGCGCCAGCAGCTCGAACAGCGAAGGCTGCAGGATATAGCGGCCGATGACGGCCAGCGTCGAAGGTGCCGAAGCCGGCGCCGGCTTCTCGACCAGCCCCTGCACCTCGACCATGCGCCCCTTGGTGGCGCCCGGCTTCACGATTCCATATTTGTCGGTCTGGGACGGCGCCACATCCATGACGGCGATGACGTTGCCGCCAACCTCGGCCTGGGCATCGACCATCTGCTTGAGGCAGGGTGTCGCCGCCTTGACCAGATCGTCGGCCAGCAGCACCGCCACCGGCTCGTCCTGGATCATGTGGCGCGCGCACCAGACGGCATGGCCCAGACCCAGCGGCTCCTGCTGGCGCACATAGAGAACCTGGCCCGGCTGCAGCCGCATCTCCTCGAGGAGAGCGAGCTCGCGCTTCTTGCCGCGCTCGGTCAGGGTCGCCTGCAGCTCGAAGGACTGGTCGAAGTGATCCTCGATCGCGGTCTTGCCGCGGCCGGTGACGAAGATGAACTGCTCGATCCCGGCCGCCTTGGCCTCTTCCACCGCATATTGAATCAGCGGCTTGTCGACCACCGGCAGCATTTCCTTGGGCATCGCCTTGGTCGCCGGCAGGAACCGGACTCCGAGCCCCCCAACGGGGAAGATGGCCTTACGAACTCTTTGTTTTGACATATTAATTTCCCCAATTGCCGGGTCCCCGGCAGCGCTGGCCTTTGTGCCATGGGCCCTCCGGGGATGCAACGGGAGGGGTCTCGCGGCCTCTATTTCACACAGATCGTGAGATTTAGCGGGCCATCAAATGAAAACGGTATGAACGCCCGATCAGGTCCCGAGCAAGATGTCGCGGGCCCGGTTGACGCGGGCGGCGAGGTAATCGGAGCCGCCCTGGTCGGGATGGAGCTTCTTCATCAAGCGGTGGTGCGCGTCGCGAATCTCGGACTCTTTCGCGCCGGGCTTGAGGCCCAGCACCTCATAGGCCTCGTCGCGCGTCATGGCGCCGCTGCTGCTGGCGGCACCCGCGCTTGAACCGGCCTGATCGCCAGCACCGCCACCGGCGCCGCGCCAGTCAGGCCCGTGGGCACGATCGAGAAAGGCCTCGAGCACCGAGACGGAATCGGGATCGCCCGCCACCTCACGGCGCAGCTCGAGCAATTCGTCGCGGGCGAGCTCGCTCAGGCGCCGCCCGGCGAACTTCGATTTCTTGATCCAGCCATCGAGCCGGCCCGAGGCGTGATCGAGCGTCATGGCGAAGAAGGCGGTCTCGACATCGGAGCGCCCGCCGCCGCTGGGCCGGGTGCCCGCGTCCCAGGTCCCCCCGGCGCCCGCGAGCGAACGGCGGTGGCGCAGCCAGAGCAGCAGGATCGGCACGCCGATCGGCAGCGCCGCCGCGATGAGCCCGGCGCGGCCGGCGACGATCAGATAAGCAACGCCGATGAAGACGATGGCGATCGCGAAGCCCTTCACCAGGCGCGCCAGCATGGCCGCATCGACGGTCGCCACCGACCTGATCAGCAGCAGCAGCACCGCCAGCACGACGATCCCGAGGAAGAAATAGGCGACCATCGCCGCTCCCGGAGCTCAGCGTTTCAGTTGGCGCGTCAGCAGCAGCGCGCCGCCGCCCTGGCGGCGCGAGTGATCCTCGAGCGCGGCGCGCCCGCCGGTCGCGAAGACCGCGACCGCCCGCAGCAGGTCGCGCAAGGCATCGGCGCTGCTCGAATCGAAGCGGCAATAGGCGCCGCCCGACAGGGTCGCCATCTGCTTGAAGGTCTCGGCGGCCAGCGCCTCGCCGCGCTCATGGAACATGAACAGCGGCACGCCCAGGACGCCGAGCTCGCCCGCCTGGTGGCAGAGCGTATCGCCGTCCTCCTCCATGGCGTCGCCGATGAAGACCACGGCGTTGATGCGCTTCGCCTTGGTCTCGATCAGCGCGTGGCGCAGCAGCTTGCCGATCTGGGTCTTGCCGCCGAGACAGGAGACACTGCCCATCAGGCGCTGCAGGGTCGCGCTGTCCGAAAGCCAGGGCGCCGCCTTGAACTCGCCGAAGCCGCGATAATAGGCCAATTGGATGTCGAGGCCGCCCAGCTGGGCCGCCGCCGTGAACATTTCGGCCTGGATCTGGCAGGCGCGATCCCAGGTCGCCTGGCGGCTGGCGGTGGCGTCGAGGCCGAACAGCAGCCGGCCGCGCTCGCCGCCCTTGCGCGGTGTGGGGACCGCGGCCAGCTTGGCCAGGAACTGGGCAACGTCCTGCGCCGGCGCGTTGGCCGGTTTACCGGTCGGCAGCTTGTCTCGAGACGACGCCATGGCGGTACCGCCTCATCTGGGAACTCCCCTCAAGAATTGGGGAGGGCCGCTGGTTCTGTCCAGCGCTTCTCCAGCCCATCGCCCTCCTCGGGCTTGGGCAGGCCGATCACATCGAGCAGCCCGCGCAGCTCCTGGCGCGCCGCCACATGGGACAAGGTCAGGGCGGTGCCGGCATCGGCGAGGTCGAGCAGCGTCAGCCCGCGCGGGAAGAGTTCGCGGAACACCACGCGCTCGCTGAACCCCGGCGCGAGGCGGAAGCCGATGCGCCGCGCCAGATCCTCGACCAGCTTGCCGATCCGCCGCTTGTTGCGGGCATCCAGGCTGGCCAGGCGGTTGCGCATCACGATCCAGTCGATCGAGCCGCCGTCGGTCAGCGCCCGGCGCTTCTTCTGCTCCCAGACCATCTCGGCATAGGTGCTGGGCCCGCGGATCTTCAGGCCTTCGCTGTCGACGCGCGCCAGCAGATCGAGATCGAGAAAGCTGTCATTGAGCGGCGTCACCAGCGTGTCGGCGCGCGCATGGCCGAGGCGGGAGAGATTGCTGTCGCTGCCGGGCGTGTCGATCACGACGAAATCGCAGTCGGCCATCTGGGCCAGGGTCGCGTCGAAGCGCTGCTTCTCCTCCTCGCGCGCCGCGGCGACGGAATCGAGTGCCGATTGCTCGAGGCGCACATGGCGCGACATCGGCAGTTCGAGGCCGTTCTCGGCGCGGTTGGCGATGAAGCGGCTGAGGCTGCCCTGGCGCGCATCGAGATCGAGGCTGCCGACCTTGTAGCCTTCGCGCAGCAGGGCCACGATCAGATGCATCGCCGTGGTCGATTTGCCCGAGCCGCCCTTCTCGTTGCCCAGCACCACCACATGCGGCCGCCGGAAACGCCGGCCGGCGGCACCCTTGGGACCCGTGATGATCATGCCGGCCGCACCCAGACGGCGCTGTCGTGGAAACAGGCGCCGCCCTTCGGGGGACCGGGATCGGCGCCGATGAGGGCGTTGATGCCCTGCCCCTCCTCGAAGGCGCCGTTGGGCCAGATGCCCTCGACGATGACGACGCCGGGCTGAAGCCCGTCGAAGGGCTTGGCATGGATGACGACCGAGCCGCGGCGATTGCCGAGCCGCACACGGTCGCCCTCGGCCAGCCCCAGCCGTTCGCAATCGGTCGGGTGGAGCAGCGCCGTCGGGCGAACCTCGCGCTGCCGGGAGCCGGGCGTCTCGGTGAAGGTCGAGTTGAGGAAGGTTCGCGCCGGTGCCGCCACGAGCCGGAAGGGGTGCTCGGCCGTCGCCTCTTCGATCAGATGCGGATGATCGGGCAGCGCCGGCATGCCCTTGTGCCAGGGGCCCATGCCCTTCCAGTCGGGCTTGAAGCGGAAGCGCCCGCCGGGCTGGGGAAAACCATTGAGGAAATGCCCTTCCTCGAAGGATCGCGCGCAATCATGCCAGCGCTCGGCCGCCAGCGCGTCGGCGGAGGGCTTGTTCGACGCCTTGAGCATCTGGTCGATCAGCTCCCACTCGGTCATGTGGAAACCCGGATGCTCGGCGCCCAGCCGCTTGGCCAGTTCGCAGATCACGAAATGGTTGGTCTTGGCTTCCGCCAGGGGCTCGACGACCTTGCGTGCCACCTGCAGATAGGTGTGGCCGCCCGCCAGATAGATATCGTCATGCTCGAGGAAGGTCGTGGCCGGCAGCACCACATCGGCCATGGCCGCGGTTTCGGTCATGAACTGCTCATGGACGCACGTAAAGAGGTCGTCGCGCATGAAGCCCTCGCGGACCTTGAGGCCCTCGGGGCAGACGACCATCGGATTGGTGTTCTGGATCAGCAGGGCCGTGACCGGCGGGCCCTCGCCCAGATCCTGCCTGTCGCCGGTCAGGACGGGCCCGATGCGCGACATGTCGAGAATGCGCACCTTGGGATCGCGGACGTCGAGGCCCTCGATCATGGTCTTGTCGAGACCGTAGAAGCCGGCGTTCGAATAGAGTGCGCCGCCCCCCGGATATTGCCAGGCGCCGGTGATGGCGGGCAGGCAGCTCACGGCATGAAGATTGGCCGACCCGTTGCGCGAGCGCGAGAAGCCATAGCCGACGCGGATATAGCTGCGCTTGGTGCGGCCATAGAGTTCGGCGAAGCTGCGGATCCGGTCGGCCGGCACGCCGGTGATGGCGGCGGCCCATTCCGGCGGGCGCGATTGCAGATGCGCTTCGAGCTCCTGGGGGCAATCGGTGTAGCGCGCGAGATAGTCGCGGTCGGCGAAGCCCTGGCGGAACAGCTCATGCATGACAGCACAGGCAAGCGCGCCGTCGGTGCCGGGCCGCGGCATCAGATGGATGTCGGCGACGAGCGCGGTGGGCGTGCGGTAGGGATCGACGACGACCAGGGGCGCCCCGCGTTCCTTGCGGGCGCGGGTGATGTGGGTCATCACATTGACCTGGGTCGAGACCGGATTGCCGCCCCAGACCACGACCAGGTCCGACTGCGCGATCTCGCGCGCATCGACGCCGCGCTTCTCGCCGACGCCGGCGACCCAGCCCGTATCCGACAGCATCACGCAGATGGTCGAGAGCTGGCCGGAATAGCGCTTCGCATGGCGCAGTCGATTGATCCCGTCGCGCTGCACCAGCCCCATCGTGCCGGCATAGAAATAGGGCCACACCGTCTCGGCCCCCAGGCGGCGCTCGGCCTCGATAAATTTCTCCGCCACGCGGTCGAGCGCCTCGTTCCAGGAGATCGGCTTATAGGCCGCCATCCCCTGCCCCTTCGGACCGACGCGCAGCAACGGCACGGTCAGCCGGTCGGGATGATTATGGCGCTCGGCATAGCGCGCGACCTTCGCGCAGACGACGCCGGCCGTGTAGTCCTGGTCGGCGGCGCCGCGAACCCGGCCGATCCTGTGCGTGTCGAGCCGTTCGACCTCGAGCGAGCAGGTCGACGGACAGTCGTGGGGGCAAACGGAAGGGAGGATGTCGAGGGGCATGGTTGGGCCAATCTAGGCTGCGGCAGGCAATTTGTCATGAGCGGTGCAGGCACAGGAGATATTCAACGAATTCAATCCTCTTACCGGGGTCGAAAGGGCTCTCGGAGTCGCCAGTTCTCCACCTTCCGAGCCACCGCGACCCCCTCGCTTTGGCAGGTCCCTTCGGGCATTCTGCGCAATCAAGCTTGACCGCCCGGCCAACATGCTTGGGGGCATGGTTGGCGGCGATAGTTCGGGGGCGGAGTCACCATGGGCAGCGGCGCAACGGCGGGACTGGTCGGGCTGCGCCATCAGCCGGGCCGCGGCCTGCTCTATATGGCGAGCGCGGTCTTCTGCCTGACCGTGCTCGATGCCGGCGTGAAGTGGCTGACCGACGATTACAGCCCCTTCCAGATCGCCTTCCTGCGCTACGTGATCGGCCTGCTGTTCGCGATCGGGATCGCGACCCAGGCCGGCGGGATACGCACGCTGAAGACGATGCGCCCCGGCGGCCATGCGCTGCGCTCCCTCTTCAATATCGGCACGATGCTGACCTTCTATTATGCGCTGGCCATGCTGCCGCTCGCCGATACCATGGCGATCACCTATGCCGGCCCCCTGTTCATGACCATCCTCTCGGTGCTGCTGCTGAAGGAAAAGGTCGGGCCGCGGCGCTGGGGCGCGGTGCTGATCGGCTTCGTCGGCGTGCTGGTCATCCTGCAGCCCTCGGGCACCGGCTTCAACTGGGCCGCTGTGCTGGCGCTGTCGTCGGCCTTCCTCTATGCGCTGACCCTCATCACCTCGCGCCAGCTCAGCGGCACCGAGAGCAGCCACACGATCCTCTTCTACTACTCCGTCGGCGTGCTGATCGTCACCGGCGCCACCATGCCGTGGCTCTGGATCACGCCGAGCTGGAACGACCTATGGGTCTTCCTGCTGGTCGGCGTTTCCGGCAGCATCGGCCAGTTCTGCCTCAACCAGGCCTTCCGCTACAGCGAGGTCTCGCTGCTGGCGCCGATCGATTATACCGGCCTGGTCTGGGCGACCTTGTTCGGTTGGGCGCTGTGGAGCCAATTGCCGAGCCTCACCGTCATCGCCGGCTCGCTCATCGTCGTCGGCAGCACGCTTTATATCGTCAATCGCGAACGCCAGAAGAACGCGGCAGGGAAGCACGCGGCATGAGCGCGCCCGGCAAGACCATCGGCCATGACGGCCTCGCCAACGCGCCCTTGCGCGGCGTGCTGCTGATGGTGGCGACGGTCGCCGCCTTCTCGGCGCAGGACGCCTCGCTCAAATGGCTCAGCGCCGGCTTCGGCTTCTGGCAGATCATGTTCTTTGGCCGCAGCCTGGCGGTCCCGCTGGCCCTGGCGCTCGCCTCACGCAGCGGCGGCCTGCGCCAGATCAAGACCCGCCGCCCCTGGGCCCACGCCTTGCGCGCGACGCTGATGATCGTGACCATGCTGTGCTTCGTCTATGCGCTGAAGCATCTGCCGATCGCCGATACGATCGCCATCGGTTTCGCAGCGCCGCTCTTCATGACCACGCTCTCGGTCTTCTTCCTGAAGGAGAAGGTCGGCCCCCGGCGCTGGGCTGCCGTGCTCATCGGCTTCGGCGGGGTCACGGTGATCCTCCAGCCCTCGGGGGCGGGCTTCGGCTGGGCCGCGCTGTCGGCATTGAGCTCCGCCCTGACCTATGCCCTGCTCTTCATCGCGTCGCGCAAGCTGACCGCGACCGAAAGCGGGCCCTGCCTGATCTTCTGGAATTCCTTCGCCATGCTGGTCTGCGCCGGCATCGGCATGATGTGGGATTTCCGCATCCCGCAGGGCATCGATATCTGGGTCTTCGTCGCCACCGCCGTGTTCGGCGCGCTGGGCCAGCTGCTGATGACCGAGGCCTTCCGCTATGGCGAGGTCTCGCTGCTGGCGCCGATCGAATACAGCGCGCTGATCTGGGCGACACTGTTCGGCTGGCTGCTCTGGAACGAGCTGCCCTCCTTCACCGTCGTCGCCGGCGCCGCCATCATCATTGCGAGCAGCGCCTACATCCTGCATCGTGAAACGCGCGTGAAGAAAGTGAAGGCCGTGCCTTCCCTGCCGGTTGCCGGCGCGGGCCCGATCGACACCTGAACCGGTGGCCGGACAACGGATGAGCGAAACGATCGAATGCGTGGTGGTGGGGGCCGGCGTCATCGGACTGGCGACCGCATGCCAGCTCGCCCGCGAGGGCCGCGAGGTGATCCTGCTGGAAGCGGCGGAAACCTTCGGCACCGGGATCAGCTCGCGCAACAGCGAGGTCATCCATGCCGGCCTCTATTACAAGCCGGGCAGCCTGAAGGCCCGGCTCTGCGTCGACGGCAAGGCGCGGCTTTACGAGTTCTGCCGCTCGCATGGCGTGGCTCATCGCCGCCTCGGCAAGCTCGTCGTCGCCAGCCGCGAAGCGGAGATCGCGGCGCTCGAGGCCATCAAGAGCAAATCCGAAGCCAATGGCGTCATGGATCTGGAATGGCTCGATCCGGCTGCCGTGCGCAAGCTGGAGCCTGAGATCGTCTGCGTCGCAGCCCTGCTGTCGCCCTCGACCGGCATCGTCGACGCCCATGGGCTGATGCTGGCCTTGCAGGGCGAGGCCGAGGAGGCCGGCGCCAGCATCGCCTTCCGCGCGCCGGTCCAGGGGGGCGTCGTCGAGGACAACGGCTTTCTCCTCCATGTCGGCGGCGAGCAGCCGATGGAATTGCGTTGCCGGCGGCTGATCAACGCGGCGGGACTGGGCGCCCAGCCCCTGGCGCGGGCCTTGCGCGGCTTGGATCCCAAGGCCGTGCCCCCGCTTCACTACAGCAAGGGCAATTATTTCAGCCTGACCGGCAAGACGCCGTTCACGCATCTGGTCTATCCGGCGCCGGACGACACCTGGCTCGGGGTGCATCTGACGCTCGACCTCGGCGGGCGGGCCCGCTTCGGGCCCGATGTCGAATGGCTCGACCGCCTCGACTATTCGGTCGATCCGGCTCGCGCCGACAGCTTCTACGAGGCGGTCCGCCGCTACTGGCCCGGCCTTCCCGACGGTGCGCTGCAGCCTGCCTATAGCGGAATCAGGCCGAAGCTCACACCCGCCGGCGTGACCGGGCTCGATTGGATGATCCAGGGACCGGCGGCCCATGGCGTTCCGGGGCTGGTCAATCTCTTCGGCATCGAATCGCCGGGCCTGACCTCGTCCCTCTCCATCGCCAACGAAGTGATCCGCCTGCTGGGCTGAGCCCTAGCGTCCTGCCGGCCCGCCATAGGCGCGCTCGACCTTCGCCACCTTGAGCTCATAGCGCTCATACCATTCGTCCTTGCCCCGTTCCTGGGCCGCGTGATGCTCTGCCTGCGCCTTCCAGCCGCGGATCGAGGCCTCGTCCTGCCAGTAGCAGACCGTGATCCCGAAGCCGTCGGCCCCGCGCGCCGTCTCGACGCCGAGATAGCCCGGCATGCCGGGCGCGATCTCGATCATGCGCTGGGCCGCAGCGCCATAGCCATTGTCGCCGGGATTGCGTTGCGAAGCGAAGATCACCGCGTAATAGGGCGGTGGCGGGCAGGATGCGAAGCGTGAGCCGCTGGTAGCCATTCGCCGTTCTCTCCTGTCAGGAATGGATCGCGTCTCTTCTAACCCGCTCGGGACCGAGGAAGTAGCCGCGACGGCTTCATAGCTGGCGCGCAGCGGGCCAATGGCTCCGGACCAGTTCTGTGCCATTGGCGCCTGCGCCGCTTCGCTTGCGGCCGCGGCGGAAACCGGCACAATCGCGATAGGGCGGTGACGACGGAAAGCGGCACAGCGTGAGCGGACAAGGGAGTTATCAGAACGAACGGGAGGTGCTCGACGTGGTCGAGCAGTTTCGGGTCCGGACCTTGGCCAAGCCGCGCTGGACGCATCGGGCCCACCTCACGGTCGGGCTCTGGTTCGTCATCAACCGGCCCGCTCGACAAGTGCTCGACGAACTGCGCGAGGCGATCTCCCGCTACAACGAGGCCGTCGGCACCGCCAACACCGATAGCGACGGCTATCACGAGACCATCACGGCGTTCTATCTGTGGGCCATCCGGAAGTTCGTGAGAGAAGCGGCGCCGGGATTGTCGTTGCTCGATCTGACGAACAACCTCCTGGTCAGCCGATACGCAGCCGGTTCCTTTCCCTTCGGGTATTACAGCCGCGACCGCCTGTTGTCGGTCGCCGCGCGCCGGAGCTGGGTCGATCCCGATCTGGCGCCGCTCGATTGACAGCCCCTGGTTTCACGAGGAGTCACTCGACCTCCATGACCGCTTCGACCTCGACCGCGACGCCATAGGGTAGTGCAGCGACACCGATCGCCAGGCGCGTATGGCGTCCGGCTTCTCCGAACAACAGGACGAAGAGATCGGAGGCGCCGTCGACGACCTGCGATTGGCCGGTGAATTCGGGCATCGAGTTGACGAATCCGGCCACGCGAACGCAGCGTCGCACGCGGTCGAGATTGCCCTCCAGCGCATCACGCAAATGCGCAATCAGGTTGAGTGCGCAGAGGCGCGCGGCCTGCCGGCCTTCTTCGAGGCCGAACTCTCCGCCGAGCTTGCCGACGAAGCGGCGCTCGCCGTTCCACTGCGACAACTGCCCGGTCAGAAACAGCAGGCCGCCGCTGCGTATGAAAGGCACATAATTGGCGCCAGGCCGGCTCGGCTCCGGCAGCTCCATCTGCAGCTCGCGAAGGCGGCGGTCGACAAGGCCCATGGCTCGCTCCACCATCGAACGACGACCGGTTACCGACAGCAACTCAAGCTCCGGGCCGGTTGCCCTCAAACTAGTGCCCAGTGCCTGCGGATTTACCGCAAAAACGTCCGTCCGACGCGGCAATCTCGCTATGATGGGCTCGCCATGCGAGGAACGAACCGACGGGGCCCGAGGTGGAGCTCGACGACTTCGATCGGCGTCTGCTCGACGCCCTTCAGAAAAACAACCGTCTGACCGGAGAAGAGCTGGCGACGATCGCCGGCCTGTCGGCGGCGGCCTGCTTACGACGCGTCCAGCGGCTGCGCGACGAAGGGGTGATCGAGCGGGACGTGTCGCTGCTGGCACCAGCCGCGGTCGGCATGCGGGTCACCGTCGTGTTGATGGTGACGTTGGAACGCGAACGGCCCGATCTTGTGGACGAGTTCAAGCAGGCGATGCGCCGGGCGCCGGAGGTACAGCAGTGCCTTTACGTCACCGGGCCGGCCGATTTCGTGCTGATCGTCACCGCTGCTGACGTGGCCGACTACGAAGCCTTCACCCGGCGGCATCTTTTCGAGCGGCATATTCGCCGGTTCGAAAGCCTGGTCGTGCTCGATCGGGTCAAATCGGAGACGGCAATCCCGCTGACGGAACGTCGCCAAACCTGACGCGTGTCCCGACCTGCTCAACGCAGGGGATTGGCACCCGGATCGCCCGGCACCCCGTAGGCGGGTGCCGAGGCCGGATCGACCGCGCGCGTCTGATAGGCCTCCATCTGCGGCTCATAGGCGTTCCAGAGCTGGCGCAGATGGGCGATCGGCGCCGCGTCGTCCCAGTCGACCCGGAGATCGACCAGCGGCCAGGGCCGGTCGCGCACCACGATCAGCCCGCAGGAATGGACCGGGCCCAGCTCGCCGCCCGCGACCACGCCCTCTTCAAGAGCGCGCAGCAGCCGCTCGGCCAGGTGAACGCCGACGTTGGACTCGAAGCTCTTGATCATCGCCTTCGGCACGTTCGTGTTGCGCAGAAGATTGCCGGCGGCGATGCAGTCGCGCCCTGGATTGATCGCATGCGTGCCCAGCGTCTTGACGCCGCCATGGAACGCCGTCGCGCCATGACGGTCGATGGCGATCACCTGCCGGTACTCCGCATGCGCCGATTGGCTCATGACGCCGTGGAGAGCATCGGTGGCGCCCGCGCCCTTCTCCATCGCGTCGAGGGTGCGCGGGCCGATCGCGGGATCGGTAACATTCTGGGTCGAGACCGCGCCAACACCGGCACGCGCCCAGGGACAGCGGCTGGCGACCGCGATGCTCGAGGTGGTGATCGCCACCCCGAACATGCCTGTCCGCTCGCAACGGCCGATGATCGAGAACGTCATTTCCCCTTCGCTTTCTTCTTTGCCCGCCCCCCTTTGGCGGCCCGGGTTTCCTTTGCGGTGCGGTCTTCCGGGATGACCGCCTCGACGTCGATCTCCATCACCCATTCCGGACGGGCCAGACCCTGGACGATGAGACCGGTCGAGCAAGGATAGACGCCCTTGAGCCACTTGCCCACGGTCCTGTAGACGGGCTCGCGATAGGCGCGGTCGGTGATATAGACCGTGATCTTGCAGATATCCTCCATCCGCGCGCCCTGCTCTTCCAGCAGCACCTTCACGTTCTTCATGGCCTGCTCGGCCTGCGCCGCCGGGTCGCCCACCCCGACGATACGGCCCTTGAGGTCCTGGCCGACCTGGCCCCGCAGGAAGACGTGATTGCCGGCGCGCACCGACATGCAGAGATCGTTGTCGAGCTTCTGCTCCGGATAGGTGTCGCGGGTGTTGAACTTACGCTTGCGGATATGGCTCATGGTCGTCCTCTGTTGGGGTCGGATGCGCAGGCGACATCGTCGCCGCAGCGGCTCGCCGCTGCAAGCCGATCGCTGCCTCTGCCGTTAAATTTCTGGCCGTAGTGGGCGCCATTCCAACGGCTGGCGGGTGTCAGGCCGGCTTCTTCTTGCCCTGCTCCATGACCTTCTCGGAGAGGTCCGCCGCCTTGCGCACGAAATCGAGCGGACCGTTCCAGCCGAAATTCATGTAGACGGCGTTGAGATGGGCGAAGGGCGGCGACTGCGCGAACAATTCGAAGGTCACGCGATGGCCGGCATAGTCGGAATTGAGCAGATCGCGGGCGAAGGCCAAAAGCTTGCGCCGGTCCTCGGCCACCCAGTACTCGTTGACGCTATAGAACTTGTCCATCCAGGGCTTGGTCTCCGGATGGTCGAAGGTCGCGGAGTCCGGCGTCACGCAGATCTGGCCGCCGCAGAGCTCGCGGGCGAGATGCATCATCTCCGGCAGCTTCGAGCAGGCATGGACGCGGCCGGTATAGAGCAGCGATTGGTTGGGCATCAGCAGACCCGCCGGGCTCTTCTCGGCGAGCGCGATCGCCGCCGTCATATGGGCATTGATTGTCTCGCGATAGCAGGCCAGGAGCGCCAGCTTCTCGCGCACCGCCTGCTGCTGGTCGAGGCCGGTCTGGCGCACATTGAAGAGCGCGGCGCCGATCATCATGTCGGCGACATAGAGGAGCCGCAGCACGAAGGGGAAGGCGCTGTAGCGGTGGAGCGTGCCGCGAATGAAGGAAGCCGCGCGCGTGTGGCGGTAGAACAGAACGTTCTCCCAGGGCACCAGCACATTGTCGAAGATCAGCAGCGTGTCGACCTCGTCGAACTTGTTCGAGAGCGGATAGTCGCGCGCCGGCGCGCGGCCGGCGAAGCCGGTGCGGCAGATATGCTTGATGCCGGGCCGGTTCATCTCGCAGATGAAGCCCACGGCATAGTCCGAGAGCTTGTCGTCGCCCCAGTTGGCGATGGTCGGCTTGACGAAGGCCTGGTTCGAATAGGCGGCCGCGGTCTCGTATTTGGCGCCGCGCACGACGATGCCGGCATCGGTCTCCTTGACCACATGCAGCAGCATGTCGGGATCCTGGTCCTGCGGACGCTTGGACCGGTCCCCCTTGGGGTCGGTGTTGGCCGAGACATGGAAGGTGTCGGAGCGCAGCGCCTTCCAGATGTGATTCTTGATGTTGTCGGCGAAGCGCGGATCGACCTCGCGCAGCACGTCCTGGCCGTCATAGAGCGACCACATCTCGCCGATGGTCTCGTCGCCGACGCGGATGACGACGCCGCCCAGATCCTTCATCACCGTATCGACGGCGCGCCGCTTGGCCTGCCAGTCGTCCTGGCTGTGGGGCAGCTTGTAGCCGATGCAGTTGGTCTCGCGCGTCTCCTCGTCGGTGTAGGTCATGACGGGAGCGTTGCGGTCGTGCGCCATGTCGTAGATGCGGGCGCGGGCATCGACGATCGGCTTGAAGGAGGGATGGCGCGTCACATCCTTCACGCGTTCGCCATTGATCCAGACCGCGCGGTCGTCGCGCAGCGATTCACGGTATTGCTCGCCCGTTCTGATCATGTCGTCCCCGTCGTTTTGCCGATGGCCCGAGAGGCCCGCAACGCCATGGCCCTGCGGATCGGAGGCATTCTTGACCTCGGGTCCATAAAAGGGGAAATATTATTTTTCTACGAGTTGCATAGGATTCGCCTATGTCCTTCACGCTCAAGCAGCTGCGCTATTTCGTGGCGGCCGCCGAGACCGGCACGATCACGGCCGCCGCACGCCGGCTCAACATCTCGCAGCCCTCGGTGTCGGCCGCCGTTGCCGAGCTCGAGGAGAGCCTGGGGCTCGACCTCTTCCTGCGCCATCACGCGCAAGGCCTGTCGCTGACGCCGGCGGGACGCCGTCTGCAGACCGAGGCCACGGATCTCCTGGCCCACGCGGAGGAGCTCCGCCAGGGCGCGCTCGATCTGAGCCAGCGGCCGGGCGGCGAGATCGAGCTGGGCTGCTTCCAGACTTTCGCGCCGATGCGCATCCCCGGCATGCTGCGCGCCCTCAAGGGGCGCTTCCCCGATATGACGGTGCGGGTGCGCGAGGAGCATCTGGCGGGGCTGCTCGAAGGCCTGCGCCGCGGCCGCTTCGACCTCGGCCTGACCTACGATCTCGGGCTCGGGCCGGAATTCTCCTTCGAGACCCTGGCCGAAGTCCCGCTCTATGTGATGCTGCCCGTTCGCCATCGTTTCGCGACGAGAAAGCTGGTGGCGCTGGCCGACTTGGTCGAGGAACCGCTGGTCCTGCTGGACCTGCCGCAGAGCCGCGACCACTTCCTTTCCATTCTGCGCGCCCGGGGGCTCGAGCCCCGGATCGCGCATGAGACGACCTCGCTCGAGATGGTGCGCGGCCTGGTCGCCAACGGCTTCGGCTATGCGCTGATGCATTCGCGGCCGGAAAACGACCGGGCCCTCGACGGCCAGCGGCTGGCCTATCGGCCGGTCAAGGAGCCGGTGCCGGCCCAGCGGCTCGGGCTGGCCAGCCTGGCCGGGGCGCGGCCCACCCGCGCCGCCCAGCGTTTCGCCGAGTTCTGCCGCGAGCATTTTGCCGGCAGCCCCTGAGATCGTCAGGCCGGATTCCAGCCAGACTCGGGGGACTCCGCTCCGCCGCGCCGCGACCGGCGAAGACCTACAAAATCATTCTTAATCAATGGATTGCGAGACAACCTCCAGCGGCAAGCTGTTTGTCTTGGCAACCGCATTAAAATTCCTTCATCTTTCTCGCGGCTGACCAAGGGGGAACGCAGGCTTTCGGTCACAGCAAGGGACCGGAAACCGCAAGCGACGACCAGCGGGCGCGGGACGGGATGGGAGTCTGCCCCGCCAATCCAAACGCGGGTCATCGCATCAAAAACCCCCGGGTCATGACCGGCAGTGTCATCACCGTAGCAAAGGGGGATATTCGACATGGCTGAAGAAGCAGGCGGCGTCCGATATGAGACTGTCGGCGCGGAATATTTCGAGAAGCGCGGCATGCGGCGCTATGCGCGTGTCGGCTCGCTCTGGGCGCTCGGCGTGGGCGCCGTCATTTCGGGACATTTCTCGGGCTGGAATTTCGGCATCGGCGTCGGCGGCTGGGGCGGCCTGCTGTTCGCCGGCATCATCATCGGCATCATGTATGTCGGCCTCTGCTTCTGCCTGGCCGAGATGTCGCCGGCCTTGCCGCATACCGGCGCCGCCTATTCCTTCGCCCGGTCGGCGATGGGGCCCTGGGGCGGCTATGTGACGGGCCTGGCCGAGAACATCGAATATGTCGTGACGCCGGCCGTCATCACCTTCTTCATCGGCTCCTATATGGGCGGCATCTGGGGCGGAATATTCGGCGCCGACAGCTGGCTCGCCGCAAACTCGGCGCAACCCGTCTGGTGGATCGTCTTCTACGCCGCGTTCCTTCTCCTCAATCTGCTGGGCGTGGAGCTCTCCTTCCGGGTGTCCGTCATCGTCACCCTGCTGGCGCTCGCCGTGCTGGTGGTGTTCTGGATCAGCGCGATCCCGCATTTCGATTTCTCGCGCTATGCGCTGAACATCGGCACCGACGAGACCGGCGCGATGGTGCAGTTGCCGGACGGTGGCGGACCGCTCTTGCCGCTGGGCTGGCATGGCGTGCTGGCGGCCCTGCCCTTCGCCGTCTGGCTCTTCCTCGCGATCGAGCAGTTGCCGCTCGCGGCCGAGGAAAGCCACGACCCCAAGCGCGACATGCCCAAGGGCCTGATGCTGGGCATCCTCACGCTCTGTGTCTCCGCCACCCTGATCACCTTCCTCAATCCCGGCATCCCGGTCGGCGACGGCACCAATGTGGGCGCCTTCTATCTGAAGGCGTCGGCCGAGCCGATCCTCGACGGCTTCCGCGTGACGCTGCCGCAACTGGCCAATGTGCTGGCGCTGCTGGCGGTGGTGGGACTGGTCGCCAGCCTGCATACGATCATCTATGCGCAAGGACGCCAGATCTATTCGCTCTCGCGCGCCGGCTACCTGCCCCGCATGTTGTCGCTCACCCACGGCACCCATAAGGTGCCGCATGTGGCGCTGATCGTGGGCTCGCTGGTCGGGTTCCTGCTGATGCTGATCGTGTTCTGGGTCCGCGGTGCGGATGCCGGCGCCATCATCGGCGGCACCTTGCTCAACATGGCGGTGTTCGGGGCGACGATCTCCTACGGCTTCCAGGCGATCTCCTTCATCCTGCTGCGCAAGAACCTGCCGCATATCGACCGCCCCTATCGCAGCCCGGTCGGCGTGCCGGGAGCGTTGGTGACGTTGGCGATCGCGATCGTCACGCTCTATATGCAGTTGCAGGACCCGATCTATCGGGACGGCGTCTATTGCGCCGCCGCCTGGTATGCCGTGGGCCTGGTCTATTTCGCGGTCTATGGCCGCCATCATCTGGTGAAATCGCCGGAAGAGGATTTCGCCAATACCGAGCGGGCGAAGGCCAAGGCGATGGGTCACTGATCGTCGGTTTAACAACCGCATTGCGGGAGGGGATGGGCGACCATCCCCTCTCTTTTTGTCCGTTTTCGGGGTCGAAGCGGCCAAAGCCCAGCAGGGCCCTTGACCCATTAACTATGCCGATTGATTGACCTTTCGGACAGCTTCCGGCGAATCATTACAGGAAGTTAATCACATCCCCCTTCTGGGGAGCCGCGACGCCATTGGAGGGGCCAAGCCCATCCGCTAGGCTTTCAACGAGCCGAGAATCGGGGCGACGTTCTCACAGTGAAAGACCGCCGGGCGCAACCGGCAGTCGGCAGTCGCCCGGCGCGTCATGAGCTGCGCGCTCATAGCTCACATTCAGGGGATGCATTCGATCATGTCACAGAGCCATAACGACCCCGGCTACCATGGGGGCGAGGACGACGTTAAGCAGCTGCACAGTATGGGCTACGCCCAGGAGCTGTCGCGCCGCATGGGCGGATTCCAGAATTTCGCGATTTCCTTCTCCATCATCTGCATCCTGGCCGGCGGCATCACCGCCTTCCCGGCTGCGTTCAGCGCGGCCGGCGGCGCCTCGATCGGTTATGGCTGGCCGCTCGCCTGTCTCTTCGCGCTCGTCGTGTCGATCTCGCTAGGCCAGATCGCCTCGGCCTACCCGACCGCGGGCGGCATCTATCACTGGGCGTCGATGCTGGGCGGCAAGGGCTGGGGCTGGGCCGCCGCCTGGTTCAACTTGGCGGGCCTGCTCTTCGTCGTATCCTCGGTCAATTTCGGCGTGTTCCTGCTGTTCCGCGACCTCTTCCTCGCGGGCGTGCTCGGCATGGACGTGACCAGTTGGACCTCGGCCGGCATGCTGGATACCGGCTGGTGGATCCAGACCATCTTCATCACGATCATCACCGCCCTCCAGGCGATCATCAATCATCGTGGCATCCGCCTGACGACGATCCTCACCGATTTCTCGGGCTATCTGATCTTCGTCGGCTCGGTAGTCCTGACGATCGCGCTGCTGGTCTATGCGCCGAGTATCGACTTCTCGCGGCTTTTCACCTTCACCAACTACACCGGCGATGCCGGCGGCGGCGTCTGGCCGACGGTGCAGAGCTCGATCTTCATCGCATTTACACTCGGGCTTCTGCAGGGCGTCTACACGATCACCGGCTTCGACGCCTCTGGCCACACCTCGGAAGAAACCCGGAATGCCGCTGTCGAGGTGCCGAAGGGCATGTACCGATCGGTCTGGTGGTCGTTCCTCTTCGGCTACGTCATGGTCTGCGCCTTCGTACTCGCAATGCCCTCTACGGAAGAGGCTGCCAAGACGGGCTGGGGCTCCTTCAACTATGTGATGGCGTCTTCGCCGATGCCGGACATCCTGCGCAAGATCCTCTACATCGTCATCGTCGTGTCGAACTTCCTCTGCGCGCTCTCGGGTCTCACTTCCTGCTCGCGCATGCTCTATGCCTTCTCTCGTGACGGCGGCGTTCCGTTCTTCTCCGCTAGTTTGCGCAAGGTAAGCCCTGTCCACCGGACGCCTGTCAACGCAATCTGGTGGGCGGCGGGTCTGTCGATTGTCGCAACACTCTATGCAGATGCGTTCTTCGTGCTGGCTACAGGGTGCGCCGTGTTCCTCTACATCTCTTACGTCATGGCCATCGCCGCCGGGTTGAGGGTCGAGGGCAAGACCTGGACGAAGAAGGGGCCGTTTGACCTCGGCGGCCTCTCCAAGCCGATCGCCCTCTTCGCGGTCATCGGCTGCTTGATCCTGATCGCGGTTGGCGTCCAGCCCCCCAACGAAAAGGTCGGCTATCTGATTCTAGGCATGATCGTGGTTGGCGTGATCTTGTGGTACCTGATCGAGAAACGGCGTTTCCAGGGTCCACCAATCGGTGATGCGATCGCCAAGAAGCAGGCCGAGATCGCGGCCCGCGAAAAGGCTTTGGGCGCGGCCGAATAGGCCTCGCGCGAACCCGCACAATTCAACGGGTTGATGGCTACGAAAGGGCGCCCTCCGGGGCGCCCTTTCTCATTTTGACAAGCCCCCCGCGAGGGGTGCAAATAGGCGCCGGCCAAATGCCTCAAGGCCAAGAAACCCCGGGGGGAAGCACGTCATGAAGCCTGAATCCGTCCGCAGTCTCGCGGATGCCAAGAAGATCGTCGAGGAACGCGGCATCACCCATATCAAGGTCGGCGTCTTCGACATCGACGGCGTGCTGCGCGGGAAGTACATCTCGAAGGCAAAGTTTCTTTCCGCGCTCGAAAGCGGCTTCGGCTTCTGCGACGTGGTGCTGGGCTGGGACTCCAACGACCAGCTCTACGACAACACCAAATTCACCGGCTGGCACACCGCCTATCCCGATGCGCTGGTGCGCCTGATCCCCGAGAGCTGCCGCGAGATTCCGTTCGAGGAGAACACCCTCTTCTTCCTCGGCCAGTTCGTCGAGCGCGCCGAGACGGTCTGTCCGCGCGGGCTGCTGCGCCGGGTGCTGGCGAAGGCCGAGAAGATGGGCTTCAAGGCCTACGGCTCCTGCGAGTACGAGTTCTTCCTGTTCGACGAGACGCCCGAGAGCGTGCGCGAGAAGGGCTATCGCAACCTGCAGCCGATGACGCCGGGCTATTTCGGTTATTCGGGCCTGCGCTCCTCGGTCTGGTCGGAGCTCTATCACGAGATCCTCTCGACCGCCGAGACCATGCGCTTCCCGATCGAAGGCCTCCACACCGAGACGGGGCCGGGCGTGCTCGAGGCCGCGATCGCGTTCGACGAACTGCTCGAATCCGCCGACCGCGCGGCGCTCTTCAAGACCTTCATGAAGGTGCTGGCGCAGCGCCGCGGGCTGATGGCGACCTTCATGGCGAAATGGTCGAACAACTGGCCGGGCCAGAGCGGCCATATCCATCTGTCGCTCAAGGGCAAGGACGGCGCCACGGTGTTCCACGACGCCAAGCAGCCGCACAATATGAGCAAGACCATGCGCCATTTCCTCGCAGGCCAGCAGCAGCTGATGCCCGAGGTTCTCGGCATGGTGGCCTCGACGGTCAATTCCTATTCGCGGCTGATCCCGGGATTCTGGGCGCCGACCAACGCGACCTGGGGCATCGAGAACCGCACTTGTGCACTCAGGGTGATCCCCGGCTCGCCGAAGTCGCAGCGCATCGAGTATCGTATCGCCGCGGCCGACGCGAACCCTTATATCGCGCTCGCCGCGGCCCTGGCCTCGGGCCTCTATGGCATCGAGCATAAGCTCGAGCCGACCGATCCCATCGTCGGCAACGCCTACGAGCTGAAGCCCACGGCCAAGCTCGCTCTGCCGAATACCCTGTGGGACGCGGCGCAACGGCTGAAGAAATCCAAGGCGGCGAACGAGCTGTTCGGCGAGGAATTCGTCGAGCATTTCGCCGCGACCCGCGAATGGGAAGAGCGCGAGTTCCGCAAGCACATCACCGATTGGGAACTGGCGCGCTATTTCGAGATCATCTGACCTTTCTGCAAGAGGACCGACCGAACGCCATGGGCGCCATCCAGAAGACCATCACGCCGATCGACGACAGCCTCTATGTCGAGCGGCCCTATGCCAGCGCCGCCGAGATCGAGAAGGCCCTGAAGGCCGCGAAAGCGGCGCAACGGGCCTGGAAGCATGTCCCGGTCGCCGACCGTCAGAAGCTGCTGACGGCGGCGGTCAACGCCTTCGTCTCGCATCGCGACCAGATCGCCGAGGAGATCACGCGCCAGATCGGCCGGCCGATCGGCCAGTCGCCGGGCGAGGTGCGGGGCTTCGAGGAACGCGCGCGCTATATGATCGATATCGCGCCGCGCGTGCTGGCCGACATCGATGTCGGCCCCAAGCCGACCTTCACCCGCTTCATCCGCCGCGAGCCGCTGGGCGTGGTGTTCGTGGTGGCGCCCTGGAACTTCCCCTACCTGACCTCGGTCAATGCGGTGGTGCCGGCGCTGATGGCGGGCAACGCGGTGATCCTCAAGCATTCGGCCCAGACGCCGCTCTGCGCCGAGCGCTTCGGCGAGGCATTCAAGGCGGCCGGCCTCCCGGCCGGCCTGTTCCAGCATCTGGTGCTGACGCATGACGACACCGCGCAGGTGATCGGCAACCCGGCCGTCGACTATGTCGCCTTCACCGGCTCGGTCGCCGGCGGTCACGCGGTCACGCAGGCGGCCGCCAACCGCTTCATCGGGCTCGGCCTCGAGCTCGGCGGCAACGATCCGGCCTATGTGCGCCACGACGCCAACATGACGCACGCGATCGAGAACCTGGTCGACGGCGCCTTCTTCAATTCCGGCCAGTCCTGCTGCGGCATCCAGCGCATCTTCGTGCATAAGGACGTCTACAAGACGTTCGTCGACGGCTTCGTCGATCTGACCAACAGCTACAAGCTGGGCAACCCGCTCGACAAGGGCACCAATCTCGGGCCCGTCGTGCGCAGCCGGGCGGCCGACGAGATCCGCGGCCAGATCCAGAAGGCCGTGCAGGCCGGCGCCAAGGCGATGATCGATCCCAGGCATTTCGCCGCCGACAAGCCCGGCACCGCCTATCTGGCGCCGCAGGTGCTGACCCAGCTCGACAGCCGAAATCCCTTCATGCAGGAGGAGTGCTTCGGCCCCGCCGTCGGCATCGCGCCGGTCGCCTCCGACGACGAAGCCATTGCCAAGATGAACGACAATCCGTTCGGCCTCACCGCCGCGATCTGGACCGAGGACGAAGCCGCGGCCATCCGCATCGGCGACCGCGTCGAGACCGGCACCTGGTTCATGAATCGCTGCGACTATCTCGACCCCGCGCTGGCCTGGGTGGGCGTGAAGGACTCAGGCCGCGGCTGCACCCTGAGCCAGGTCGGCTACGAGTATCTGACCCGACCGAAATCCTTCCATCTGCGCACCAAGACCTGAGCCATACTTCGTCCCCTCCCCCGGAACGGCAGGACTGTCCGGGGAACGGACTCAAGGGATTCAAACGACTCATTTTTATTGTTCTAAGTCTCGCACGCCCACGGATCACGTCTAATCCATATGCGCCAACACTTTGATACGATTCATGAAAACTTTCCCCGGACACTCCTGCCGGAACGGGGGAGGGTCAGGGAGGGGGAAGACGCGATAGAGGATACCACTCAAGGCCGCTTCGCGCCGGTTTCACCGACCGAGCAGCCCCCTCCTCCGCCCTCCCCCGAAGACGGGGGAGGGGATAAATTGTCTTCTGACCTGAACCGTTTTTCGCGTGAGAGAGGCCTGATCCCATGTCCAACGACGCTGCCGCGCTGCGCGGCAATTGGAACTACCCGACCGCCATCAAGTTCGGCGTCGGCCGCATCGCCGAGCTGCCCGACATGTGCAAGGCGCTGGGCCTGAAGCGCCCGCTGATCGTCACCGATCCGGGCCTGGCCGGCCTGCCGATGATCAAGGAAGCGGTCGCGCGCAACGAGGCGGCCGGCCTCCCCACGGCCGTGTTCTCGGACATCAAGGGCAACCCCAACGGCAAGAATGTCGAGGACGGGCTCAAGGTCTATCGCGCCGGCAAGCATGACGGCGTGATCGCCTTCGGCGGCGGCAGCGCGCTCGATGCCGGCAAGGCGGTCGCGCTGATGTCGGGCCAGAAGCATCCGATCTGGGCGTTCGAGGATGTGGGCGACAATTGGAAGCTGGTCGATCCGGCCGGCATCGCGCCGATCATCGCGGTGCCCACCACATCGGGCACCGGCTCCGAGGTCGGCCGCGTCTCGGTCATCACCAACGAGCGGACGCATGAGAAGAAGCTGATCTTCCATCCGAAGGTGCAGCCCTCGATCGTGATCGAGGACCCGGCGCTCACGGTCGGGCTGCCGCCCAAGATCACGGCCGCCACCGGGATGGATGCGCTGGCGCACTGCCTCGAGGCCTATTGCGTCCCGAGCTATCACCCGATGGCCGACGGCATCGCGGTCGAAGGCATGCGGCTGATCAAGGACTGGCTGCCCGAGGCCGTGAAGAACGGCAAGAACCTCGAGGCCCGCGCTCACATGATGGCGGCGGCCACCATGGGCGCCACCGCCTTCCAGAAGGGCCTGGGTGCCATCCATTCGCTGAGCCATCCGCTGGGCGCCGTCTATGACACCCATCACGGCCTGACCAACGCCGTGGTGATGCCCTATGTGATGCAGTTCAACCGCAAGGCCATCGACGAGAAGATGACGCGGCTGGCCTCGTGGCTGGGCTTGAAGAACCCGTCCTACAACGCCGTGCTCGATTGGGTGCTGGCGCTGCGCAAGGAGATCGGCATCCCGCACACGCTGAAGGATCTGGGCGTCGACAAGAGCAAGCTCGATTCGCTGTCGCAACAGGCCTTCAACGATCCCTCGACCGGCGGCAATCCCGTGGCGGCGGGCGTGGCCGAGATGAAGCAGATGTTCATCGCCTCGATCGACGGGGTGCTGTAGGCGCTTCTTATTTCCTCTCCGCCCGCGTAGCGGGGGGAGAGGGATGCGAAGGGTTGGCGCAAGCGCAGCTTGCGCTTACCCGAAGCTGGGAGAGGCGGGCTCTTCTTGCGGCAGCACCCTCTCCCAGCTCCGGCTAAGTCTCCGCTTCGCGCGCCGGCTTTGCCGGCAATCAAACGAAACAGCGGGCCTTCGCCCGCGGCCTAAGCCTGCGCAACCCTCCCCCTCACGAATGAGGGGGAGGAAAGAGATTTTCTCTACGCGCTCTTCACCGCGTGGGCTTGCTCGGTAACAGCAACCTCACGCGGCTCCTTCTTCGCCCGCACCGCGCGCTCGGCCATCGGCACCGCCGCGAGCACGATCGCGACGCCGAGGATCTGCAGGCCCTCGAGCCGCTCGTCCAGCACCAGCCAGCCGCCGATCGCGGCGACCACGACGCTGAGGCTGCCGGCGATGCCGGCGAGATTGAGCGGCAGGCGGCCCAGCGCATAGACCACGAGGCCCTGGGCCGCGAAGGTCATGAGGCCCAGCAGCGCCATGACGCCCCACTGCTCGAGGCTGTGGGGCAACACGTCCCGTCCGCTGACGAAGCCCGCCGGCAGCAGCACCGCCGAGGCGGCGATCGTGGTCCAGAGCAGGACCGAACGCGTGCCGGCGCGCGAGCGGACCGTACCCTGCGCGATCATGGTGACGCTGTAGAGCAGCCCCGCGAGGATCGCAAAGCCGTCGCCCAGCAATTTGGGCCCGGTCTCGAGCGCGAAGCCCGAGGCGCTGCCGGCGATGACGAGCGCGGAACCGCCCAAGCCCAGGGCGATCGCGGCCCAGCCCATGCGCGCGAGATGCTGGCTCAGGAACAGCGTGCCGGCCAGCGCCACCCAGAGCGGGTAGCAATAGGCGAAGAGCTGCGCGTTGGCGGCGCTGGTGAGTTGGATCGACCAGAACCAGACGGCTATGTCGGCGCCATAGGCGGCCCCGCCGATGATGAGGAGCCAGCGGTCGCGCGCGGTCATGGCGGTCGGTTTCGCCGCCCTGCTGCCGCGCATCCCCCAGATCCAGAGCATCGGCAGCATCAGCGCCACGCGCCAGAATCCGGCGGCGGCAGGATCGATCTCGATCCAGCGCACGACCAGCGGCGTGAGCCCGGAGACGACAGCGCCGGCAAGCAGCGCGAGGAAGGCTGGATTCATGTCGGTTCTCGGTAACCAGCTAAATTGATTTTGATGGTTATAATGGAGCAGGGTTGAAGTAACCTGTCAATCGACTTATACTGGTTATATGACCTTCATCGCCCGCCAACCCGGCACCCCCATCGCCCAGCTCGACCATCGGGCCGGTCATCGCTGCCTCGATTTCGTGAACAGCTTGGTCGCGACCAACGAGCCGGTGCCGCGCGACTCCCTGCTCACCCCGTCAGACTATCGCATCTGGGCCGGCATGGCCGGCGTCGCCGTCGATCCCCCCGAGAGCGAGACCGCGGATCAAGCGGCCCTGGAACGCGCGCGCGAGCTCCGGGAGTCGATCCTTCAGATCCTGACCGCGATGCTCGACGGAAGGCCGACGCCCGCGGCCGCAGTCGAGCATCTGACCGAGGAAGCCGCCCGCTCCTTCCGTTCGCGCCGGCTCGCTCCCGCCGACGGCCATCTCGCCTGGCAGCGCACGCGCCGGGATCTCGATTCCGTGACCGACCTGCTTGCGGCCGAGGCGGCCGAGCTGTTCTCGCGGCCCGAGCCCCTGCCGCTCAAGCGCTGCATCGGCAGCAATTGCGGCTGGTTCTTCCTCGACACCAGCCGCAACAAATCGCGCCACTGGTGCTCGATGACCGATTGCGGCAATCGCGCCAAGGCGCGCCGTCACCGCGCGCGCCGGCAGGAAGAGCGCGCGGGGTAAGGACGTCGGTCAGATCGCCGGCAGCCGCGCCTTGACGCGCGGCACCGCGAATTCGAGAAACGCCTGCAGCTTGCGCGGCATCAGGCGCCCGCTGGGATAGACGAAGCTCAAGGGCGCGGGATCGGGCTCATAGTCGCGCAACACGCGCTCGAGGCGCCCCGCCTTGATCGCCTCGACGACCTGATAGCCGCGCACCTGCGTCAGGCCCGCGCCGGCAATGGCCGCATCGATGGCGGCCTCGGCGGTCGTGGTCGACAATCTCGAACGCACCGGCACTTCCCTGACCGATTTGCCGATCTTGAACGACCAGAGCCTGGCGGTGGGGCTCGTCGTCGCCGTCACGCAATCATGGTCGGCCAGGTCTTCGGGCCGGCCGGGATATCCGCGCGCGGCCAGATAGGCAGGGCTGGCGCAGACGACGAAGCCAATGGAGCCGAGACGCGCGGCGATCAGGCTGCTGTCGGGCAGCTCGCTGATCCGCACCGCCAGGTCGACATCTTCCTCGAGCAGCTCGACCAGGCGATCGACCAGCAGCAGCTTGATCTCGACCTCGGGATAGGCGCGCAGGAACTCCACCACCACCGGCAGGATGTGGAGGCGCCCGAAGACGATCGGCGCCGTGATGGTGAGCGCGCCGCGCGGAATCCGATATTCGCCCGAGGCCGCCCGCTCGGCCTCGCCGAGGGTTTCCAGGATCCGTCGCGCGGATTCGAAATAGACGCGGCCGCTCTCGGTGAGGGTGATCTGCCGCGTCGAGCGGTTGATGAGCCGGACCTTGAGCAGTTCCTCGAGCTCCGAAACCTTCCGGCTCACCGTCGCCAGCGGGATCCGGAGACGACGCGCGGCGGCGGAGAAGCCATGAGCCTCGGCCACGGCGACGAACACCGACATCGATTCAAACCGATCCATCGCCATTTCCGTAAAATGGAAGATACATTCCAAATACTGCCAGATAGTCACGCCTGATGGAAAGGATCAGATAGCGGTCATGAAGGCCCGACCAAGCATCCCGGGCCCCCAACCAGGAGATCCGCCATGACCCGCATCGCGACACCCGCTTCGATCGACGCCGCCCCCGCGGCCGCAAGGCCCGCCCTCGAGGCCGTGAAGAAGCAGCTCGGCAGCGTCCCCAACCTCTTCCGCGTCGTCGCCAACAGCCCGGCGGCCCTGGAGGGTTATCTCGGCCTCAATGGTGCGCTCGCCAAAGGCACGCTCGACGCCCGCACCCGCGAGCGGATCGCGCTCACGGTCGCGGAGATCAATGGCTGCGGCTACTGCCTGTCGGCCCACAGCTATCTCGGCAAGAACCTGGCCAGGCTCGACGACGCCGAGATCGCCGCCAACCGGCGCGCCACTTCCGCCGATCCCAAGGCGGCGGCCGCGCTCCGCTTCGCCGCCCAGGTCGTGTCGGAGCGAGGTCACGTGACCGACGCCGACATCGCCGCGGTGAAGGGTGCCGGCTATGACGACGCGCAGATCGTCGAGATCGTGCTGCATGTCGCGCTCAACATCCTGACCAACTATGTCAACGAGGTTGCGAAGACCGAGATCGACTTCCCGGTCGTTCAGGCATCCCAGCGCGTCGCCTGAGGCCCGCGGTTCCCTCCCACCAATATCCGGATCCAATCATGAGCAAGATCACAGCTCCGATCGTCGCGGTCGGCAACCTTCCGGGTTCAATCGCCCTTGACCAGGCCGCCACCGTCGAGCCCGTCGCCTACAAGTTCGCCAGGGTGCGCGAGCTCGACATCTTCTACCGCGAGGCCGGACCGAAGACGGCCCCCACCCTGCTGCTGTTGCACGGGTTTCCCTCCTCGTCGCACATGTTCCGCGATCTGATCCCGCTGCTGGCGACCACGTATCACGTGGTGGCACCGGACTATCCGGGCTTCGGTCATTCGAGCGCGCCGTCGCCCGATGAGTTCACCTACACCTTCGGCAACCTCGCGGATGTGGTGGACGAGTTCACGGCCGCCGTCGGCCTCACGCGCTACGTCGTCTATATGCAGGACTATGGCGGGCCGGTCGGCATGCACCTCGCGCTGAAGCATCCGGAAGGAGTGCGGGGCCTCGTGGTTCAGAATGCCGTCGTGAACGTCGAAGGCTGGAGTCCCGAGATCGTGCGGGACTTCACTCCCGCCTGGACCCATCGCACCGCAGTGACAGAAGAATCCCTCCGGGCCATCCTGCAGTCCACCAGGTTCCAATACACGCAAGGCGCAACGCGGGTGGATCGGATCAATCCGGATGCGTGGCTCTTCGATCAGGCCCTTTTGGACCGGCCGGGCAGCGACAAGATCCAGCTGGAGCTGCTTTACCAGTACAAGGACAACATCGCCCGCTATCCCGATTGGCAGAGATATCTGAGGGCCGCGCAGCCGCCGATCCTCGTGGCATGGGGCGACAACGACCCGATCTTCACCATCCAGGGGCGGGACTTCTTCAAGACCCTGGTGCCAACCGCCGAGATTCGCGGCTTCGATGCCGGGCATTTCGCGCTGGAGACGCATGGGCCCGAGATCGCGGCCGAGATCCTGGCGTTCCTCGACCGTCTCCGGAGCCCCATGTGAAGACAGGAGCGGCCGATGGCTCTCAGTGAAGCGCGCCGCACGACACGGGTCGCCGCGGCCCTGTCGCTCGCCGGTTTCCTTGCCTCGCCTCTATTCACGCCCACAGCGGCGGTGGCGCAGACCCAGATTGCCGGTAACGCCTTGAGCCTCGACCTCGCGATGGAGGCGGCGGCGGAATCCGTGCGGGTTTGCGGCGAACATGGATGGCATGTGAGCGTCTCCGTCGTCGACAGCGCCGGCGATGTGAAGCTCCAGGCGAAAGGCGACGGCAGCACCGTCCATACCAAGGATGCAAGCTTCCGCAAGGCCTATACGACGGTGACATTCGGACCGATCTTCGGTTTCGACCGCTTGGGCGACTGGGTGGAGAAGCTCAAGACCAATCCCTACGCATCGGCCTACGCATCCCTGCCCAATATCTTTCTGCTGCCGGGTGCGGTCGCCGTGAAAGTCAAAGGCGAGATCGTCGCTGCCATCGGCGTCGGCGGCGCTCCGGGCGGGCAGAACGACGAGATCTGCGCCGAGGCCGGTCTCGCCAGGATCCAGAATCGTCTGGCGCAATAATGTCTCGATACCAAGGAGGCAACCATGAACACCGACCGGGTCTATTCCAGCGATGTCGCCTTCTCGCCGGCCGTGAAGAACATCCAGACGCGCAAGGGTTCCCGGCGGTCCTATGCGCGCATCGAAGAGCAGGGCGCCTGGCAGACTCGGGTGACGCCCGACCTGGCCGAATTCATCGGCGCGCAGACCAGCGTCTTCCTCGCCACCGCCAACAGCCAGGGCCAGCCCTACATCCAGCATCGCGGCGGCCCGCCCGGGTTCCTGAAGGTGCTGGACGACCGGACCATCGGGTTCGCCGACTTCGCCGGCAACCGGCAGTACATCACGCAAGGCAACCTCGCCGAGAATCCCAAGGCCCAGCTCTTCCTCATCGACTACGCCCACCGGCGACGCATCAAGATCTGGGGCGAGGCCCGCGTGGTCGAAGACGATGCCGAGCTGATCGCCAAGTTGATGCCGCAAGGTTATAGGGCGCGTCCCGAGCAGGCGATCCTCTTCACCGTTTCCGCCTGGGATTCGAACTGCCCGCAACATATTCCGCAGCGCTTCGAGGCCACCGATGTTGCTGCGGCACTGCAGGAACGCGACGAGCGCATCGAAGTTCTGGAAGCGGAGAACGCGCGCCTGCGGGAAGCGGAAAGAACCGGTGGCACGAAGAGCCCGTGATGCGGCGATAACATTTATGCATGACGGCGCCCATCGTGCCGGAGACGCTCGAGGCAGCCGGCACGCGGCTTCAACTCTTCGAGAGCTTGCCTTCCGGCGCCTCATTCGCTGCCCGATGACAGAAAAATCAAGCGAACGTGAGTAGTGTGAATCAAATCCGATGGTCATCCTCTGGCCATCGCCAACCCCAACAAGGAGACGCCCACATGAAGGCAAGAATCGTAACCGCAACCACCATCGCCGGCGCTATCACCCTCGCGCTCCTCAGCAGCGCCAAGGCCGGTCCCGCCGCTGTGCCCGATTTCAAGAACGAGAAATGCTACGGCATCGCGCAGGCCGGCAAGAACGACTGCCAGACGGCCACCCATTCCTGCGCCGGCAGCTCGACCAAGGCCGGCGACCCGGCCTCCTGGATCTATGTGCCCGCGGGCACCTGCAGCAAGATCGTCGGCGGCATGATGCAGCCGATGTGACGATGCCTTCAATGCATTGGCGTCCGATAACGGCCTGAAGATTCCTGCGGTCCGTCGAAGGGCGATGCCCTTCCTCGGACCGCAGCTCCCTTGCGTGACGGAGAGCCTCTCCGTCGAATTCCGGAATGCGAGTCCCCATCGTGTCAGATCACCGGCCGGCCGGCGGCGTTGCCGTCGCGGCGCGTTCGCTCATCGAATGGCTCGAACGAGTGCCTCTGGCATTGCCGGAGCTGGTGCTGCGCCTCGGCGTCGCGCTCGCCTTCTGGCGCTCCGGCCTGACCAAGCTGCCCTTCGGCAATCCCACCACCCTCACCTTGTTCAGCGAGGAATACCGGGTTCCGATCCTGCCGCCCGAGCTCGCCGCCTATCTTGCCACGAGCCTCGAACTGACCTGCCCCATACTCCTCGTGCTGGGCGTTCTGACGCGACCCGCCGCGGCGGCCCTGCTGGCGCAGACGCTGGTGATCCAGACCTTCGTCTATCCGGAGAATTATCCGGACCATCTGCTCTGGGCCGGTCCCCTGCTCTATCTGCTGCTGCGCGGCCCCGGCCGCTGGTCGATCGACGCCTTCATCCGCCACCGGGCCATCGGTCGCGCCTGACGACGCGTCAGCGCTGAAGCGGCAGCCCCGCCTCCGCCGAAACCCGATCGCCGCGAAACGCCTCGATCCTGGCCGCCAGCGCTCCCGGATCGCTCCAGGCAAGCGGCTCCCCCGATTTCCAGACCGCGCGCAGCCAGCCTTGCGGATCGGCGAGGAACTGCATTCCTCCCAGGGACTCCCCGTCGACACCGGCGATGACCGCATAGGCCGTCCAGGCGGCGGGATCGTCGGCAACGCAAAGACCGCCGGTCTCCTCGATCTGGCGATCTCGCGCCAGCGCAATCACAACCAGCCGGGCCGCCAGCGCTTCCGGCAGAGGCGGCAGATCCGTCTCGTCCGACCGCAGCGCGACGATGAGCGCGGCCTTGTCCTTGAGATCCGACAGCGTGATCCTGCCCCCGCCGGCGCAAGTCGCGGCGAAATCCGGCGCCAGGAGGGCATGAGGCCATTGCCCGGTTGCGCCGAACACCGCGCCGGCATTGTGGGCGCGCAGGAAATCGATCAACGCCCAAAGATCGGATTCCGGAAGAACATCGGCGAAGCCCGGCATGACGACCGTGCCTTGCGGCCGTTCGATCCCTTGCGACAGCCAGCCGAACAGCTCGCGATCGCTATGGTTCCAGAGATGCTGTGCGGTCAGGTCCGCCGGCGGGACCGGCAGGGCTTTCGCATCCGGGCCGTCGCCCCGGCCGGTCGCGCCATGGCAACGGGCGCATTGCACGGGAAAGAGCACCGCGCCCCGTGCGATCGTGGCCGCCGCGAAGCCGGTGGGCGAATGTTCGAAGGCGGGTGGAAAGGCCGACTTCAACCGCTGGATCAGTGGCGGAACGATCCAGACGGCCATGACCGCGGCGAGGATCAGCGCCAGCAGCGGCGCGAGGATCCGTCGAGCCTGGCCCCTCGTCATGGCTATCCCGCATCACCTTCTGGCGAAGATGTCGCCGGTCCTAGCCCTCTTCCGCCAGCGACAGCAGCGAGGCATTGCCGCCCGCGGCCGTGGTGTCGATGGTGAGCGTCCGCTCGACCGCGAAGCGATGGAGATAATGCGGGCCGCCGGCCTTGGGGCCGGTGCCCGACAGGCCTTCGCCGCCGAAGGGCTGCACGCCGACCACGGCACCGATCATATTGCGGTTCACATAGGTGTTGCCGGCCCTGACCCGTTCCCAGACGCGGCGCTGGGTGGAATCGATGCGGCTATGGACGCCGAGCGTCAGGCCGTAGCCGGTGGCGTTGATCGCGTCGATCACCTCGTCGAGCTGGTCGGCACGCCAATGGACGATATGGAGCACCGGCCCGAACACCTCGCGCGTCAGGCGCGACAGGGAATCGAGCACATAGGCGCGGGGCGCGAAGTAATGGCCGGGCGGCAGGTCCTGGCCGAGCTTCATTTCATAGAGCAGCCGGCTCTCCCGACCCATGCGCTGGGCATGGGCTTCGAGCATCTGCTTCGCGCCCTCGTCGATGACGGGTCCGATATCGGTCTCCAGCAGCGCCGGATCGCCGACCTTGAGCTCCTCCATTGCGCCCGCCAGCATCTTCTCGAGCTTGGGCGCGATGTCCTGCTGCACGAAGAGCACGCGCAGGGCCGAGCAGCGCTGGCCGGCACTCTGCAGCCCCGAGATCAGCACGTCGCGCACCACCTGCTCCGGCAGCGCCGAGGAATCCACGATCATCGCGTTCTGACCGCCGGTCTCGGCGATCAGCGGCACGATCGGCCCGTCCTTGGCCGCGAGCGCGCGGTTGATCCCGCGCGCCACCTCGGTCGAACCGGTGAAGGCGACGCCAGCGACGCGCGGGTCGGCTACCAAGGGCGCGCCGACCTTCTCGCCATCGCCCGGCAGGAGATGCAGCACATCGGCCGGAATGCCCGCCTGATGCAGGATCCGCACGGCGGCGGCCGCGATCAGCGGCGTCTGCTCGGCGGGCTTGGCGATGACGCAATTGCCGCTGACCAGCGCCGCCGTCACCTGGCCCGAGAAGATCGCGAGCGGGAAATTCCAGGGCGATATGCAGGCGAAGACGCCGCGGCCCGCGAAGCGCAGCTCGTTGCGCTCGCCGGTCGGGCCCGGCAGCCGCAGCGGCTGCGCGAAGTCGGCCCGCGCCCGGGCCGCGTAGTAGCGGCAGAAATCGACCGCCTCGCGCACCTCGGCCAGCGCGTCCGGCACGGTCTTGCCGGCCTCGGCGATGGCGAGCCCCATCAGCCGCGGCAGCTCCGCCTCCATCAGGTCGGCGGCGCGGTCGAGACATAGCGCGCGGGTTTCGGCCGGCGTGCGCGACCAGTCCTCATGCGCGCGCGAGGCGCGCGCCAGGGCTTCATCGAGCTCGGGCGCGCCCGCCTCCACCACCTGGCCGACGGTGCGGCGCAGATCGGCGGGATTGAGGATCGGGCGCGCATTGCCGCTGCGGGCGCGGCCGCCGACGATGGGGGCCGCCTGATGCGTCTCCTTCACCACTTGGCCCATGGCGCGGTCGAGCGGCAGGAGCTCGGCCAGGTCGGTCAGGTCGATGCCCTTGGAATTCTTGCGTTCAGGGCCGAAGAGATCGCGCGGCAGCGGGATATGCGGATGGGGCTTGTGCAGCAGCCGGCGCACGCGGCTCGCCGGATCGGCGATCAGGTCGTCCAGTGGCGCCTTCTCGTCGACGATGCGGTTGACGAAGGAGGTGTTGGCGCCGTTCTCCAGCAGGCGGCGCACCAGATAGGCCAGAAGATCCTCATGGCTGCCCACTGGCGCATAGATGCGCACGGCGCGGCCGAGCGTCTCGGGGGGTGCCACCTCCTCATAGAGCGCGTCGCCCATGCCATGGAGCCGCTGAAATTCGAAGTCGGTGGAATTTCCCGCCATCTCCAGCACGGCCGCCAGGGTATGGGCATTGTGGGTCGCGAATTGCGGATAGAAGCAGACGGGCTCCGCCAGCAGCTTGCGCGCGCAGGCGATGTAGGAGAGGTCGGTCGAGAGCTTGCGGGTGAAGACCGGATAGCCCGGAAGCCCCCGCTCCTGGCTCTGCTTCACCTCGCTGTCCCAATAGGCGCCCTTGACCAGGCGCACCATCAGGCGGCGCTGGTGGCGGCGCGCCATGTCGGCCAGCCAGTCGATCAGGTCGAAGCAGCGCTTCTGATAAGCCTGGATGGCGAGGCCGAAGCCGTTCCAGCCCTTGAGCGTCGGATCGCCCGCGACCGCCTCGATCACATCGAGCGAGAGATCGAGCCGCTCGGCCTCCTCGGCATCGACGGTGAAGCCGATGCCGACATCCTTCGCCATCCGCGCCAGCTTGGCCAGGCGCGGCACCAGCTCGGTCATGATGCGGGTCGATTTGGCGAACTCGTAACGCGGATGGAGCGCCGACAGCTTGACCGAGATTCCGGGCGATTCGATCGGGCCCTTTCCCTTCGCGGCGGCGCCGATGGCGCGGATCGCCTGCTGATAGGCCTGATCGTAGCGCTCGGCATCCGCCATGGTGCGCGCGGATTCGCCCAGCATGTCGTAGGAATAGCGGAAGCCCTTCTTCTCGAGGACGCGGGCGCGCTCGAGCGCCTCCTCGATATTGCGCCCCATCACGAATTGCCGCCCGAGGATGCGCATCGCCTGCATCACCGCCTGGCGGATCACGGGCTCGCCGCTGCGCGACACCAGCCGCTTCAGCACGCCCGCCAGATCCGAGCCGCCGCGCTCGAGGCGCATGACGCGCCCGGTGAGCATCAGCGCCCAGGTCGAGGCATTGACGAACATCGAGTCCGACGAGCCCAGATGCTTCTCCCAGTCGGCATCGGCGAGCTTGTCCTTGATCAGCCGGTCGGCCGTCTCCGCATCGGGAATGCGCAGCAGCGCCTCGGCCAGGCACATCAGCACCACGCCCTCGCGGCTCGACAGCTCGTACTCATGGAGGAAGGCATCGAGCCCGCCCTGGCCGACACGCCGGCTCCGCACCTCCTGCACCAGATTGCGCGCGCGGGTCGCGATGCGGTCGAGCATGTCGGTCGGCAGCGAGGCCGCGATCAGCAGGCGCTCGACGCAGTCGGCTTCGTCGGCGCGATAGATCTCGCGCAGGCGTTGACGCAACGGGCCGGCAGCTTCAGGCGGATCGCGGAAGATCATGGGGGGTTCGGGGCCGGCCGGAGCCGCTTTCGGAAAACGAGGCAGGTTCGCCGAGACCGGCCTCGCCCCTGACCTGCCGACGGGAGGAAGCGGCCGGCCGCCCTGACGGCGGCCGGCCCTAGACCTATCGCCCCGAAACGGCGCTGGCAAGGCGGAGGCTTTCCGCCACGAGAAGCCTCATCGGATCAGACGCCGGGATCGGTCGCCGACATGCGCGACGAGCCGGGCTTGAGGCTGCCCGACCGCAAGGCCAGCCCCAGCAGGAGCACCGAGATACCCGTCGAGAGCAGGCTGATGCCGAGGAAGAGGCCGAGCAGCCAGGGCGCGTTGCCGGGCCAGCCGATCCAGATCAGAAGCCCGAGCAGGACGGTCACGATGCCGTCGAACAGGACCCAACCCCAGGGGCTGGCCGGCTTCAGGCGGAAGGCGAAGGTGATCGCGGTGACACCTTCAACGATCCAAAGCACCGCCAGAATCAAGGTCAAGGTCAGCACACCGCTGAGCGGGCTGGCCAGCAGCAGCAATCCTGCCACCAGATAGACGAGCGACCAGAGCAGCTTGAACCAGAAACCCTCTTCCTGGCGGCCACGCAGCGCATGGACCAGCAGCACCGCGCCGCCGATCACCAGGAGCCAGCCCACCCAGATCGCCGCGGCGAGCGAGCTCGCCAGCGGAAAACAGATGGCGATGACGCCAAGAACCAGCAGCAGGATGCCGAGCCCGATCGTGAGGTTCGCGGCCTTCCGGATTGCGTCCGCCGGCCGGATGTCGCTTGCTGACATGAATCACCCCTTCTCCGATGCCCCGTTCAAGGGTCGAGGCCTGTTGCCGGCGCCGGGACTGGGCATCGGCGAGGCTCATAGCGGCGAGCAATCCTTAGAATTCCCCGCCGGCTTCACCGCCCGGGGCCCGGTCGCTATAGTCCGGCACACCCTGGGATCGGGCGGTTTCCGACCCGGCCCATCATAAGGCATATCGGGGCGTCGCCGGGGGTCATCAAGCCGACGGCGGCCGGTGCAGCACGAGTCTTATCAAGTTCATTCAAGGGCCGGGAGTCACAGGATCATGGCGGGTGCAGGACAGGTCTACGACGTTGCCATCGTGGGGGCCGGTTCCGCCGGCCTGGCCGCCGCCAAGACCGCCCGCGGCCTGGGCCTCGATGTCGTGGTGCTCGAAGCCTCGCACCGGATCGGCGGGCGCGGCTATACCGAGGAGCTGGCGCCGGGCGTGCCGTTCGATCTCGGTTGCCATTGGATGCATTCCGCCAGCCTCAATCCCTATGTCGCGATCGCCGAGAAATACGGGTTCCACTACCGCAAAGGCAGCTATCCGCGCAGCCTCTTCATCGACGGCCGCAAGGCGACGGCCGCCGAAGGCGCCGAGCTCGAGGAATTCATCGACCGCAACCATGACGCCGTGATCGCGGCGGCGAAGGAAGGCCGCGATATCTCGGTGGCCGATGCGACCGAACGCGACAATCGCTGGACCGAGGTGTTCGACTACTGGACCACGATCGGCAACGCCGTCGATTCCGACCAGGTGTCGGTCATGGATACGTTCCATTACAACGACACCGACGAGAACTGGCCGCTCCGGGAAGGCTTCGGCGCCCTGATCGCGCGTTTCGGCGCCGATGTGCCGGTGACGCTCAACTGCGCGGTCCAGCGGATCGAATGGGGCGGCACGGAAGCCGTGCTCCACAGCAGCAAGGGCCCCATCAAGGCCCGGCGCGTCATCGTCACCGTCTCGACCGGCATCCTGGGCGCCGGCGACATCCGCTTCGATCCGGCGCTGCCGAACTGGAAGCTGGCCGCAATCGAGAGCCTGCCGCTCGGCACGCATAACCGCATCGGGCTGATGCTGGATCGCGATCCCTTCGGCCCGGATTTCCCCAAGGGCTCCCTGCTGCTGGAGGAAGGTTCCGAGCCGATGGGGTTCGGCATCCGTCCCTTCGGCCAGGACTGGGTCGTGGGCTATACCGGCGGGCGCTTCGCCCTCTGGCTCGAACGCGCCGGCCAGGCCGCCGCGGTCGATCTCGCCAAGGAGAAGCTGGCGAAGGCGTTCGGCAACGACATCAAGAAATATGTGACGCGCAGCATCGTCACCGCCTGGGCCGGCGACCCCTGGATCAAGGGCTCCTACTCCGCGGCCCTGCCGGGACAGGGCCATCAGCGCCCCGAGATCGCGCGCCCGATCGAGGACCGCCTGTTCTTCGCCGGCGAGGCCACCTCGACCGAGTTCCACGCCACGGCGCATGGCGCCTACATCACCGGCATCGACACCGCGCGCAAGGTGGCGAAGAGCCTGGGACGGAAGCTCGAGGCGGTGAAGCTGATGTGATCGCTTCGCTCTACTTCAAAGCTTTGAGCGAGTTTGAGATCAGCAAGGCGTATCATTTTTTAAACCACGCCCCCTCCCCTTGCGGGAGGAGGTAGGGGGAGGGGTAGCCGCTAACTCGATCCCTGAGCCACCAGCACGATCTCCACCCGCTCCTTCCCCTTCCCCACATTGCGCCGCTTCAGCGTCACCGCGCCCACCTCGCCGGTGCGTTTCAGATGCGTGCCGCCGCAGGGGACGCGGGCGAAGCCGGAGACTTCCCAATAGCGGCGCTGCGCCGCCTCGTCGCTGAAGGCACTGACGATCGGCTGATCGCTCTCGACGATCCGGCGCAAGCCTTCGCCCAGCAACGGCAAGGAGGGCGTGATCGGCGTGGCCCATTCGAAATCGATGCGCGCCTTGTCGGCGGCGATATGGGCGCCGATCTTCTGGATGCCGACGAGATGCTTGTAAGCCAGCTCCAACACGACCTCGGCCGCGAAATGCAGCCGCATCAGCCGATAGCGGCGCTCCCAGTCGATCGCGACCGTGACAGCGTCACCAACGGTGAGCCCATGATCGTCCGGCAATCGATAGAGAATATCAGTGCCGCTCTTGCGTGCCTCCAGCACCGGCTTTCCGCCGATGGTGCCGGCGTCGCTCTCCTGCCCGCCCGAGAGCGCATAAAAGATCGTCGCCTCGAGCGCGACCTCGGCACCCGTGACGGAAGCGACGCGCGTCTCCAGCTGTGTCAGATAGGGATCGGTCCAGAAGATTTTCTTGGTCACGACGGCGGGTCCGGCTTCAGGGCAACCCGGCGATCATAGCAGACCGCGATCGGCAGCGCTCAGCGGGCGCCAAGCCTGGCCAGCGCCTCCGCCGCGAGGGTCCGGGTCAACTCGCCGGCTGGCATCGCGCGCGCCAGGCGCGCCGCCTGGCCCGACCAGAGATTGGTGAAATCCCCCGAGCCCGACGCTTCCGCTTTCGCACGCAAGGGACCGAGCGCGGCACCGGCGAGCGGGAAGGCCGGCGCCTCCGCCGATAGCGGTCCGACCTCGCGCATCAGCCGGTTGACGATGCCGCGCGCGGGGCGCCCGGTGAACACATTGGTAACCATGGTGTTGTCGTCGGAAGCAGTCTTGAGCGCCTCGCGATGGACGGCCGGGAGCTTCGCTTCCGGGCTGAAAAGATAGGCGGTGCCGATCTGCACAGCCGAGGCCCCGAGCGTCATGGCGGCGACGATGCCGCGCGCATCGGCGATGGCGCCGGCCGCGATCACCGGAACCTTCACCGCATCGACGATCTGCGGCACCAGCGCGAAGGTCCCCACCTGGCGCGCCATATCGTCGGAGAGGAAATTGCCGCGATGGCCGCCCGCCTCCACACCCATCGCGATGACCGCATCGACGCCGCGCTCGTCGAGCCAGCGCGCTTCCGCGACCGTCGTCGCCGAGGCGATGACCTTGGCGCCGGTCGCCCTCACCCGCGCGAGCAGCGCCGGATCCGGCAGGCCGAAATGGAAGCTGACCACTTCGGGCCGGGTGTTCTCCACCAGGCCGCAGAGAGCATCGTCGAAGGGTGTGCGGCCCGCCGCCGGCGCCGGCGCCTCGGGATCCAGCCCCTTTTCGAGATAATAAGGCTCGAGCCGGGCGCGCCAGGCGGCCGCCCGCGCCGCGTCGGGCGCCGGCATCTTGTGGCAGAAGAAATTGAGATTGATCGGCCGCGCGGTGCCTTTTCGAATGACACCGATCGCGTCCCTTGCTTGATCGAGATTGTATTGCGCCGTCGCCAGCGAGCCCAGGCCGCCCGCCTCGCTGACAGCGATCACCATCTCCGGCGTGGTGGCACCGGCCATCGGCGCCTGGACGATCGGCAGCTCGATGCCGAAGAGATCGAGGATCCGTCGATCGGGCCAGCTCTTCATCGCCTCTCTCCGAAGGAAGGCTCAGCCGAGCAGCTTCAGCACGGCCTTGGCGGCCGCTTCCGACGAGGCCGGATTCTGGCCCGTGACCAGCTTGCCGTCGGTGATGACGAAGCTCTGCCAGTCGGCGGCCTTCTCATAGAGGCCGCCGCGCCGCTTCAATTCGTCCTCGACCAGGAAGGGCACGACCTTGGTCAGCCCCACCGCTTCCTCCTCGCTGTTGGCGAAGCCGGTGACGCGCTTGCCCTTGACCAGCGGCGCGCCGCGCGAGCGCGTGTGACGCAAGACGCCGGGCGCATGGCAGACCGCGCCGACGGGCTTGCCCAGGCTGGCGAAGGTCTCGATGAGCGCGATGGAATCGACATTCTCGGCGAGGTCCCAGAGCGGACCATGGCCGCCCGGATAGAAGATGGCGTCATAGTCGCGGGCCTTGGTCGTGCCGAGCTTGATCGTGTCGGCGAGCCGGGCCTGCGCCGCCGGGTCCTTCTTGAAGCGGCGGGTCGCATCGGTCTGGCCCTCGGGCGTGTCGCTCTTCGGATCGACCGGCGGCTGGCCGCCCTTGGGCGAGGCGAGCGTCACATCGACGCCGGCATCGCGGAACACATAGTAAGGAGCCGCGAACTCCTCGAGCCAGAATCCGGTCTTCTTGCCGGTGTTGCCGAGCTGATCATGCGAGGTCAGCACCATCAGGATTTTCATCGTCGGGTCTCCAGACGCGAAATTTGATTCTCATGCTTCAAAGCAGCCGGCGGTCGGTGGGCGCTGCGCCGCCCACCGGTTCCGGTTCAGGGGAGCAGCGTCGCGTCGAGCGTGATCTCGGCCTTGAGCAGCTTCGACACCGGGCAGCCGGCCTTGGCCTTCGCAGCCAGCTCCTGGAAGGTCGCGTTGGTGGCGCCGGGAATCTTCGCCTTCAAGGTCAGCTTGGAGGAGGTGATAGCATAACCGCCCGCGACCTGCTCCAGCGTCACCTCGGCGCTCGTGTCCATCTGCGTCGCCGTGAGCTTGGCCTCGCCCAGGATGAGGGAGAGCGCCATGGTGAAGCAGGCGGCGTGGGCGGCCCCGATCAGCTCCTCGGGGTTGCTGCCCTTCTGGCCTTCGAAGCGGCTGGCGAAACCATAGGGATAGGCCTTCAAGGCACCGCTCTCGGTCGAGATGCTGCCCTTGCCGTCCTTGAGCCCGCCCTGCCAGGCGGCCGAGCCCTGTCTCTTGACTTTCATCGTCATTCTCCTGCGTTGAAATCCGGAAGCCGCGGTTCGATGTGGCTACAGAGTATAGGTCATGGACGAGACCGGGTCGCTGGCGGGAAAGGTGTCCGCGAGCGCGCTGTCGAGCGACCGTTCCTGCCGGAGGCGGCGGTGCTCCCGTTCTTCCTTGCGATCGGGTCTCTCGACCGGTGGCGCTTTCCGGCGCCCTTCCGGCGGACGCCGCGAATGGTTTCGTGACATGGATTTCATCGGATCACCGTCGCGGGCACAGGCCGAGGAACGGCCGTTTGACCCGGACTGTCTAGTGAAAATCCCGTGACCGATAGGACGATTCGCGCTTTAAGCGCGCGCGGTCGCCGATCTCGCGGTTGCGCGCATCCTGGCCGGGTTTCCTGACCTCGTCGGCCCGCGCGAGGCTCGAGGCCGGCGGCAGCTCGGGGCTGGCCAGGTCGCGGAGATGCGGGGTCAGGTCGACCAGCCGGTCGGCGATCAGATGGATCACCTCGCCTTCGCGCTGCAGCTTGCCGGTGACGCCGAGAAGGCTTGCGCCCAGGAGAACCCGGCGATAGCGCTCGAAGGTCCGGGGCCAGACGACGATATTGGCGGTCCCGGTCTCGTCCTCGAGGGTGGCGAAGATCACGCCGCTGGCGGTACCCGGGCGCTGGCGCACCAGCACGATGCCGGCGACTCTGAGCTGGGTGCCGTCGGCCGTTTCCTTCAGCCGGGCGCAAGGCCGATAACCTTTCGCTTCCATGGCGGGACGCACGAGCGCCATCGGATGGCGCTTCAGCGAAAGATGCTGGCTGGCATAATCCTCGGTCACATGCTCGCCCTGCGTCAGGCGCGGCAGCGCGACGGGTTCTTCCTCGCCCTGCTCCTCCGCCAGGCTCGCCTCGAACAAGGGCAAGGGCGCCGCCGGCAGGCCCTTCACGGCCCAGAGCGCCTCGCGCCGGTCGAGCGCCATCGAGCGGAAAGCATCGGCGCGCGCGAGCGTCGCCAGCACCGTCTCGGGCAGGCCGGCGCGCCGCCAGAGCGTCGTCGGATCGCCATAGCCATTGCCGCGCGCGCCCACCAGCGCCCGCATCTCGGCCTCGCCCAGCCCCTTCACCTGACGGAAGCCCAGGCGCAGCGCCAAGGGCCGCCGCTTCACGCCCGGCTTCGGCTGGCCGCCCTGGATGATCTCGCGCGCGCCCCCTCTTTCTTCGTCACGAGCGACGGGGTTGGTGGGGCGGCCGTCGCTCGTGACGTCACTTAACTCGAGACAGCAATCCCATTGACTGAAATTCACATCGACGGGCCGCACCTCGACGCCATGCTCGATCGCGTCGCGCACCAGTTGGGCCGGCGCATAGAACCCCATCGGCTGGCTGTTCAGGATCGCGCAGGCGAAGATCTCGGGATAATGGCATTTGAGCCAGGAGGAGACATAGACCAGGAGCGCGAAGCTCGCGGCATGGCTCTCGGGAAAGCCATATTCGCCGAATCCCTTGATCTGCTCGAAGCAGCGCTGGGCGAACTCGCGCTCGTAACCCTTCGCGACCATGCCTTCGATCAACTTGTTCTCGAAGGTATGGATGGTGCCGACATGCCGGAAGGTCGCCATGGCGCGGCGCAGGCGGTCGGATTCGTCGGGCGTGAAGCCGGCCGCGACGATGGCGATGCGCATCGCCTGCTCCTGGAACAGCGGCACGCCCAAAGTCTTGCCCAGCACCTCCTCCAGCTCGCGCGAGGGATAGGTCACCGGCTCCTCGCCGCTCCGGCGGCGCAAGTAAGGATGGACCATGCCGCCCTGGATCGGGCCCGGCCGCACGATCGCGACCTCGATGACGAGGTCGTAGAATGTCTTCGGCTTGAGCCGCGGCAGCATCGTCATCTGCGCCCGGCTCTCGACCTGGAACACGCCGATCGAATCGGCCCGGCCCAGCATCTCGTAGATGGCCGGATCCTCCTTCGGCAGGGTGGCGAGGTTGTAGCTCTTCCCGTAATGCCGGCGCAGGAGCTCGAAGCTCTTGGCGATGCAGGTCAGCATGCCGAGCGCCAGCACGTCGACCTTCATCAGGCCCAGGGTGGCGAGGTCGTCCTTGTCCCACTCGATGAAGGTGCGGTCCTCCATCGCCGCATTCTCGATCGGCACCAGCTCGCTCAGCAGACCGCGGCTGATGACGAAGCCGCCGACATGCTGGGAGAGATGGCGCGGAAAGCCCTTGAGCTCGCGCGCCAGCGCCAGCGTCATGGCCAGGCGCGGATCGTTCGGGTCGAGCCCATGCTCGCGCAGCCGCGCGCCGTCGAGGAAGCCTTTCCCCTTCCCATAGGTCGGCGCCCAGACCTGGCTCGAGAGCGCGCCGACCAGATCGAGCGAGAGGCCCATCGCCTTGCCGACCTCGCGCAAGGCGGAGCGGCTGCGATAGCAGATCACGGTGGCAGCGATGCCGGCGCGGTCGCGGCCGTATTTGTCATAGACATATTGGATGACCTCCTCGCGCCGCTCATGCTCGAAATCGACGTCGATGTCGGGCGGCTCGCGGCGCTCGGCGCTGATGAAGCGCTCGAACAGGAGATCGTTGACCGCGGGGTCGACGGAGGTGACGCCGAGGCAATAGCAGACGGTTGAGTTGGCGGCCGAGCCGCGGCCCTGGCAGAGGATCTCGCGCTCGCGTGCGAACCGCACCAGATCGTAGACGGTGAGAAAATAGGAGGCGTAATCGAGCCGGGCGATCAGGCCGAGCTCATGGTCGAGCGCCTTCACTATCTTCTCCGGCGCGCCGCCGGGATAGCGCCATTGGGCGCCGGCCCTCGCCAGCCTCTCCAGCTCCTGCTGCGGCGTGCGACCGCCGGTCGTCAGCTCGTCGGGATATTCGTAGCGCAGCTCGTCGAGGCTGAAGCGACAGCGCCCCGCGATCTCGACCGTGCGTGCCACGGCGTCGGGCCAGCGCGCGAAGAGCCGCGCCATCTCGGCCGTCGATTTCAGGTGGCGCTCGGCATTGGCGAAGAGACGATAGCCGGCATTGTCGATGGTGCAGCCTTCGCGGATGCAGGTCAGCACGTCCTGCAGGATGCGCCGTTCGGGAGCGTGATAATGCACGTCGTTGCTGGCGACGAGCGGCGTACCGCAGGCGAGGCTGAGCGCCTGGAGCCGTTCGATCCAGGCCTCGTCCTGGCCGCCCAGATGATGATGGGCGGCGAGGAAGACGGCGCCGGGAAAGGCCGCGGCCAATCGCTTCAAGCGGTCGGCCAGCGCCTCCAGCCCGGCCAGAGGCCCCGGATCGGCGCCCGGCAGCGCGATCAGCATCATGCCGTCGCCGGCCTCGAGCAGATCCTCGAGATCGAGCCAGCATTCGCCCTTGGGCGCGCGCATCTTGCCCAGCGTCAGCAGCCGCGACAGATGCCCATAGGCGATCCGGTCGGTCGGCAGGGCCAGGATCTCGGCGCCATCGCGCAAGACCAGCCGCGCGCCGGGAATGAGCCGATAGCCCAGCTCGCGCGCCGCATCATGCGCGCGCACCACGCCGGCGAGGCTGTTGCGGTCGGCAACCGCGAGCGCCGTCAGCCCCAGCTCGGCCGCGCGCGCCACCAGCTCCGCCGGATGCGACGCCCCGCGCAGGAAGGAGAAATTGGTGACGGCAGCAAGCTCGGCGTAGGGCGGCGGTGAGGACATGATGTGCTCGAACTCGTGAAAGGCCCCTCCCCCTAACCCCCTCCCGCAAGGGGAGGGGGCGTGGTTTTTATCTTCTCCTTCTCTGTTTCTCGAAAAGGAAGCAGGGTATCGATGTTTTCCACGCCCCCTCCCCTTGCGGGAGGGGGTAGGGGGAGGGGTGCAGCAGACTCAGCTCAGCGAAACTCCGTTCTGTTCAGTCTTCGAAACCGTTGCACCAAGAATCTCGGCTTCGATCATCTGAACCACGCCCTCAAGACGGTATCTCACATCGTCGTTGGTGAAACGAACGATGCGGAAGCCTTGGCTCTCGATCCAGCGCGAGCGCTCCTCGTCCCCGGCGATCGTGTGATTGTGGGATTCGCCGTCGACCTCGACGACCAATCGATCGGACAGGCAGACGAAGTCGACGATATAGGCACCCAATCGGAACTGCCGACGAAACCGGCGGCCCGCGCATCGTTTCGACTGGAGCTTCTGCCACAGACGTCGCTCGGCGATCGTCTGGTTGCTGCGAAGAAAGGAAGCTCGGAGATCGGTCATCGGACAGCGGGTCTGCTCACCCCTCCCCCTACCCCCTCCCGCAAGGGGAGGGGGCGTGAGTAGCTTGCCATCACCCGATCGCACCCGGCGGGATGTGGGCGAGTTCGTATTTCAGGCCGTCGGGATCGGCGAAGAAGACGGCGTAATAGCCGGGCACATAACTATACTCGGCGGGTGCATCGAGCACGGTGGCACCGATCTTCTTCAGCAGCGCATGGAGCCGGTCGATTTCCTCGCGGCTGTCGGCGTTGAAGGCGAAATGATGGAAGCCCGGCGCATAGCGGTCATGCGGCTGCTTGGCCTTCGTCTTCGCCTGCCAGAGATTGATCGAGCAGCCATGGGCGGCCGAGAACCACAGCGTCATCTCGTCCATATCCTCGACCTTCTCGTAACCGAGAAAACCGAGGACCGGCGCATAGAACTTCTCCTCGTTGCGTTTCAGGTCGCTGAGCGTGATGCCTAAATGATTCATCGTGCCAAGTGACATGTCATTGCTCCTTGGTATGATCGCTTCGCTCTACTTTTAAGCTTCGGCCGCGACCTTGGATCAGGACCGTGATTCTTTTTGGTTACGCGAACAGGCCGTGCAGGTACCAGCGGGAGACGGTCTGTTCGCGATAGAGCCAGAAGCGGCGGCCTTCGCTGTCTTCGACGCGGTAATAATCCCGCGTGTCGCTGACCGAAGCACCCGACGCGGCCGGGCGCCACCATTCGGGGGCGATGCGCTCGGGGCCCTCGGCGAGGCGGATGCGGTGCGGGCGCGCGCGCCAGCGGAACGAGGTGGGCAGCGTCTCGGATTCGGTTTCGTCGGTTTCGAGCGGCTCGGGACGCGGCAGCAGCCGCACCGGGCGGACCGTGCTGAGCGCGATCGCGGTCCAGCGCTCGGCCTTCCCGGCCAGGGCCGGCACCGGCGCCACCGCGCGCTCGGGCAGATGGCTTTCCTGCGGGGCCGGGCGGGTCAGCCGCACCGGGGCCGGCTCGTTGGCGAAGCGGCCATTGGCGAAGAGATCGGCCAGCGCCGCGAGCGCCGCCTCGTCGACCGCGCGCTCGATCGCCGTCTCGTCGAGCGGCTCGGCGGATTCGGCCGCGGCCGGCAGCAACGGCGTTTCGACGGCAGCGCGGTTCTCGGCTCGAGCGCGTTTCTGGCTTTGCGCCCGCGCCTGGGCCAGCACCAGCTGCAGATCCTCGAGCGGCTCGGCCTGCGTCGCCGTCAGGCTCATCGCCTCGATGCCGAAGCCGGGATCGAGCCGGTCGAACAGCTTGGCGAAGAGGCGGCGCAGCGCATGCGGGTCGCGGTTGGGGCGGCTGGTGCCGATCGAGACATGCTGCAGGCTGCCATCGACGCGGAAGAGCACCAGGCGCAATTGGCGGACCCCCAGCTGCTCCGACGCCAGATGACCGCAGAGCCCCGCCAGCATCCGGTCGAGCGCCGCGGCGATCGAAGCGGCCTCGACGATCGGCTCGGCGAAGGCGAGCCGCGCCTCATGCGGGCTTGCCGGCGTGCGCGGATTGATCGGCTCGTCGATACGGCCCAGCGCCTGGTCGAGCCGGCGCGCGGGCTCGAGCCCGAAGCGGCGCAGCAGCGCCGCGCGCGGCAGCGGGTAAAGCTCGGCAATGGTCTTGAGCCCCAGCCGCTCGAGCTCGGCGGCTTGGACCTGCGACAGGCGCAAAGCGGCGACAGGCAGCCCCGCGATCGCCTCGCGCGTGCCGCCCGACGGCAGGATGATGCTGTCGCTACCGCGCGCGAGCGTGGCGAAGCGCGCGGCAGCCCAGGCGGCCCCCGGCGTATCGGCGATGGCGAGACGGACGCGATAGCCGAAGCGGCGCAGCCGCTGCGCCAGATCCTCGATCATCCGCGCCTCGCCGCCGAAGAGATGGGCGCAGCCGGTGATGTCGAGGAAGAGCCCGTCGGCCCCGTCGACCGCGACCCAGGGGCTGAAGCGCGCGCACCAGTCGGCAAGCTGCGCCAGCGCCGCCGCATCCTTGTCGGGGTGGCTCGGCCGCACCGCGAGATCGGGAACCAGCGCCCGCGCATCGGCCAGCACCATGCCCGGCAGGAGGCCCGCGGCCGACGCGTTCTCGTCGATCGCGGCCAGGAGCGCGCGGCCGTTCGCGGCCGCGACCGTCACCAGCGGGCGCGCCTCTTCGGAAGCCCAGGCCAGGCGCGGCTCGTTCAGCCGGACCTTGCCGAGCCGGACCTCGCGATGAACCGCAAGCCCCTCAGCGCGCCGCGACGCGATCTTGAGCCGGTCGGTCGCCCAATGCGGCAGCCACAGCGATACCACCCGTTTCACGACAACCCTCCAACAGCCAATCTCCGGTTCGACCGCCGCGGCAGCGCAGCAGCGAGACGCGCCAGCGCGGCTTGGCGCCTTGCGCGTTCGCCGACCAGACCTGCCAGCGCGTCACCGCCGCGGTCGGATTGCGCGACGGCCCGCGGCGCAGCAGCAGGCAGGCGATGCCGCCGGTCTCGGCCGCGAGCTGCAGCCGCCGGCTGGCGGTCAGATCGATCTCCTCGATCTCGCCCAGCACCGCGGCGAGGCCGGGGCAGCGCAAGCCCTCCTCGAGCGCGCGCAGCAGCGCCTGCGGGCGGCGGAAGTCGGCCAGCAGAACGCGGTTGGGCGAGAGCCCGTAGCGCGCGAGGCCGGGGGCATAGATGTCGGCGCCGGGCGTCCAGAGCACGGGACGCTGCGAGGCCTTGACCAGCCGGCCCAGAAGGAAGGCGGCAAAGCCGGTGGCGGCGGCGCTGCCGTCGACCGAGGCGATCTCATGGAGCGCGCCCTGCACCAGGCCGCCGCCCAGCGCCTGGTCCAGCTCGGGCAGGCCCAGCCGGACCCGCACCGCCGCCGCCCCGGGGCCGAACCCTCCGACTGCCGCCTTCAGCGCCTCGAGCCGGGCCGAAACCGGCGAATTCGTCACTGCCGCTCCATCCGCCATCGCTCTCTCCTGCTGCCCGGGCCGACGGCCGAAAACCGTCCCTCTCGGGGCAAAACGTCCCGTTCCGCTCGTTGTTCCTGTTTTGTTCTAACAATCAATCTGCGTGACGTCAAGGCTCGGAAGCCGGCATGCTGACGCCGCCCTCTCCTTCCGCGAGGCGCCGAAAAATGCAGCGATTTCAGATTCCGATCCTGCGCCCGGCCCTCCTGGCCGGTCTCTTGGCCATGGGGCTCTCTCTGCCGGCCCGCGCCGACACGGCCGACGGCGCCACCACCGAGACCGCGATCATCGTTCCGGCGACCAACGAGTTCGAAGGCGTGGATGCCGAGTACAGCTATATCCAGGATCACTATCCCGGCTGGCTGCATAGGCAGCAGTCGCTGATCCAGACCAGCGGCAAGATCTTCGACCGCATCGAGATCGTCGGCCCCGACGGCATCCGCAAGACGATCTATTTCGACATCACCGGCTGGTTCGGCAAACCCTAGCGACCGCTGAAACGCGGTTTGCGTTTCTCGGTGAAAGCGGCCAGCCCTTCGCGATAGTCGGCGCTTTCGACCGCCGCGTAGGCCTCGCGCCATTCCTCGGGACTGAGCGGCGCGGCATTCGTCAGCCGGCGCGCCATGCGCTTGTGAAGACGATGCGACGTCGGCGCCCCATGGGTCAGCCGGCGCAATGTGTCCTCCGCCTCGGACTCCAGCCGGTCGGTCGGGACCACTCGCGTGATCAGGCCTTTGGCCGCTGCCTCGGCGGCGTCGAACAGCCTTCCCTCCAGCAGGATCTCGAGCGCGGTCGCCCGTCCGACGGTCTCGATCAGGTCGCCGAGCTCCGGCCAGGGCATCACCACGCCCACCTTCTGGATCGGCACGCCGAAGCGGCTGCCTTCGGCGGCGATGCGCAGATCGCACATGATGGCGATCTCGAGCCCGGCGCCGACGCAGGCCCCCCGGATCATCGCCACGGTCGGCAGAGGCAGATCGCGCAGGCGATGCAGCGCCGCCACCATGACCTGGCCATAGGCCTCGGCATCGGCGGCGGTCGCCCGCGCCGTGGCGAACTCCGCCAGATCGGCGCCGGCGGCAAAGGCCTGGCCCGCGCCGCGCACCAGCACGGCGCGCAAATGCGAGTCCGCCTCGATCTCGCGCAGCACCTCGCCCAGCCGGCGCCACATCGCCAGATCGAGCGCGTTCAGCCGCTCCGGGCGGTTGAGCGTCACGGTCGCCACCGCGCCGTCGCGGGTCAGCAGCACGGAACTGGAAGACGTTGCGTTCATGTCTCGGTCCCCTCCTGCCGCAATTTCAGAATCAACGCGCCCAGAAACACCAGAAGGCAAAGGCCGAAGAAACCGATCAGGAGGAGAGCCAGCCAGAAATTCTGCGCGGGGGCCAGCGAGAGGATGAACCCTCCCAGCGCTACAAACAACGCGCTCACGATGGCCAGCAGAATGAGGCTGAGCCTGCTATGGCCACGCAAGGAGTTCTGCAGGCTCTCGCGATAAGTCAGGCGTTCCTCGGAATAAGGCAACCCGCGCGTCAGATGCTGCACATAACCGGCTGTGAGCGCGGTCACGGCCAGGACCAGCAGCAGGAGATAGAGGACGGAGTCATGGGCCAGCCTGACAATGGCAAGGAGCAGCGGGATGAGCGCCAGGAGCAGGATATAGAGCCGCTTGATCGACGTGCGCAGCCGATCGGCGGTCTCGGCGTCGGGAATGATCCGGCCGCGGCCGCGACTGCCATAGGGATAGAAGACGTCGCGGCCCTGCGCATCCTTGCGGAAGCTGGCATTGGTGAGACCGTCGAAATAGCCCATTCGCCCCCGAGTCCCCCTGGTTCGAACGCGGATTCCAGACGCTCCCGGCCGCCAGGGCAAGGCCCATTTCCCTTACTGACTTTGTGGCCGTAGCGCCCTTGCCAAGCCGGGAGCGGTCGCCGATCTTAAGACCATGTCCCAGAGCTTCTATCTCCTGCCCGAAAGCCGTGGCGTGCTGGCCATCGCGGGCGACGACAAGACCGAGTTTCTGCAAGGCCTCGTCTCCAACGATGTCGCCAAGGCCGGTCCCGCACAGGCGCTCTATTCGGCTTTCCTCACGGCGCAGGGGAAATATCTGCACGACTTCTTCCTCGCCGAGGCCGGCGGCAGCTTCTATATCGACTGCGAGGCCGGGCGGCGCGACGACCTGAAGCGCCGGCTCTCGCTCTACAAGCTGCGCTCGAAGGTGACGATCACCGACGCGACCGCGAGCCATGCGGCGGCGCTGCTGTTCGGCGGCGATGCGCTGGCGCGTCTCGGGCTCAAACCCGAACCGGGCTCGGCCAAGGCCTTCGCCGGCGGCGTCGTCTATGTCGATCCGCGCCTCGCAGCGCTCGGTGCCCGCGCGGTGCTGCCGCGCGAGGGTGCCGCGGCGGCGCTCGAGGCGGCGGGGTTCGCGGCCGGCGACGCCACTGCCTACGACAAGCTGCGGATGATGCAGGGCGTGCCCGACGGCAGCCGCGATCTGCCGGTGGAGAAGGCGATCCTGCTGGAGAACGGCTTCGACGAACTGCATGCGATCGACTGGAACAAGGGCTGCTATCTGGGCCAGGAGCTGACTGCGCGCACGCGCTATCGCGGGCTGGTGCGCAAGCGCCTGCTGCCGGTGACGATCGACGGCCCCACCCCCGTCCCCGGCACGCCCGTCATGCTCGGCGATAAGGAAGCGGGCGAGATGCGCTCGGCCGTCGACGGCATCGGCCTCGCGCTGCTGCGGCTCGAGCATCTGGAGGGCACGCCCGCGCCGGTCTTGCGCGCCGGCGAGGCGACGCTGACGGCGAAGAAGCCCGACTGGGTGAAGCTTCCGGAGACGATGGGGTAAAAGGATCTGTCCCTTCCCCCGCTTGCGGGGGAAGGCTAGGAAGGGGGATGACGCGATGTCGATACCGCGCGGCCCCCTCCCTAGCCCTCCCCCTTGAAGGGGGAGGGAACAATAGATGAGATGCGGGCGAGAGCCCGCTCCGCCTCCGCCATCTTCCCCCGCATGCACCCGTTGCGAATCTGCGCTAGCTTCCCAGGCGATCGACCTTATCGCTTGAAGGAGCTCTCTCATGGCCCGCCCCCGACTGCGCGACCTCGGCATCGTCACCGGCCGGCTCGATCCGGGACCGTTCAATGCCATCACCGACGTCGAAGGGGTGCGGGTCGGCCATTCGACCCTGATCAGCGATTCGCCGCGCGTGGTGCGCACGGGCGTCACCGCGATCTGGCCCCGCGACACGGTCTGGCAGGATTGGTGCTTCGCCGGTTTCCATAGTTTCAACGGCAATGGCGAGATGACGGGCCTGCCCTGGATCGCCGAGCAGGGCCTGATCGGCGCGCCGCTCTGCATCACCAACACGCTGTCGGTCGGCGTGGTGCGCGACGCGATCTGCGCCTATGCGATTGAGCGCAAAATCGAGCTGCCCTTCCACCTGCCGGTCACGGCCGAAACCTGGGATGGCTGGCTCTCGGACATCGACTCCCAACCCGTGACCCAGGCCATGGCCTTCGAGGCGCTCGCCAACGCCAAGGGCGGCCCCGTCGCCGAGGGCTGCGTCGGTGGCGGCACCGGCATGATCACGCATGAATTCAAGGGCGGCATCGGCACCGCCTCGCGCGCCGTGGACACGGCCGGCAGCCGCTACACCGTGGGCGCGCTGGTGCAGTCGAACTATGGGCGCCGCCACCTGCTGCGGGTCGACGGCGTGCCGGTGGGACGCGAGATCACCACCGAGATCGTGCCGAGCGACCGGTTCGTCGAGCCCAAGAGCTCGATCATCGTGATCCTCGCGACCGACGCGCCCCTGATCCCGATCCAATGCCAGCGCCTGGCGCGGCGCGCCACCACCGGCCTCGCCTGGGTCGGCGGCATCGGCGGCAACGGCTCGGGCGATATCTTTCTCGCCTTCTCGACCGCCAACACGGTGAGGCCCGATCACAAGGTGAGCGAGCTGCGCGCCGTCGGTCCCGACGAGATGACGATGCTGTTCGAGGCGGCGGCGGAAGCGACCGAGGAGGCGATCCTCAATGCCATGATCGCGGCGGAGACCATGGTCGGATTCCAGAACCGTATCGTCCATGCGCTGCCGCATGACAAGCTGCTGGAGGTGATGCGCCGCTACCGGCCGCCCGGCACGATCGGGGCGCCGCGATGAGGCGCAGACTCGGCCGGCGCGCCATTACGGGCCTGCTGCTCGCCTTCGCGCTCGCAACCGCCGGCCTCGCCGGATCGGCGGTCGCGGCCACCAAGGTCGACAGTCAGACCGCCAAGACGAAACTGCTGGGGCCGCTCTGGCTTTCGCTGCAATGGATCGGCGATGGCAGCTTCAACGCCATGGGCAAGGCCCAGGTCGAGGACCGCGACGGCACGCTCCATCTGAGCGGCCGCCAGGACGGCACCTGCGACAGCGCCGGCGACTGGCTCGAGATCGACGGCGACATCCTCGCGGTCGGCCTGCGGACCTTCCATTTCAAGGGCTGGGTCGAGACCCGCGTCAGCTACATCAATAACGGCAACCCCTGCCGGCGCGAGGTCGAGGCCGACTTCCTCATGAAGACCGGCAAGAAGTACTGGCGCCTGCAGGCGATCGACAATCCCTGCGACGTGGCGGCGGATTATGTGGATCTGTTTCCGCGATAGGTGACAAAAAAATGTCACCCCCGCGAAAGCGGGGGCCCATGGAGAGGTCAGAACTCTGGATCAACATGGGTCCCCGCTTTCGCGGGGATGACGATAGGGGAAACGGCGCCCCCTTTCTCCACTTCGTGGGGGCGAGGAAAGATTCGCGCGTCAGCGCGTCCGCTACTCCTCCGACGGCAGCTTCGTCATCAGGATCTTGTCGATGCGCCTGCCGTCGAGGTCCATCACCTCGAAGCGCCAGCCGTAGGCGGTGAAGCTTTCGCCGGTCTTGGGCAGGCGGCGCAGCTCGTTCAGCACCAGGCCGGCGGCGGTGTCGTAGTCGCGGCTCGCCGGCAGGGCCACGTTCAGGAGGGCCGCCATCTCGTCGACCGGCATCGCGCCATCGACCAGCCAGCTCCCGTCGCCGCGCTGGGTGGCGCCCGGCGCCAGATCGCCGCCGCCGTCATGGAACTGGCCGGCGATCGAGGCGAGGATGTCGCCGGTCGAGACCACGCCCTCGAAGGTGCCGTACTCGTCGACCACCAGCGCCAGATGCGCCTTCGAGCTCTTGAAGATCTCGATGGCGTCGAGGGCCGCGATGTTCTCATGCACGACCGGCGCCTTGCGGATCAGCCCGTTCCAGTCGATCGGCCGGTTGTTGAGGAGCGCGTCGAGCACTTCCTTGAGATCGATGACGCCGATGACCTCGTCGACATTGCCATGGGCGACCGGCAGGCGCGAATGATGCGCCAGCAGCAGGGTCGCGCGCTTGGCCGCCTCGTCGGCATCGAGATCGAGCCAATGCACGTCGCGCCGGTGGGTCATGACCGCGCGCACCGGACGGTCGCCGAGCCGCATCACGCTCGCGATCATGGCATGCTCCGCCGGTTCGACCACGCCCGTCGAGGCCGCTTCGGCCACCAGCGTGTTGATCTCTTCTTCCGTCACCTTCTGCTCCGGCCCGCCGCTCTGGCCGAACAGCCGCAGCATCGCCTGCGAGGAGAGATCGAGCAGCGAGACCAGCGGGCTCGCGATGCGCGCTACCCACATCATGGGCCGCGCCACCCGCACCGCTACCGCTTCGGCGTCGCGCAGCGCGATCTGCTTGGGCACCAGCTCGCCCAGGATCAGCGAGAGATAGGTCGTTCCTGCGACCACGAGGGTGAAGGCGACGGTGTCGGCCAGCTCGTAGCCGAGCCCGAGGCCGGTGAGATAGACGGCGAGGCGCATGGCGAGCGTGGCGCCGCTGAAGGCACCGGCGAGAATGCCCACCAGCGTGATGCCGATCTGCACCGAGGAAAGGAAGCGGCCCGGATTCTTCGCCAGCAGCAGCGCCGCCGACGCGCCGCGATTGCCTCTGGCCGCCATGGCCTTGAGCCGCGCCCGGCGGGCCGAGACGATGGCCAGCTCCGAAAGCGCCAGCACGCCGTTGAGCGCGATGAGGGCCAGGACGATCAGCACCTCGACGAAAGCCAATTCAACCCCTCCCCAGCCGATGAAACGCCCATCATAGCGGAGCCCGGCCGAACCGGGCGCCCCCATGGGATTTGCGTAAATTCTAAAGCTTGGCCAGCCGCTTCGCGATCTCGGCCGCCTCGCGGAAGGGCGAGCGTCCCTCCGGCAGGTCGAGACGGCCGGCCCGCGCCAGCCCCTCGCGCCCGAACCGGTCGCGCAAGCCCGCCTCGAGCCAATGATGCGCCTGGGAACGGCGGCGCGCGGCGAGGCGCCCCGCCTCGCTGAGCCATTGCCAATGGCGCGCGAGTTCGGCCGTCAGCGTCTCGATTCCGTCGCCGGTCGTCGCGGCGACGAGCAGGACCGGTACGGCCCAGCCCTCATGCTCCTCGGCCGCCAGACCCAGCGCGCCCTTCACATCGGCACGCGCGCGGATCGCGGCCGCCCCCATGTCGGACTTGGTGACGGCCACGAGATCGGGAATCTCGACGATGCCGGCCTTCATGAATTGCAGGCTGTCGCCCGAGCCCGGTTGCACGCAGAAGAGAACGCTGTCGGCGGCCTCGGCCACATCGGTCTCCGACTGGCCGACGCCGACGGTCTCGATCAGCAGCCGGTCGTAGAGGGCGCGCATCAGCACCATGGCCGAGAGCGTCATGTCGGCGAGGCCGCCCAGCCGGTCGCGCGCCGCCATCGAGCGCACGAAGACATTCTCGTCCGTGGGATCGGTCTGCAGCCGCGTGCGATCGCCGAGCAGGGCGCCGCCCGAGCGGCGCGAGGACGGATCGACCGCGATGACGCCGACGCGCTGGCCCTTGCCGCGATAAGCGCGAATGAGCGCGCCGGCGAGCGTCGATTTGCCCACGCCGGGCGGGCCGGTCAGGCCGATCACCTGGGCCGTGGGGGCCGCATAGGCCGCATCCAGCAGGGCCAGGTTGTCGGGCGCCTGGGGCGAATGTTCGAGCGCCGCCAAGGCCCGGGCCAGGGCCGCCTTGGAGCCGCGAAGTTCGTCGAGCGAAGGCAGGGTGGGAATTCCGTCTGTTGCCGGTGGCCGGGGAGCGTAGCGACACCTCAGCCGCTGGGAAGTGTAGCGCAATCCGGTCCTTCCCCAAACCGGCTCTTTTGTTGCTGGGCCGCCCTTCTCTTGTTGTCATCGCCGGACTCGATCCGGCGATCCAGGGGCCGGCGAGGCTGGACAGCCGTGGGTCAAGCCCGGCAATGACAAAACGCCGTGACGCCGTGGCTTGGCCTCGGAATCGTCATGTTCGTGTCCGGTTTCGGCGTCAGGCTCGTGACGACAGTCCGGAAGCGGGTAAAGATGGTTGTGGCAGGCGAAAGATTTTCGAAAGGCAGTTCCATGGCACTCACGCTGGCGTTGGTGGCGCATGATCAGAAGAAGGCCGACATGGCGGATTGGGTCGCCCGCAACCACCAGGTGCTGCGGCGTCACACCATCATCTCGACCGCGACCACGGGCCGGATCGTCGCCGAAGCCGCCGTCGACATCAAAATCCAGACGGTGAAGAGCGGACCCTGGGGCGGCGACCAGCAGATCGGCGCCATGATCGCCGAGGGCAGGATCGACGCGCTGATCTTCTTCCCCGACCCGCTGACGCCGATGCCGCATGACGTCGATGTGAAGGCGCTGCTGCGGCTGGCGCTGGTCTACGACATCCCCTGCGCCTGCAATCCGTCGACGGCGGATCTCTTGGTCAAGGCGGGGCTGCTGGGGAACTGAGCAGGCAGGCGGCAGATTTACGCTTAGTTCTTGACAAGAAATACGCAAATAGCGTATGATCCGACATCCCTTCAAATCATGGAGACTGCTCGATGCCGCCTCGCGGCGCTCCCTCATTGCGCTTTACCGCCGATGGCCCGAGACAGCTTGCTGATCAGATCGCCGAGCGACTGCGTAAAGAAGCTTCCGAGCAAATCGCCCAAATACCGGAGACAGAGGACAGCGCCGTCAGCGGCCGTTCGGCCGCGGCGCCCGCCGAAGTAATTTACGGACCGGACGGCACTCCCCGCTGGCGGCCGCGAGTTGAAGATTTCCTCGATGTGATCATGCCGCACGAAGGTGGCTTCGTCGATAACCCGAAGGATCGCGCCCGGAGAACCAATTTCGGAATTACGCAACAAACGCTCGATGGCTGGTTCGCAAATCAGAGGGAACGTTTTGACAAACAACAGCAGCGACGCGACCCCGCTCTGCAGAAGGAATTCGAGCCCAAGCGACTACCCGGCGTGCCTAGCATTCCGACGGACGTCAAAGATCTGACATTGGAGCAGGCTCGAGCACTCCACAAAGACCTCAATTGGGACACATACAAGCTCGATCAAATCAAGGATGATGGCACCGCGCTTCAATTCCTCGACATGCGCTTCATGACCAGTCCCTATGGCATGAAGAAAATCATCTATCCCGCGATCGACGATGTCATGAAGAAACATGATCTCGGCGAGATGCCGTATGCGACATTGCCGAACGGCCCATCGACCAACTATTTCGGCCCGGCGATCGATCTTATCAATTGGTTAGACACGCTTGGTTTCAGTCGAGAGTTGCAAGAAGCCTTGGTCAATCACCGGCTCGCCTATGTCAAGACGCTGCCGAGCTATCAACATTTCCACAACAGCTGGGATACACGCATCGAATCCTTCCGGCCGAAGAATTATGCTGCCAGATAGCGCTTACGAACAGTGAGCCCGGATCAGTGAAGCGGAAGGAGCGCAACTTCATCGCCCGCCCAGCAGATCACGGCTCGATCTCCCTGCACGGAGCAACCCCTTCCCATTACGGCCGTTAAGACCCTTCCGTCGATCACATTCGCCTGCTCATCCAAAATCAATTCGCTGGGGATGTCAGTCAGAATGCGGTAACCGCCACGCATCAACGTCGTCACGATGCTCCCGGAATACCGGCTATCGAGAATATGCTCGGAGAGTTCGATGCGGCGCAGCGTAATGTTCTTGTCATCGAGACCGATTCGCAAGATCGCGTCCGGCCCATCGTCGAAACGCGCCGTCGCCAAAGCTTCATTTCCGTCGGCGCTGAGACTGAGAGGCCCGACGGCCGTGCCCCAGGGCAGATCGAGCCGCGCGACCTCGTTGCCATCGGGCGTCAGGGCCACGACAGACTCCGATCCATTGACGCAAGGGTTCATGATCGTCCCCATGTCCTCCCTTGCACCGCCGCCATCGATCTGTACGATAATGGTCCCGCTTGCGAGCACGGCCATCTCGTTGGGGAAGCCAAAGCCGCCTCTGGGATCCTGCCATCGCCAGACCAGCCTCCCGTCCGAAGATACGCGCGCGACCGTGGCCCCGACGCCACATCTGTCGTCTGCATCCGGATTGGTCGGAACATCTTCCCACCAGCCGACCAGAACAGAGTCCCGATCCTCGATGATGGATCCGACGGCTCGCAAGGAATTCACATTCGCATCGGGATCGGCCGGATTCGAGTGCTCGGGGCTGTCCTCCTCATGAATGGCGACGGGGTCGGCAACGCTGCTTCGCGGACCCGCCCGTAAGAGCGTCACTCTCGATCCGTAGATGAAGAGCGTCTCGCCGAGGGCCGCCACCGGGCTGTCGAGTCTGTTGGCAAGCTCGAAGTCGGAAGACAGGGGCGCATAACGGATTTCATCGGCGCCTGTTCTCGGATCATAGATCCGGACATAAACGCGGCTCGACACGAAGGTATAGCCGATCACGGCGATCCGGCCATCCGGCAGCATCGTGACGTCGTTGGTGAGCCCCAGTCGGAGATCCACCCCGCTTGGGATGTCCGGCGTCGGGAGGGTGACCCGAATGGGCGCGATGGTGTCGGCGCTCTCTTCTGCATTTGAATTCCAGGCTGAAAGCCCGATCCCGCAAGCCAGCAGAATCGCCATCGCAATTCGAAACGATCGAGCCCGAACTCGACCGGCAATCACAAAAGCACGGCGCATCGGCACAACCCCAGGTGAATATAATATTCTACCATGGATTGTGTCCGATTGAAGGCGATATCGATCGTGGGACGGCGATGGGCGCTATTCCGTCTCCGAAGGCCCCCGCCCCTCTTGCCTGCTATATCGGCGGCGCTCGCTAGGCTCCAATGATATGAAAATCGCAAACCTATCCTTGCCGCTGCCGCCCCCGCAGATATGCCTATTCGGGCGCGTCGACCGGCCTGGCCTGGGTCCGGACGATGTTGCTCCAGGACTGCAGCGTGCGGTCGCGATGGCGGCTGGCGGCGGTGACGGCCGCCTCGGCATCGTTCTGGGAAAGGGCGGCCAGAATGGCCCGGTGCTCGAGCTGGGCCGCGGCCATGCGCGCGCGGTCGACCTCGAAGATGGATTGAGCGCGGGCGCGCCAGACGCGATCCCAGAGATCGGCGATCTCCTCCTTCAGGACCGCGTTGGTGCCGGGCTCGTAGAGGCGGCGATGGAACTCGCGATTGCCGGTGCTGAAGCGCGCGGCCGAGCCCGCCGCGAGATCGCGGTCCATGCGATCCAGGATCTTGCCGAGCTCGGCCAGGGAAGCCTTGTCATGGCCCGGCGCCGCCTCGCGCATCGCCAGCACCTCGAGATGCATGCGCACCGACACGATCTCGGCGGCGCGGGCCCAGGAGAGGTTGGCGACGGAAGCGCCGCGGTGGCTGTGCATCTCGATGAGTCCGTCGCGCTGCAGCATGCGCAAGGCCTCGCGCACCGGCATCTCGCTCATCTCGAACTCGCGCGCGAGCTCGGTCAGGCGCAGCCGGTCGTCGGGCTTGTAGCTGCCGGCGAGGATCCGCTGGCGAAGCTGCTCATAGACCCATTCGCTCTTGGTGGCGAAGGGCCGCCGGGCAAGATCGTTCATCGCTTACCTCCCGCCGCATATCCGGCATAGTAGTCTCCGGCCTCGACCTTCATATCCTCGCGGCCCTCGAAGCGATTGGCATCGAAGCCGGCCAGCAGGGCCGGCCGTTCGCCATCATGGAGCCAGCGGGCCAGCAGCTCGCCGATGAGCGGCGCCAGGAGGAAGCCGCGGCCGTTGCAGCCATTGGCCTGGACGAAGCCCTTGAGGCGCGCCACGGGCCCGACCAGCGGCTTGCGGTCCGGCGTCATGTCGTACACGCCCGCCCATTGCCGCACCACCCGAAGATGGCCGAGGCGCGGCGCCTTGGCGAGAATGGTCCGGGCCGTGCGCCCGAGCGAACGCGCCGTGGCGGCGAGATTGACGCCCGGCTCCTCCGCCGGCGCCAGGCAGCCGGCCACCAGCTCGCCGCGCAGCGTCTGGTTGAACCAGCCCTCCTGCGGCCGATAGAAGGTGATGGCGGCCTGCATGAAGGGCTGGGCGGCCTCGGTCACCAGCGCCTCGCGGCGCAGCGGGGTGTTGGGAATCCGGATTCCGGCCAAGGAAGAGAATTTTCCGGACCAGCCGCCCGCCGCATTGACGACCATCCTGGCGCGGATCTCGCCCTCGGCGGTGCGGACCCCGGCGACCTCGTCGCCCTGCCGCAGAACCTCCACCACCTCGGTGCGTTCCCTGAGCCGCACGCCGAGCTTCTTCGCGGCGGCGCGATAGGCATAGAGCACGGCATCGTGATGGACGATGGCATCGTCATGCATCAAGGACCCCGCGGGCCGCTCGCCGCCTTCGAGAACGGGAAGCTGGCGCAGCGTCTCGGCGGAGCCGAGCAGCCTCGGCTTCAGGCCGAGACCGCGCAGCATATCGCGCACTTCCGCCATGCGCGACACTTCCTCCTCCTCATAGAGGACCCAGCCATAGCCGGCCCGCCAGAAAAGCGTATTGGCGCCGAGCTCGTCGGCCAGGGCGGCATGCTTGGCCTGGGCGGCGATGGCGAATCGGGCGAGCTCTTCCGTCAGCTGCATGGCACGGATGCGGCCGACATTGCGACCCGAGCCGCCGGCACCGGTGAAGCTGCGCTCCAGCACCAGGATGTCGCGACGGCCCAGCCGCGCGAGCTCCACCGCCAGCGCAAGGCCCGTGATGCCGCCACCGACGATGACGATGTCCGCCCGCGCGCTCACGATTCGCCCTCGCTCGCGGCCAACTCGGCCAGGGTCACCGGCCGCAGCAGGGGACGCACGGTCGGCAGCGCCACGGGGCGGCCCGCCTCGGCAAGACAGGCGAGCATCTCGCCATGGCAGAGCTTCCCCTGGCAGGGTCCGGTGCCGGCGCCGGTCCGGCGCTTCAGCAGCTCGACATCGGCGAAACCGTCGGCGATCGCGGCCTCGGCATCGCGCCGTCGCACATCCTCGCAGAGGCAAAGGAACGCGCGGGAGGAAGGTGCCGCGGCGAGGCGCGCGGATGACGATGGCTTCAGGGCGGCGTCGCCGACGACTGTCATCGGGATGACGGGATCGCCGACGGTCAGCACCACCGCCGGCGAGCCGGCGAGCGTCGCTTGCTGGCCGGCCTGCATCTGCAGCTCGTAGCTCGGCTGGCTGAAGCCGATGACAAGAAGATCGCAGGCCTGCCGGCCGCCGGGGTCGAGCCGCACGGCAGCGACGGCACCCCGTCCTTCAGCGGCCAGCAAGGTCGCTCGTGGAAAGCTCGGGCCTTGCGTTCGCGGCAGATCGCCCGGACCTGCGATCCATGCGAAGCGGGCGCCGGTCGCCAGCGCCGCAACCGCATGCGCGATATCGGCGATGAGGCCGACCCGCCAGGTTCGCGGAATGGCGCCCGCGGCGGCCAGACGCTCGAAGGCGCGAAGGCCGATGATTCCCGGAAGATCGTTGCCGGCAAAGCCCGGGAGCCGATCGTAAGCGCCGGTCGCGACGACAAGCTCCTCGAACGAAAGAAGCGTCGGGCCGCCGGGACCGATCAGCAGGGCCTGCCGGGCCTGCTCATAGAGGCCGACGCAGAGCGTCTCGAGCAGATGCGGGCCGTCATAGGGCAGGGCCTTCGCCAGCGCTTCCGCCATCGCGGGCTGGAAACGGGATCGTCCACCGAGGTCGGCTTCCGCTTCCACCAGCAGCACATCGCGACCGGCCGCGCGCTGGGCCCGCGCCGCCGCCAGACCGGCGAGGCCGCCGCCCACCAGCAGAACTTCGCAGCTTCGCTCATGCCACCGGCCGGCAAGCGGCGCCGGCGTCCGCGGCAGCGCCGGAGCCGCGGAGAGATGGCGCAGGCGCTCGAGATAGAACTGGCGCAGCGCGCGCGGCCGCAGCAGCCGGCTTTCATAGAACCAGGGCGGCAGCCGGTCGGCGAAACGTCCGAGCAGGCGCCGCCAACCCTGGCTCACGGGAAGCGGGGTCTCGGCCGTGCGGCAGGCGAGGGCGATGCGGCCGTCGGGCAGCGTGACCCGGCATTGCTGGCACCAGCCCGCATGGCAGAAGGCGCCGCGCGGCCGGTGCAGACGGAAGCTTTCGGCCAGCGCCAAGCAACCCGCGCTCATGGCGGCGGCGGCAGCGGTCGATGTCGGGATTTTCGGGCGGCTCCGGTTCATCGCTTGAAATCGTATATTTGATATGATTTATAATATCAGACTTCAGCGCCCTTGCCTAGCGGCGCCTCGGCTGCCCCTGGAGGAGACATTCCTTGTCGAAGACCGTCGAAGTCGCCCGCACCGCCTATCGCGTTATCGCCGATTACATGGGAACCAAGCCCGGAGAGAAGGTGGTGATCGTGGTCGACACGAGAACGAGCCCCTCGATCCCCGAGATGCTGGCCGCCGCCGCCCACAGCATCGGCGCCGATCCGGTGGTCGTCATGATGACGCCGCGGGCGAAGAGCGGCATGGAGCCGCCGGAACCGATCACCGCGGCCATGGTCAAGGCCGACGTGGTGATCGCCGCCGCGAGCCGGTCGATGTATCACATCGAGGCGAAGAACCTGGCCAAGCTCGCCGGCGCGCGCGGCGTCTTCAACGCGCCCTTCGAGGAAGACGGCTGGATGAACGGCGCCATGACCGCCGATTTCCTCGAGCTGCGGAAGCTGGCGGAGCGGCTGCGCGACCGCCTCGCGGGGGGCAAGCGGGCCCATGTCAGCTCGCCCGCGGGCACCGACGTCGAGATGGTGATCGAGGGCCGCAAACCGGTCGGCTGGCTGACCGGCGTCTGCCGAAACCGCGGCGAGGTTTCGGCCTATCCCGGCGGCGAGGTTTCGCTCCCGCCCCTGGAAGGCACCACCGAGGGACGCGTGGTGATCGAGCATGTGATGACCGATATCGGCCGGCTGGCCCAGCCGATCACCTGGATGGTCGAGAAGGGCGAGGCCGTGCGCTTCGAAGGCGGCGCCGAAGCCCTGGCGCTGGAGGCCCATATCGAGGGCGTCAAGAACGCGCGCAACATCGCCGAGCTCGGCATCGGCATCAATCCGATGTCGCGGCTGATCGGCGGCATCACCGAGGTCAAGAAGAAGCTGGGCACGGCGCATATGGCGCTGGGCGATTCCGCCGCCGGCTATGGCGGCAAGGTCACCAGCGACGTCCATCTCGACGGCATGATCCTGAACGTGCGCATCGAGGTCGATGGCGAGGTCATCGCCGAGAACGGCAGGATCCTGGTGTGAGCCGCGCCGCCGACATCGTCGCGCGCCTGCGCAAGCTCGAAGGCGGCGGGCTCCGGACCTTCTCCGAAGATCCACCCTTCGTCTGGGAGAGGGCCGAGGGCTGCTATGTCGAGGACGCCGACGGCTGGCGTTATCTCGATCTCTATGGCGGCTTCGCGGTCGCCGCGACCGGCTACAGCCATCCCCGGGTGGTGGAGGCGATCCAGCGCCAGGCGACGACGCTGATGCATTGCCCCTCGGCGCATCCCTCCCGGGTCAGGGCCGAGTTCTACGAGGCGCTCGCCAGCATCGCGCCCCCGGGCCTCGATCGCTTCCTGCCGGCGGTGACCGGCGCCATGGCCAACGAGATGGCGCTGCTCCTGGCACGAACCCGGCGGCCCGACGGTGCCATCGTGAGCTTCGCCGGCAGCTATTTCGGGCGATCCATCGGCACGGCGGGCTTCGCCGGCAAGGCGCGCTATCGCGACGCGCTGGGAATTCCCGCCGGCGGACCCTTCGTTCCCTTCCCCTACCCTCTCCGCCATGGCGACGCCGCCACCGATCTGACGATGCGCGCGCTCGAGGAGCTGACCGGACCCGGCAAGCGTCCCCTCGCGGCGGTGATCCTGGAGCCGATCCAGGGCAATGGCGGCGTGGTGATCCCGCCGGCCGATTTCTTTCCGCGCCTGCGCACCTTCTGCGATCGCGTGGGCGCATTGCTGATCGTCGACGAGATCCAATCCGGCTGCGGGCGGACCGGCCGCTTCTGGGCCATCGAGCATAGCGGCGTGACGCCCGATCTGATGACGGTCGGCAAGGGTATCGGCGGCGGCCTGGCGACGGCCGCGGTGATGGGGCGCGCCGAGGCGATGACCTGGCCTCCCGATTCCTATACCTCCACTTTCCTGGTCAACAATCTCAACCTGGCGGCCGCGGTCGCCGCCATGGGCGTCATGCGCGACGAGCAGCTGCCGGGCCGCGCGGCTTCGATCGGACCGGCGGGCCTTGCGCGTTTCAAGGCGGCGCTCGCGGATGTCGAGGGCGTGCGCGAGGTCAGAGGCCAAGGTCTGTGGTATGCGGCCGAGCTCGCCGACGCCGCCTGGGCCGCGCGCGCCGTGAAGCTGGCGCGCGAGCGCGGCGTCATCGTCGGGCGCAGCGGCTATGACGACAGCGTCATCAAATTGTCGCCGGCGCTGATCATCGGCGAAGCCGAGCTTCACACCGGCATCGACGCAGCGGCCGGCGCCATTCGCGATTCCAGAGGAACAGCCCGGTGATCGACGTCAAGAATTACATCGACGGCCAATGGGTCGGCTTCGACGGGCCGTCCTTCGAGAGCTTCAATCCGACCACGGGCGCCAAGGTCGCCCGCGCACCGGTGAGCGACGCCGCGGCCGTTGCCGCCAGCGTGGCGGCGGCGCGGCGCGCCTTCAACGAGGGCGGCTGGCGCTGGACCAAAGGCTCGGTCCGCGCCGCGGCCCTGCTGAAGCTCGCCGACATGCTGGAGTCGCGCTCTCCCGCGATCAGCGAGCTGATCGCGCGCGAGATGGGCAAGCCCGTCAGGGTCAATATGGCGCGCGAGGTCGAGGGCGCCGTCGACAAGCTGCGCTATTTCGCGGGCGCCGCGCGCTTCCTCGAAGGCAGCGTGACCGGCTCGACGGTCCCCGAGATCTGGGACATGGTGCTGCCCGAGCCGGCCGGGGTCGCGGCGCTCATCATCCCCTGGAACGATCCGGTCGATCTCGCGGTACGCAAATTGGGCGCCGCGCTGGCCGCCGGCTGCACCGCCATCGTCAAATCGTCCGAGATCACGCCGGCCTCGACGGCGGCGCTGATCGAGGCGGTCCATGACAGCGGCGCCTTTCCGCCGGGAGTCGTGAATCTGCTGAGCGGTCCCGGCCAGCCCACGGGCGACGCGCTGGTCGATCATCCCGGCGTCGACAAGATCTCCTTCACCGGCAGCACGGCGACGGGGATGCGCATCATGGAGCGCGCGGCGAAGCGCCTGGCCAAGGTGTCGCTGGAATGCGGCGGCAAGTTCCCCGCCATCATCACCGAGGACGCCGATCTCGAGCGCTGCCTGGATGCCGTCACCTATGGCGCCTTCATGTATGGCGGCCAGTCCTGCACCGCCTGCACCCGCCTCGTGGTGGACCGGCGCCTTCACGACCGGGTGGTCGAGGGAATCGTCGAGCGCTCGCGCACGCTGCCGATGGGCGACCCGCTCGATCCGGCCATGCTGGTGGGGCCGATGGCGTCGCGCAAGCAGTACGACAAAGCGGTCTCCTATATCCGGCTCGGAATCGACGAAGGCGCCAGAGCCGTCGTCGGCGGTCTGCCGGCGGATCCGTCGTCGCTGTTTCTGCCGCCGACGGTGCTGGTGGGCGGTCCGGTGGACGGGCGCGTGGCGCGGGAGGAAGTGTTCGGGCCGGTGCTCGTCATCCATCCCTTCGAGAACGAGGCCCAGGCGCTGGCCATCGCCAACAACACGCCCTACGGTCTTGGCGGGTCGGTCTGGTCGCAGGACATCAATCGCGCTCTCCGGCTCGCGCGGCGCCTCGACGTGGCCGATGTCTGGATCAACACCCATTACATCCGGCATGTGGAGACCTCCTTCGGCGGCCGGCATCATTCCGGCCTGGGCCGGGAACTCGGGATGGCGGGCGTCGAGGAATATCTCTCCTGGAAGCGCCTCTGCATCGATACGCGCAGCGAATTTCATCTGAAGAACTGGTTCGAGGGTCCGAGCAAATGAACGCTCCGGCGGGTCAAGCCCACGACGTCATCGTACTGGGTGCCGGCATCGTCGGCGCCGCGACCGCCTATTTCCTGGCCAGGAAGCGCTTTCGCGTGTTGCTGGTCGAAGGCGAGGCGCCGGCCTGGGGTGCCTCGGGACGCAATCCCGGCTTCCAGTGGCTGCACACGCGCAAGGCCGGCATCCAGATGGCGCTGGGTCTCGCGGGTCGTCGCCTTGCCGACGAGCTGCGCGAGGAGCTCGACGATTTCGAGATGCGGCCCAGCGGCGGCATGATCTATTTCACCGACGAGCGCCAACTGCCGCTGTTCCGGGCCTTCGTCGCCGAGCGGCGGGCCGCGGGCCTGCCTATGGAGCTGATCGACGGCAAGTCCGCGCGGGAACATTGCCCGATCCTCTCCGAGAAGGTCCTGGGCGCCAGTTGGAATCCCCTCGACGCGCATCAGAACACGGCCAAGCTGGTCGAGGCGCTGGTGGCCGCCGCGAAGCGGCAAGGCGCCGAGCTTCGATCGAGCTGCCGGATCGCCAAGCTTGCCATCGAGGGCCAGCGCTGCATCGGCGTGGTGACGGCCGAGGGAGAGACGATCCCCGCGGGCAAGGTGATCCTCGCGGCGGGCGCCTGGTCGCCCAGGCTGCTGGAGCCGCTCGGCATGGCACTGCCGATCTCGGCCATGCGCCTGCAGGTGGTGGAGACCGAGCCCGCACCGTTCCGCTTCGAGCCCCTCCTCTACGGGCCCACGGCGGTGAAGCAATATGCCTATATCCGCGAGCTGCCCGACTACAGCGACCAGGGCGCCTGGCATCCGATCGAGCGCCAGTTCCCGGGCCTCGAGTTTCTCGAGCTGGCGGCTCAGAAGAAGGACGGGCGCATCCGCCTCGGCTGCCCGATGGATTTCCCGGGCCTCGACGATCGCCCAACGGTGGCGGGCATCGCGCTGACCCTGGCCGTGCTCGCGGAGAACCTGCCGGCGATCCGCGACCTCGCCATCGAACGGGTCTATGCCGGGCTTCTGCCCGAGACCCCCGACGCCTTGCCGGTCCTCGACCCCAATCCCGGGATCGACGGCCTGGTGATCAATGCCGGCCATGTGTTCGGCAATCTTGCCGGCCCGCTCTCGGGCAAGATGATCGCCCAGCATCTGGCCGGCGAGAAAACGGACTTCGATCTCGCACAATTCCGCCTCGACCGCCCGGCATTGCGGGTCAATCGCGAATCGCATGGGCGCTGGTAGAGACGGCCGCAAACGGCCGCTGCAAGGGAGAGAACCGCCATGGGACGCAGAATCGAGTTCATCAATCCATTCGGCACCTCGGTCTATGATTCGATCATCACCGAAACTCTGATGGCCTATGCCGGCGAGGGCACGGAGCTGGTGATCAGCAGCCTCGATAACTGCCCGCCCAACATCGACTATTATTACAACAAGCATCTGATGGAGACGGCGGTCTTCGAGAAAGTGATGCAGTCGGAAGCCGCCGGTTTCGACGCGGTCGTGGTGGGCTGCTGCTACGATCCCGGCGTGCGGGTCGCGCGCGAGCTGGTCGACATTCCCGTGATCGGACCGCTCGAGGCCTCGATGCAGATGGCGGGCTATTTCGGCCACAGCTACACCGTCGTCACCGACCATCACAAGGCGGTGCCCTATCTCGAGGATATGGTTCGGACCTACGGGCTCGGCGGCAATTGCCGCGGCGTGCGCTGCGTCAATTGGTGGGTCAAGGACATGATCAAGAACCCGGAGCAGGTGGCGCTCGACACCATCGCGGTCTCGAAGCAGGTGCTCGCCGAGACGCGCGCCGAGACCATCATCATGGGCTGCACCATCGTCGCCGCCTGCTATCAGCGCTATCTGATGACGCAGAAGGGGAAGTCGGAAGTGTCGATCGTCAATCCCAACCTGCTGGCCCTCAAGATGGCCGAGAGCCTCGCCGATCTGAAGAAGGCCGGTGTCTATCAGCTGGCTCGCGTCGGCTATTACGAGCAGCCGCGCGGGCTCTACCGAAAGGAATTCGAAGAGCAGCGTCAGCAGCAGGCCCGCGCGCTGCAGTTCGCCAAATCCGCCGGCTAGCGTCGGACACCGCTCCCCGCTCGAGACCTTCCGCCTCGCGGCGGTCTCGAAAAAGCCTCGCCGGGCCGACGTCCGGGCTTCGCCATCTGGCCCGTTGTCTCGGAGGCGCCCGCTATGCTCCAATAACCTGCAATCGCGTCCGGTATTTCGGAATCGTTTCAGAACTCGGGGTGGAGCCCTGGGACGAAATTCCGGAAGCCAACAGGGCGGTCAACCGCTCGGGTAGCCGGACGCCGACATATCAGGGAAGGCTGGGAGGCCGCCACCATGAAGGATCTCACCGCGTCGCAACGGGCCATGCTGGAATTGTCGCTGCGTTCCTCGCTCTCGCGCCGCCGCGCGCTGGGGGTGGGTGCCGCCGCCGTGGCGGGGCTGGGCGCAGTCGCCCTCGTACCGAAGGAGGCCTGGGCCAAGACCACCATGACCTGGATGGGCTGGCAGGGCTACGAGACCCCGATCCAGAGCGGCAGCTTCCTCGCCGACAACGACATCGACTTCCAGCCGACCTTCATCTCCTCCAACGAGGAGATCATCACCAAGCTCCAGGCCGGCGGTATCGGCAAGACCGACATCATCACCATGTATTTCGGCTATCTGCCGATCATGGCCGAGGGCGGGCTGCTGGAGCCGATCGACGAATCCAAGATCGAGCCGCTGCCGAGGCTGATCCCGCAATTCATCAAGCAGGACGCGATCCATTACCAGGGCAAGCTGCAGGGCGTGCCGTGGAACTGGGGCTCGCTGCCGCTGATGTACGACCCATCGGTTGTCGCGGCGGCGCCGGCCAGCTGGCTCGACATCAAGAAGCCGGAATATAAGGGCAAGGTCGCGATGGTCGACGACCCGCTCGGCAACTTGCTGATCTGGGGCACGGTCGTGACCGGCAAGCCGATGGGCACGATCCTGACCAAGGCCGAGATGGTCAAGGTCATCGACGAGCTGATCGACATCAAGAAGAACCATGCCCGCGCCTTCTTCGCCACCTATGGCGACATGTCGGACGCCTTCGCGCGCAACGAGGTCGTCGTCTCGGCCATCGGCTGGGAAGCGGTCGCGGTCTGGACCCAGGCCAAGGGCAAGACCATCAAATACACGATCCCCAAGGAAGGCACGGGCATGTTCATGGACTGCCTCTGCATCCCGAAGGACGCGCCGCATCCCGAGCTCACCTACAAGATGATCAACCACATCCTGTCGCCGCAGCCCCAGCTCGTCTTCGCGACCGAGCAGAGCGCGGGCATCACCAATCTCGACACGGTGAAGCTGCTGCCGAAGGAGCTGGCCGAATCCTACAACTACGCCGACATCGACGGTTTCATGAAGAAGGCGCGGCTGCAGCCGGTGCCGCCTTCGGAATCGAAGGACGACACCGCCACCTATGACGATTTCCTGAACGAGTATCAACGCCTCTCCAAGGCCTGATCGGGGGCGCCTCGATCGACAAGAGGGACCGGCCGGCCATGGGACGAAAGCATTGGCCCCTGCTGCCGGCCGGTTTCCTTTATGCGGGGGTGTTCGTCGCCCCGCTGCTGTTCTTCTTCGTGATCAGCTTCTGGTCGGTCAAGTCGCGCATCCTGCGGCCCGACTTCACCTTCAAGAATTACGTCGCCACCTGGGTCCAATATTGGGACTCCATGGCCAACACCATGGCGGTGGCCCTCATGATCGCCGCGGTCACGACCTTGCTCGCCTTCGGCTTCGCCTATGCGGTCCGCTTCAAGGTGGGAAAGCTCGAGGGGCCGCTGCTGTTCCTGGCCCTCATCACCCTCTTCGGCGGCTATCTGGTGAAGATCTATGCCTGGAAGAGCATCCTGGGGCGCGACGGCATCCTCAACCAGGCGCTGATGGAGCTGGGGCTGGTCGATCAGCCGGTCGATGCGCTGCTCTACAACACCAACGCCGTCATCATCACCCTCACCTATTTCCTGCTGCCCTTCGCGATCCTGCCGATCTACGGGAACTTGCGCGCCATCAATCCCGCCACCATCGAGGCCGCGCGCGATCTGGGCGCCAGGCGCTGGGCGGTGATGCGCGACGTGATCCTGCCGCAATGCGAGAAGGGCATCGTCATCGCCTTTACCCTCGCCTTCCTGATCTCCGCCGGCGACTATGTGACGCCGCGCTTCGTCGGCGGCGGGGCGGCGATGATGGGTCATTTCATCGAGCTGCAATTCTCGCTGGGCTTCAACTGGCCGCAAGGCAGCGCCATGTCCTTCTCGGCCATGCTGCTGTCGCTGGCGATCGTGCTGGTCCTGCGCGCGGGCTTCCGGCGGAGCCTGCGGCCATGATGCGGGCGCAGCAGGTCTCCGATCTCGCCTGGCGCGGGCTGATCCTCCTGATCTCCGGATTCATGGCGCTGCCGCTGCTGCTCGTGGTGCTGTTCAGCTTCAACCAGTCGGCCCTCACCAGCCTGCCCCTCACCGGCCTCACCCTCGACTGGTACCGCAGGCTCTTCGCCAAGGACGCTTTCTGGCCGGCGCTCGAGAACAGCCTGCTGGTGGGCTTCGCCGCCGCCCTCCTCGCCATCGTCACCGGCACGCTCGCGGCCCTCGCCCTCTCGCGCTACAAGCCGCGGCGGGCGGGCCTCCTCATCAACATCCTCAGCGTCCCGATGATGATGCCGGCCCTCATCATCGGCGTCTCGCTGATGAGCTATTTCGTGCGCTTCCTGGATGTGCCGCTGGGGCTCTGGACCGTGGTGCTGGGCCATGTGGTCATCGCCCAGCCCTTCGTGGTGCTGATCCTCTATGCGCGGCTTGCCAGCTTCGACTGGAGCGCCGTCGACAGCGCGCGCGACCTGGGCGCCTCGCCGCTGCAAGCCTTTTTCACCGTCACGCTCCCCATCATTCAGCCCACCATCGTCGGCGCCGGGTTGATCGCACTCTCGATCTCGCTCGACGATTTCGTCATCGCCTTCTTCACCATCGGCGCCGGCAACACGCTCCCGACCCTGGTCTGGGGGCTGGTCAGGACCTCGCTCGACCCGACCATCAACGCCATCGCCACCTTGCTCTTGGCGCTCAGCATCGGTTCGACCATTCTGGCGCTGCGCTTAAGTCGTTATCGGGGATAGATCCATGCAGATCGACTATTCGGGCAAGGCGGCGCTGGTGACCGGCGCCGGACGCGGGCTCGGCCTCGCCATCGCGCGGGCCCTGCATCAGGCCGGCGCCAGCGTTGCGATCAACGACCGCACGGCCGAGGCCGTCGACGCGGCGATCGCGAAGCTCGGCGGCGGCGACCGCCTGGCGGCCGCCCCCGCCGACCTGGCCCAGCCGGGCGGGCCCGAGGCGGCGGTCGGACAGGCGGTCAAACGCTTCGGCCGGCTCGATCTTCTGGTGAACAATGCCGCGGTCAATATCGAGCGCCCGATCGAAGAGACCGACGACGCTCATTGGGACCTGCATCTCGACGTGGTGTTGCGGGCGAGCTTCTTCACGGTGAAGGCGGCCCTGCCCTCGCTCAAGGCCGCCAAGGGCAGCGTCATCAACATCGCCTCCGAGCTGGGACTCCATGCCATCGCCAACAATGTCGCCTATGTCACGGCCAAGCATGGCGTGGTCTCGATGACCCGCGCGCTGGGGCTCGAGCTCGCCAAGGAAGGCGTGCGGGTCAATGCGATCTGCCCGGGCACGATGGACACGGAGCTGCTGCGCGACTGCGCCAACGACAGCCCGGACCCGGCGGCCTATTACCGGACCTTCACGGCCTATCATCCGATGGGGCGGATCGCCTCGCCCGAGGAGATCGCCGATTTCGTGCTCTGCGTCGGCTCGCCGGCCACGGGCTTCATGACCGGGGCTGCCCTCGCCATCGATGGCGGCAGCAGCGCCGGACGGCAGTGAGGGGCGGCATCATGGAATTCTCCAGCAAGCGCGTCCTCGTCACCGGCTCCACCCGCGGCCTCGGCCGTGCCGCGGCACGGCTCTTCCTCGAGCGTGGCGCCGAGGTCGTGGTCCATGGCCATGACGGCAATGGCGTGGCCCGCGCCGTCACCGGCCTCACCAAGGATTTTCCCGGCCGCGTCCAGGGCTTCCCCGCCGATCTCAGCGATCGCGCCGCCTGCCGCCGCCTCGCGCAGCAGGCGGGTGCCGTGGATGTGCTGGTCAACAATGCCGGCGTGTTCCTCGAGGGCGCCATTCCCGACGTCGATCTCAAGCTCTGGCAGCGCAGCTTCGCCATCAATGTGACGGCGCCCTGGATCCTCGCCCGCGCCCTGCTCGGGCCCTTGCGCGAGCGGCGCGGCGTCATCGTCAATATCAGCTCCGACGCGGGCATCCTCGGCTATCCCGGCATCTCGACCTATTGCGCCACCAAGGGCGCCATCATCGGCCTGACCAAGGCGCTGGCGGTCGAGTTGGCGCCGGCGGTGCGCGCGATCTGCGTATGCCCCGGCCCGATCGAGACCGACATGATGCGCCAGAGCCTCGCGGCCACGCCCGATCCTGCGGCGACGCGAAAAGTCTGGGAAGCCTACCCGGCGCTGCGCCGCGTCGCGCAGCCGGAGGAGGTCGCCGAGGCAATCCTGTTCGCGGCCTCGCCGCGCTCGTCCTTCATGACGGGGAACCTGATCGTGATCGATGGCGGGGTGACGATGGGGAAGCGGGTGTAGGGCGGATGGCTGAATTCTTTTCTCAGAAAAACCTTCGCGCTTTTCTTATAGCCTGAATTAATTCCTCGGCATCGCTTTGAATGTCCGCATATCTCTTTGGATCAGGAACTCTATCGACTTGTTCGAAGGGAGAACGCAAAATGGACTGCCGAAACTGCTTGAGGAGATCATTGCGCCGGAAATGAAACCCCCACCACCGCGAATTTAGATCCTCGATATGGCCCCAAATTCTCTTTGAAAGGCCTTTCAGCTCAATCTCCAGTCGGCGTGCGGAAGCAGTATCGTCTACTCGCAGTTCCCAGTACTCGATACCTTTGTCGGACATTAAGCGAATATCTGCGATCAATTCACTCGCTCGTTCGCCAATGTGTTGGCGCTGCCCCAATAGACAAAACGTAGCAACTGAAGGCACGCATGCCACGAGTAGCGTAATGAGAAGATTGGGATTCTCAGCCAATCAATTTGCCGATGGATTTTTAGCCCGATCAATGTATTCCCAGACCTCATCCACAAGGGCCTGGTCGCGGCTAACAATTTTAAGACGTTTGTGAAGCTCGCTCGCTGAAAAATAGCCGCGACGTACCAACCCGCCGAAAGCCTCCTCAAGGAACGAGGAACCATAACCCTCTGTTCCGTCCAAGTTTACTACTGCTTGGCCGGCACTTAATGCGGGTTTTAAATGACGTTCGCGAAAGGCTTCACCTGAGAACGGTCCATCGCGCTCGAACCGCCCTGCGGGAACTTCAGAGAAATCTCGGGCGATTGCGATATCGTGCATGCTCAATTCAACTCGAAGGATTTTCAGATGTCGTCGCAACCTCCCACTCAATCAAGGTCCCACCAAGTGGCTCCCGATGAGTGAGTAGGGTTTCTCCAGACTGGGTATCATATATGTACTGTCCCCGGCCGCTCAATATCCGAAGCCTTCCTTTGCCGGTGGCTTCAACAAAAGCCTTAATGTCAGAAAGGCCTCCCCCGCGATGCGGCTCGGAAGTCCGTGAACGTCCGAGCAACATCGCTGCTTTAATACGTGAAGCATCGTCATCTGGCAGGCCCAGGCTGGACAATACGCCTTTAATCCGCTCCGCCGGGTGTTTCCGCGGAAGCGTTGTGGGAATACCCACGCCCTGATCGAAGAACTGAACCGACAATTGAGCGTTTGCGGAGTTATAAGCGCCACTCATCCACCACTGGTTCTGGATCGGAGTTGCCACATACTTTTCACCGTGCGGATAGGCGTGATGCAGCACATTTGCCATCGCCTCCGTCAGGCCTCCAAATAAAGCTGCACGGTTTCGAATTTCTGCGCCAACTTCTTCCAGGGCTAAACGGACCTCACGTGCCAATGCTCCCGCGACCTTTACTCCGGCTCGAAAGCGAATGAATTGATAGCCAACGGCTACACGAGGAACAGCTTTCGGCTGCCAGCTATCAAGAACCTCAAACAATCCCATCTCGTCCAATTGAGCTAGTACGTTTATATCCCATTCATCAAGATCAAGTGGTGACATGCGCAAACGCCGCAGGCGACGCCATCGATCTAGTTCGGCCGTGAGCACCAACGCTGCTCCTGGACCTAATGAACGCACTGGGCGAAAATCGACGTATCCTCGCTGTCGGCGGACTGCGGATTCACGCATCTGATTAACAGCGGACATTACTTCTTCATAATTCCTGGCAAGGCTCAGATCAGCGGGCAGCGGAATAGTGACGCGATAGCGTTGCTTGGGTACCCCCGGTAAATGGACAGGCTTGCGACTGGCTTCCGGCGCTTGGGCTAACAACTCAGCGCGTCGCCGACTTTTCTTCTTCTTATACGAGGCGCGGCGACGGCCATCGACATACTGTGCGTGGCGCTGATTCCAAAGCTCTTGGCGATAATCGCGTTTCCGCATCTCAGGAATTGTTCTTCATTATCTTTGAATTGTTTTCTCAATAGATCAAGTTGTGAGACGTCACTTCGTAGTTGACGTTTTCAACCTACGTTATCTCACGCGCGTTAAACCGCAAGTTTTCCTAGAAGGATCCATATATTGCCCTTGAAACGCGAAGGACGCGAATTGATTTCTTCAACCCTACTTTCCTTGTAATACATCGTTGGGGCGGCCTGACCAAGGCGCTGGCGATCGAGCTGGCGCCGGCCGTGCGCGCCATCTGCGTCTGCCCTGGCCCGATCGAGACCGACATGATGCGCCAGAGCCTCGAAGCGAGCGGCGATCCCGCCGCGACACGCAAGGTGTGGGAAGCCTATCGCGCGCTCCGCCGCGTCGCGCAGCCCGAGGAGGTCGCCGAGGCGATTCTGTTCGCGGCCTCGCCGCGGTCATCCTTCATGACGGGCAACCTCATCGTGGTCGATGGCGGGGGGACGATGGGGAAGCGGGTGTAACTGGGTTGTCATCCCCGCGAAAGCGGGGACCCATCTTGATCCAACGTGCCAGGCGTTGAGTTGGGCCCCCGCTTTCGCGGGGGTGACTCAAAGTGAGTACCCCTCCACCCGAAACCGCGTACGCCATGCCCGCTCCGGCGTGAATGCGATCGCCGTGGCGATCCCCCGCTCTGCGATCCGATTGGCGGCGTTCGAGACCTCCGTCGAGAAATCGAACGCGGCCGCGAGTGGCTCGATGCCGAAGCCGGTGAAGCGGCGCCGCCAGGGATAGTCGGAGAGGCCTTTGTTGCTCATCCAGAGCAGGCAGGACGGCAGGGCCGTCCTATCCCACTCGATGCGGACGCCGGCCTGCGCAGCGCGATCGATGGCGGTGACCGGTCCCCGCATGCCGCAGAGCTGCACCACATCCTCGAACGGCCGCTCCAGGCGCAGGCGTGTCAGGTCGATCTTTCCGCCGCCTGAGGCCGGAACGGCGGTCAGCGCGGCGAACTCGCGTCGCGGGGCCGTCAGCATCAAGCCCGGCTCGACGATCGCGGGATAGGTCAGGCCGAACGCGAAATCGGGCGGCTCCAGTTCGATGTTCTCCTTGAGCCGCAGGATGAAATGCTGGCCGAAAGGGAGGCGCACCGGGCGCCGCGCGATCACTTCGATCGCGATGTCCAGGGCCGGCGCCGTCGGATCGGGACGGATCTCCTGGCGGATCGACGCAATCGCGTGGCCATCCGGATAATCGTAGCGCAGCGACAGGGTCGCATCCGAAGTCGCCACCATGCGCCAGTCCTCGTTGGCGCAGAATCCGTGGGGCGGGTCCGCTTGTTCGGCGAAGGGCAGCCCGTGCCAGGACGGCGCGAGCTCGCGCGGTTCGCTCGCCATCCCGAAGGGCAGGCAGGGAAAGGCGCCGCGCAGCCGCTCGAGATGACCCGGTATCGCGGGCGCCTGCACCGGCACCGGCTCATCGGACCAGGGCGCCACCGCGAAGATCGAGAGCTCGCGGCCGTTCGCGAGCCTGAAGCGCAGCGGTCCGATCATGCCGCCCCGCGGCTGAACCTCCAGCGCGCCCCGCGGCCACTCCAGGTGCCAGGTGTCGGCTGCCATCAAGCGGCGCCGGGACGATCCTCGAGCACCCGCTGCTCGGCCTGGGCCCAGCCGACGCACAAGCTCTGCCCGACCTCGATGCGTCGGGCCTGCGGGCGGTCCTGCGCGGTCAGCTTCTCGCCGCCAGGGAGCGCCAGCACATATTTGTTGTGGGTCCCGAGGAACACGACCTCCTCGATCACGCCCGTGACCGAGAGATCGGCGCCACTGGCCTCTGTCAGCGGCTTCACCGCCTCGGGGCGGATCACGATCGCGACCTGGCCGTCGGTGCCGGGCGAGGCGAACTCGACGCCGCATTCGGCCCCGATCCGACCGCCGCTGCGTTTGGCTTTCAGCAGGTTGGCCTCGCCGATGAAGCCCGCGACGAAGCGGCTGGCCGGTGCGAAATAGATCTCCTCGGGCGCGCCCAGCTGCTCGACCCGGCCGGCATTCATGACCGCGATCCGGTTGGCGAGCGCCAGGGCCTCGCCCTGGTCGTGGGTCACGAACACGAAGGTGCCGCCGATCGCGCGATGGATGCGGCGCAGTTCCTCCTGCATCGCCTGGCGCAGCTTGAGATCCAGCGCCGCCAGCGGCTCGTCCAGCAGCAGCACGCGCGGCTCCATGACGAGGGCGCGGGCGAGCGCCACGCGCTGCTGCTGTCCGCCCGAGAGCTCGGTCGCCGACCGCTCGCCATAGTCCTCGAGCCGCACCAGCGCCATCGCCTTGGCCACGCGCCGAGCGACGTCGTCGGCCGGCAGCTTCCTGAGCTTGAGCCCATAGCCGACGTTCTGGCGCACATTCATATGCGGGAACAGGCCATAGCCCTGGAACACCATGTTGGTCGGGCGGCGCTCGGGGCCCAGGTCGGTGACATCCTGCCCGTCGACCTCGATGCGGCCGCTGCTGGGCTCGACGAAGCCGCCGATCATGCGCAGGAGCGTGGTCTTGCCGCAGCCCGACGGGCCGAGGATGGCGAGGAAGTCGCCGCGCCGGATTTCGAGGTCGAGCGGATGCACGGCCGCGACCGGTCCGAAGCTCTTGCTGACGCCCTTGAGGCGCACCGCGACGTCGCTGGTCACCCTGGTTCTTCTCCCCGATCCCTGCGCCCGCGCGATTTCCGGAATATCGGACCCCGCGGCCGCACTTGTGAGCCTTCGGCCAGAACTCTACCCTGCGCGGCCGGGAACTCAAGCGCCGCCAGGAAAGGAACCGCCCGCGATGACAGCGCCCGCGTCGGAATGGCAGATCGTCTCGCAGACCCGCGACAAGCTGGGCGAGAGCGCGCTGTGGCATCCTGGGGAGCAGGCGCTCTATTGGATCGATTTCTACGGGCCGACCCTCCATCGCCGCGACCCCGCCTCGGGCCAGCAGCGCGACTGGATCATTGCCGGCCATGACTCGATCGGCTCGGTCGCGTTCTGCGCCGACGGGCTCTTCCTGCTGGCGCTCGAGAACGGCGTCTATCGCTTCGATCAGCGGACCGGCGAGCTCGCCCTCTTCGGCGACCCCAACCAGGGCCGCCCCGCCATCGGCTATAACGACGCCAAGGTCGACCGGCAGGGGCGCTATTGGGTCGGCACGCTCGACGCCAGGGAGAAGCTGCCGCGCGGCATCTTCTATTGCGCCCACTCGGCCGGCGACTGGCGCATCGGCGACAGCGGCTTCGTTGTCTCGAACGGCCCGACCTTCAGCCCGAAGGGCGACCGCCTCTATTTCAGCGACAGCATGGGCGGCCGCATACTGGCCTATGCGCTGGATCCGGCCACCGGAATGCTCGGCGAAGCCGAGGAGTTCCATCGCTTCGCGCCCGAGGACGGCTTTCCCGACGGCCTCACGGTCGACAGCCAAGGCCAGATCTGGTGCGCGCTCTATGGCGGCGGCAAGGTGGCGCGCTTCGGCGCGGACGGGAAGCTCCAGGAGGAACTCGCGCTCCCCGTCCCCAATGTGACGAGCTGTTGCCTCGGCGGACCGGCCCTGCGGACGCTCTATGTCACCACCGGCCATACCGCGGATAAGCCCGCGCAAGATCTCGGCGGCGCGCTCTTCGCGCGTGAGGTGACGACGCCCGGATTGCCGGAGCCGCTGTTCAAGCCGGCGGAGCGGTAAGCAGGCATTTGGCGAGCGCCGGGCGATCGGCCGCGCGCTGACAGAGCCAATCTATATAGGGTTAGAGAGATCGCGAGATGTACCGACGGCCTGAAACATCTCGCCGACCAGATCGGCGATGCGCTCCACCGTGAAAAGCAGCAGCAGCTCGCTCAGGCCTCGCCTGTCGCAGAAAACACAGCAACTTATCAGTCCCCATGGCCTATCCGCGGGCGCACCGTACGACCGAGGGCTCAAAAGATGCTCGACGAAATCTTGAGCCTTGAAGGTGGCTTCTCAGACAATCTCTACGATTCGGGCGGCGCCACCAACTATGGGGTTACACAACGAACGCTCGATGGCTGGCAGGCCAAGAACGGCGGCCTCAACGTTACAGGAATCCCCGAAAATGTCCGCGATCTCACAGTCGGACAGGCCAGAAAGCTGCTTCAGGATACTTCTTATGACGACTATCAGCTCAATCGCATCAAAGACTACGACGTCGCTCGTCATATCTTCGATATGTTCATCAATACAAAACCCGGCTCTGTCCGCGATTTCGTCTATGGCGCCATCGACGATGTGATGCGTCGTCAAAGCCTCTATGACGAACACCATGCACCGCTGACGGATTTACCTAGCAAGCGCGTGGGCCCGCAAGGCATTGAGCGCATCAACTGGCTCGTCGATCACGGCTTCAAAACCGCCCTGCAAGACGCATTGGTTGATCGTCGTCGAGCTTATGCAGAGAAGCAGCCGAACTACGGCAAATTCCCCGGGCTTCTGCCTCGCATCGAGCGATTTCGACCGCCTAATCATCCACCGGAAGGTTGGTATGACTGATACGGCGATGGCGGTTGCTACACCGGGCGTCTTATTCGATTGCCAGCCTGTGTTGGGTCGAAACAGATTACCTATCGATTACGTTGAGAGCGTCACGGCGTCTAAGGGGCCAGATTCAGATCCTTGATCTCTATGATCCTGCCCATGTCATCAGTACGAACACGGATCGGACGAGAACCTATCTCCAAGGTGAGGCCACCTCCTTCAAGTAGCGTGACGGCAACGTCATCACCCGGGTGAATCGGCACGATCTGGGACAGAGGCGTCCAATCGAATTTCAAGGAACTCCCTTCGACGCGAATTCGTGCGACTTTATCTACATACTTGTAGATATAACCTCCGGCAGCGATCACCTCGTCACCGCCCCCTCCGAGTCCGAGCTTCTGAAGCCAAGTACCTCTTGGGATGCTCCGGCGCGCAATCTCCCGGCCGTCCGGCGACAGGGCAACGAGATATTCGTAGTCATGTCCGCAGGCGGCTTCCCACATGCTGCCCATGAACTCGGTCGAGTGGCCTTCGATCAGAACGATGATGGTGCCGGTCTTCAGGACGACCATATCGTTCGGAAAATTGTCTCCACCTTGTCGATCCCGCCAACGCCAAAGAATTTTTCCCTCCGGGGACAGGCGCGCGACCACCGCGCCGTCCCCGCAATATCCCCTTTTAGAAGGCACCGACTCCCACCAGGAGACGAGCACGGAGTTGCCGTCATTGAGAATGGCGCCAGAGGCCGCGTCGGCGTATATCTCCGTGTAAAAGCCGAGGTCGATACGCGCCATCAACTGCTGCTGCTTGGACGCGCGCACCAGATCTCCACCGTCGTTCAACAAGAAAATGGCATCACCAACAACGACCACGGAAGGCTCGGTCCGACCCATCGGTCCGACGCCATCTCCCCCTACCAGATAATAGTCTTCCTCAACTTTAGTTCTCGGGTCGATGATCCGGAGATAGCCGTTCTCTCGCGGTGCCGTGTTCCCTGCAATGGCGAGCCGTCCATCGGGCAGCCATTGCCGAAGGCCCACGATGTCGTCCCGTTCATCGACCCAGGGAGGCGGCTGGAAGAGTGGGATGGTGCCGAGGGTTGGATGCGAGGCTCCGGCATCCTGGGCGGCGACCCTACCGGCAACGACCGTTAGAGCAAGGAGAACGATGGCCATGGCACAGAGCCGTTGACAGCGAACAATATCCTTCGCGATTTTCCAATTACGCATGACACCACCATAGGTTGCTTATTATACAGCCTATGATTGTGGCATCGTCAAGGCGAGGCGGATCGTTGGCCCCGATGTTTCGGGCCAAACGAGACGGAAGAATGGCCGCCCCTGCTCGCGGCCTACCCTCCTCCCCTTCATTCTCCTTAGGCGCCAGCCCTGCCGCAGCACCGGGTGCAATGGGCCGTGGCGGCCTCGCCGTCGTCAATCTGACCGATCCTTGCCTTCGATGCGCAACCGCGCTGACGCATGGCCTGGACTTGCCAATACCGGTTCACGACGACATGATCGAGCCAAACGGCCAATCGTCCGATCGGATGATCGAGCTTCGCAAGTGGGGGGATTGTCATGAGGTGGCTTGCCTTCAGACGTGCTCCGTTCGGGCGGAGCACCAAGGTCGTTGCTTTGGCTTTTGCAGCCCTTCTGCTGATCGCGCCGCGCGCCTGGGCCCAGGGTGGCGCCATCGACACGGGCAACACAGCCTGGATGCTGACCTCGACCGCGCTGGTCATCCTGATGACCGTGCCCGGCCTCGTGCTGTTCTATGGCGGGCTGGTGCGCAAGAAGAACGTGCTCGCCACCTTCGTGCAATGTTTCGCGACCTGCGCGCTCACCTCCATCGTCTGGATGATGGCCGGCTACAGCCTCGCCTTCAGCCCCGGCAACGCCTTCATCGGCGGGTTCGGCGCGCTCTTCCTCGACGGCATGGAGGTCGGCTCGACCGTGGGCACGATCCCGGAATCGGTCTTCATGACCTTCCAGATGGCCTTCGCCGTGATCGCGCCGGCGCTGATCACCGGCGCCTATGCCGACCGCATGAAGTTCTCCGCCATGCTCGTCTTCAATGCGCTCTGGGTGCTGCTGGTCTACGCGCCGATCTGCCATTGGGTCTGGGGCGGCGGCTTCCTGCGACCGAGGGCGTGCTCGACTATGCCGGCGGCACCGTGGTCCATATCAATGCCGGCGTCGCGGGTCTCGTGGCGGCGATCGTCATCGGCAAGCGCCTGCGCTACGGCAGCGAGCATTTTCCGCCGCACAGCCTGGCGCTGTCGGTCGTCGGCGCCGCCCTGCTCTGGGTCGGCTGGTTCGGCTTCAATGCGGGCTCGGCGCTCGCCGCCGACGGACGCGCCGGCATGGCGATGGCGGTCACGCAGATCGCCGCCGCCGGTGCCGCTTTGTCCTGGATGGTCGTCGAGTGGATCCTGCGCGGCAAGCCCAGCGGCCTCGGCTTGATCTCGGGCGCGGTGGGCGGGCTGGTGGCGATCACGCCCGCGGCCGGCTATGTCGGCTCCGCCAGCGGCCTCGCGATCGGACTGACCGCCGGAGCCGCCTGCTATTGGGGGGCGAACGGGCTCAAGCGCCGGCTCAAATATGACGATTCGCTGGATGCCTTCGGCATTCACGGCATCGGCGGGATCGTCGGTGCCATCCTCACCGGCGTCTTCGCCACCGCCGCGATCGGCGGGACGCCGGGCCTGGTCGAAGGCAATGTCGATCAGCTGCTGAAGCAGCTCTGGGGCGCGGCCGCTACCATCGGCTATTGCGCGGTCGTCACCTGGGTCATTCTGTTCGCGATCGGCAAGACGATCGGCTTGCGCGTCGACGCGAAGACCGAGACGGTCGGCCTGGATATTTCGCTGCACGGCCAGCGCGCCTACGAGATGTGAGGGGGGCTGCGGACCATGAAATATGTCATCGCCATCATCCAGCCGCATCGGCTGGAGGACGTCCGGGACGCGCTGGTCGGGCTCGACATCGCGGCCTTCACCGCCAGCGAGGTGCGCCGGTTCGGAGACAGCGAGGAACATACCGAGTTCTATCGCGCCGCCGAATTCAATGTCGGCTTCCTGCCCAAGACCAAGATCGAATTCGCGGTCTCGGACGCGCTCGCCGACCGGGCCGTGAAGGCGCTTCGGGATGCGGCCACCACGGGGAGCATCGGCGACGGCCGGATCTATGTCCTCGACCTGGCCCAGACGGTGCAGATCAAGAGCGGCAAGATCGACGCCGACGTCGCGGCGCTGTAGGGAGCGTCTTTCCTATTTGTTGTCTCCTCCCTCGCTTTGCGGGGGAGGATCAAGGAGGGGGCTGCTCGGTCCATCAGCCCTCTCCCTGTCCCTCTCCCGAAAGCGGGAGAGGGACAGTCGATGCACCGCCGTCAGAGGCCGGCCTTCACCGCCTCGAACATCGAGATGTATTTTTCCTTGAAGGCGGTCGGCGTCTCCTCGAAGAAGACGCCTTGCTTGAACAGCGCCACCGGATCCCTGAGGCCGAGCTCGGCGAGCCGTTCGGGCTTCACGAGATCGAAGGATTTCCGGTTCGAGTGACCATAGCCGTCGTTGTCGATCAGGTATTGGCCGCTCTGCGGATCGATCATGGCATCGATGAAATCGTAGGCTGCCTGCTCGTCACCGGGGGCGTCTTTGACCAGGGCCATGCCGCAGACCCAGGTCAGGATGCCTTCCTTGGGGTTCATATAGGCAACCGGCACACCCTGCTTCTTGAGCGCAACCACCGAGGCGTTCCAGGCATAGGCGGCAACCAGCTCGCCGGACGCCAGGCCCTGCTCGACCGAGGTCTGGTCGGTCCAGTAGTAGCGCAGCAGCGGCTTCTGCTTGATCATCAGGTCCCTCACCTTGGCGAGCTGCCCGTCGTCGAGGGTGCCGATGTTCTTGAAACCCAGTACCAGCGCCGCCGAGGACACCGCGCCGTCGACGGAATCGTAGGTGGCGAGCCGGCCCTTGTATTTCTCGTCGAACAGCAGCATCCAGGAGTCGGTATTGCTGTCGACGAGATCGGTGCGGTAAAGCACCGACGAGTTGCCCCAGTCGAACGGCACGAACAGCGCCTTGCCGTCCTTGGTGGTCCCCTTGATCGTCTTCAGCTCGGGGAAGATGTCGCCATAATGCGAGAGGCGCGAAGTGTCGATGGGCTTGATGATTCCGGCCTCGTACCAACGCGGAACCGAATAGCTGCAAGGATGCGTGACGTCGGGGTGATAGCCCGAGCGCATCTTCTGCAGCGCCTCCTCCTCCTCGCCGAAGGTGGAATGGTTGGGTTCATGCCCATATTTGGCCGTGAAGGCCTTGTGCAGATTCGGATCTTCGTAGGTGGCCCAGGTGTAGTATTCGATCTGCCCGGTATCGGCGGCGCCGTGGCGCGCCAGCAGCGGCAGCGTCACCAAGCCCACGCCGGCCGCGGCCGCGGCGCGTGCAAACTGCCGGCGCGTCAGACGGCCCGCAGCCAGCCGGTCCCGCAATTCGTTCTTCTCCATGACGAACTCCTCCCTATGACGGCTTTTTGATTCTTGTTGTCGCCGGTCCGATGCGGGAGCGCCGCCCATGCCCGGATCCGACCTGAGCGCAGAATCCTATCGTCTTTTGTGCCGGCTTGAACAGACGCTTCGGCGGGCGCCGTTCATCTTCGCCTGGAAATGCCGGCTGCGCGGGAACGGCCCGTGGCACCGCGCGGCCCATCATCGCCGGCCGCAGGGGCTGGACGCTGCAAACCGGGCTCCCCGCCCGCGACCGGTTCAGGCGGTTCAGACGTCGCGGGTGATGCCGGTAAGGGCCGCCTGCGCCGCCGCCAGGCGGGCGATCGGCACGCGGTAGGGCGAGCAGGAGACGTAGTCCAGCCCCACCTCGGCGCAGAAGCGGATCGAGGCGGGATCGCCGCCATGCTCGCCGCAGATGCCGAGCTTGAGGTCGGGGCGGGTCTTGCGGCCGCGCTCGGTCGCGATCCGGACCAGCTCACCCACGCCATGCGGGTCGATGGTGACGAAGGGATCCTGCGGCAGCAGCCCCTTGCGCTCGTAGATCTGCAGGAAGCGCGCGGCGTCGTCGCGCGAGAGGCCGTAGGTGGTCTGGGTCAGGTCGTTGGTGCCGAAGCTGAAGAACTGCGCCGACTGGGCGATCTCGCCCGCGAGCAGGGCCGCACGCGGCAGCTCGATCATGGTGCCGACCGAATAGGCGGTGGTGACGCCGCTCGCCTTGGCCACCTCGGCCGCGACGCGATCGACCATCTCCTTCAGGACCTCGAACTCCCTGGGCATGGCGACCAGCGGAATCATGACTTCCGGTTCCGCGGTCTCGCCCGTCTCCTTCTTCACCTGCGCCGCCGCCTCGAAGATGGCGCGCGCCTGCATCTCGTAGATCTCGGGGAAGGTGATGCCGAGCCGGCAGCCGCGATGGCCCAGCATCGGGTTCGATTCCTGCAGCATCGCCGCGCGGTGACGAACCCCTTCGAGCTCGATGCCGGCCGCCGCGGCGACCTCGGCCATCTCGGCATCGGTGTGGGGCAGGAACTCGTGCAGCGGCGGATCCAGCAGGCGGATCGTCACCGGCAAGCCCTTCATGATCTGGAACAGCTCGACGAAATCGGCCCGCTGCATCGGCAGGATGCGCGCCAGCGCCTTGCGCCTTCCGGCCTCGTCGTCGGCCAGGATCATCTCGCGCATGGCGACGATACGGGTGCCGTCGAAGAACATATGCTCGGTGCGGCAGAGGCCGATGCCTTCCGCCCCGAAGCGCCGCGCGGTGCGCGCGTCGAGCGGCGTCTCGGCATTGGTGCGCACCTTGAGCTTGCGGATCGAATCCGCCCAGCCCATCAGCGTCGCGAAATCGCCGGAGAGCTCGGGCTGGATCGTGGGCACCTCGCCCAGCATCACCTCGCCGGTGCCGCCGTCGATGGTGATCATGTCGCCGTCGCGCACCACCACGTCGCGCACCTTCATGGTGCGGGCATGGGCGTCGATCCGCAGATCGCCGGCGCCGGAGACGCAAGGCCGGCCCATGCCGCGCGCCACCACCGCCGCATGGCTGGTCATGCCGCCACGGGTGGTCAGGATGCCGACGGCCGCATGCATGCCATGGATGTCCTCCGGGCTGGTCTCGGCCCGGACCAGGATCACCTTGTCGCCCTTGGAGGCGCGGTCCTCGGCCTCGTCGGCCGTGAACACGGCATGGCCGCCCGCAGCCCCCGGCGAAGCCGGCAGTCCGCGCGAGATCACCTTGCGCGGGGCCTTGGGATCGAGCATCGGATGGAGGAGCTGGTCGAGCGAAGCCGGATCGATGCGCCGGATCGCCTCGTTCTGGTCGATGACCCCTTCCTTGACCATGTCGACCGCGACCTTGAGCGCCGCCGCCGCCGTACGCTTGCCGCTGCGGGTCTGCAGCATATAGAGCTTGCCGCGCTGGACCGTGAACTCGATGTCCTGCATGTCGCGGTAATGCGCCTCGAGCTTGTGGCGCACCTGGTCGAGCTCGGCGAACAGCTTCGGCATCACCTCTTCCATCGCCGGCAGGGTCGAGCGATTGGCCTTCTTGCCCGCGATCGTCAGATGCTGCGGCGTGCGGATGCCGGCCACGACATCCTCGCCCTGCGCATTGACGAGATACTCGCCATAGAAGGCGTTCTCGCCGGTGGAGGGATTGCGGGTGAAGGCGACGCCGGTGGCGCAGTCCTCGCCCATATTGCCGAACACCATGGCCTGGATGTTGACGGCCGTGCCCCAATCCTCGGGGATCGAATGCAGGCGGCGATAGGTGACGGCGCGCTGCGTATGCCAGCTGCCGAAGACCGCGCCGATCGCGGCCCAGAGCTGGGCCTTGGGATCCTGCGGGAAGGGCTTGCCGGTCTCGGACTGGACCTTGGCCTTGTAGCCCGCGATGATCTTCTGCAGGGCTTCTGGCATCAGCTCGGTATCGAGCGAGAGGCCGCGATCCTCCTTCTCGAGCTCGATGATCTCTTCGAAATGATGATGCTCGACGCCCAGCACCACATTGCCGAACATCTGGATGAAGCGGCGATAGCTGTCATAGGCAAAGCGCGCGTCGCCGACATGCTTCGCGAGGCTTTCGACGGTGGTGTCGTTGAGGCCGAGATTGAGGACCGTGTCCATCATGCCCGGCATCGAGACGCGGGCACCGGAGCGCACCGACACCAGCAGCGGGTTGGTCTCGTCGCCGAATTTGGCGCCGACCATGGCCTCGATGCCGGCAAGCGCCTCTTCGACATCCTTCTCGAGCCCGGCCGGATAGCTCTGGCCGTTGGCATAATAATAAGTGCAGACCTCGGTGGTGATGGTGAAGCCCGGCGGCACCGGCAAGCCCAGGCTCGACATCTCGGCCAGATTGGCGCCCTTGCCGCCCAGCAGGTTGCGCATCTCGGCGCGACCCTCGGCCTTGCCGGCGCCGAAGCGATAGACCCATTTGGCGTTTTCGGATTGGGGTTGCTTGCCCTTCGCCACTTTCGCCTGCGCCATGGTTCTCAGCCTTCGATCTTGGAGAAATCCGCAACCAGCCCCAGGGTCGCGCGGATCCGCGACAGCAATCTTAGCCGATTCGCCCGCAAATCCGGATTCGCATCATTGACCGTCACCGTGTCAAAAAAAGCGTCCACAGGACTGCGTAACGACGACATGGCGGCCATCGCTCCCGTAAAATCCTCTTTTGCCACAGCCTGCTGGGCGCGATCGGCCGCGGCCCCGAGGGCCTGTCCCAGAGCCTTCTCCGCCGCCTCCTTGAAGAGCTCCGGATCGGCCCCCCCCTCATAGGACTTGCCGTCCTTCTTCTCCTCGATGCGCAGGATGTTGGCTGCGCGCTTCTGCGCCGTCAGCAGATGCGCACCGTCCTCGGTCGCAAGGAACTTGGCCAGGGCTTCGACCCGCGCCAACAGGCGCACCAGATCGTCGTCGCCGCCCAGCGCAAACACTGCGGCGATCAGGTCATGCCGCGCACCCTTCTCTTTCAGCGCGACCTTGAGACGGTCAGCGAAGAATGTAAGCAACTCCTCGGAATCAAATTTCCCAGTGCTACCGGCTTGCTGATAGTCCAGTTGGGAATTCGCTTTCTTGAAGGCTGCCCGCAAAGAAATTCTGAGCTTGTTCTCGATGATAAGGCGGATGGCACCCAACGCCGCACGGCGCAGCGCGAAAGGATCCTTCGAGCCCGTCGGCTTCTCGTCGATCGCGAAGAAGCCCACGAGAATGTCGATCTTGTCGGCGAGCGCCACCGCGACCGAGACGGGCGCCGTCGGACAGGCATCGTTGGGGCCGAGCGGCGAATAGTGCTCGGCGATGGCATGCGCCACCTCGGGCGCCTCGCCCTGCGCCAGCGCGTAATAACGGCCCATCACGCCCTGGAGTTCCGGAAACTCGCCGACCATGCCGGTGACCAGATCGGCCTTGGCGAGCTCGGCGGCGCGCGCCACCTTCGCGGGATCGGCGCCGGGGATCGATTTCGCCAGCTCGAGCGCCAGCGTCTTCACCCGCGCCATCTTCTCGGCGACGGTGCCGAGTTTGGCGTGGAACACGATATCCTTCAGCGCCGGCAGCCGCTCCTCGAGCCGGACCTTCCGGTCCTGATCCCAGAAGAACTGCGCGTCCGAGAGCCGCGCGCGCAGCACGCGCTCGTTGCCGGCGACGATGGCCGCACCCTTGTCCTTCGTCTCCATGTTGGAGACGACGAGGAAGCGCGGCGCCAGCTTGCCGCTGCCTTCGGTCACCGCGAAATATTTCTGGTGCGCCCGCATCGAGCCGGTCAGCACCTCCGGCGGCAGGCTCATGAAGGCCTCGTCGATGCGGCCCATCAGCACGACCGGCCATTCGACCAGCCCCGTCACCTCGTCGAGCAGGCCTTCGTCATGGCGGAGCTTCAACTGGACCTCGCCGGCCTTCGCCTCGGCCTGGCGCAGGATCTCGGCGCGGCGCTCTGACGGGTCGAGGATGACGTAATGTTCCTTGAGGCGGTGCTTGTAGTCCGCCATCGCGTCGACCGGGAAGGCGCCCGGCGACAGGAAGCGATGGCCGCGGCTCTCGTCGCCGAAATTCAGCACCGCGCCGCCCAGGTCGAATCTGCCCTTGAGCGGCTTGCCGTCGAACATCGCGGTGATGGCATGGAGCGGCCGCACCCAGCGGAAGCTCTGGCTGGCGAAGCGCATCGATTTGGGCCAGGAGAGGGCCGCGACAGCTTCCGACAGCAAGGCGGGGAGCATCGCGGCGGTGGGCCCACCGGTCTTCTTCGAGACGGCGAACCAGAAGATGCCTTTGCCGGTGTCGCGCTGCTCGCACTGATCGAGGCTGGCGAGGCCCGCGGACTTCAGGAATCCCTGGACGGCCTGGTCGGGCGAGCCGACGCGCGGGCCCTTCTTCTCTTCGCTGATATCGGGCTGCTGGGTCGGCAGGTCATGCACGCCCAGCGCCAGGCGGCGCGGCGTGACATAGCTCTCGGCCTTGGCGAAGGCGAGGCCGGCGGCCTTGAGCTTCTCGGTGACGAGCCGCTTCAGCTCCTCGGCCGCGCGCGCCTGCATGCGCGCGGGGATCTCTTCGGAGAACAGCTCGAGAAGCAGCTCGGCCATGGTTCAGAGGGTCTCCCCCGATCCGGAACGACGCCCGGTGGGCACGATCCGCAGGAGACATCGCAGCGCGTGGCGCGAGCGTTGGGCACAGGCATTGGCGTCGGGCGCGCGCGATTCCTTGCGCGCACCCTCGCTTTTGGAAGGCTCGGCGTCGCTGGCGGCAGCGGCGGCGGTCGTCGTTACGGTTTGAATTCGGGGAGCACGGCGCATCAAATCCTATCCTTCTTCTCCGGCAAGCCAGGCCTCGCAGCAGCCCTTGGCCAGCGCGCGGACGCGCGCGATATAGGCCTGCCGCTCGGTCACCGAGATGACCCCGCGGGCATCGAGCAGATTGAAGAGGTGGCTCGCCTTCATGCATTGATCGTAGGCGGGCAACGCGAGCGGCTGGGGGAGCGCCAGCAGCGCGTTGCACTCCTTCTCGGCATCCTGGAAATGGCTGAAGAGCGCCGACACCGTCGCGTGCTCGAAATTGAAGGCGGAGAATTCGCGCTCCGCCCGCCGGTAGACGTCCTCATAGCGGACGCCGGCGCCATTCCAGTCGAGGTCGTAGATGCTCTCCACGCCCTGCACATACATGGCGAGGCGTTCGAGCCCGTAGGTCAGCTCGGTCGAGACGGGGTCGCACTCGATCCCGCCCACCTGCTGGAAATAGGTGAACTGGCTGACTTCCATCCCGTCGAGCCAGACTTCCCAGCCCAGGCCCCAGGCACCCAGGGTCGGGCTTTCCCAGTCGTCCTCAACGAAACGGATGTCGTGGGCGAGGGGATCGATGCCAAGTGCGGCCAAACTGCCCAGATAGAGCGCCTGGCTCTCGGGCGGCGACGGCTTCAGGATCACCTGGAACTGATAATAATGCTGCAGCCGGTTGGGGTTATCGCCATAGCGCCCGTCCTTGGGACGGCGCGAGGGCTGGACATAGGCGGCGCTCCAGGGCTTGGGCCCGAGCGCGCGCAGGGTGGTCGCCCAATGAAAGGTGCCCGCCCCCACCTCCATGTCGTAGGGCTGCAGGATCAGGCAGCCCTGACGTGCCCAATAGTCCTGCAGCTTCAAGATGAGCCGCTGGAAGCAGGTCTCGGGATTGGCGGGTGGCCGCTCAGGCAAGGCGGGCGAATCCTTGGAGGGAAAACGTTTTTGTGCGGTGCAAAAGCTACCGGTGCCCCCGGGCAGGGTCAAGCCAGCCGGTTACGGTTGGTTAACCGTAAGGGCGGTCGAACAGATTGATTTCAGGAGCCAAACGGGCAGCGGGGCTTGCCGCAGGCGCCGCTGCCTTGTGCGACATAAGCGCCGCAAACCGGGCATTCCCGAGTCTCCGCGACACCGGTTCGGCTGGTGGCGGCCTGGGTCCGAGTCTGGCGGGGGTTTCGGGCCTGGGCCTTGGCCTCGCGCACCCGCGCCTGGGCCTCCGCGATTCGCGCCTTCTGGACCCGTCCGATGATTTTGAAGGCCTGCCAGATCACCACGATGATGGCGACAAGGACCAGAATCTTGGGCAGGCCCGGCATGGAGAACATGGTCGGGGTTTAAAGGCCGGGGGGCCGGGGGTCAAGACCGGGGGGCCGGATGCCCCGGGGAGTGTCTGGTGTGTCTGTCCCCTCCCCCGGAAAGGGGGAGGGTCAGGGAGGGGAAACGCGCGTTGCCTGCCACCGAGCAGCCCCCTCCTTAATCCTCCCCCGTGAGTCGGGGGAGGAGATGAAGTGGGTCTACAGAATCAGCCCCGCCCCGTCGCGCAGCACCGCCTCGGCCGCTGCGGTGTAGCGCCCGTCGGGCTCATGCAGCACCAGGCCGGGCGCCAGCCGGGTCGGCGTCTGGATGCCCTTGCGGGCCCGGACCAGCACGCGGGCCGCCGGCCGGTTGCCGCCCGGCCAGAGCGGAAACAGCACGATCTCGCCGAAGCGGCCCTGCAGCGCCGCCAGGATCTCCTCGAGCCGGTCGGCACGGTGGATCAGCACCAGGTTGGCTTTGGGCCGCAGCATGGTATGGGCGACGCGCAGCCAGTCGGCGAGCTGGGCCTCGCCCTCGACATTCGAGCGCGCCTTGTCGGCCTGCGGAGACGGCGTCGCCGCTCCCGCCGGCATGAAGGGCGGGTTCATCATCACATGATGGAAGGTGGCCGGGGCCAGGCGCGGCGGCAGCCGCAGCAGATCGCCCACCATGATATCGACGCGGCCCTTCATGCCGTTGAGATCGACATTGCGCATGGCGATCCGTGCCGCCTCGCGGTCGATCTCGATGCCCATCACGCGCAGGCTGGGCTCGCGCGTCGCGAGACAAAGCGCCGCCGCACCGACACCCGCGCCCAGCTCCAGCACCAGGTCCGTCGGCATCGCCGGCACGGAGGCCGCGAGAAACACCGGATCGATCGCGACGCGATAGCCCTCGACCGGCTGCAGCAGCCGTACCCGTCCGCCCAGGATCCGGTCCTCGCGCAGGCCCTCCGGGTTGGGGGCGACAGCGTCCTCGGGCTTCGCCGTCGTCATGAGACGGCGTCCTTGCCGGCTTCCATCAGGCGTCGGGCTTCGTCGAAATCCTCATCCGCCACCATCACGCGTCGGGGAATGGCCGCGATCGAGCCTTCGAGCAGGCTCATATGGGTATCGAGCAGATGGGACGGGATGCCGGCATCGGCCAGCAGGCTCGTGAGCCAGCTCAGCCAGACCGGATCGTTGCTGCGCGTGAGTTCCCGCAAAAAGGGGTGCCCCTTCTCCGCTGTCGAGGCCCGGAAACCTCCGGATTCGCCTGGAAATGTCAGTGAGGACCGGGTCTTTGCGTCATCGCGCCCGCTGGCAACGCGCCTTGACCCGGGCTATACCCCCCCTATGCTCGCCCTGCGGGGTTCGAGGGTCAAGCGCGACCGGTCCGGAAGGCCGGCCCGCGAGGCCCCGGTTGTGTCATCAGACGGGGGTGCGTGGGGTTCGGCCGGCAACGGTCGGGGGTCCGCACGGGAAGGCAATCATGGCGATCGTCGTCAATCTGGATGAGGAGCGCAGCAAGTCGCGCAAGCCCTCGCTCGAGGCGCTGCAGCGGCTGACGGGCGACGACCTGACCGCCGTCAACGCCCTGATCCTGCGCCATATGCAGAGTCCGGTGGCACTGATCCCGCAGCTGGCCGGCCACATCATCGCCGCCGGCGGCAAGCGGCTGCGCCCCCTCCTCACCCTGACCGCGGCGCGGCTCTGCAATTATCGCGGCGACCGCCACAAGGCGCTGGCCGCGACCGTTGAATTCATCCACACCGCGACCCTGCTCCATGACGACGTGGTCGACGACAGCGATCTGCGGCGCGGGCTTGCCACCGCCAACGCGGTCTGGGGCAACAAGGCCTCGGTGCTGGTGGGCGACTTCCTCTTCAGCCGCGCCTTCCAGCTCATGGTGGCCGACGGCTCGCTCAAGGTGCTCGACATCCTCTCTTCCGCCTCGGCCGTGATCGCCGAAGGCGAGGTGCTGCAGCTCGTCACCAGCAACGACACCGAAACCAGCGAGCAGGCCTATCTCGAGGTCATCCGCTGCAAGACGGCGGCCCTGTTCGCGGCCGCCTGCCGCGTCGGCGCGGTGGTGGCGGACCGGCCCAAGGTCGAGGAGGAGGCGCTCGAAAGCTACGGCCTCAATCTCGGCATCGCCTTCCAGCTGATCGACGACATGCTCGATTATTCGGCGCGGCAGTCGGAGCTGGGCAAGACGGTTGGCGACGATTTCCGCGAGGGCAAGATCACGCTGCCGGTGGTGCTGGCTTACCGGCGCGGCGGCACCGAGGAGCGCGCCTTCTGGCGGCGCACGCTGGAGGAACTCAAGCAGGACGAGAGCGATCTGGCCCACGGGATCGAGCTCATGGAGCGCCATGGCGCGCTGCGCGACACGGTCGCCCGCGCGGCCCATTACGGCGCCATCGCCCGCGACGCGCTCGGCATCTTCCCCGATTGCGAGGAGAAGCACGCGCTGCTCGAGGTGGTCGATTTCTGCATCGAACGGGCCTACTAGGCCGCCCACCGGCACCGACCGCCGATACCTAACCCCTGGCGGCGAAATCGCTTTTCCGACCCTTGCGGGCCGGCCGCCCAGCGGCTATAACCCGCCCCGCCCATCGGAGTGTAGCTCAGCCTGGTAGAGCACTGTGTTCGGGACGCAGGGGCCGGAGGTTCGAATCCTCTCACTCCGACCATTTCCCGATGAATATCTGCACGTAAATCCAAGCCGTTATTGAGCTGACCGGTCCCAAAACCCGTCACGGGGTAACGCATGGATAACACCATGCGCCTCTTTCGAGCCCCACTCGGCTCTATTCTGAAAGCCAAAATAAGGGGTGCACAGCGTCGAGGACGGCGAGGGTACGAGGGCGCCCCGGATGTCGAGACGGCACCTCTGCACAGTCCGGGCTTCGCCAAAGCGACAGCTGGATTGCGCCCTACCTTCTTGATGTCGCCCGTCGATTGGATCGGCGCGGCGTTGCTGGAGGTCCTATCGCGTCCGCAGAACGGGCAGACCTTTGCAGCGGGCAGTATCATCTCTGCACAATGGGCACACGGTATTTGCGGGATTCAAGCCAGCGTTCGATTGCGTCAGCGGATTTGATTCTTTTCAAAGCCCTGGCGAATTAACTAGTCCTGGCGCGTGTCGATGAAGGCGACCTTCCACAGGCACCCCCGCGCGCGAGGAACCGCTATGCGATGCTCACGCCTGTTGCTGGTTCGCGTAAAGCACGCGAGGATCAGGGTGGTCGCAGTCTCAGGGGACCATGGATTGCGCGTATTGGGGCCAATCGAAGACGGGGGAGGACGGCATGAAAAATGAGTTGGAGCGGATCGATTCCTCGACCTCCGCCAAAGATATGGCCGTGGTATTGCGTCGCGACGGCGCGGCGATCGTGACGAACGCACTCTCTGCGCAACAGCTGGTCTCTATCAACCACGAACTCGATGTTGCCATCGCCGAGACGGCGCCCGGGCTCCGTAATCCCACCAATGATTTCTTCGTGGAGTTCTACGGCAAGCGGACGATCCGGATCGACGGTCTGCCGGCGAAGTCGAGGACGTTCTGGACGATTCTGGAGTCTTCGTTCATGACCCGCATCGCCGACGAACTCCTGCTGCCTAACTGCGATGACTATCTGTTGAACACCGGGCAGCTCATCCAGATCGGCCCAGGTGAGAACGCCCAGCTCCTGCACCGCGACGAGGATGCTTGGCCCCACTTGAAGCCTCCGAAACCTCAGTTGCAGGTCGAGGCGATGTTCGCGCTCACCGACTTCACGGTGGAGAACGGCGCGACCCAGGTAGTACCTGGCAGCCACCTCTGGGATCCCGAAAGGGTAGCGCAGCCGCATGAGATCAAGAGGGCCGAGATGCTGGCGGGCTCGGCGCTACTCTATCTTGGCACCACCATGCATGGTGGTGGTGCCAACACGACGACCGACCAGTGGCGGCGCGGCATGTTCTTCGGCTTCGTCGTAGGTTGGCTGCGCACCGAGGAGAACACCTTCCTCACCGTTCCCATCGAAACCGTTCGCGCGATGCCCAAACGGGTCCAAGAAGTACTGGGTTACAAGGCCCATGGGGGCATCGGTGTCGTCGATGTCGGCAGCCCCATGGCGCTTCTGACGTAGCTCGGGACTGTGGCGGCAAACAACGCGTTAGCTGACATGTTGTCGTCTCAATTGTGGACCTTGCCGCGTGGGGAATCCTCGCTAAGGCCGCTTCTATGCTGAAACCCGTCTTGCTGATTATGGGTATGTCTGGTGGCATAGCGCACTGAGACTCGCCTCAGTGGAGCCTGTTAGCATCATGGGACGGGTCAAAGACAAGCGCCGGATGGGAACGCTAGGCGATCTGCGCCAGTGCCGCCAGGATCTCTATTTGAACTGCGACCGCACAGGCTGCGGACCCAGCGTTCCGGCGCCTCTTGAGCCACCAATCGAGAAGCTCGGAGGCGCCTTCTCGATTCAAGCTGTGCTTGACCGCGCAGTCTGCACAGCCTGCGGTGCGCGATGACCCGAAGTCGGATGCATGAGGACTCCCGACAATAGCTTGTGGGCGCCACCCCGCGGCCACCAGGTCACGCCGCCCCAATCAGAGCGAAACTTTGATAGCCAGAGTCTTCGCGGCGGTGGCCATCGAGCGCTTAGGGCGCCAGATCTTCAATGAGCTTCAGATCGAGCAGGCTGGCGGCGCCCCAGCCCCGAACGCCTTCCGGAATCTCGGGCCGGAACTCCTCATACAGTTTGTAGGCCTTCGCGGCCAAATCCTTAGGCGGCATGGAAGCGGCGAGCTTGGTCATGGCGCCAGCCACGTCACCGAGCGCGTCCCCGAACTTGCTCTCAAGGTATTTTCCGACCGATTTCGGATCGACGGGCTTCTCCTTGGCCAACGCCCGGAGCCCTTCCGGTGTGCGTGCGACCGGCACGGCGCGATTGAGGAGGGCGACATGGAGATGCTCGCCATGCTTCATCTTTTCGCGCTGCTCTTTGACGCTTTGGGGACTGGGCTCATAGATGCCGAGCCTGACCCCCTTGGCATAGGCATTCATGCCGGCCACGGCTTTTCCCAGTGTCAGGGCCTCCGCTCGATTGAATCCCAGGCGCTGGGCAACAATCGCAGCCCACAGCGTCAGCACCGGCGCTCTGTTGATACTGGCCGTGCGTCGAGCCATGTGCGCTCCTCCCGAATGCGGCGGCCGGTTAAGCCACAGCATCGCCCCAATCGGCCTTGGGCACGCCCGCATCAGATAGATCGAAGATCGTGGCGACGGGCGAGGAAAATACGTCGCCGACATCAGCGCGGGCAACTTTCGCAGACAACCAACGGCGCTCGCTCGGATCCCAGGTTTCGACGGCACCCCGACCGTCAGGGAATTTGACAATTCGGGCAATCAAGCCATGGGCCAATACCGGCCCCATCATCAATTCGGGACCAGCTGAAGCGTCAATCCTGCTCTCTGCCATTCGGTGCCTCCAAGATTCCCGGATAGCCAAGGCGTGGCCCTGGTTCGTACCCGGTCCCTGCAGCATCGCCGCAGTTGCGTGTGGCCCGGAGCGCGCCAAGCCCGTATAGCGGAATCCATTCGTCCCCAGCGCCTCGGAAACGCGATCCCAATGAACCGTGAACTTCGGCGGCCACCACTCGTATGGCTGCTGGATCAGGTGTGCATTCCGGCCATCGGGCAGGATCTTGAGCGCCACCTGCGTGTGAACCACCAGGAAGACGGCGCGCGTGGCGCAGCGGGCGATGTCGGTGAGCGCGTTGTCTAGGAACTCGGGCTCGCTGTGTTCGAGCATGTCGGTGCAGACGACGATCTCCGCAGGCTTGGGCGGCGCATCCAGGGCCGGATCGTAGCCTCGCACGGTTAGCCCGCTGTGCCTCAGGTCATCGCTCAGAACCTGCTTACCGCAGCCGTAGTCGAGGATCGTTGAGCAGTTGAAGCTCGGCAGCGAGCCTTGCGACGTTCGGCGCCCAGCGCTGGCCACCCACGCCGTAGTTCCCGCCGCGGTGCAGGTCGCGGTTCTGCTTGAGGTAGTCGTCAGATATCAGCATGTGGGTGAAGTCTCCGAAGAAGACACGAACACTGCCCTATCACCGAAACTTCGTTGGTTTCTTAAGGGCCGGGCCAATGCCGCGTCAATCGCATTGAGCAGAAACACTCATGCGCATTAATCGCGCGAATGTCTATCCACAACGGCCCGCGTGTGATACGCCTTTGTTGGCTGCGCGGTTCCAACGCCGGTTGCGGGGGGAGGCTCCCGACCGTGGGTGGCATCGATCAGCCAACGTGTCATGACGGTCGCCGGTGGTTTGCGCGTTGCCCTCCACCGGCGGTCGGTCCTTCAAAGCCGATGGATGGGTGAGGCCGCCTATCTAGCAGCCCTCATTGGCCCCTCATCCTTCCGAGGACCCCGCGCCACGATCTTCAGGGCGGCGTCAGGCAGCGGCCGCTGCAGCTTCATGGCTTCCTCAGGCGACGCGCGCATCCATAGATCAAACTCCTCTGGCTTGGTCAGGATGACCGGCATCGCCTTTGGGTGGATGGCGCCAACTTCCTTGTTCGGCTCGGTCGTCAGGAAGCCGAAAATGTCGATGGTCACTGGCCCCTCTTTCACCTTTCGCACGCCGCACCAGTTCGGCCAGATGCCGGCGAAGAACGCCAAGGGCCGCGTCTCATCGAAGGCGAACCATACGGGCGGTTCAGTGCCGTCTGGCAGATGCTCATTCTCGGAAAAGCTGGTGAAGGGCACCAGGCAACGGCTCCCGATGCCAAACCAGCGCCGCCAAGGAGGCGACTTCACGTTCCGGATATTGGTGACCCCTGTCGCGCGGTTCACCCGATATCTCCCCGAACCATGGCCGAGCGTCGTCCATGTGGCTCCACAGCATGACGATGGCACCCGTTCGAGGGCCCCGACGGCCCCTCCGTGCCGTTCTCGCGCGGCCGGCATCGGCAAGGCTGCCGCCGCGACCGGCGGCGGCCAAGACTTCTCTCCCAGGCCGGCCAAAGGGCCTGCTTCGGTCGAAGGCCGTTGCAGGCCTGCGAGCGCGCCTCGTTCGTCAGCGCGCCGCCGCCAACGCATAGGTGCGGTCCCGGATATAACGGGTCAGGGCCGGCCGTTCGCGGATGTCACGCATCGCGTCATAGGGGATCACGTCGCCGATCTCGGCGTTGAAGCTGCAACCGATCTTGTTCGCGACCTCGTGCAGCAGCAAGGCGAGGCGGGCGGTCATGCTGATATGGCTGGCGATCTGAAACAGGCGGCTGTTCTGGCCGTGGAAATAGATCGGAACCACCGCGGCCCCGCCCTCGTGGATCAGGCGGGCGGTAAAGGGCTTCCAGTCCAGGTCGATGGCGGCGCGTGCGAAGGGCGTCGGCGTCGTCGCGACGCCGCCAGCCGGAAAGACGATCAGGCAGCCGCCGTCCCGGATATGGGTGCGTGCCGTGGCGCGGGTCGCGAGGTTGGTCGCGCGCGCCGTCGGCGTCGGGTCGAAATCGACCGGCAGGATGAAATGCTGCACCTCGGCGTCGGGCGGATAGAGCCGGGCATTGGTCAGCACCTTGAAGTCGCTGCGCACCCTGTTCGTGAGATGGCCGATAAGCAGCCCGTCGATCAATCCAAAGGGGTGATTGGCGACGATGACCAGGGGGCCGCTGGGCGGCAGGGCCTCGAGCTTGGCGGCATCGTAAGCGATCGAGAGATTGAGCAGCCGCATGGCCGCTTCCCAGAAATCCACGCTGCCGCGCAGCTCGGACTGGTAGATGTCGTAGAGGCGCTTGAGCCTGAGCTGGCCGGTCAGCAGCTCGACGGCGTGAATGAAGGCCCGCGAGGCCAGCTTGTCGCAACGGCTGGCATAGGTGAGGTCGATCTCGGCCGCGTCGAGCGCCACGGTGCTGAACATGGCATGGGAGTCTCACCTGATTCGGTTGCGCCCATGTCGCAGATTTTTGACGATCTGGCGTCGGCCGAGGCCGGGTCACGCCGCGAGATTCGGCGCCGATTCCGGTTCCGCCTTCGGATGGCCGACATGCCAAGAGGCTCCGACCCCCATGAGCCAATTTCGGTTGTCGAGCTCATGGGGGCCGTGGAAGAAGTTCCGAGGCCGTTCAATCCGGCAAATACTGCCCGTACTGTGCGATGGTATCGGGGCAATAGGGCTCCAGCGCCGCACGATGCTGCTGGTTCGTGCTGCCATAGGCTGTCTGCGTCTCCGCACCCACATAGGGAATGAGAGACGACGCCGTGGGGTCGCTGCTGCTCGCCTCCATATCCAGCACCTCCATCTGACGTATGTTGTTGACTTGCGCCACCGCGAAGTTCGCGTAGCAGTTGGCAAGCGCCGCTCGCGCCTCCGCCGGCGCCTTGCTCGACACCGACTTCATCGAGGTTCCGACAAGATAGGCGTGATAATTGGCGTAACCGCCTTGCGGCGCCTTGGAGCCCGAAGCGGCGCACGCGGCCAACATCCCCGTCACGACGACGAAAGCGACGGCTCTGATGCGAATCATCTGATTCCCCTCCCGCCGCAATCAGAAAATACCCGCCGAAAGCCGCGGTGTGCGGCCTGCACCGCTTCCTCCCGACCCCAACGCCCAAGGCTATCGCGGCGATCGGCAACGGCCAAGTGGGCCCCGGATGGCATTGAGGGCATTTTCGGCGATCTCCACGGACCCGGATGCTGGGCCGACCCGGGGAGTCGGCCCTGGTGCCGGGAAACGCCGGTATCGTGGAACGCCCGATCCCGAATTCTGTTATCCTCATTGCAGGAATGGGGCAGACTCCGTTCCCCACCGCGGCGGCGGGAGGACGCAGATGGACCCTTCCCTCCATCGACGAGCGCTACCGATCATCCTTCTGGGATGCCTGCTGGCACTCAGTGCCTGCGACCTGGGTCCACCCCGCTTCGACGCGATCACGGCCCGAACCTACCAATGCAACGGCGCCGATCCCAACGCGGGTTATTCGGCCTGCAACCGGGAACCACCGCGCTAAGGCAACTCCATTAACGATCGCCGGACATTGTTTCTGCAAGGGCCCATCGCGCGCTCGTGAATTTGGCCCTGCCCATCGTCCTGACCAACTTCCTCGAGACGGGTTATGAGCTCACCGATGCCTTCTGGGTCGGCCGGCCTGACTTCTGTGGTGAGGTCGTTTCGCGGAACCTTCCCGGGCGCTAGACCTCGGCTCCGACAGGAAGGCGAGGTTTCTCGCCGGCGGCGGCGTCTTTCCTCCTCATGCGACGAGCATCTTGCGCGGAGCCCGTACCCTGCCCCTGCCGTTGCCATTCGTCGTGAGCTCGAGACCGCTCGGCCGTTGCGGCAGATAGGTGGGCCCGCGGGCCTCACGCAAACGCTCCGCCAGGTTGTCCAGCCGCCGCGCGACTTCCACCACGCCGCCCGCGCCGAGCACATCAGTATCGTAGAACGCGATGCGATCCTGCGCCGCGATCGCCATCCGGTCGATCACCTTTTCGGTCAGGATACCGTCTTCGCGGAGGGCGACTATCGCCGCCTGAAACATGATGATGTCGGCCGTGACCGTACACACCATGTTCTGCACTGCGGATTCCGTTTCATTGAGGCGTTTCAGGATGTCCTCGATCGTCATCATGGCAGCCTCGGAGGGTTAGGTGAACGCAAGAAAGGCTGTCACCCCAGTTTGCGGGCAGCCACCATCGTTCTCCCACAGGCCACGCGTCAAACAACGGAATCTACTTAAGACTAAGGTCGGGCTGACGCGGTCGTCGGGAGGTCCATGATCGATTTCTCGCGGATTGTTGTACAGTGAACCAACAACCGTGGTTGTGAAGAACGCCGTCGGATGGCCGGAGCACCAGGATGAGCCTTTCCCTGCGAGAACGATCTCTGCGCTTCGTGCTCTTGGGATGTCTGCTCGCGCTCGGTGCTTGCGATCTGGGCCCGCCCCGCTTTGACTCGATCACGGCACGGACCTACCAATGCAATGGGGCCGATCCCAATGCCGGCTACTCGGCCTGCAATCGGGAGCCGCCAGCGCGCTGACACCGCGACCCACCCGGCCGGACGGAAGATCCAGCGAGCGCGATGCCGCATGTAACCTCAGACGGGCAGGCTCCCTCATGAACGACCGCCGAACCTTGTTTCTCGAAGGCCCGATCGCGCGCGCGCTGGTGACCTTGGCCATCCCCATCATCCTGACCAACATTCTCCAGACCGGTTATCAGCTCACCGATGCTTTCTGGGTCGGGCGGTTGGGAGCCGCGGCGGTCGCCGCGGTCTCGGTCAGCTTTCCGGTGACGTTCCTCGTGATCGCGCTGGGATCGGGGCTCGCCATGGCAGGGGCGACGCTGACCTCGCAATATATGGGCGCCGGCCGGCAGGATTTGGTCAATCATGTCGCGGCCCAGACCATGATCATGGTGGCGATCACCTCGGTCATCCTCGGCGCGCTGGGCTATGTCTTGGCGCCCTATCTTCTCGAGTTGCTGGGCGTGGCGCCGGACGTCCATGACGGCGCGCTCGGATTCATGCGCGTCTCCTTCGTCGGCGTGATCTTCGTCTTCCTCTACGCGATGTTTCAGGCGCTGATGCGCGGCGTCGGCCAGACCCGCATGCCGCTCTATATCGTGCTGGGAACGGTCATCCTGAATTTCCTGCTCGATCCGCTGTTCATCTTCGGCTGGGGACCGATGCCGGCCCTGGGCGTCGTGGGGGCGGCGCTGGCCACGCTCGTGACCCAGGCGCTGGCGGCGCTTCTGGGCGTCATCATCTTCCTGCGGGGCCGGCATGGGATCCGGCTCTTCTGGCGCGCGCTTGTCCCCGATATCGCCTATATCAAACGGGCCTTCCTGCTGGGGTTCCCGGGCTCGGTCGAGCTGTCGACGCGCGGGCTGGGCCTCATGATCATGTCCTTCCTGGTGGCGAGCTTCGGCACGCTCACCATCGCGGCCTATGGCGTCGGCTCGACCATTCTGCAGGTGGTGACCATTCCGGCGATGGGCATGTCGATGGCCGTCTCGACCCTGGTCGGCCAGAACATCGGCGCCGGCAACATCGACCGCGCCGCGCGGATCACCCGGCTGGGGACATTGCTCGGGTTCGCCGTTCTCAGCTTGGCCGGCGCGGTGGCCTATCTGTTTGCCCCCGCGATCGTCTCCGTCTTCATCCCGAACGATGGAGACGTCATCGCCGAAGGGGCGCGCTTCATCCGGATCATGAGCCTGGCCTGGGGCTGCATCGGGATTCAGCTCTGCATCGTGGCGGCCTTCCGGGCCTCCGGCAACATGCTGATCGCCATGGTCATCGCGCTGGTTTCCCAATGGATGATCCAGTTTCCGCTGGCCTATGTCCTGTCGAAGCACACGGTGCTGCTGGCCCATGGATTGTGGTGGTCGTTCCCGATCACCAACGTTCTCGTCGCGATCGTCTCGATCTGCTGGTTCGCGCGGGGAAGCTGGAAGAGCACGAAGCTGACGGAAGAGAGCCGCCTCACGACCCAGGTCGTCCAGGAAGCGATCATCGAGGAGGGAATTCGTTAGCGCGTCCACCAGCCTTCGCGGCAGACGTGACGGGCTCTCGCCGGAGCGCCGGCTTTGCAGCCAGCACTCCGGCTTCGCGCTTACGGCATCGTGCTGGTGGTGGGCAGGCTCGAGTTGGCGCCGCCCGTCCCCGTGACCGTGTTGATATGACCGCTGCTGCCGATCGACCCCACGCCCGTGCTGACACCGGCATTGGAGCCGACACCGGCGTTGGAGCCGATGCCGGTGTTCGTGCCCGTATCGGTGCCGGTCGAGCTGGGCGCGCTGCTGCCGCCGCTGGTCGAGCCGATCGTGCCGGTATTGGTGTTCGTGCCGGTGTTCGGATTGATCCGGGTATTGGTGTTCAAATAGGTATTCGTGTTCGTGCCCGGACTGTTCGTGGTCGGGCTCGTGGCGCTGTCCGGCGTGCTGTTGCCCAGGGGGCCGCCGCCCGAGATGTCGCTGCTGGGGGCACCGGTATCGGTGTCGCTGCCGCTGGTGGCTCCAAGGCTGCCGCCGGTGCTGGCGCCCGCGGACGAGTTCTGGGCCCATACGGCCCCGCCGGCGCCGCTCGCGAGGATCAACGCACTGGCGAGAAGAAGGGAAAAGCGTGTCATTCGAACCTCCATAAGCCTCCCTCCCGAAACCGATGCGTAACGCCGGCGGATTCCGAAGCGAGGCTGGCGATGTTGCCTGCGACTGAGGACGGAACGCGTCATGAGCAGTGACAGTTCCTCGGAGGCGCCTGCCAAAACCGGCGCAGACTTGTAACGATCGGAGAATGCTCAGCCTCGGCCGGCGGAACGGTCCGCCGGCGTGGCGTTTCAGCGATGTCAGCCAACGAAGGCTCTGATCTGTGCATCAGGCGCAGACCTGAATCCGATCGGGCGGGCCATGGAGAACTTTCGAGCCGAGGTCACGGCCCGCATGAAACTCAGAGCCGGTATCAAGCCCCCTGACAGCACCGCCTCGCTTTCAATTCGCGTCGCTCGCCGGTGGCGCGACCGGCGCCACCGGCAATCTAGGGGCTAGCGACTGGAGCGTCTCGCGTCGCCGTTCCCTCGCCCATAGCCATTGTCGATGCCGGACGGGTTGACCAGGGGCGCCGATCGCGAGGCCCCGCGCAGCCGCTCCGCCAACCCGTCCAGTTGGGCCGCAATCTCTGTCACCATCGGCGCGCTCAGCGCCGAGCTGTCGTATTGCTGCAGTCGGATCTGCGCGTCGATCGTCATCCGGTCGACCATCCTCTCGGTCAGTACACCCTCCTCGCGCAGCGCCATGACAGCCGCCTGAAACATGATCAGGTCCGCCGTCACCGTGCAGAACATCGCTTGCAGGGTGGCTTCCGTCGCTTCCAGTCTCCTTTCGATGTCTTCGCTGCTAGCCATAGCTGCCTCGGAAAAATGAGGTGGAGTCCCATGTCGCTTCAGCCGGATTCTGCGCCCAGCTTTGCGAGATTTAATTTTTGCCCGTTGCCAGGGTCAATTCGACCTTAGTTCTAGAATCGCCAAGCTGTGAAAATTGACCGACAGCACTTCTACATGGGAGCGATGTGGTTTCGCGTCTTCGGCGATGAGTCAGGCGAGAGCGTGTCGCGAGCCGTGGCCGTTGCCCGCGCCCTCACCGTCCCCCTTTTTTTCGGCGGAGCCTCCGACGGTTCCGAAGACAAGGTTGCCGGTCGCGCCGCCCGAGTTGGAACGAGGCGCGACCTGGCGCGTTGTCGGATGGGGTCCCCTCAACCGCCGACCACAGGAGCCATGTTCCATGCGTGCCAAGAAACCTCAGGCCAAGCGACCGGCCCGGACAGACGTCCCCGACGACGCCGTGTCGCTGCTCATGGCGGACCACCGCAAAGTCGAGAAGCTGTTCAAGAAATCGGAAAAGGCATCGGGTCGTGAAAAGGAAGCTTTGGTCAAGCAGATCTGTGCCGAACTCATCGTCCACACGACCCTCGAGGAGGACATCTTCTATCCGGCCTGCCGAGAGCAGGGGGTCGAAGAAGACGCCATGGACGAAGCCCAGGTCGAGCACGACGGCGCCAAGTTCCTGATCGCCGATCTGCTGAACCAGTCGGCGGCTTCCGATTGCTACGACGCCAAGGTCACGGTGCTGACGGAATACATCAAGCACCATGTCCAGGAAGAAGAGAAGCCGCGCAGCGGCATCTTCGCGAAGGCCCGTGCGAAGGGCCTGGATCTGGATGCCATCGGGGCCCAGCTGCAGGAGCGCAAGGAAAGCCTCATGGCCGATCCGGAGGATCTGCCGGCACCCACGCCCAAGACGATCGGCTTGTCGACCCTCGCCACCTGAACCGTTCGATGCCCTCTCATGAGAAGGCCCGGCCCGCCGCGGCTTCGCCCGCGCGGGATCTGCCCTCATGAAAGTTCGATTTCAAGCAAAGAAGACCCCAGTCCGGACAGGACTGGGGTCATAAGGTTTCGGCGCGTGGGGGGCGCCGACGAGATTTCCTCGGGTCTACTCCCGCCCCCAGGGGCTCGGCAACCGGACGAAGGGTGGCCTTTTCGGGGCAGGCCCCGCCTCGCCTCCACCTTTCGGCTTGCCGAACCGGCCGGGCGCATCGCTGCAACCGCTGAAAATGGGGAAAGAGCGGCCCTAAAATGGGGAAGCCTCCCGATTTCCGCCGGACTCGAACTCCGTAGCGTGTCGGTCGCCGGCAGTCCGCCGGTACCCACGCAAGGAGGAGCGCAGCCGAGGCCTCTCGGTCCGCGCTCCAGAGCGAACCTCCCCATGAGCAACAGATTGCGGGCCTTCCGCCGGCGGGCGGGCCTTCCTTCCTCCGGCAGCCAGGGCCGATCCTCCCCGACAGCGCTCGATTTCGTCTTCGACTCGCTCCAGGGCCGTGCCCTTCCGGGCTCTCTGCATCGTCCGTGCGAGAGGGCCGCGGCGCCGGCAAGCTTGCCGGTCGATCGCGATATCGGGCGATTGCGGCCCGTACCGACGTTGCGCAACCTCGGCCAGGTGGTCACAGGCCTGGTCGAAGGCGTGACTGCCTGGCTGCGCCGATGGCGAGAGCGCGCGCAAAGTCGACAGCATCTTTCCGAGCTTAGCGATCACATGCTGAAAGACCTCGGTCTCTCGCGAGCCCAGGTCGAGAACGAGACCGCCAACTCCTTCTGGCGCGAATAGGCGAACGCCCGGGCGATATCTCGGACGGAAAAGCATCCGCGGCTCTTCCGGTCTTCACATAAAAAGACCCCGGGTTACGGGGATCCCGGGATCGGAAGTTTGGTCGGCGTGGGGTGCCGATGACGTTTCTGTCTTCTGCATTACTCCCTCGGAGCGCCGGCCTCAATGCGACGAGCCGTGGCCTTTTCGAGGCCCCGCGCGAAAACTTGTCCAGCGATTGTGTTGGATTTTTGTAGTGGTAGGGGAACCGATCGCGCGACCGACATGCGACTTCGCAGCCTGCCGATCCCGCCGGAGCATTTGCTGGAAGCGCGACGTCGGCGGGCCGGCGATGGATCGCCGGCCCGCCGGTCATCGCGTCGAGCGCTACATCGCCCGGACATTCGCCAGGAACCGATCGACCTGGGCCCCGAGGTTTGTCGACAGCTGCGACAATGTCTGCGCGTTGGTGAGCATGTTGGCCGAGGAGCGCCCGGATTCTTCGGCCGCCTGGGTGACACCCGTGATATTGAGCGAAACCTCCCGCGTGGCCGCCGACTGCTCTTCGACGGCGCCCGAGATCGAGGTGCTGAACTCGCTGACCTGACCGATGATGTTGCCGATCTCGCCGATCACGGAGGCCGTATTGTGGCTCGATTCCTGGATCGAGCGGATCTGCTGCTCGATTTCCTCAGTGGCCTTGGCCGTCTGATTGGCAAGCGACTTCACTTCCGAGGCGACCACGGCGAAGCCCTTGCCGGCCTCGCCGGCACGCGCCGCCTCGATGGTCGCGTTGAGGGCCAGCAGATTGGTCTGGCTGGCGATCGCCGCGATGATCTGGGTGACGTCGCCGATTTTCTGCGCGGCCGCCACCAGCGCCGCCACCATCTGCTCGGACCGTTTCGCTTCGCTGACGGCGGTGCCGATCACCCTCGTCGATTCGGTGATCTGGCGCGAGATCTCGGTGACGGAACTCGCCAGCTCTTCCGACGCCGCGGCGACGGTCGAAGATTGCTGGTTGGTCTGTTCGGCCGCGGCGGCCAGGGTTTGAGCGGTCGCCTGCATCTCGGTCGCCGAGGCCGAGACCTTCTCGACCAGGCTCTTGACGCCGGTCTCGTACTCGGTGGCGAGCGCCGCGTTCTGATCCTTGCGCTTGGTGATGTCGGTTGCGAACTTCACTACCTTCCAGGGCCGCCCGTTGAGATCCATCACCGGGTTGTAGGACGCCTCGATCCATACCCGCTTCCCGCCCACTGCCCTGGGGCGGCGCCATCGCCTCTATGTGGCCGACGACATCGATCAAATGATCTATGCGGGTTATCTGACGCAGTTCTAGCAGCAAAGGCTGTCGGGCGCCTCGGTGCCCGACAGTGCTCGCAGGGAATCGAGATCTGCTTCGGCCACGTCGTTCATGGCTTCCATTTCCTGGCAGAGAGCGTCAAGCACAATTGCAGCTGCCCCCACCTCCGCCTTCTTTGTCATGTTCTGTAGCCGCCACTCCGCGAGATTGACAACCTCCGGAAACTCCGTGCAGGCAGCAAGCAGCTTCCTCGCTACACTAGGAACGTAGCCATATGCGGCCGCGTCACCGCATTCAGCGGGTACAGCGTTGCCAATCAGCAGTATCAAAGCCTTCAATCGATGCAGCCGATTTCTAATCGCGATCTGCAGTGCTCCCAAACGCGCCAGAATTTCCAGAACAAGGGCTGCCTCTCCGGTAGCGGGTCCGTGCGATATCTCGTCGGTAATGTCCGCCACTTGCAATAGCGAGTATGCAACGAACTGCGATCGCTCGATCGACTTGACCGCGCGGGCTGCTACATACTGAAGGTTGGCATGGGAATGCACGAACTCCTCGAAGTGAGAATCTTTGTTCATCATCCTTGACCTTTGCAAATATCGAACCCGCCCGAAAGACAAGGAAGGCATTCGACGAAACATGCCCAGGATACCGGTTGTTGGCAGCCTGCGCTTGGCGCCGAATGCAACGACTTGCACATGGCCGCCATAGAAAGCAGAAGCTGAGCCCGGAATGTGGAGGGTGCGCTGGTTACGTGACCGACACCGCTCAGGAGCTGCGGAGTGCAAGGCAAGTGCAGGTGACAAGTCGGGACCGAGCTTGCATCAATGGTTATGCAATTAACGAAGCGTTAACCTATCTGAAAACAGCATGGGGGCCTGGCGGATTGGCGTTGCGCCCGCGGCGCCGTCGATGAAGAAGGGGATAGCGTTGAATCATCAACAGACGCCGTTGGGCGCTCATCCATTTTTTCATGCGCTCGACGTCGACAGCCTTTGCGAGGCCATCGAGACGCGCTTGTGCGCCACGCCCGTCGCGCTGCCAGGGGTGGCGAAGGGTATCGAGTCAGTGGCAAACTTCTGTCCGCTTCCCCGCAGCCAACTCTGGTTCTGCAGTTACGGCGTCCCGCTGAGCTTGCGGTTCCCAGATAGCGACTATGTGAGGGTTCAGTTCTGCCACAGAGGATCCGGTGCCACTCGCATCGGCCGGGAACGCGTTATCGTCAGTGAGACCCAGGCCTGCATCTCGTCGGCCGCGGCGCAGATCGACTTCGGACAGGACTTCCAGCAGGTGGTGTGGAGGATCCCATCCACGCAGCTCACAAAGATAGTGTCCGCTTTGTCCGGCGCGCCGCTCACCACCGCTCTGGATTTTGCTCCGGCACTTGATCTCACCCTCCCTCACTCGCAGGTCCTGCTTCAGCTCCTGAACCTGGTGGTGGACACCCTGCAAATTGGGGCGCCCGTAGATCAAGGATTAGTGCTCGCAGAACTCGAGCAGGCGCTGATCGTGTCGCTTCTTTGCGCCGGTCAACACAATTGCCGGGACAGCCTCAACCGCCCTTCGGCCGGCGCGGCACCTTGGCAGGTCCGCCGAGTAGAAACCTATATCGAGGCCCATTGGAACGAACCCCTAACGATTGACATGATTGCTGCTGTCACCGGCGTGAGTTCGAGGAGCATGTTCAGAGCCTTCAAGCAAAGCAGAAACTGCACGCCACTCGAATTTGCCCGGCGCCTTCGACTGCAGAACGCCCGTCGCATGCTCGAATCGACCGATTCGGCAACGACGGTAACCGAAGTGGCATTGGCTTGCGGCTTCAGCGATCTCGGCCACTTCAGCAGAGAGTTTCATGCGGCTTACGGCGAAAGACCGTCGGGGTTGCTCAAGCGCAGCAAGACCACCGCAGAAAATTCAACGCGCGACGGTTCATGAATCCGGTCGGCAGGAGCCTCCCCGGCAGACGCCGACTTCACGCCGCGAGAATCCTGAGCATCCCTTCCTTTCCTTCCTGTAATCCAAAATCCCGCCACAAAGACAGGCTTTAGTCCCCGCGGTCCGGAGGGCTATGGGGTCGCCTCCGGCGAGGAACGACGATTCGAGACCGGGGCCAGGGCCATATGCCGCGCCGTTCGACACAAGGTTCAACGGGCACTTTCCCGTTGCCGGGCCGCATGGCCCAGGTGGCGCCGCTCAAGCTTGCGATCGCCCTGGCGCTCGCCACCGCGCTGTTCCTGGCTCCCGCAATCTGGAATGGCTTCCCGCTGGTCTATTACGACAGCGTCGACTATCTGCAGATGCCCTTCACCTGGCAGATGCCGATCTACCGCACCGCCGGCTATGGGCTGGTGACGATCGCCGGCCGGTTGGCGCACAGCCTCTGGATCATTCCGCTGCTGCAGTCGGCCCTCGCCGCTTACGTCCTCTATGAAGCGCTGCGGCGATTCCTGCCGCGTCAGCCGGAAGCGGCCCTGGTGCCCGTGGCGGGCCTGCTCCTCCTGGGCAGCGGCCTGCCCTGGTTCACGAGCGAGCTCATGCCCGATGCCTTCACCGGGATCCTGGTCCTGTGCTTCGCCGTCCTGGTCTGCGACGACGGCCTGCTGGGCCCGGCGCGCCGGATCGGCCTGACCGCGATCCTGACGCTGGCCGTCGCGGTCCACACCTCTCACATGGCGCTGGCCGGCGGACTGCTGCTGTCGATGCTGCTGGTGAGCCTGGCCGCTCCCGGCCTCTGGCCCGGACTCCGCAGCCGCCTGAAGCTGCCGCTGCTCGCCTTCCTCGCCGGCATCACTCTCGCCGCCGGCGCCAACGATGTCGTGGCCGGGCGTTTCTTCCTGCTGCAGGACAATGCCGTGCTGACGCTCGGTCTCTTTGTCCAGGATGGGCTGGCCGAGACCTATCTCGACCATGCCTGCTCCAAGCCGAGGCCGAAGCTCGATCTCTGCATGGCCCGCCACCGTCTGCCGCACAACGCCAACATGTTCCTGTGGCATGACAGCGACTTCAACCGGCTCGGCGGCTGGACCGGCACCGGAATGCGCGAGCAGGCGCGGCAGATCGTGCGCGGCGCGATCAGATCCTATCCTCTGACCTATCTCTGGGATTCGGCCCTGTTGACGGCGCAGCAGCTGGCGATGCTGAGGACGGCCGACGGCGTGGCGCCGATGCGTTATCTGATCGGCGACGCGATCGCCCGCCACTATCCGAGGGAGTCGGCCGCCTTCCTCGCTGCTCGTCAGCAGCATGGCGCCAACTTCGACGGACTGAACGCGGTCCAGGTGCCGCTGCTGTGGCTGGCCAGTGCCGCCCTGCCCCTGCTGCTGTGGCTGGCCTGGCGCCGCCGCGACCCGGATGCCGTCCTCCTGCTGGGGATCATGACCCTGGCCTTCCTGGGCAATGCCTTCGTCTGCGGCGCCCTCTCCAACCCCAACGACCGCTATCAGAGCCGCATCGCCTGGCTGGCGGTCCTGGCCGTCGCCATCGCGGTCGGGCGCTGGTGGGGTTCGGACCAATCCGTCAGGAGCGAACTTGCCTCAGATATTTCGCGAAGCCGAACTCCCTAGCGCTTGTCTGGGGTGGGGTGCGGCTCAACTCTCTCGAATGGAGCTCATGGCTAGCCACAGAGCTTGGGGACAAAGGGAGTGATCATAACCAGGAAGGAAATCGAACCATGGCACGCATCGTCACTGTCGCTTTCGCGCTCGCCGTCACTCTGAGTCTCGCTGGTTGCAGCTGGGGTACCCGTTATCAAGCCTGGGGCTGGGTCGACAACAATTGCAGTGGGAATGGCGGCATCCACAGCGATGCCTACTGCGAGCAGTATGTAAAAGGCCCGTAATAATCTTGGCCGTCCGGCCAGGCGCCGTATTGCGCGTCTGGTCCTGATCCAAGCGAAGACGCCGCCCCGGGATAGCCCCGAGGCGGCGTTTGACGCTTCAGAACGATGCCAGATCCTATGCAAGAGTATCCGGAGCGACAGCGATCGCGCCTGCAGGCCCGGTGGTAGCACCATCCTCTTGCTACGGATCATGACTTTGGCCTTCCTGGGCAAGGGCTTCGGCTGCGGCGCCCTCTCCAATCCCTACGACCGCTGCCGGCGCCGGATCGCGTGGCTGGCTTCTTCGCCGCCCCCGCCGCGGCCGGCCACTGAGGGGCCCCGGACCGGTCCGCGGTGGCCGTCTGCCACGGGTATGCCACGGAATCGAGCGCCCTAGAGCTTGCCTCGGAAGATTACCGGACCATCATCTTGTTACATGGCCCACCCGACATCTTTCGCCGGGATCCAGGGCTTGGGGAATCGAAGAAGGACAAGAAACAATGGTACGCATTCTTTTGATCGCCGCCCTGCTGGCGACCAGCCTCAGCTTCACGGCCTGCGCCAAATACGAGTCGGCGAGTTGGGTCGATAATAACTGCAGCGGCAATGGCGGCATCTACACCGACGAATATTGCATGGGATACACCCACCGCTCCCGAACCCCGTAAGGAGAGCTCGGGCGCCCCGATGACGACATGACGGGTCCTTCCGAAACAGAAAGCGCCGCCCCGGGGGATGCCCCGGGGCGGCGTCTTCACGTCAGAGCGATGCCAGGTCTGATTTAAGCGGCGTACTGGTTGAGCTTGGTCAGCAGGTAATCGAGATTGTCCTGCCCGATATCCTCGAACTGGGTGAGGATGCGCTCGATCATGCGACAGATATAGCGGCGGCGATCCTCGTCGCGCGCGTCGAACTCGTTCTCGCGCACCACGTCGACCGCGACGCGGAAGGCCGGATAGAGGCGCTCCGGGAGCCCTGAGCGCAGATAGAGCGATTTGAGGCCCAGCGTGCCGTCGTCATGGATCAGCATGCGGGCATTGACGATCGGCGTGCGGGCCAGGACCGACATGGCGGACTCGAAGAAGGCCACGTCGCCCATGCAGAGCGCGCGCAGCAGCAGCGACGGCGTCAGGCGGCCATGGAGCTTGAGCTGGCGGCAGAGCTGGATCACGTCGACCGACTCCGATCCATGCGGCAGCAGGCTCACGGTCGCGCGTTCGCGGCTCTCCAGCACCAGATCGACCGCGACCGAGGGCGGCAGCTCGTGGTGCGACACGAGGTAGTCGCGCAGGTTCTCGGACACGACCGCGACCAGGCGCTCGGCCACGGTCAAGGGCAGCTTCTCGCGCCGGACCAGCGAGCTCTGCACCGCGGCGTTGTCGCCGAACTGGTCCACCACCTTGGTGAGCTGGCTGTCGGCGAGCTGGGCGCCCGGATTCGACACCAGGGTCGCGACCGCTTCGGGATTCTTGCTGGCGATCAGCGCATCGGCGAGCTTGGCCGACACCGCGGCCCGGCGCGCGATCGCCGTCTGCTTGGCGCCGTTGGAGCTGCGCACGATGGCGATCAGATCCTCCTCGGTGAGGATCGTGGAGAATTCGAGGATCGGCAGCGCCACCTGCTCGACGTCCCGGGCCAGGGCCTCGGCGACGTCGTGGGGCAGATGCTTGCTGTGCTTCAGGTTGCGCGACAAAGCTTCGCGCACGCGGATCGCGGCGTCCTGCGCCATGACACGAACGATGTCGATGGCGAGCTGGCGCTCGGCCTCGGTCAGCCCTTCGGCATCGACCTGCTCCGCCAGCTTCGCCGCCGTATCGGCGCGAGCCTCCTGGGAGGGGTCGGTCAGCAGCCTTGCGACATCGGCTTGAGAAAGTGTCGTGGTCATGAGCCCTGCCTTCGACGGGCGCCGCCATGAGTGGCGGCACACTTCGCCTGGATTTACCGGACGATTGTCGCAAGCGGCTGGTTACCAGCCGGTTAAGCCGGCATTTCGGACCCGGCCCTTGCAAAGGGCCGTCGGCTACGCCGTAGCCTATTGATTAAAAATGACAATATTCGAGACGGCAGGCTGGGGCGGCGGCCTGGGAATGAGCGCGATAGCGATAGCGATGGCGGTGGCAGCGCCGACGCCGGTCGGCTCAGACGGCGCTGTCCGCCGGCAGGCCGCGCAGGGCCCGGTCGATCGTCCGCCCTGTCCGCTCGACGATCTCGTCGACCTCGCGGTCGGTCACGATATAGGGCGGCGCCAGGATGACGTGGTCGCCGCGCTTCCCGTCGACGCAGCCGCCGGTCGGATAGCACATCATGCCCTCGCTCATGCCGGCATCGCGCAGCCGGGCATGGAGCTTCAAAGCCGGATCGAAGGGCCGCTTGCTGGCGCGGTCCTGCACCAGCTCGATGCCGAGGAAGAGGCCGCGGCCGCGCACATCGCCGACATGGCGGTGATTGCCCAGCCGCTCTTCGAGCCCCTGCTTCAGGCGGGCGCCCTGGCGGCGGACATTCTCCAGGAGGTTCTCGGCCTTGAAAGTGCGCTGCACCGCCACCGCCGCCGCGACCGCGATCGTGTGGTTGAAATAGGTGTGGCCATGCATCAGGGCCCGCGATCCGTCCTCGATCGCCGCGACCACGCGCCGATGCGCCATGACGGCGCCGATCGGCTGATAGCCGGCGCCGAGCCCCTTGGCCATGGTGAGGATGTCCGGCACGACGCCCTCGGCCTCGCAGGCATAGAGCGTGCCGCAGCGGCCCATGCCGCACATGACCTCGTCCAGGATCAGCAGCACGCCATGGCGGTCGCAGATCTCGCGCACGCGCTTGAAATATCCCGGCACGGCGGGACAGGCGCCGAGCGTGGCCCCCACGACCGGCTCGGCGATGAAGGCCGCGACGTTCTCGGGGCCCAGCTCGCGGATCGCCTGGTCGAGCTCGTCGGCGACCCGCAGCCCATAGGCTTCCTCGCTCTCGTCGGTCCGCTTCTCGCGATAGGCGTAGCAGGGCGCGATATGGCGGACCTCCATCAGCATCGGCAGGTAGGGCTCGCGCCGTCCGGGATTGCTGCTGACGGCGAGCGCGCCCAGCGTGTTGCCGTGATAGCTCTGGCGGCGCGCGATGAACTTCCGCCGCCGCGGTTCGCCTCTCTCGAGGTGATACTGCCGTGCCAGCTTCAGCGCGGCCTCGGTCGCTTCCGAGCCGCCGGCGACGAAGAACACCTTGTCCATGCCGGCGGGCGCGGCGTCGACCAGGAGGGTCGCCAGCTCCTCCAGCGGCTCGCTGGTGAAGAAATGCGAATAGGCGAACGGCAGCAGCGCCGCCTGGCGCTGGATCGCCTGAATCACGGCAGGGTGGCTATGGCCGAGACAGGAGACCGCGGCCCCGCCCGAGGCATCGAGGTAACGGCGCCCTTCGGAATCGATGACCCAGATCCCCTCACCGCGCACCGCCTTCGGCAGCTCGTGATCGAACTCGCGGGGGAAGACGCGGCTGGAGGAACGGGTCGACGCGCTATCGGGACTCATATCGGAATCCTTCGCGATGCAGTTGCGGTGGTCAGATCTGCGCGAGCTGTCCGAAGATCAGGGCGAGGTTCCGGTCGTCGCCGGTGCCTCGGGAGGCATGATCTCGACTCCGGTCATTCCGCCCAGATCGCCGGACGGCGCCCTGAGCGTGAAGATGACGATCTGCTTGATCACGCCGCCCAGCGCGTCGTCGAAGGCATCCACCACGTCGGTGAACTTGGCACCCGCCGCCTTGGCTTTCCGGTCGGCCGTCATGGAGGCAATGATGCGCCGCTCCGGCAGCTTCACCAGGCGCGCGATCATCTTCACATGGACTTCGGGGATCGGATCGTTGTCGCGATAGTTGGCCTGGAACTCGCGCAAGTCGGTCTTGAGCAGAAAGTCCGGCCGCAGCCCGATCGCTTCGCGACCGACGCCCACGATCGAACCTGTATTCTGAAAGGAATCGATCAACAGCGTCTGCACCATGGAAGGCGCATTGTCGGTCCAGGCCGCCTTGCCGAAATACTCGACCTGATAGGGATTGCGCGACAAGGCCACGCGGGCGGTATCGATTCCGGCCGCCGCGATCGGCTTCTCTACCACCAGCTGCCAATCCACCTTCGGCGGCGGATTCTGGAACGTGGTCTTGGGCGACAGCGTGTATTGATCGAGCGGGGTGGCATAGGAGGAGAGCACGCCGCAGCCCGCCAGCGGCAGCAGCGCCGTTCCGCCCAAGAGGCGCAACAGCAGACGGCGGGAAGGTTGGGCCACCGCCATCGATAGGGGTATCGACGTCATTGCGCCTCGAATCCTTTCTGCCGGTCGCCGAACAGGAAACGCGCCGGATCGCGCTCGAACTGCGTCGAGATGCGGGTCAAGGTCGCGATCAGCGTGCGCATCTCGCTGGCCATCTGGGTCAACTCATAGAGGCCCGATTGTGCGAAATCGTTAAGGGGACGCCGATTCTCGGCCACGAGCGCATGGATCTCGTCCGCCGCCCCCTCGAAGGAGGTGGTCAGCTTGTGCAGGTCATCGAGCGTCTTCTGCGAGGCGCCGGCCAGCCCGCCGACCTGCTTGTCGAGATTGGCAGCGAGCGTCCGGACCTGCTCGCTCATGGCATCGATGCTGATGGCGGCATCGGAGATGCTGTCGAGCGCCGGCCCGACACCGTTCTTGGGATCATCGAACGTGGCGCTGATGCCCTGCAGGTTGTTCAACGTGTCGGCGATCGCCTTCTGGTTCTGGTCGCTGAACATCAGGGTCACGCGATCCACCAGGTCGGTGGCATGCTTCAGCAACTCGGGAGCACTGGCCAGCAGCGCCTCGAACTTGCCGGGTGCGCTCGGGATTTCGGGATAGGGCGTGAGGTCGGTTACCTTCATGCGGGCGGCGCCCTGGGTGCCACCCTTGAGCAGCACATAGAGCACGCCGGTGATGCCCTGCGCCTCCAACGATGCCACCGTGTCGGTCACAACCGGCGTGTCGGGCGAAACCTGGATCGTGATCCGGACGAAGATCGGATTGTCGGGATCGATGCGGATGTCGGTGACCCGGCCGACGGTGACGCCGCGATAGCGGACCGGACCGTCCACCGAGAGGCCGGTCACGTCCTCGCTGAAACGGACCGTGTAATAGGCAAAATCCTCCCGGCCATTGAATTTGCTGATCCAGATCACGAAGCCCGCAAGGGCTGCGATCAGGACCAGGACGAAGATGCCGACGGCAAGATGATGTGCGCGGGTTTCCATGAGAGATCCGGTCGGTGTCTGCCCCGGTCGTCGTCAACCAATTCCGGCGGCGCGGGCACGGGGCCCGTGAAAATATTCGCGGATCCAGGGGTGGGGGTCCGCCAGCATTTCGGCCATCGTCCCGACCTTGATCTTCTTGTCCACGAGGACGGCGATACGGTCGCAGATCGCATGCAGGCTGTCCAGATCGTGCGTGACCATAAACACCGTTAATCCAAGGCTTTGCTGAAGATCGCGAATTAACGTGTCGAACGCGGCGGCGCCGATCGGGTCGAGTCCGGCAGTCGGCTCGTCCAGGAACAGAATCTCCGGGTCCAGGGCCAGTGCCCGGGCCAGCCCGGCGCGTTTCTTCATGCCGCCCGACAGCTCCGAAGGGTATTTGCCGGCAGCATCGGGCGGCAGGCCCACCAGCGCGATCTTCAGGGCCGTCACCTCGTCGGCGAACTTCTTGGGGAGATGGGTGTGCTCCTTCATCGGCACCTGGATGTTCTCGGCCACTGTCAGGGAGCTGAACAGGGCGCCGCTTTGGAACAGCACGCCCCAGCGCTGCTGGAGGTGCTCCCATTCCCGCTCGCTCATCGCCGCCGTGTCCTCGCCCAGCACCACGATCCGCCCGGCATAGGGAGGATTGAGCCCCACGACGGTGCGGAGGAGCACCGATTTGCCGGTGCCCGAACCACCGACGACGCCCAGCACCTCGCCCGCGCGCACGTCGAGATCGAGACCGTCATGAACGACCTGGTTGCCGAACCGGTTGACCAGCCCGCGGATCGAAATGACCGCCCCCGGCTCGGCCGGCGCCTCGTTCGCTCTGTCCCTGGTCTTTGTCCGCGTCATGACGCCCGCTCAAATTCCGAGATAAGAGAACAGGATCGAGAACATCGCGTCGAACACGATGACCAGGAAGATCGACTCGACCACCGACTGCGTCGTCAACCGGCCCACGCTCTCGGCGCTGCCCTTGACGCGGAGGCCCTCGAAGCACCCGACCATGCCGATGACGAAGGCGAAGACCGGCGCCTTGACCAGGCCGACCAAGAACGTCTTCACCGTCACCGCGTTGTTGAGCTGATGCAGGAATTGGGCCGGCGACAGATCGACCAGGATGCAGGTCATGACCCCGCCGCCGAGGATGCCCATGAAGTCGGCGAACACGGTGAGCAGCGGCACGGCGATGATCAGCGCGAAGATGCGCGGCAACACCAGCGCCTGGATCGGATCGAGCGCCAGCGTGCGCATGGCATCGATCTCCTCGTTCACCTGCATGGTGCCGATCTGGGCGGTGAAAGCGCTGCCCGAGCGGCCGGCCACCATGATCGCGGTCAAGAGGATGCCCATCTCGCGCAGGACGGAGATGCCGACCAGATTGACAGTGAAGATCTCGCCGCCATAGGCGCGCAACTGATCGACGCCCTGATAGGCGAGCACGACGCCGATCAGGACCGTCAGCAAGCCGACGATCGGCATGGCATTCATGCCGACCTGCTCGATATGGCTGACGAGCGAGGTGAAGCGCATCTGGCTCGGCCGAACCAGGACCCGCGCGATCGCCGTGACGATCGCGCCGAAAAAGCCGATCAGATCGACCGCCTGCTGGAAGGCCGAGATCGTGCCGGCGCCGATGCCCTCGACGAAATAGAGCGGGCCGTGGGTTTCGGGCCGCGGCAGAGGTGCGGGCTTGCCCGCCTTGCCGACCCGCGCCATCAGCTTGGCGAGGCCGGGCCTGACGCCCGTGATCTCAAGCTTGGCGCCGGCGGCCGCGAAGCGGGCCTCGGTCCTCTCGATCAGCCAGGCGCCGGCGGTGTCCAGGGCCTCGAGCTGCGACATGTCGAGCGTCGCCTGGCCGCGCGCCGGCAGGGCGTCGAACTCCCCCACCAGCGGCACCAGCGTTGCGGTCACCAACCGGCCCGAAAGTTCGAGCCGCAAGCCGTCGCCTTCCCCGGTCTTTTTCAGGCTTGCCTGTTGCGCCATGCCGTTCGGCAATCGCTCCCCTGTCGACCTTCGTCCCTTAAGGACGGACCTTCCGGCCCGCCTCAGCCCCCGCCGAGGCCCCGACTATAGTCATCGCCGCATCGAAAGCCATGCCTCGTGACCTTCCCCCCTCATCCGGCTAGCATGCCGGGCCGTTCGATCCGCCGCGAAACGTCCCGACATCGCCAAAGGCCCAATGACCGATACGCTTCAGATCAAGGACCATATCCGCCAGGTTCCGGATTTTCCCAAACCCGGCATTCTTTTCTACGACATCTCGACGCTGCTGGCGCATGGCGCGGCCTGGCGCGCGACCGTGGACCGGATGGCCGACATCGTCGGCAAAATGCGGCCGGACAAGCTGATCGGTATCGAATCGCGCGGCTTCCTGGTGACGGCGCCGGTCGCCTATCGACTCGGATGCGGGTTCGTGATGGTGCGCAAGAAGGGCAAGCTGCCCGGCAGCGTCATTCCGCACAATTACGAGCTCGAATACGGAACCGACACGGTCGAAATCCAGTCCGACGCGGTCAAGCCGCGCGACCGGGTGGTCGTGCTCGACGACCTGCTGGCGACCGGCGGCACCATGCGCGCCGCGATCGAATTGCTGCGCAAGGTCGGGGCGGAGGTGCTCGGTGCCGCGTTCGTGATCGAACTGGATTTCCTGGGCGGCCGAAACCGCCTGGACGTGCCGGTTTCCTCGATCGTCCATTACGATCATTAGGGTTTGATTCTATTGGTATTTCCTGAAACGCACGGGAACCGCGCCAAAGTCGGCCCCGAACCCTCGCGTTAACAGTTCATTTAGCAAGATTTACTCAAGATGGTGGGCTAGGCCCGCTGGCCGGAGTCGCGGGCCGAACGCGATTCCCGGCCCCCGGCCATGACCGGTCAAGGCGGGGCTTCGCCGATCGCCACTCCAGCCAGGGATTCAAAGCGCCTTTCCATGGAGTTGTTGCCTTCCACCGAAGTCATTGCCACCGCCGCCGCGCTGGGCGCGATCATCATGGCGGCGACGATGGCCTATCTGGCGTTCCTCCCGGCCGTCTCGCCGGCGATGGGATGGTGGGCCCTGGCGACGTTGGCGAATGGCGCGGGGCTGCTCCTGCCCGGTCTTTGGACCGATGCGGCCTCCCGGCCCGCGGTCGCTGCCGGTCAATCGGCGCTCGCCTTGTCCGCCCTGCTGATCCATGCCGGCGCCCGCCGCTTCATTCACAACTATGTGGAGGCGCGGCGCCTCGGCCTGTTGCTGGGGCTGGTGGCCTTTGCCGCCGCTCTGTGGGCGTCGGGAGTCCTGTCGGCCCCGTTGATCCCGGCGATCACCGCCCTGTTGTTCCTTGCCGCCGCTTGGGAGTTCGCGCGCGACTGGCAGCGGCAGCGCGATCCGGTCGTCGGCGTCGTCGCGGTGCCGCTGATCGCGTCGGGGATCGTCGAGCTGCTGAAGCTCCTGCTGGCGCCCGAGCTCGGGCCCACCGGACCGCTGCAGTGGATCGGCCAGCTCGCGGGTCTCGCCGCCGCCATCCTCGCGACGGCCGCCGTCATGCGGCGCGGTCAATCGGCCGCGGTCGAACAGGAGCTGCAGCGGGCGCTCGACAGTCTCCAGTTGCATGAGCGCGAGGAGCGGATGCGCCTTGCGGTCGAGAACGAGCGGTCGCGTCTGCTCGAGGTCATGGAGGGCGTGCCGCAGGCGGTCGTCCTGTTCGACGCCCAGGACCGGCTGGTGTTCTCGAACTCGAACTTCAGCCGCATGTTTCCAAACACGCGCGATCTGCACGGCGCCGGCACCAGCTTCGAGGCCCTGGTCAGAGCCGGTGTCGAGCGCGGCGCCTATGGCGGCGATCGGCAGGCGACAGAGACGCTCGCCCGCCGCCGCCTCGAGGCGCATCTCAATCCGCGCGGGCCGTTCGAATATCCCTTGAGCGACGGACGCACCATCCAGGTGGTCGAGCGCAAGACGCACGACAACTCCACCGTCGTCGCCTACACCGACATCACCGAATATCGCCGCCGCCAGGACGCGTTGACCCTGATCGTCGGCAACCGGCCGGAGGGCCGCTCCTTCCTCGAGGCCGCGGCCCAGGCGCTGGCGGTCGGGCTCGGCTATCGCTGGGCCGGAATCGCCGAGCTCGGGCGCGACAGACGCGAGGCGCGCGTGCTGGCGCTCTGGGCCGACGGCCGCCCGGCTCAGCCCTTCGCCTTCTCGCTGGCCGGCACGCCCAGCGGCCAATGCTACGCGCAGGGCAAGACCCTGGTCGTTCCCGACCGCGCGCCGGAGCTGTTCGCGCACGACAAGTGGCTGGCCCAGTCGGGCGCCGTCGCCTATCAGGGCGCCGTCTTCTGCGACGAGCGGGGCGAGACCGTGGGCCATGTCTTCGCCTTCGACGACGAGCCCGACCTGCGGGGACCCGAGCCGCATCCGCTCCTCAATCTGATCGCGCATTGGATCGGGATGGAGATGCAGCGCGTGTCGGCCGAGCGCCGCCTGATCCAGGCCAAGGAAACGGCGGAGGAGGCCAGCCGCGCCAAGACCACCTTCCTCGCCACGATGAGTCACGAGCTGCGCACGCCGCTCAACGCGATCATCGGCTTCTCCGAGATCATGCGCGACGAGCTGCTGGGACCGCTCGGCAAGCCGCAATACAAGACCTACGCCGAGGATATCTGCCAGAGCGGCGGCCATCTCCTGTCGCTGATCAACGATCTCCTCGATCTCAGCAAGGCCGGCGCCGGCAAGATCGATCTCGCCGAAGAGGAGATCGAGCCGCGCAACCTGATCGAATCCTGCCTGCGGCTGGTCGAGACGCGGGCGCGGCGCAACAATGTGCATATCTACAATCTGATCGGCAGCCCGCTGCCGAAGCTCTATGCCGACCGGCGCCGCCTGAAGCAGATCCTGCTCAACCTGCTGGCCAACGCCGTCAAATTCACGCCGGCCCATGGCAGCGTAACGGTGCGGACCCGGCAGGATGCGCAAGGCTTCCATATCGAGGTGATCGATACCGGCGTCGGCATCGCGCTCGAGGATATTCCGAAGGTCATGCTGCCCTTCGGCCAGGTGGACAGCGTCATCTCGCGCCGTGCGGAAGGCGTGGGTCTGGGCCTGCCCCTGAGCAAGGTGCTGGCGGAGCTGCATGGCGGGCGCCTCGCCATCGAAAGCCAGCTCGGCAAGGGCACCACGGTGGCGCTGGTGCTGCCGGCCTCGCGCGTGCGCTCGATCCAGGCCGCCGAATAATCCGGCTCTCGCGTCAGTCGAGGGCGGCCATCAACCGTTCGGCCAAGCCCAGCAGGGCCATGTCGAGCCCGCGCGCCATCACCAGCGACAGCCCCACCGGACAGCCATCGACCTCGGCCACCGGCAGGCTCACCTGCGGCAGCCGCGCCATGCCCGCGACGCAGGTCAGGCTCAAGGTGCGGTCGCGGAAACCCTGCGATGCCGCCAGTTCGAGCCCCTTCTTCGGCGCGATCGAAGGCGCCGACGGCAACACCAGCACGCCACCACCCGCGAGCAGCCGCGCCATGCGCAAGGAGAAATGCTCGCGCCGCAGCGCTTCGTCGCGCGGCGCCTCGCCCGCCATGCGCCTGGCCCAGTCGAAGCGCGCCGCGATCTCGGGGCCGAAGCGCGGCCTTGCGGTTTCGATCCAGGGCCCGTGCTGCGTCCAGATCTCGCGCGCCTGGAGGGTCCGGAACCGGAGCATCAGCGCGGTCAGGCCGCCTTCATTGTCGCCGATGCGCACCACCGCCGGCGCGCCCAGCAGCGCCGACAGCGCAGCCAGCGACGGGACCAGCGCCTCGCGCAGGGCCTCGTCGGCAAGCTCGAAGCCGTCCGCCATCAGATAGAGCCGCGACGCCTGGACCTCGGCGGCATCGGGCCCCAGCAGGATCTCGCCCACGCGGCGCAGCAGGTTCGCCTCGCGCGTGAACCAGCCGACCGTGTCGAAACTCGGCGCCAGCGGCATCACGCCGCCGAGGGAGACCCGGCCATGGCTGGGCCGGAAGCCGAAGATCCCGCAGAGCGCGGCCGGCAGCCGCACCGATCCGCCGGTGTCCGATCCCAGCGCGATGTCCGCATCGCCGCTGGCGACCGCGGAGGCCGAGCCCGACGAGGAGCCGCCCGGGATACGGTCGGGACAGGCCGGATTGACCGGCGTGCCGTAATGGTAGTTCTCGCCCTGGAGGCTGTAGGCGAGTTCCTCGGTGATGGTCTTGCCGATCATGTCGGCGCCGGCCTCGAGCAGCTGCAGCACGACGGGCGCGGTCTCGGCGGCGGGCGCATGGCCCGCCAGCCAATCGGGATTGCCGCAGCCGGTCACATGGCCCGCGATGTCGAAGATGTCCTTGACGGCGAAGCTCAGATGCGCGAGCGGCCCGCTGCCGGAGCCGGCGATGGCACCGCAATCATGCGGTACGAAGGGGCGCTGCCAGTCATGCGGCGAAGAATCGGCGGTCGTTGACATCGAAGCGGCCTCGAAATTCCGGGGAGAAGGCGGGCCCTGGCCGGGCCAAAGCGGGAGTCCTATCCTGGCCCCATATTGCGAAGCGACGGCGGCCCTCGCAAGCCATGCGCGAGAGGCCGCCGGGAGGAGCCGAACCCGATGATGCTGGCCCAGATCAGCGACTGCCATGTGGTGGAGCCCGGCCGCCGGTTGTTCGACCGGATCGATACCGCGGCCCATCTCGCCGCGGCCGTGACCCATCTGAACCGGATCGGCCCGGATTTCGTCTGGGTCACCGGCGATCTCGTCGATAGCGGCCGGCCCGCGCAATATGCCCATCTGCGCGCGATGCTGGATCGGCTCGAGGCCCCCTATGCGGTGATGCCCGGCAATCACGATGCGCGCGAGGCGCTGAAAGCGGCCTTCGCCGACCATCCCTATTGGCAGCCGGGCCCGGGCAGCCTCCACTACGCGATCGAGGATCTCCCGCTGCGGCTGATCGCGCTCGACAGCCTCGTTCCCGGCGAGGGCGGCGGACGGGTCGGTCAGGCCCAGCTGGCCTGGCTGGACGCGACGCTCGACGACGCCAGGAAGCGCCCGACCGTGATCGCGGTCCATCATCCGCTCTTCGCCACCGGCATTGTCGACATGGACGCCATCTATCTCGCCGACGCCGACGCGCTCGGCACCGTCATCGAACGCCATCCGCAGGTGGAACGCATCCTCTGCGGCCATGTGCATCGGCCCATCACGGCGCGCTGGCACGGCACCGTGGTGACGACGGCGCCTTCGGTCGCGCATCAGGTCGCGTTGCGGCTCGGGCCCAAGGATCCCGCCTCCTGGATCATGGAACCGCCCGCCTGCCATCTCCACCGCTGGAGCGAGGAGAGCGGCCTGGTCACGCATCAGAGCTATATCGGCGACTACGGCCCGATGACGCCGTTCGAGTGAAGGCGGCGAACGCAAAAGAAATCACGCCCCCTCCTCTTGCGGGAGGGGGCGAGAGATTTTCTGGATTCCGCTTACGTCGACGTCGAATCCGCGTCCGGCGGCGCCGGCTTCTGTGGCGGGATCGGCGCGTTGTCATGGCGACGGCGGATGATGATGTCGCCATTCTCGTCGATCACCGGCGCCTCATACTGGGGCAGCTGCTGGATGAAAAGCTGGAGCGCCTGCATCAGGCGGGTGACGCCTTCGATCGCGAGGTCGTCCGGGCTCGGTTGGGAGGGCTCGTCGGACTGCGCATGGGCTCGCGTCGCATACCCTGCGAGGGGTAGTGCCAAAACGCCCAGGAAGACCGAAAAGACCAGACCGATCATCGAGTTCCGCATAGGATCTTCCCCTGATGGGGAGGGCGCGTGGCGCCGCCCCGATTGTCCCCTGATATGGGTGGCGTTTGGCTCCTTGTCAGCCCCCGCCCATTCGCTAGAGTGCGCGCCATCCGATCCATAATCCAGGCCCGGCAGCGCCAGTTCGGGTGCGAAAGCCGAAGGAGTCGAGACCATCATGACAAGGACCATTCCCCACTTCGTCAACGGCAAGACCGTCGAGGGCAAGAGCGGGCGCTTCAGCGATGTGTTCAACCCGGCGACGGGCGAGGTCCAGGCGCGCGTCGCGCTGGCCTCGCGCGCGGAGCTGAACGAGGCGGTCGCGGCGGCGGCGGCGGCCTTCCCGCGCTGGACGGCGACGCCGCCGCTGACGCGCGCGCGCATCATGTTCCGCTTCAAGCAGCTCATGGAAGGGCGGATCGACGAGGCGGCGAAGATCGTCACTTCCGAGCATGGCAAGGTCCTCTCCGATGCCAAGGGCTCGATCATCCGCGGCCTCGAGGTGGTCGAGTTCGCCTGCGGCATTCCGCAGATGCTGAAGGGCGAGTTCTCCGAGAATGTCGGGACGAATGTCGACGGCTGGACCATTCGCCAGTCCCTCGGCGTCGTCGCCGGCATCACGCCGTTCAACTTCCCGGCCATGGTGCCGATGTGGATGTTCCCGATCGCGCTGGCCTGCGGCAATACCTTCATCCTGAAGCCGTCCGAACGAGATCCTTCGATGAGCATCTTCATGGCCCAGCTTCTCAAGGAAGCGGGGCTGCCCGACGGCGTGCTCAATGTCGTCAATGGCGACAAGGAGGCGGTCGACGCCATTCTCGAACATCCCGAAATCCAGGCGGTGAGCTTCGTCGGCTCGACGCCGATCGCGGAATACATCTATCACACCGGCACCGCGCATAATAAGCGCGTGCAGGCGCTGGGCGGCGCCAAGAACCACATGGTGATCATGCCCGACGCCGACCTCGGCCAGACCGTCGACGCGCTGATGGGTGCGGGCTACGGCTCGGCCGGCGAGCGCTGCATGGCCGTATCGGTCGCGGTCACCGTCGGCAATGTCGCCGACCCGCTGATCCAGAAGCTGGCGCCGCGCGTGAGCTCGCTCAAGGTGGCGCCCGGCACCGATCCGGACGCCGAGATGGGCCCGCTGGTCACCAAGACGCATCTCGACAAGGTGCGCGGCTACGTCGATTCCGGGGTGGCCGAGGGCGCCAAGCTCGTGGTCGATGGCCGCGGCCTGAAGCTTCAGGGCTACGAGAAGGGCTTCTTCCTCGGCGGCTGCCTGTTCGACCATGTGAAACCGGAGATGAAGATCTACAAGGAAGAGATCTTCGGGCCAGTGCTCTCGGTCGTGCGCGTCCCCGACTATGACAGCGCGGTCAAGCTGGTGAACGAGCATGAATATGGCAACGGCACCGCGATCTTCACCCGCGACGGCGACGCCGCGCGCGAATTTGCCAGCAAGATCAAGGTCGGCATGGTCGGCATCAATGTGCCGATCCCGGTGCCGATGGCCTTCCACAGCTTCGGCGGCTGGAAGCGCTCGCTGTTCGGCGATCACCACATGCACGGGCCCGAGGGCGTGCGCTTCTACACGCGCCTCAAGGCCGTGACCTCGCGCTGGCCGACCGGCATCCGCTCGGGCGCCGAATTCGTCATGCCGACGATGCGGTGAGGCCCTCCCCCAGCCCCCTCCCGCTCGACGGCTTCGCCGTCGGGGAAGGGGGTGAAGGGAACAGAATGAATCTCACCCCCTTCCCTTGCGGGAGGGGGTAGGGGGACGGGAAGCCAAGGGCGGCATCGAGCAGATTAAGATTCACCCCGCCCCTCCCCGCGGGGCTCCGCCCCGCTGCCCCTCCCGCAAGGGAAGGCGCTGTGAATAGCAGGACGCGCACCGGTTGAACCCAAGCCCATCCCTCACCCTGCGCCTCGCCACGCCCGCCGACGCGGCCGCCATCCGCGATCTGACGCGCGCCGCCTATGCGAAATGGGTGCCGCTGATCGGGCGTGAGCCGCTGCCAATGATGGTGGATTACGACCGCGCGGTTCGCGACCATCGGTTCGACCTGCTCTTCGCCGGCGAGCGGCTCGTCGCCCTGGTCGAGACGGTCGACCAGGGCGACGCCTGGCTGATCGAGAATCTCGCCGTGCATCCGGATTTCCAGGGGCACGGCTATGGCAAGCGCATGCTGGCCCATGCCGAGACCGAAGCCGCGGAATCCTCGAACATCGTCGAGATGCGGCTCTACACCAACAAGCTCTTCGCCGAGAACATCCGCTTCTACTTGACCCACAGCTATACGGTCGAGCGCGAGGAGCCCTTCAAGGGCGGCGTCATCACCCATATGAGCAAGCGGATCGGACTTTAGGCGCCATCGAGCTCTCACTCGACGGCGATGAAGACCTTCGCCGCCGGCTCGAGCGTGACCCATTCGCCCACAAACCCTTTGGGCACGATGAAACTGTCGCCGGGTCCGAACTCCCGTTGCCGGCCGTCGCTGTCCACGACAGCCACCCGGCCCGCCTTAATCACGCAGACTTCGGTGTAGGGCCAGGGTTCGATCCGGACACGGCCGGGCTCGCCGGTCCAATAGCCGACCGTCACCTGGCTCGATCTCGTCCTGAGCGAGTGGAATTCCTGCTCGATCCAGGAGTCCGAGAGGATCTGGTAGCTGTCGAGCGGCGGCACGAAGGCCGTGCGCCCTTCCCTGCCGATCGGGATGATGGACGAGATATTCACGCAGTCCTCCGTGAAATCGATTCGGATGAGGGAACGGACAGCATCACCAGCCGGCGACCTGGCCGTCCGAGCGGGGGTCGGAGGCGCCGACCAGAGCGCCTCTTGGCTCGACCCCGATGATCTGGGCATGTCCCATGATTTCTTCCGCCGGCCCCAGCACCGAGACGTCATGCCCGCATCGGCGAAGCCCGTCGACCAGGGCGGCATCGACACCTTCCTCGGCCAGAACCTGAGAGACCGGCGGCGTCGAACGATCCAGATACCAGCGCGGACGCGATACCGCCTGTTGTGGATCCAGGCCCTGCCGGGCCATGCCGTGCAGGAGCTGAAGCTGGGTCTGCACCTGCCCGTCCCCGCCCATGCAGCCCAGGACATATCTCAGGCGGCCGTTCTCGCAGGCGATCGTCGGGGCCAGGGTATGAGGCGGGTGCAAACCGGGGCCGAGCTCGCCGACATGTCCGGCTTGCAGGCGGAAGGCGGCGCCACGATTCTGCAAGGTGAAGCCGCCCGACGGCACCGGAATGCCAGTGCCGAAATCGAAGAAGACACTCTGGATCAGCGAGACGGCGAGCCCGTCGCTGTCGACCACGGCCAGATGGGCCGTATCCCCACGGCCCTTGGTCGGACCGCCATCGCCCGTTCGCTCGCCGGCGCGCGCCGGATCGATGGTCGCGGCGATCAGGTCGAGGTGAACATCGCCATAGAGCGATTCGGGGCCGATCAACATCCGGCTGCGATCGCCGACAAAGCGATCGCGCTCTTCCAGCGCCGCCGCCAGCGCCTCGATCATGAGATGGGTCGCCTGCTCGCTGTCGGGGTCGTGGCCCCGTCCCAGCGACTCGAGAAGGCCCAGCGCCTCGAGCAAGGCCACGCCCTGGGTCGAGGGCGGGCTCGTATAGAGCGTCAACCCGCCCCATCGGGATTTGAGCGGCCGCAGCCATTCGGCCCGATGCCGGGCAAGATCGTCGTGCGACAGCGGGCTGCCGGCGTTGTGCGCCGCCGCGACGATATCCCTGGCCAGGCTTCCCTCGTAAAACTCCCGGCCTTGACTGCGTCCGATCTGTCGCAAGGCCTGCGCCAGAGGAGGCTGCTGCAGACGATCATAGATCGCCGGCACAGCGTGGCTGGAAGACCAGAGTCCCGTTGCCCCTCGTGCCTCCAGCGACGGCCACGCGGCGCGGAAACTGGCATGAAGATGACGGCTGACGAAGAACCCGCTCTCCGCTAGGCGCGCCGCGGGCTCCAGCAACTCTTCGAGACCCCGCGTGCCGTGGCGTTCCAACGCCCGGACCCAGCCATCGACGGCGCCTGGAACCGTAACAGACTCGGCCGAACGGGCCGGGATGCTCGTCAGCCCACGGCTGCGAAGCGATTCGGGGTCGGCCGCCATGGGGGATCGGCCCGACGCATCCAGAACGGACACTTCCCCATCCGGCTTACGGGTGATCCAGATCGCGTCGCCACCTGGCGAACATTGCATCGGCACGGTAACCATCAAGGCAGCGCTGGCAGCGACCGCGGCATCGACCGCATTGCCACCGGATCGCAAGACCTCCATGCCGATCGCCGTCGCCAGATGGTGCGGTGTGGAGATCATCGCCCTTTCGCCGATCACGGGACGCGCCGCATAGAGGCGCGGATGGCGCTCATAATCGCCCAGCCAGGGCCAGCCGCGATTTTCTGAAGCCCTGGGGCCGGTCATAAAATCGACGCCAGAAAGGCGCGGGTTCGCTCGCTCTTCGGCGCTGCGAAGAAGTCCTGTCCCGACGCCATTTCGACGATCAGGCCCTGATCCATCATGATCACCCTGTCCGCCACCTCGCGCGCAAACCGCATCTCGTGCGTGACCACGATCATCGTCATGCCGCCCTGCGCCAGGGCCCGCATGACCTCAAGCACCTCGTCCACCGTTTCGGGATCGAGCGCACTGGTCGGCTCATCGAACAACATGACGGCGGGCTTCATCGCCAGCGCCCGTGCGATGGCCACGCGTTGCTGCTGCCCGCCCGACAGATGGGCGGGGTAGGTGCCGAGCTTGTCGGAAAGTCCCACTTTCGCCAGCAACGCCGCCGCCTCCGTCCGAATCTCCTTCATCGGCCGACGTTGAACCCGCAAGGGACCGATCATGACGTTTTCCAACGCTGTCAGATGCGGGAACAGATTGAAGCGCTGGAATACCATACCGATATGCTCGCGATGGCGGGCCACCTGGCGCTCGCCCTCGATGATCAGCCGCCCACCGCGTTCCCGATAGCCGATCAGCTCGCCATCGACATAGATCCGGCCGCGATCGATCGTTTCCAGACGATTGATGCAGCGCACGAGCGTGGTCTTGCCGGAACCGGAAGGGCCGACCAGGACGACCACCTCGCCACGCGCCACCTCCAGCGACACTCCCTTGAGGACGGGAAGAGTGCCGAAGGATTTGTGCACATCGATCACCTGCACCAGCGCAAGTCCCGCCGCGGGCGAAAGGTTCGTTTCTGGGCCGGCGGCAACGGTTGTCATGATCAGACCCGCCGCGACAGAAGCGAGCGGTTGGCAGGGACCGTTGCGGCGGTCCGTTCATGGCGGCTCAGCCGGATCTCGAGGAATCGCTGGCCGATGCTCAAGACGGTCGTCAGCGCCAGATACCAGATCGCGGCGATGAGGAAGAGCTCGAAGGTGCGGAAGGTCGCCGAGTTGATGTTCTGGACGGTTCCGAACAGCTCGCGCACCCCGATCACGCTCAGCAGGGAGGTTCCCTTGATCATCAGCGTAAACTCATTGCCGAGAGGCGGGAGGATGATCCGCGCGGCCTGGGGCAGGATGACCCAACGCAACGCCCCCCAGGGCCGCATGCCGATCGCACGGGCGGCGTCTGTCTGGCCGCGATCAATCGCTTGGATGGCGGCGCGAAAGATCTCGCCCATATAGGCGGCCTCGTTCAGCGCCAGCGTGATCAACGCCGCCTGCAGGGCGCCGGGAACGACCAGGGGACCGATGACGAGGTCGGGGTAGCGGTAGATGCCGGCCGCCGCCACGCCCGTATAGACGATCAGGAGCTGCACCAGGACCGGGGTGCCGCGCCACGCCCAGGAATAGAGCGCGGCCCCCAGCCTGATGACGGTGATGTTCGACAATCGGGCAAGCCCGACCAGGAGTCCCAGCATCACCCCGGCGATCTGCGCCAGCAGCGATACCTCGATCGTTACCCAGAGGCCTTCCCAGATCGACTTCGGCGGAGTCAGCAGATAGCGTAGGAAGAAGTCCAGATCGAAATTGATCCCACCGATATGCAGCATGGAGTTCCTCTTCGGCTCACGGCTTATAGGCCATCGCATCGAACTTCCATGCTTTCACGATCTTGTCGTACTCGCCACTGGCCTGGATCGCCTTGAAGGCCGCTGCGAGGGCGTCATGCAGGTCGGCGTCCTTCTTCAGCGTGCCGACGCCGGTATAGAAGGCGCTGGTCTGTGGGCTCGCCAGTTTGACCTGACTGGCATTCTGGCTGTTGAAATAGGCCTCCTGGACGGTTGAGCCGTAATAGATATCGACCAGGCCGGTCGTGAGCTGCTGGAACGCATCGCTGGCCTTGGGCAGGGCCACGATCTTGATCGGCGCCTTGCCCGAAGCCGCCAGCTTGGTGTTCGCGTCGACCAGATCCTGCTCCAGCGTGGAACCGGATTCCACCGCCACCGCCTTGCCGGATATATCGGTCAATGCATCGAACTTCAGCGGGCTGTCCGCCTTGACGATGACGGCGTTGCCCACATAGGCATAATTAACGAAATCCAGAACTTCGCGGCGCGCCGGCTTGTCGAACAGGCCCGACAGGATCGCATCGCACTGCCCTGCCTGCAGCGCCGGAATGAGGCCGTCAAACGCGATATTCTTATGCTCGGACTTGATGCCCATCTCGGCGGCCAGCGCCTTTCCGATATCGATATCAAATCCTGCCGGCTCATTGGTCTGCGGATCGAAATATTCGAAGGGCGGGAAGGAGATATCCGTGCAGAACACGATCTTGCCGTTCTTGGCGATGCGCTCCGGCGCCGGCGTGCCCGCCTGTGCCGGCAGAGTCAGAAGCGAGATGACAGCGGCCGCGGCGATGGCCGCGATGGCTGCCCGATGGGTCCGTTTGGTCTTCATGGTTACCTCCCCAGAATGATCGGCATTGTTGAACAGTGTTTTTCAATCTCGACGCGGGTAAGCCGTGGCGTCTCCAGTTTTGTCAGGCACCCTCCACGGCGACATAGACGATCGCGAAATCATCCGATTGCGCCCAAAGACCGCTGAAGCCGCGCGGCAGCGCCAGGCATTCTCCCGTTCCGAAGGTCTCGCTCCGACCGGTGCAATCGGTGACCCGGACGGTCCCGCTGACGACGAAGCACACCTCCTCCGCCGGATTGTCCCGGATCTCGATGGTCCCGGCATTGCAAGCCCAGACACCCGACCTGACCTTTCCGCTCCGGTCCTTGTAGTAATCGCGACTCTGCGGCGTCATGCCTTGCGACTTCGGTACGCGGGTCGGCCGCCAACCGGAATCGGCCAGCATCGGCCTGGCGCCCGGCGGTGAACCAATCCGGCGAAAGCTGCCTATTGCGTTAGTCATCGCGCTGCCCTTCTCTTATCCTTCAGTAGAGGAGGCCCCTCCCGGGGCGCAAATTAGTTTCCGTCCGAGGCAACCTTTAGCTGGGCTAAATCAGTCATGTGCAGAAGAACTCTTCCTCTGAATGCATTGCGCGCATTTGAAGCAGCGGCCCGTCACCGGAGCCTGTCGAAAGCGGCAGAGGAGCTTTCCGTCACCCCAGCCGCCATTCATCACCAGGTGAAGGCGCTGGAAGTTCTCCTCGGCGTGCCGCTGTTCGGACGCTCCGGCAACAGTCTGAAACTGACGGGGGCGGCCGAGGCCTCGCTGCCGACGCTGGAAGGCGCATTCGATCTCCTCGCCCTGGCAATCGAGAAGATGCGCCAGCACACCAGCGGGGGCGTTCTGTCGCTGGCCGTCTGCCCGTCCTTCGCGATGAAATGGCTGGTGCCGCGGCTGCAGCGCTTTCGCAACGACTTCACCGGTATCGAGCTCCGGATCTCGACCACGACCGACTTTCCGGACTTGGCCAGCACCGAGGTCGATGTCGTCGTTGCCTACGGTCCCGAGGAGCGCTTCCGCTATCCGGGCGTTGTCGCCGAGCGCCTTCTGGGCGACGAGGTCTTCCCCGTTTGCAGCCCGAAATATGTCAAGCAGAACGAACTGGGGAGTCCCGAAGCCCTCGCCGGTGCGGTTCTCCTGCATGACGATCAGGCGCTTGCCGAACAAGGCATCGACTGGAACTCATGGTTCGTCGCCGCGGGTGTGCAGAGCCTGATCGAGGCGCAGAGCATCAGGTTTGATTCGATCGGACTGGCGATCAACGCCGCAATCGCCGGCCAAGGCGTCGCCTTGGCACGCTCGAGCCTGATCGCCGACGATCTGGCCTCGGGCCAGCTGGTCCCGCTCTTCAACCAGCGGCTGACTGTCAATGGCGGCTATTTCGTCGCCCATCTCGAAAGCATCGCCGACCAGCCCAAGGTCGCTGCCTTCCGGGAATGGCTGTTCGCAGAGGCAAGCCTCGAGCGCGCGGCGATCGGACCGATCAGAGCCTTCGCCGCGGCGTAAGCCCAGACCTATCCCGCCTTCGCCTCTTTGGCGCGCGCATAGGCCTGCGTGCCGCGGTGGTGGACCTTGTCGGTCGGCAGCAGGGCGCCGGGCTGGATGTCGGGGACGCCTTTCATGCGCGCATAGATCGGCGCGAAATCCTGCTGGGTGGCGTCGAACAGCTCCTGGAAGCTGTCGATCACCATGTAGGTCTGCTGAAAATCGTCGATGCGGTAGTCGGTGCGCATGGCGCGCTCGAGGTCGAAATGGATCCGGTTGGGGGAGTCGGATTCCAGCGCATAGAGGCTCTCGCCCTTCGAGGACACGATCCCCGAGCCATAGATGCGCAGGCCGTCGCGGCCGCGGATCAGGCCGAACTCGACCGTCGCCCAATAGAGCCGGCCCAGCTGCGTCAGCATGCCGAAGCCCATCGCCCGCAGGCCCCCGGCGCCGAAGGCCTGCATATAGTCGGCAAAGACCGGGTGGGCCAGCATCGGCACATGGCCGAACACGTCGTGGAAGATGTCGGGTTCCTCGATGTAATCGAGCTGGTCGGCCTTCCGGATGAACTGGCCCGCCGGGAAGCGGCGGTTGGCGAGATGCTCGAAGAAGATGCCGTCGGGCACGAGACCCGGCACGCAGACCACCTGCCAGCCGGTGAGCGTCGTCAGTTTCTCGTTGAGCCGGTCGACATCCGGGATCGTCTCCTCGCCCAGCGGCAGCGCCGCCATGCCCTCGAGGAACTCGGGCGCCGCGCGGCCGACCAGCAGCTTCGCCTGCTGGCGATAGAGCGCCCGCCAGACACCATGCTCCTCGGCCGTGTAGGCGCTCCAACTCTGGTCGATGGTGAAGTCGGGCCGGTGCGGGACCTCGAGCATGATCGGACCTCAGTTTCTCAGTTCGGGCGGCGCATCCGGCTGCGCCTCGGGCCGCGCCGCCCGGAACGCCGGATGCTCGCGGGCTGCGGCGTCGATGCGCAGGATCGTGGGATAGGGCTCGAGCGCCAGCGCCACCCGGCGCGCATTATAGACCTGCGGCACCAGGCAGAGATCGGCAAGCCCCGGGTGGTCGCCATGGCAGAAGCGTCCGGTCCAGGGGCTCGACGTCAGCTCCTGCTCGATCGCGGCGAAACCCAACCGGATCCAATGCTGCGACCAGCGCTGGCACACGACCTCGTCCTGATCCAGCGGATCGGCGAGATAATGCGTCACGCGCAGATTGTTGAGCGGATGGATGTCGCAGGCAATCGCGAGCGCCAGCGCCCGCACCCGCGCGCGCTCGAGCGGCGCTTTCGGCAGCAATGCCGGCTCCGGGTGGACCTCTTCGAGATATTCGACGATGGCGAGCGACTGCGTGAGGGTTTGGCCCTCGGTCACGAGCGCCGGCACCAGCGCCTGCGGGTTGAGGTCCCGGAATTCCGGCGTCCATTGGTCGCCGAGGCGCAGGTTGATCGGCCGGTCGCCATAGGCCAGGCCCTTCAGCGCCATCGCGATACGCACCCGATAGGCAGCCGAGGAGCGGAAATAGCCATAGAGCTTCATCGCTGCCTGGTTCATCGGCCGGACCCTCCTTCAGGCCCTCAACACGCCGCGGCGGATCTGGTCGAGCTCGATCGATTCGAACAGGGCGCGGAAATTGCCTTCGCCGAACCCCTCATTGCCCTTGCGCTGGATGATCTCGAAGAAGATCGGGCCGATCACCGTCTTGGTGAAGATCTGCAGCAGCAGGCCCTGTCCTTCCGTGGGCGCGCCATCGATGAGAATCCGCCGGCGCCTGAGCGCCTCGACATCCTCGCCATGACCGGGAACGCGCTTGTCGAGCGCCTCGTAATAGGTGTCGGGCGTGTCCTGCAGCGCCACGCCGTTGGCGACCAGGCGGTCGACCGTCTTCTGGATGTCGTTGCTGCCGAGCGCGATATGCTGGATGCCCTCGCCCTTATAATCGTGGAGATACTCCTCGATCTGGGATTTGTCGTCGCGCGATTCGTTGATCGGGATCCGGATCTTGCCGCAGGGGCTGGTCATGGCGCGGCTGACGAGGCCGGTCAGCTTGCCCTCGATGTCGAAATAGCGGATCTCGCGGAAATTGAAGAGCCGCTCATAGAAGCCGGCCCACTTGTCCATATGGCCGCGATGCACATTGTGGGTCAGATGGTCGATATAGAGGAGCCCTGCGTCGGGGCCCGGCGGGGTGGGCGACGTCGGCACGAAATCGACGTCGTAGATCGTGCGCTCGCCGTAGCGATCCACCAGGTAGATATGGCTGCCGCCGATACCCTCGATCCCGGGGATGTTGAGCTCCATGGGACCCGCGCTCGAGACCACGGGGGTGGCGCCGAGCGAGATCGCGCGCTTCAGGGCCGCCGCCGCGTGCTTCACCCGAAAGGCCATGGCGCAGACGCAAGGCCCGTGGGCGCGCGCGAAGCCCTGGGCGAAGCTGTCGGGCTCGGCATTGATGATGAAGTTGATGTCGCCCTGGCGATGCAGGGTGACGTCCTTGCTGCGATGGCGCGCGACCCGCTTGAAGCCCATCTGCTCGAACAGGGCGCGGAGCTTCGCCGGCTCCGGTGCCGCATATTCGACGAACTCGAAGCCGTCGGTGCCCATCGGATTTTCGTGAAGCTCGGCCAATGCGGATCTCCCGGTTGGCGTCCCCGCCCCGTCATGACCTGGGACGGGAATCGGGGCTGTCTGTCAGGATGCTTGAATTCATGATAGTTTCAATTGAAACTAATTTCAACCCTTATGGACGGCGCGGAATCCCAGAGGAATCGCATGACCGACGAGAATAGCCAGGGCGGCCCAGGCCCGGTTCTCAAACTGGAAAGCTTCCTGCCCTACCGCCTCTCCGTCCTTTCCAACCGGGTCAGTGCCGCGATCGCCCAGGATTACGCCGAGCGGTTCGACATGACGGTCCCCGAATGGCGCACCATGGCGGCGCTGGGCGAGCATCCGGGATTGTCCGCGGCCGAGGTCGCGGGCTTCACCGAGATGGACAAGGTCGCGGTCAGCCGCGCCGTCGCGCGGCTGCTCGAGGCCGGCCGCCTGACGCGGACCACCGCGTCCGACGATCGCCGCCGCTCGGTCCTGAAACTCTCCGCCGCCGGGCAGCGCATCTATCGCCAGATCGTTCCGGTCGCGCGGGCGCACGAGGCCAATCTGGTGGCGGCCCTCGGCGCCGAGGAACGCCGCCAGTTCGACAAGCTCCTCGACAAGCTCTTCGCGGCGGCGACGGCGGATCTGAAGCGGGGGAAGAGGTAGGGGGAAGCGCTCTGTCTTTCCTTCCCCTCACCTCTGTGAGGGGGAGACGCTATGGGGCGGGCGGCGACGAAATACTCTGCTCCCCCACCCCCGCTTCGTCGCGCAGCGTCTTCGCCTGCGCCTTGCCCTGGTCGAACTCGGCGCGGCGTTTTTCGATTTCCTCCGGCGACAGGCGCTCGATATTGCAGTAATCGAGCTTCCAGTCGGGATCGTCGCTCCAGCGCAGCGGCGACTGCACCGTGGTCCGGGGCGCCGGTGCCGCCTCCAGCAGCGACAAGGCGAGATCGAGCGTGAAGGACTGCGAGTCCGCATCCTTCGGCCTGCCAGCGGCGTTGCCGAGCGGGAAGTCGGAGAAGAGGAATCGCGGCACGCCGATATGCTCGACGATGTCCTTGGCGCAGCCCATCAGGACGGTCGCGATGCCGCTCTGCTCCAGCGCCCGCGCCGCGAGACCGAGACTCTGATGGCAGACCGGGCAGTTCGGCACCAGGATCGCCGCGTCGACGCCGTCGGCTTGGCAGCGCCTGACCAGCTCGGGGCCATCCGTTTCGAGCGTGGTGCGGTGGCTGCGATTGGTGGGCGCGCCATGGAAGCGGGATGCCAGCGCGCCGACATCGCCCGTGGCCACGGCGCGGCGCAGCTGCGCCAGCGGGAAATAGGTCCCCATGTCCTCGCCGGTCGTGTGCTGCCGGTCGATCGCGACATGGGAAATGCGCAGGTCGGGATCGCGCGCCGTGTCGCCGGAATAGACCGAGTAGAATTTCGCCGCCGCGTTATAGGGCGCGCCCGCACGTTGATCGCCCTTGCCCGGCTGGAACGGCGCCGCCGTGGTGACGATCGCGACCCGGCATCGGGAAAGCGGCTTGGCCAAGGGTTGGAACGGCACCTCGGCATAGTGCGCCCAGCGATAGGGCGTGCCATAGCCCAACGCCTGATAGTAGTCGCGGATCCGCTGCAGATAGGGGATCGGCACGTCCTGCGGCGGCGCGAACCCGAACACCTGCTCCCGCTCGCTCGCCATGGCCTCTGCGCCCCCCGTGAATGGATTCCGTCGGGGATTGTACTGCCACAGGAGGATGGGTGCACCGGCTTGCTGTCATGCCGGCGAAGGAGCGTGTGAAAGAATCGGGCGGAGCATAGAAACTCCACGCCCCCTCCCCTTGCGGGAGGGGGCGAGAGTATTCCTGACGCCCTCTTACGGCATCATTCGTTTTCTTCACACGCTCGAAGGCCGGCATCCTGAACACCGGCCTTCGACCATTCTGGCGCGATGGGTGTTCAGGACCCCGGCCGGAGCCTGTCCTCGTGCGCGCCTATGGCGCGACACGGGGGCCGGGGTGACGAAATCGAGCTGTTCTCGTCCCCCAAGGGAAATGAGTGACCGCAAGGGATGCATCCGCCGCCCGAAATGGGCTAGGTTCCCGCCCATGGCCGCATCCGCTGAATCGACTCCGCGCGAGCGTCTGCTCGCGGGACTGGGGCTCCTTGTGACATCGCTCTGCTGGGGCTCGATGGTGCCGACCACGGCCAACCTGCTGGCCACGGTCGATCCCTTCTTCCTGGCCGCCTCGCGCTATCTGATCGCCGTACCCGCGCTCGCCCTCACGGTGCTCCTGACCGAACGCGGCCGGCGCTGGCCGGCCTACCTGCCCTGGGGCCATATCTTCCTGCTCGGCGCCTTCGGGATGGGCGGCTGGGCCACCTGCCTCACGCTCGGCGTCTATTTCTCCGATCCCATCACCGCGACCGCGATCTCGGCGGTGAGCCCGGTGCTGGCGGCCGTGCTGGCGCGGATCTTCGACCATCGTCCGCTCACCGTCGCGGTCTATCTCGGCATGGCGCTCGCGGTCGCCGGCGGCCTGGTCGTCGCGCTCTTTAAACCGGGCCAGGTGCTCGCCCTCGGCTTTCGCGGCGGCGAGCTCATCATCCTGTTCGGGATCTGCCTCTGGACCCTCTATTCGATCAAGGCGCAGCATTGGCTGGCGCCGCTGGGCCTGAGCCAGCTGCGCGTCACCTTGCTGACGGCGAGCGCGGCTGCGGTCGGACTGTGGCTCGTCTTCTTCGTCGGGATTCTGGTCGGCTATGCCGATCCCCCCACCGAAATCCCCACGGCCCATACGCTGCTCGAGCTGCTCTGGCTGGGAACCGGTCCGACGGCGCTCGGCGTCGTCTTCTGGAACTACGGAATCTCCCGGCTCGGCGTGGCGATCGCCTCGCTCTACACCAACCTGGCCCCGGTGATCTCGGTGGGTTTGGCGGTACTGCTGCTCGGCAGCGAAACCACGGCCATGCAGATCGTCGGCGGACTCGTCGTGCTCGCGGGTGTGATCTGGATGCAGCTCTATGGACTGAGAGCCACGCGATGACGACCGCCCTGCCCGCCACCCCGCGCCCGCGCAACCTCAAGGCCAGCTTCGGCGTGCTGGGGGCCGCCTTCATCTGGGGCTCGATGGTGCCGCTGACGAGCCTCGCCGTCACGACGCTCGATCCCTACTACCTCTCCGCCATCCGCTACAGCCTGGCCGTGCCGGCCTTGGGCGCCATCGCCTGGATCGCCGCCGGCCGCTTCCCGCTGCGCCGGCACCTGCCCTGGCGCCGGATCGTGCCGCTCGGCACCATCGGCATGGGCCTCTTCGTGCTCTGCTTCACGCTCGGCCTGAAATATTCCGATCCGATCACCGTGGCCGCGATGTTCTCGGGCGCGCCGATCGTCTCGGCCGTGATGATGCGGGTGCTGGAGGGCGAGCGTCTGGCGCCAAGGCTGCCATTTGCGATCCTGCTCGCGGTCGGCGGCGGCTTGCTGGTGGCGGTCGGCAAGCCGGAGAGCCTCGCCTCGCAGGGTTTCCGCGGCGGCGAGATCCTGGTCCTGACCGCGATGCTCGTCTGGGCCTGGTACTCGGTCAAATCCCAGGTCTGGCTGGCCGTTCACGGCCTGACCCAGCCGGAGATCTCGTTCCTCACCATCCTGGCCGCGGCGGTCTTCCTGTGGCTGGCCTTCCTGGTCGGTTGGGCCACCGGCTTCGCCCATGCCCCCACCCATGCCGTGTCGCCGCTCGAATGGCTCAATATCGTCTGGCTGGGTCTCGCCTGCACCGGCTCGGCGGTGCTGCTGTGGAACTATGGCGTCAGCCGGCTCGGCGTCACCGTGGCCGCACTCCAGCTCAATCTCGAGCCGGTCTTCGCCGTGCTGATCGGCATGGCGCTGGGCGCGGCGGCCGGCTGGCTGCAGCTGGTCGGCGGCGTGGTCGTGCTGGCGGGTGTCGTCTGGGTGCAGATGGCGCCCAAGAAGGCGTAATCTCGCAAACTCTCACTTCCGAACGGACCCCGACATGCGCCATTTCGATGCCGACGCCGCCCACCGCCTGCTGGATTATCGCGGCCTCGTCGAAGGCCTGCGCGACATGTACAAGCGCGGCGTCGACGTGACCGAGCGCAAGGTGCTGCATCAGAAGCTGCCGGACGGCAGCCAGAACGACTGGCTGATCCTCCCCGCCTGGCAGTTCGGCCGGCATCAGGGCATCAAGCTCGTCAGCGTCTTTCCCGGCAACGACAAGAAGGGCCTTGCCTCGATCCTCGGGCTCTATGTGCTGTTCGACGGCGAGACCGGCGCGCCGATCCTCACCATTGACGGCGCCGCCCTCACCTTGCGCAAGACCGTCTGCAACTCGGCGCTCGCGGTCGATTTCTGCGCGCGCAAGGATGCCTCGAAGCTCCTGGTGATGGGTGCCGGCAATCTGGCGCCGCATGTGGTGGCCGCGCACGCCTCGGTGCGGCCGATCACGGAGGCCAGGATCTGGAACCGCACGCCGGAGAAGGCGGTGGCGCTCGCGGCCCGGCTGTCGCGGCCCGGCCTCGCGGTCTCGGCGGCACCCGATCTCGAAGCCGCGGTCCACTGGGCCGATATCGTCACCGGCGTCACCATGACCAAGGCGCCCTTGCTCAAAGGGGCCTGGCTCAAGCCCGGCCAGCATCTCGACCTGATCGGCGCCTTCAGGCCCGACATGCGCGAGGCCGACGACGCGGCGGTCAAGCGCTCGCGGCTCTTCATCGATGCCCGCTTCAGCGTACTCGACGAATGCGGCGACATCTCCCAGCCGCTCGAGGCCGGCCTCATCAAGGAGGCCGACATCACCGACCTGTTCCAGCTCTCCCGCGGCGAACGCCCCGGCCGGCAGAGCGACGACGAGATCACCTTGTTCAAGTCGGGCGGCGGCGGGCACGAGGATCTGGCGACGGCGCAGTATTTGTTGAGCAAGGTTTGATAGAGCGAGCCCAGGATCAGCCCTCCCCCTACCCCCTCCCGCAAGGGAAGGGGGTGAGACCATTTCTGCTTACTTCACCCCCTTCCCCGACGGCGAGGCCGTCGAGCGGGAGGGGCTGCTTCAAGAAAGAGCAGCGGCGGCGATCTTCGATCTCGGTCGAAGCTTTAAAGTAGAGCGTAGCGATCACATCAACTTGGGGTGCCGCGCACTCGGCGTCGCCGATAGACGCCTCTTCGTCTCCGCGATAGCATTCCTATCATGCGGCACGCTCTCTCCCTGTCCCTCACCCGTCGCGCCGTCCTTGGCGGACTCGCGGCGCTCGCCCTCCCCTTCCCGCGCGCCTTCGCGCAGGATCCGGACGTCGTCATCATCGGCGCCGGCGCCGCGGGACTGGCGGCGGCACGCACGCTGATCGACAAGGGGCGCTCTGTCGTGGTGATCGAGGCGCGCGACCGGATCGGCGGGCGGGCCTGGACCGACAGCACGAGCTTCGGCGGCATTCCCTTCGATCACGGCTGCTCCTGGCTTCACACCTCGAACAAGAATCCCTGGACGCCGATCGCCAAGGATTGGAATTACACGCTCGAGAACCATGACAAGGGCGACGAGACGGTGTTCGTCGGCAATCGCCATGCGAATGACGGCGAGCTCACGGCCTATGGCCGCGCCTGGGACAAGCTCCATGACAATCTCGCCGCCGCCGGCCGTGCCGGCAAGGATGTCAGCGCCGCCTCGATCAGCCCGCGCGGCGAATCCTGGATCTGGGTCGCGGAGTCCTGGACCGGGCCGATGTCGATGGGCAAGGACCTCGAGGATTTTTCGTGCAAGGACTGGTGGAACCTCGCCGACGACGAACCCAACCTGATGATCAAGGAGGGCTTCGGCACGCTGGTCGCGCGCTATGGCCGGGAGATCCCGGTCAGGCTCTCGACGCCGGCCAAGCGGGTCCAATGGAGCGGGTCCGGCGTCACGGTCGAGACCGATGCCGGCAGCATCAAGGCCAAGATCTGCATCGTCACCGTGCCGCTGGGCGTCCTCGCCGCCGAGGCCATCGCCTTCGATCCGCCGCTGCCCGACTGGAAGAAGGACGCGATCGGCGGCCTGCCGATGGGACTTCTCGCCAAGGCGCCGCTGCAGTTCGACGGCGAGACCTTCGGCCTGCCGGCGAACAGCTGGCTCACCTACAAGGCGGACTCGACCGAGGCCTGCTTCTTCTTCGTGCGGCCCTTCGGCTTCGACATGATGATCGGCTTCCTCGGCGGCAAATGCGCCTGGGATCTGACCAGGCAGGGCGACGCCGCCGGCGTCGATTTCGCCAAGGAGAAGCTGCGCGCCATGCTCGGCTCCGACATGGACAAGCATTTCGTGGCGGGTGGCTTCACCGGCTGGGGCCGCGACCCCTGGAGCCTCGGCTCCTATGCCTCGGTCAAACCCGGCTCCTATCCGGCGCGCGCCGCCATGCGCAAGCCGGTGGAGAACCGCCTCTTCTTCGCCGGCGAAGCCTGCGCCGGCGAGTTCGCCGAAACCTGCGGCGGCGCCATGCGCAGCGGCCTCGAGACCGCGGCGACGGTGGAGGCGCTGCTGGGGTAGTCTCCCTGTCATGCCCGGACTTGATCCGGGCATCCAGACTTCTCTGGCCCTGGATCGCCGGGTCGAGCCCGGCGATGACAGATCAGGGCCGTACCCTACCCTCGCATCATCGCGCGGCGGATCAGGCCGAAGAGAAGGAACGCCGCCGACACGGCGGCGATCATCACCGGCAGGCCCATGGCGCCGAAGCGGTCCATCGAGAGGCCGGCGGCGGGCGGTCCGGAGAGGCTGCCGACCTGATAGGCCATGATGAAGAGCGCGTTGGCGCCGGCGAGCTCATGGGCCGGGAAACGGTCGCCCATGAGCGCCAGCGCCGCGGTATAGACGCCGAACACCACGCCGCCCCAGATGAAGATCAGCGGCCAGAGCAACAGCGGCTCGCTTGCCGCCAGGGGCAGCAGGAGCGCGCCGGCGCCGGTCACGACCGAGCAGCCCAGCAGCGTGCCGCGCCGGCTCCAGTGATCGGCGAGCCAGCCGACCGGCCATTGCATGAGGAGACTGCCGGCCGCGAAGACCGAGATCAGCCGCGCCGCATCGGCCTGCGAGAATCCCTCGGCCACGCCCCAGACCGGCAGCAAGGCCATCACGGCCATGTCGACGGCGCCGCCGGCCGCCGCGCCGACCAGCACGGTCGGCGCATGTTTGAGCGCGGTCCAGGGATGCAGCGGCTCCTGCCGCGAGAAATCGGGCGAAAGCCCGCGGGCGAACAGCAGCGGCAGCGCCGTCAGCGAGGTCGCGCCCATGATGAAGAGGTAGGGCCAGAAGCCGTCGATCCCGATCGCGGAGATGATGAAGGGCCCGATCATCATGCCCGACGCGATCACGGTGGCGTAGACCGCCATGATGCGGCCGCGCGTCTCGGGCCGGGCCACCATGTTGAGCCAGGATTCGCTCGTCATCCAGCCGATGGCGCCGAGGAAGCCCGCCAGAAAGCGCCAGCCATACCAGGTCCAGGGATCGGTCAGGTAATAGAGCGGCGTCAGCAGCGTGAAGCCCACCGCCGACAGCATCAAGGTCCGCAGCGCCCCCAGGCGCCGCACGACCAGGGGCGCCACCGCGCCGAAACAGATCACCGAGATCGGGAACATGGCGGCGTTGAGCCCGATCAGCCCCGCATCGAAGCCGCGCCGCTCCAGCTGCAGCGAGATCAGCGGCAGCAGCGAGGCCATCGACATGCCCGCGCCAAATCCGGCCGAGATGATGGCGGCAAGGCTGCGCCGGCGCTGGCGTTCCGTGAGGGCGATGGCGGTCATGGCTGGAAGGCGGATCCCCGAGTGAGGCGGCGCACTCTAGCGGGGGATTCTCCGAAGAGCCAGCCAGCCCTCGCTCAGCGCGGGAAGGTGGCGAGCGCCTCGATCTCGCCTTCGCCATAGCCGAGCTCGCGCAGGATGTCGCGCGTGTCCTGGCCCAGCGCCGGCGCGGCCCGTTCGGGCGGCGCGTTGCGCGGCGCGATCGGCGACCGCACGAAGGACATAGGGCCGCCCTCGGCGGTCTCGACCGTCGAGAAGGCCGCATATTCCCGCGCGATATCGCTCTCGGCGATCGAGGCAATATTGTTGACAGCCGAGCAAGGGATGGCGGCAGCGGCCAGGGTCTCCAGCCAATAGGCGCTGGGATGAGCGCGCAGATGCGCCCCCAGCACCTCGTCCAAGAGATCGCGATTGGCGAGCCGCGGTTCGTCCTGCTCGAAGCGCGGATCATGCTCGAGATCGGGGCGACCGATCGCCTGGCAGAAACGGCCCCAGTCCTTGGCGCTGCCGAGCGCGATGACGATGTCATGATCCGCCGTCGGATAGGGTTCGAAGGGTGTGAAGGAAGGATGGCGCGAGCCGATCGGGCCCGGAACGATGCCGGCATTGAGATAGCGGGCGAAGGCGTTCTCGAGACAGGCCCATTGGCAGGCCAGCATCGAGACATCGACCGGTGGCGTCTGCGCTGCTCCCTTCGCGTCGCGCCTATAGAGCCGCTCGAGGATGCCGATCGCACAGAATAGGCCCGAGGCGATGTCGCCCACCGAGAACCCGACCCGCGTCGGTTCGCCGCCCAAGGAACCGTTGATACTCATCATGCCGCTCATGGCCTGCACGACGATGTCGTAGGCGGGTCGACGCGCGAGGCTTCCCTCCTGGCCGAAGCCGCTGATCGAGGCGCGCACCAGCCGCGGATTGATCCGCAACAAGTCTTCGTCGCTGCAGCCAAGCCGATCACGCACGCCGGGGCGCATGTTCTCGATGAAGACATCGGCGGTGGCAAGCAGGCGATGCAGGGCTTCGCGGCCGTCGGGCTGCTTCAGATCGAGCACGAGGCTGCGCTTGTTGCGATTGAGGCTGGCGAAATAGAGGCTGATCCCGTCCTTGAAGGGCGGCGAGACGCGGGCCATGTCACCGTCGGGATTCTCGACCTTGATGATCTCGGCGCCGAGCGAGCCCAGCAGCCAGGTGCAATAGGGGCCCGACAGCACACTGGTGAGATCGACGATCCGGATGCCCTGCAAGCGTCAGCCCTTTCGCAGTTTCGAGCGGGCGGCGGCATCGCTGCCGAAGATCGCCCGGTAGCAATCCTCGACCGTCGCGGCATCGGCGAAGCGGTCGCAGATGCGCTTCATGGCGACGAGCTCGTGAAGCTCGGCCGCCAGCGCGCCGGCGCTGACTCGCGCGGCCGCCGTCTCGAGGGCGCCGGCCGGAACCACATCGTCCACCAGGCCCCAGCGCAGCGCTTCCGAAGCCTCCAGCCGATGTCCGACCATCAGCAGCATCTTGGTCCGCGAGGGACCCGTCAGCGCCTGAAGCCGCGCCAGATCGCGCGGCGACGGCAGCACCTTGTTCTTGAGCGCGGGATAGAAGATCCGCGCCCCCTCGACTGCGAGGCGCAGATCGAAGGCCAGCGCCAGGGCAAGCCCCCCGCCGGCACAGGCGCCGTTCAACAGCGCCAGGGTCAGGAGCGGCAACCGCGCGATCTTGTCGGTGACGCGTTCCCATAAGGCATCGAAGGCGCGCGCCGCCGCCAGATCGGCGGTCTCGGTCCGCAGCTCGGCCAGGTCGGCGCCGGCGCAGAAGGCGCGATCCCCCGCCCCGGTCAAGATCAGGACGCGCGCCGTGTCGTCGGCCGCCACCTCGTCCAGCCGCTGGTCGAGCTCGATCAGCAGCGCCCGGCTCATCGCATTGGATTTCTCGGGCCGATCGATGGTGAGGCGAACGAGACCGGCCGAACGGTCGAGACGCAGTTCGGACAAGAGAGAGTCCTCACGGTCGTGGGAAAAGTCGGGGCACCAGGATGACCTATCGGCCGAGACCCGGCAACCGGTCGAACGAGGCTCTCCATTCGATGGAGCGGGCAAGCCGAAGCCCCGCTCGACAAACCTTCCTTTGCGTGAGAGGAATCGCGGCAACATTTCCCTCCCGACGGAGCCTCCCCTCGTGACCACCGACCCCGCCCTCCTCTCCGCCACCGAGCTCCTTTCGCTCTACCGCGCCAAGAAGCTCTCGCCGGTCGAGGCGACCAAGGCGGCGCTCGATCGCATCCGCAAGCATGACGGGCGCTTCAATTCCTTCTGCCTCGTGGACGAGGAGGGTGCGCTCAAATCGGCGAAGGCGTCCGAGGCGCGCTGGCAGAAGGGCCAGCCGCAGGGCCTCGTCGACGGCGTGACCGCGACGGTCAAGGATCTGCTCCTGACCAAGGGCTGGCCCACCTTGCGCGGCAGCAAGGTCGTTTCCCGCGACCAGGCCTGGGACGAGGACGCACCCTGTGTGGCCCGGCTGCGCGAGGAGGGCGCGGTTCTGCTCGGCAAGACCACCACGCCCGAGTTCGGCTGGAAGGGCGTGACCGACAGCCGGCTCACCGGCATCACGCGCAATCCCTGGAACACGGAGCGCACGCCGGGCGGCTCCTCGGGCGGTGCCGCGGTCGCGGCCGCCTGCGGCATGGGCGCGCTCAATCTCGGCACCGACGGCGGCGGCTCGATCCGCATCCCGGCGAGCTTCACCGGCATCTTCGGGCTGAAGCAGACCTATGGCCGCGTGCCGGCCCACCCCTTGAGCCCGTTCGGCACCGTCGCCCATGTCGGGCCGATGACGCGCACCGTCGCCGACGCGGCGCTGATGCTGAATGTGCTGGCGAAACCCGATGAGCGCGACTGGTACGCGCTGCCCTATGACGGCACCGATTTCACCAAGGACATCGATGCCGGCGTCAAGGGCCTGAAGATCGCCTGGAGCCCCACGCTCGGCGACAACCGGGTCGATCCCGAGGTGGCCGCGATCACGGCCAAGGCCGCGCGCGTCTTCGCCGACGAGCTCGGCGCCACGCTCGAGGAGACCGACCTCAAATTCGAGAATGTCGGCGATGTCTTCGTGAAACACTGGTTCCCCGGCGCCGCCAACGCTCTCCGGACCTTCACGCCCGAGCAGAGGAAGCAGATGGATCCGGGCCTGGTCGAGGTCGCCGAGGCCGGCGCCGCCATGAGCCTGATGGACTATCTGGCCGCGGTGAAGGCGCGCGAGGCCTTCGGCGTGATGATGAACCGCTTCCACAAGCGCTACGACCTGCTGCTGACGCCGATGATGCCGCTGCCGGCCTTCCAGGCCGGCATGGAGGTGCCGCCGGAGGACGAGGGCGGGCGCTGGACCGACTGGTCGCCCTTCAGCTACCCCTTCAATCTGACCCAGCAGCCGGCCGCGTCGGCGCCTTGCGGATTCACCAAGAGCGGCCTCCCGGTGGGTCTCCAGATCGTGGGCGCGCGCTATGCCGAAACCCAGGTTTTGCGCGCCTCCCGGGCCTTCGAGCGGGCGCGACCTTTCGTCATGCCAAACTTGTAGAACCCGGCCTTAAACTCCATCTCAGTCAGCGAATGGTTATCAAAGGCCGAAGCTTTCCATGACCTCTCCCTTGATCGAGCCCACACCCGAACCCGCCCTGTCCGTTCCCGCCGGCCGCTGGAGCCACATGGCGCCGATCAGCTTCGGAACAGCGTTGAAGCGCGGCTTGCGGCGGCGCTGTCCGCGCTGCGGCCAGGGGTCGCTGTTCAAGGGCTATCTGTCGATGGCGGATCATTGCTCCAACTGCGAGCTCGCCTTCGAGCCCTACCGCTCCGACGACGTGCCGGCCTATTTCACCATCCTGATCGTCGGCCATATCGTGGTGCCGGGCCTCCTCGCCATGGAAAAGACCATGCATCCGGCCGAATGGGTGCAGCTGGCGGTCTGGCTGCCGGTCACGCTGTTCGGCACGCTGGCCTTGCTGCCCTTCATCAAGGGCGCCGTGATCGGTGCCATCTGGCGCTCGAAGCAGGACAAATAGCGCCGTCCTCCCTCCCGGCTTGCCTGCGGCGCCAAACCTGATCTCACACCTCCGATGCGCTATCCTCCCCCCTGACGATTCGGGGCCTGCAGGGAGCATCCGGTGGCGATCGCCCGGGATAATTTTGGCCAGATAGAGGGGCGGGCGGTTCCGCGCTTCACCCTGACGAACAAGGTCGGGCTCGTGGCCCGCTTCATCGGCTATGGCGCGACCCTGACCGAGCTGCATCTGCCGGATCGCCGGGGTCGGCTGGCCGACATCGTGCTGGGCTTCGACAGGCTCGAGGATTATCGGGCCAGCGACGCCTATATGGGCGCCACCTGCGGCCGCTATGGCAACCGCATCGAGAAAGGGCGCTTCGCGCTCGATGGCCGGACCTACCAACTGAGCCTGAACGAGAAGCACAACCACGCGCATGGCGGCGTGAAGGGCTACGACAAGCAGATCTGGAACGGCGCGGTCGCCGACGATGGCGAGACCCTGATTTTCACCCATCGCGCCCCCGACGGCGAGAACGGCTATCCCGGGACGCTCGACCTCCAGGTCGCGGTCGCGCTGACCGAGGCCAACGAGCTGTCGATCGACATGACCGCGACGACCGACAAGCCGACGATCGTCAATCTGGTGCATCACAGCTATTTCAATCTCGCCGGCCAGGGCTCGGGCGACGTCCTGCGGCAGGAGCTCCGGATCGCGTCGGATTCCTACACGCCGGTCGATCGCGACCTGATCACCACCGGCGAGATAGCGCCGGTCGCGGGCACGGCTTTCGACTTCACCGCTTTCAAGCCGATCGGCCGCGACATCGAACGCGTGCCCTATCCCCAGGGCCATGCGGAGAATGCCGGCGGTTACGACCATAATCTCGTGCTGCGCGGCCGCCCGGGCACCATGCGCCGCGCGGTCGAGGCGCGCGATCCCGCCTCGGGCCGGGCCTTTGACCTCGAAACGGACGAGGCGGGCCTGCAGTTCTATACCGCCGCCGAATTGAGCGCGGCGGTGATCGGCAAGGGCGGCCGCGCCTATTGTCGATATGGCGGCTTCGCGCTGGAGACGCAGAAATACCCCAACTCGCCCAACCAGCCCGCCTTCCCGCAACCCCGCCTCGACCCCGGCGAGATCTATCGCCACCGGATGAGGTTCCGGTTCTACACGGTGTGAGGGCTGGAGATTTTCTTCCCTCTCCCTCACGAAAGCGAGGGACAAGGTTGCATAGGCTTAGTCGGAGCGGAGACTTAGCCGAAGCTGGGAGAGGGTGTTCGCCGGGAAAGACCCACCTCCCCCAGCTCCGGGTAAGCGTAAGCTGCGCTTGCGCCAACCCTGCGCAACCCTCTCCGCCCGCTACGCGGGCAGAGAGGAAAGAATAAGGTGCGGGGGTGGCGGGAGCGCTATTCCAACCCTTCGGTCATTTCTTCCGCCGATCCTGGATCGCGTAGAACTTCTTGATCGGCGCCAGCGTTTCCCAGGTGCCCTTGAAGCCCGCCGGGATCATGAAGGCTTCGCCCTTCTTGAAGGTCTTGCTCTGGCCGTTCGCGGCCGTGAGCTTCACCTTGCCCGCGAGCAGATAGATGAACTCCTCTTCGCCGTAATCGACCGCCCATTTGCCCTTGGTCGCGGTCCAGATGCCGGAGACGAAGGTGCCGGTCGCATCGGTATAGAAGTTCTGCGTCGTGGTCCTGGGCTTGCCGCTGATCGGTGCCGCGATCGTCGCCTTGTCGATCTTGGGTCCCTTGCCGCCGATCTTCACCGGCAGCACCGCCTTCGCCGAAACTTTACGCGCCATCGTCTCTTTCCTCGCTTTGTCGGGTTTGGATGTCTGGGCTGCCGCCGGCGGCTTCTGCGCCCGCCAGCGGCCGGGGCGATGTTCGCCCTTGTCGAGCACCACGGTCATGGCGCGCCAGTTCTCGACGAAATGATCGGCCTGCTGTCGCCCCAGCAACTCGGTAATGCGGGGATGGAGCTCGCCCGCCAGCAATTCATGCTCGCGATGGGCCTCGGTGCGGTACCAGCCGCCATCCTCCTCGACCGTGACCTTGTCGAATCCGAGTTTCTTCAGGACGCGCTTGTGGAAAGCCGGCGTCTCCATCGCATAGGTGAGACCTTCCATCTTGTAGAAATAGCGCATGTCGTCGGTGATCGGGCCCGGCCCCTTCATCCAGTCATAGACCGCGAACCAGCCGCCCGGCTTCAGCACGCGCCGGACTTCCGCGAACATCGCCTCCTTGGCGGCGATCTGGGTGAAGGCGCCGGAACTGTAGACCAGGTCGAAGCTCCCGTCGGGGAAGGGCAGCGGGCCGGGCCTGGTCAGCTTGAAGCCGACGCGGTCCGAGAAACCTTTCGCCGCCACCAGCTTGCGGGCGCGCTCGATGACCGGCGCCTCGATATCGAGCCCCACGACCTTGGCGCCCATCTGCGCCAGCACGATATCCGGTCCGCCCAGCCCCGAGCCGATATCGAGCACGCGCTTGCCCTTCAGATCGAGCCCCGCGACCGTGTCGCGCACCAGATCGGGACCGCCCGGCGCCATGAAGCCCTGCCCCCAGATCAGCTCCAGGAACGTCACCAGATTGTCGGTGTATTCGCCGGTCTCGCTCATCGAGTCCCCTCTTCGATGTGATCGCTTCGCTCTGCTTTGAAGCTTCGAGCGCGATCGACGATCAACGCTGCTCCCTGTTCTTCTCCGACCCCTCCCCCCAACCCCCTCCCACAAGGGAAGGGGGTGAAGGAAACAAGAATGGACTCACCCCCTTCCCTTGTGGGAGGGGGTAGGGGGAGGGGTGGCTCCACACCGTAGCCCGTCAGAAAATTACTCGATCCGCATCACGATTTTCCCGAACACGTCGCGGTTCTTGAGCCGCTCGACCCCCAGCGCCATGTCGGCGAAACCGATCTCGCTGTCGATCACCGGGCGCAGGCCCGCGGCCATCTTGTCGAGGCCTTCGCGGACATTGCGGAAGCTGGCGCCGAAGGAGGCGATGATGCGCAGCTGCTGCTGGAACAGATGGGAGAGATTGGTCTCGGCCGTCATGCCGGTGGTCGAGCCGCAGGTGACGAGCCGGCCGCCCTTCGCCAATGACAGCAGGCTGCCGGCCCAGGTGGCGGGGCCGACATGCTCGAACACCACATCGACGCCGCGCTTGCCCGTGAGCCGGCGCGCGACGCTCTCGAAGCGCCCGGTGGTGTAGTTCACCACATGGTCGGCGCCGAGGCCCCGCATCCTCTCGAGCTTGGCGTCGCTCCCCGCCGTTGCGATCACCGTGGCCCCCGCCTGCTTCGCCATTAGGATCGCGGTGGAACCGACGCCGGAGCCGCCGGCCTGGATCAGAATCCACTCGCCGCGCTCGAGCTTCGCATTGTCGAACAGCATATGCTGCACGGTCGCGAAGGTGAGCGGGGCGCAGGCCGCGTCGCTCCAGCTCACGGCCGCCGGCAGCTTGAAGGCGTTGGTGCTGGGGATGTTGAGCCGCTCGCGCGCCATGCCGTCGACATGGAAGCCCATGATGCCGGCGACGTTCTCGCAGAGATTCTCGCGCAAGGAGCGGCAGGCCTTGCAATGCCCGCAGACCAGCCCGGCATAGAGCGCCACGCGGTCGCCGTTCTGGAAACCGATCACGCCGGGCCCGCGCGCCACCACCTCGCCCACGCCTTCGACCCCGGCCACGATCGGGAGCGTGCGTTTGACGAAGGCCATGCCGCGCGCGCCCCAGAGATCGATATGGTTGAGCGCCACGCGGCGCATCGCGATCTGCAGCTCACCCTTGCCCGGCGGCGGCGGCTCCGGCAGATCGACCGGCTCGAGCCGGCCCTCCTCGATCAGCGAGAGCGCGCGCATCAGGCCGCGTCGAGACCGAGCACGAGGCTCGTATTCTGGCCGCCGAAGCCGAAGGAGTTGGAGAGGATGCGCCGAACCCTGGCGTCGCGGGCCTGGTTGGGCACGACGTCGAGCGGAATCGCCGGATCGGGCTCGCGGTAATTGATGGTCGGCGGCAGGCGCTGATCGCGCATCGTCATCATCGCGAAGGCCGCCTCGATCAGACCGGCCGCCGTCAGGGTATGGCCGATCATGGATTTGTTGGAGCTGACCGGGACCCTGGCCATGCGGTCGCCGAAGACGGCCTGCATCCCCAGGGTTTCCATCTTGTCGTTCTCGGGCGTGCCCGTGCCATGGGCGTTGACATAGTCGATCGCCTCGGGCCCGAGCCCGGCATCCGCCAGCGCGTTGCGCATGCAGCGGATGATCGGCGCGCCATCGGGGCTTGAGCGGGTGCGGTGGAAATTGTCCGCGGCCTCGCCGCAGCCCAGCACATAACCGAGGATCCTGGCGCCGCGAGCCCGCGCGGCTTCCGCGTCCTCGAGCACGAAGGCCGCGGCCCCCTCGGCCATGACGAAGCCGTCGCGATTCTTGGAGAAGGGCTTCGCGGCCTTCGCCGGATCCTCGCCCGCGGTCGAGAGGGCGGAGAGCAAGGAGAAGCGGATGATGGCCTCGGGCTGAACCGAGGCGTCGGCGCCGAGCGCCAGAGCCGCGGTCGCCTCGCCGCGCCGGATCGCCTCGACGCCGAGTTGGATGACGGTGGCGCCCGACGCGCAGGCGGTCGAGATCGTGGCCGGCGCGCCGCGCGTGCCGAACTCCTGGGCGATATGGTCGGCGATGAAGCCGTTGAGGAAATGTTCATGCGCCTCATTGCCGAGCCGAGTGGCGGCGGCCATCGCCCCGTAGCGGACCGAATGCGCACGGGCGGCGAAGCCGCGGCGCTGCGGCCATTCATGTTCGATCGGCGGGCCCGCGAGGAACAACGGCCCGGGGAAGTCGCCGGGCCGGCCGAGGCCGCTCTGCGCCAGCGCCTCGCGCGCCACCCGACGCGCCGCCTCCAGCGTGATGCTGGGCGTGTCCGGCGATTCCGGCGCCACGAAATCGATGGTGCCGGCGAAATCGGTGCGCAGATTGTCGATCGGGAAGCGCCGGATGCGCTTGATCCCGGACTCGCCGGCGCTCAGGCGCCGCCAATTCTCCTCGCGGCCTTCGCCGAGCGAGGTCAGGATGCCGATGCCCGTGATCGCCACCGGCCGGGAGAATTCGCGTCGCGTCATGACCAGCCTCCTCCCGTCATTCAGGGCGCTTCGAGCAGCGCCAGGCCTTCGCCCCGGTGATGACCCCAGCCCGTGACCAGCATCTGGGTCAACCCCTGCGCCGGCCCTGCCGTTTCGAGCGGCTCGGCCTCATCCAGGGCCGCGAACAGGCTGCCCTGCTCCAGACAGGTGATAGCAAGCGCCAGATTGCCGAGGAAAGAGGCTTCCATCGCATGGCCCCAGGCGCCGGCCGTGCCGCGCACCGCAAGCCCGCCCAAAGATTGGCTCCAGCACTGCAGCAGGCCGCGCTCCTCGCCGGTGATCGGGCCGGAGCCGCAGGCGCCGGAGAGCAGTCCCACCCGGCCGCGGGTGAGCTGCGGTTCAACCGCCGTCCATTGCCGCCCGGCGGCAGCGGTGGCGGCACCCGGCTCGCGCCCGCTGCGATCGGCCACCACGGCACTCAACCGCGCCGACGGAACGCGCCCGCGCGCTTTCGCATGCTCGGGCGATTCCAGGACCAGCGCGGCGCCCAGGCTGCCCAGCGCAATCCCGGCGCGGGGCCGGTGCCAGAGCGGCTGCCAGGGCCGATCGAGCAACAGCCCGGCGGGGCGATAAAGCAACATCATGTCCCAGCGGCTGGCATTGAAGGCGCCGCTCACCAGCGCCACCTCGCTCTGGCCCGAGCGGATGCGCGCGAAGCCGTCGCGCACCGCATCGATGCCGGCGAGCTCCTCGCCCATGAAGGTCCGGCTCGAGCCGGTGACGCCATGGACGATCGAGATATTGCCGGCGATCAGGTTCGGCAATTGCGCCAGGAACAGGGTCGGGCGCAGGTCGTTGAGCAGCCGCTCATTGAGGAAGGCCCCCGGGTTCGCGGCCTGCTCGATGCCGGCGAGGATCTGCTCGTCGACCGCGAGATCGCGCTCGCCGCCGGGGCCGGCGACGACGAGATCGGTGCGGGCCAGCAGGCCTGCGTCGCCCGTGAGTCCCGCTTCCTGCAGCGCCAGGCCGGAGGCCGCGACGGCATAATGCATCAGCGGCCCCATCGCGCGCTGATCGCCCTTCTTCGGAATGAATCGGTCAAGATCGAGCGCGCCGATCGGATGCACCGGGAAGGGCGCGAAGCTGGTCTCGTCGATCGCGGCTCGCCAGCGCGCGGGCTCGCGCAGCGCCGCCGCGTGCGCCTCGCCGCCCTCGCCCAGCGCCGAGATCAAGCCCCGGCCGGTGATCCAGACGTCACGTTGCATGCGAACCGGCCCTTGGTAGCGGTAGAAGAGCCCCCTCCCCCGCTTCGCGGGGGAGGGTGAGGGAGGGGGCTGCTCGGTGGCGACATCGCGTCGTCCCCCTCCCTGACCCTCCCCCTGAAGGGGGAGGGGACGGTGACTACAATACTCGCCTCACGGCATTCCGATCCGGTCGGCGAAGGCGCGCAGGTTGCGGCGCATGGTTTCGCTCGGATAGGGCAGGCTGCGCAGCATGATCTGGGCATCGGCCACGGATTTGCCGCCGGCTTCGCAGCGCGCCTGCGTCACCCAGAAGCCCGATCCCTCATGCTCGACCTTGGCGATCACGGTCAGGACCGTCGCTGGCCGCACGAAGGTCCGCAGCTTCGCTTCCTTGATGCCCGCGAGGAAAGGCATGCGCTCATAGGCCGAAAGGGCGAGCAGAAGATATCCCGAGGTCTGCGCCATGGCCTCGACCAGCAGCACGCCCGGAACGATCGGATGGCCGGGGAAATGGCCTTCGAACACGGTCGAGGTCTCCGGCACCTCGGCGCGGCAGCGGATCTCGCGCCCCTCGAGATCGAGGTTCTCGAGGCGGTCCACCATCTGGAAGTAATCGAATTGCATGGGGCGCGCCTGCGGGGGATCGATGGACGCGAACGCGATCAGGCGACCTTGGCCGCGACCAGCTCGTCGATCCGCAGGCAGAGATTCTTCAGGACGAAATAATCGTCGATCTTGGACTTGCCCTCGTTGATATCCTGCATCCAGCGCTCGACCGGCATCTTGATGCCGAAGCGCTTGTCGATGGCAAAGGTGACATCGAGAAAATCCAGGCTGTCGATACCGAGATCGTCGATGGTGTGCGACTCGGGCGTGATCTTCCCGCGGTCGATGCTGCAGACCTCGTTGATGATGTCGGCGACGGAATCGAAGGTCTGGCTCATGCAGGGGGCGCGAAGCTCGGATGACCGTGAAATCTGGAATGTCCCGGCAATCTAGGCAGTTCGGCGGGCCGGCGCAACATCGGGCCGTGCCCTGAAATTTCCGCGGTTTCCGCGGGAATCCGCAGCGGAATCGACGGGCCCGCGCGAGCGTTCCCGATTGCAAGGGGACTGGCGCGGCGCGGCCTCAGTTCCCTACTCTCTTGCGAGCGCCCGCCCCCTCGTTCGTCCCGCCGGCGCGACGCAGGCCCGGTTCTCGGGATCGGCCGGTTTCATCGTCCAGCAGGAGTCACGGATGGCGCCTTCTCCCCTCTCGCCCGCCTGGCAAGCCTTGCAGACCCACGCCAAGACGCTGACCCGAATCCGTCTGACCGACCTTTTCGAGCAGGACGGCTCGCGCGCCGAACGCTTCGCGCTGGAGCAGGACGACCTGTTTCTCGATTTCTCCAAGAACCGCATCACCAACAAGACCCTCGATCTCCTGAAGGCGCTGGCCGAGGAAGCACAGCTGGCCCGCTGGAAGGAGCGGCTCTTCGCCGGGGAGCCCGTAAACGGCAGCGAAGGGCGCGCGGCCTTCCATATGGCGCTGCGGGCCGACCCGGCGCAGCCGATGCGGATCGGCGACACGGACGTGATGCCGGAGGTCGCGGCCCAGCTCGCGCGCATGGAGGAATTCAGCGAGGCCCTGCGCAACGGGCGCTGGACCGGCTTCGACGGGCGTCCGATCACCGATCTGGTCTCGATCGGCATCGGCGGCTCCTATCTGGGGCCGGCGCTGGCGGTCGAGGCGCTGGCGGGTCCCAAACCCACGGGCCCGCGGGTCCATTTCCTGGCCAACCCCGACGGCGGCGCGCTGACCCGCCTGCTCGAGACGCTCGAGCCGGCGACGACGCTGTTCCTGGTCGTCTCCAAAAGCTTTTCGACCGCCGAGACCCGGCTCAATGCCGAGGCGGCGCGCGAATGGTTCCTGGCGCGCGGCGGCAAGCGCGAGGATCTGCCGAAGCATTTCCGGGCGGTCTCGACCAACCGGCCCGCGATCGCCGAGTTCGGCCTCGATCCCGAGGCCGCCTTCGCCATATGGGATTGGGTCGGCGGCCGCTACTCGCTCTGGTCGGCGGTCGGGCTGCCGATCGCGGTGGCCCACGGCTTTCCGGTGTTCCGCGAGCTTCTCGCCGGCGCGCGCGCCATGGACCGGCATTTCCTGAACGCGCCCGTCGAACGCAACATGCCGACGCTGCTGGCGCTCCTCAGCCTCTGGTACGGCGGCTGCCTGGGGACGGAGACGCACGCCATCATCGCCTATGACAGCGCGCTGGCGCTGTTGCCCGGCTATCTGCAGCAGCTGGTCATGGAGAGCAACGGCAAGGGCGTCACCCGCGAGGGCAAGCCGGTGCTCCTGCCGACGGCCCCGGTGGTCTGGGGCGGCGTCGGCACCGAGGTGCAGCATGCTTTCCTCCAGGCCTTCCATCAGGGCCCACGGCTGCTGCCGGTCGATCTCATCGGCGTGGCCGAAGACCGGCACGGCAAACCCGCCCATCACGAGATGCTGCTCTCGAACCTGATAGGCCAGGCCGAGGCCCTGATGAGCGGCAGCCCGCAGGCCGATCCGCAGCGCGCCTGCCCCGGCAACCGGCCCAGCAACGTCATCATGATGCGCCGCCTCGATGCGCGCGCGCTGGGCCAGCTCCTGGCGCTCTATGAGCACAAGACCTTCGTCGAGGGCGTCGTCTGGGCCATCGACAGCTTCGATCAATGGGGTGTGGAACTCGGCAAGAAGCTCGCCAGCCGCATCGAGGCGGAGCTGCGCTACGCCGACACGCTGGACCACCACGATGCGTCGACGGCGGCGCTGATAAGGCGGATGCGGAACGGGCGGGGGTAGCGGCTTCTTTTTAATCCCCTCCCCCGCCTTCGGGGCGAGGGAGGGGGCCGCTCGGTTATCGGCATCGCGTCATCCCCCTCCCTGGCCCTCCCCCAAAAGATGCAGGGCTGTCCGGGGAATGAGTCGATAGGTCGCGGGCGCATGCCCGGTTTTCCGGAGGTTTTCCGGGTACTTTCTGGTTGTCGAGACTCAGAAAGGGAACCGGGCATGCAGTACATGGGTAGCATCTTCGTGAGCCTGCTGAAACCCATCGATCGGCGTCAATTCCGCACGCTGGTGGAGCGCCACGACGGCGATGCCTACGACAAATCCTTCAAGAGCTGGGATCATCTGGTGGCGCTGATCTACGCCCAGCTCAGCCACGCCAAGAGCCTGCGGGGGGTGGAGGCGGGTTTCAACGCCAACTCCCAGCATCACTACCATCTGGGGGTCGGGAAGCTGGTTCGTTCGACCTTGTCGGATGCCAATGCGCGCCGTCCAGTGAGTGTGTTTGCGGGGCTGTTTGGCACGCTTTCCCAGGAGGTGGATCGGCTGGCTCGCCAGGAAGGGAACGAGATGCTGCGTTTGATCGACGCCTCGCCGATTCCGCTGGGCAAGGTCTGCGCCTGGGCGGACTGGAACGGCCGGATCCGCGGCATGAAGATGCATGTCGTCTACGATCCCAAGGCCGATCGCCCCTGCTCGGTCGAGGTCACGCCGGCCACCATCAACGACATCGAGGTGGGCCGGCGCGTGCCGATCGAGGCCGGAGCCACCTATGTCTTCGACAAAGGCTATTGTCGCTACAGTTGGTGGTGCCAGATCGACGCCGCCGAGGCGGTCTTCGTCACGCGCGCGAAGTCCAACATGCGCTTGCGCGCCACCAAGCGGCGCAAGCTCCGGAAGATTGTCGGCGACGGCTTCAGGATCATCGACGACGCCGAGGTCCGCCTCGTCAGTAAGGGCGATTCCAAGCTGGCGATCCGGCTGCGTCGGATCCGGGTCCGGCGCGAAAAAGGCGGCGTCATCACCCTCATCACCAACGATATGACCCGCTCGGCCGTGGAAATCGCCACCCTCTACAAGACCCGGTGGCAGATCGAGCTGCTGTTCCGCTGGATCAAGCAGCATCTCGATATTCGCAAGTTCCTTGGCAACAACGAAAATGCCATCCGGCTGCAGGTCCTCGCCGCCATGATCGCCTATCTGCTCCTGCGCATCGGCGCGCGCCTCCACAGCGTGAAAATCCCCCTCCTGCGACTGGCCGAACTCGTCGGCCAGTCGCTCTTTACCAGGAAAACCTTCCACCGTATCGATCGCCCGCCGCCCGTCAATCCAAGCAAGCCATCTCCCAAAGTCCCAGCCAACCAGATGGCGTTCTGTTATGCATGAGTTTCCCCGGACAGCCCTGCAAAAGATGGGGAGGGGATTAGACCGTCATCGCTACAGCCACCCGGCCTTGTGGAAGCGGTAATAGAGATAGCCGCAGGCGCCAGCGATGGCGGCAAGGGTCGCGGGATAACCCCAGGCCCATTCGAGCTCGGGCATGAATTTGAAGTTCATGCCGTAGATGCCGGCGATGGCGGTCGGCACCGCCAGGATGGCGGCCCATCCGGCCAGTTTCTTCATCACCTCGTTCGCCTTGACCGAGGACAGCATCAGATGCGCGTCGAGGGCCGAGCCCAGATTTTCACGCAAGGTCTCCAGTCCCTGACTCGCCTTGATCGCGTGGTCCTGCACGTCGCGGAAATAGGGATAGGTGTCGCGGTCGATCAGCGGCACGTCGAAACGCATGATGCGCGTGCAGATGTCCTGGAGCGGCTGGACCGCATGGCGCAGCGCCACCAGGTCGCGCCTCAGGCCGAACACCTTCTCGATGTCGTCCGAGGTGAAGCGGTTCGAGAAGATGTCATCCTCGATCTGCTCGATCTCGGCTTCCATGGCATCGATGATCGGGAAGTAGTTGTCGACCACGAAGTCCATCAGCGCATAGAGGATGAAATCCTCGCCCTTGCGCAGCATCTGCGGCGCCGCCTCGCAGCGCGCGCGCACGGCGGCGAAGGTCTCGGACGGGCCATGCCGGATGGTGACGACATAGCCGCGGCCGATGAAGAAATGGCTCTCGCCGAAGGCGAACTCGGAGGCCTGCCGGCGCGCGGTGTGCAGCACCAGGAACAGGGTGTCGCCATAGACCTCGAGCTTGGGACGCTGATGGGCCAGATGCGCGTCTTCGATCGCCAGCTCATGCAGGCCGAAACGCTTCTGCACCTTGGCGAGGACTTCTTCGTCCGGATCGTAGAGCCCGATCCAGATCAACTGGCCGGGCGCGTCGGGCACCTCGTCGAGATGCTCGATGTCGATGTCACGGACGGCACGACCGTCGCAATAGAGGCGGCAATTGACGACCTGCTGCGCAGCGGTCGTATTGGGGGTTCCATACATCAGCAGCACCTCGACCCCTCATGCCTCGAGGGGCTTGACCGATTGGGCGGACCATATCATGGCGGCCTCGCCGTGAGCCACCGCAGGATGGCGCAAAACGGTTGCGCCGGGCATGAAATCGAGATCGGCTGCCAGGGCTCCGCCCCTGGGCTTCGAGACCTCGTTCGGCTCCAACCGGACTTGGACTACCCCGTCGTCGCGAGCGGACCCAAGCCGGTTTGCCCGGCATCGGCGCCGAGCTAGACTGAGTGGCAATCGCAATCCCCTTGCCATCATCCCCTCCCCCCTTGTCATCATCCCCTCCCCGTCAGCCCCTCCCGATCATGACCCTCGCGCCGGACAGCCTGCTCGATCCCGACGAACCCGATCCCGTGGCGGTCCATCGGCCCGACGGCCGGTCGCCTTACTTCCTCACCTGCGATCATGCCGGGCGCCTCCTGCCGCGCCGCCTCGGCGATCTGGGCATCCCGGCCTTCGAGCTGGAGCGCCATATCGGCTGGGATATCGGGGCCGCGGGCCTCACCCGGCAGATGGCGCAGCGCCTCGACGCCACGGCCATCCGGCAGATCTATTCGCGGCTGGTCTGCGACTGCAACCGGCCGCCCGATGCCCCCGACTTCGCCACCCTCATCAGCGAGAACACCCATATCCCCGGCAACCGCGACCTGACGCCGGCCGAGCTCGCGGCCCGGCGCGAAGAGATCTGGCGGCCCTATCAGGAGGCCATCGCCCGCCTGCTCGACGCCCGCAAGGCCGCCGGCCAGCCGACCTTGCTGGTCGCCATGCACAGCTTCACGCCGGTCTATAAGGGCCAGTCACGGCCCTGGCATGTGGGGCTGCTCTATAACCGCGACCGGCGCCTCGCCGATGCGATCAGGCCCCTACTCCAGACCGCCCAGGTGCCCATCGACAGCGGTCATGCCGAAGCGGGCAAGCCGCTGGTGGTGGGCGACAACGAGCCCTACCGCCTGACCGACGAGACCGATTACACGGTCCCGGTCCATGGAGAAAAACGCGGCCTCGTCAGCCTCGAGATCGAGGTACGCCAGGATCTGATCGCAAGCCCCCAGGGCCAGGCGGCCTGGGCGGTGCTGTTCGAGACGCTGCTGCGGGAGGTCCAGGGGCGGTTCGTGAATTGAGTTGTATTTCTATTTATCAATACAATCGAAATTGATACTCTAATCCCCTCCCCAACTTCTGGGGGAGGGCCAGGGAGGGGGCTGCTCCGCCTCCCGATCCAGAGCGTCAATCATGATCCACCCCGACATCACGCAGTCCGCCCGTCGGCTGCGGCAGAAAATGTCCGGTGCCGAACAGCGGCTCTGGTATCTCCTGCGACGCAGACAGCTCGATGAGTTCCGCTTCCGTCGCCAGCAGCCGATTGGCCATTTCATCGTCGATTTCGTTTGCTTGAAGGAGCGGCTCATTATTGAGCTCGATGGCGGGTCGCATACGGAGACGCAGGGCTATGACGAGGTTCGGACTGCGTGGCTCGAGGCGAAGGGTTATCGCGTCCTGCGATTCTGGAACAATGACGTGCTAGGGAATCAGGAGGGCGTGATCGAGGTGATACTCGATGCGCTGTATCGTGGACGGCGCAGCCCCCTCCCTACCCCTCCCCCAAAAGTTGGGGGAGGGGACAATGAGTGAATGAGACGCGACGCATTCTTCTTGTCCCCTCCCCCTTCAAGGGGGAGGGTTAGGGAGGGGGCTGCTCGATCTAGCCAATTCCACCCCTACCCCTTCTTCCTCTCATTCACCCCATCCGCGATCAGCGCGATCATCTCGAACATCAGCGCCATCGCCGTCATGGCCGTGATGTTGGACGGATTGTCCTTGGTCGGAATCATGCAGACGATGTCGCCGCCGATGATGTCGAGGCCGCGCAGGCCGTGGAAGATCTTCTCGGCCTGCCAGGCGCGCAGGCCCCGCTGCATCGGCTCCATGTTGGCGACGGCGGGCGCCTCGGCCGGGTCGAGCACGTCGAGGTCGAAGGTGATGTAGAGGGGCATGTCGCCGACACGGTCGCGGATGATGCGCACCGTGTCCTCGATCCCCAGCTCGAAGAACTCCTCGGCCGGGATGAGCTTGTAGCCGAGCTTGCTGGCGGTGATGTCGGCGCGCGGCTTGATGGGATTCCCGCGCATGCCGAGCTGGACCGAGCGGGTGGGATCGACATGCTGCTCGGCCACCGTATAGGCCGCCCAATGGGCCGCCGACCGCACCGAGCCCAGCCAATGCGGGATATGCTCGTAATCGTCGCGATGGGCGTCGAAATGGAGCAGCGCACATTTGCGCCCACCAGTGAGACGCGCGTCCTTGCCGGCGATCGCCTTCAGAATCGGACCGGTGATGGCGTGATCCCCGCCGATCGAGACGGGCCGCGTGCCGGCACGGTCGAGCCGTTTGAAGAAGCCTTCGATGTCCTGGACGCAGATGTCGTTGACCATGGCGTGGGGCAACGGCACGTCGCCCAGATCGTGGATCCGTGCGACCTCCCAGGGCACGATGCCGAACTTCTGATGGCCGCGGCGATACCAGCCCGAATTGTTGCGAACGGCGCGCGGCGCCAGATGCTGGTCGCGCTCGGTCGAGCCGTTGCCCGAGCTGTGCGGGACGCCGACCAGACCGATGTCGCAGTTGGCCGGGTTCTCGTCCCAGGGACATTTGAAGAAGGTCTGGATGCCCCACCAATACCAGGGCTCCATCTCCGCCTTCTTGCGCTGAAATTCCGCCTCGTCCATGACGCATCGCTCCCCTTGGATGTCTCCACAACCTTGCCCGCAGTGGATCGAGGACCGGTCTGGAACGTCAAGGGTGAAGTTGGCCGGCCTCGAGGCGTCACGGCCATTGGTTACGCCATGGTCCCGCTCCCCATCACGGGGCGGGCTGTGCCATGCTGACGACCGCGAATTCACCCCGCCGCAACCTCCCGCTCGCAAGCCCATGACCAAATCCAACGCGTACGATTATGTGATCGTCGGCGCCGGCTCCGCCGGCTGCACGCTCGCCAACCGGCTCTCCGAAGACCAGGGCGTCTCGGTCCTGATCCTCGAGGCGGGCGGCTGGGACCGCGACCCCTGGATTCGCATCCCGCTCGGCTGGGGCAAGATCCTGACGAAGCGGCTGCATGACTGGATGTATTTCTGCGAGCCCGAGCCCAGCGTCGGCGGCCGGGCGGTGGAATGCGCGCGCGGCAAGGTCGTCGGCGGCTGCTCCTCCACCAACGCCATGGCCTATGTGCGCGGCCACCGCAGCGACTATGACCGCTGGCGGGCGCAAGGGCTCGAAGGCTGGGGCTTCGACGACGCCCTGCCCTATTTCCGCAAGCAGGAGCGTTGGGAAGGCGGCGCCAGCCGCTGGCGCGGCGGCGACGGGCCGCTCTCGACCCAGACCTGCAAATTCCAGGATCCGCTGCTCGACGCCTTCGCGGCGGCAGGCAAGAACGCCGGCCATGGCTGGACCGACGACTATAACGGCGAGCATCAGGAAGGCTTCGGCCGGCTGCAGATGACGATCGGCAGGGGCCGTCGGTCCAGCGCCGCCACCGCCTATCTCCGCCCTGCCTTGAAGCGGGGCCATCTGGCCATCGAGGTCAAGGCGATGGTCACGCGCATCCTGTTCGAGGGCCAGCGCGCGATCGGGGTCGAGTATCTGCAGGACGGCCAGACCCGCACCGTCCATGCCAACCGCGAGCTCATCCTTTCGGGCGGCGTCATCAACACGCCCCAGACCCTGATGCTCTCGGGCATCGGCGACCCGGAAGAGCTCAGGAAGCACGACATCCCGGTCAGGCTGGCGCTGCCGGGTGTCGGGCGCAATCTGCAGGATCATGTGTCGGTGATCCTGATGTATCTGCGCAAGGCGCCGCCGAGCCCGTTCCTCAAGGCCATGCGCTATGACCGCATCGGACGATCCTTGATCGAGGCCTATTGCTTCGGCACCGGCTTCGCCGCCGACGTGCCCGGCGGCATCACCGCCTTCCTCAAGAGCCGCGCCGCCCTCCCGCAGCCGGACATCCAGTTCCTGCTGACGACGGCCTCGCTCGGCGCCTGGCCCTATTTCGAGCCCTTCAAGAAGCCGTTCCCGGATTCCTTCGCCTGCCGCGTGGTGATGCTGCATCCCGAGGCGCGCGGCGCCGTGACCCTGAAATCGACCGACCCGAACGCGCATCCGCGCATCCTGCAGAATTTCCTGTCGACCGACGCCGACTGGAAGGCCCTGCGCGCCGGCGTGCGCATGGCGCGCGAGGTGGCGGCACAGCCCTCGATGCAGCCATTCGTCGCGCGCGAGATCGCGCCGGGCCTCGAGAAGACCGCGGATTCCGACATCGACGCCCATATCCGCAAGACCTCGATCACGGTCCATCACCCCGCCGGTACCTGCAAGATGGGCGTGGATTCGGACCCGATGGCGGTGGTCGATACCAAGCTCAGACTGCGCGGCATCGAAGGCCTGCGGGTGGTCGACGCCTCGGTCATGCCCGATCTCCCCACCGGCAACATCAACGCCGCCGTGGTGATGATCGCGGAAAAGGCGGCCGACCTGATCCGCGGCCGGGCCTAGGGGTTTCTACCCAAGGGCGTCGCCTGCCCCTGCGGACTGCGGTGGGATTGTCAGCCTGCGCCACACCCGGCACGGGCAGGCGCCTTGATTGCAAGGCGCAAATAACTGAAAAACGGCAAAGATCTGGCCGGGTCCGGGTGCCGGACTATTGACGTCACCGCCCGATAGATGCCCTTAATTGCTGGAAGATTACCTCGCTTGGATTTCGTGCTGATATTTCGGCGCATGGGGAGGGCCTGACGACGTTGGAAATTCGCTGCCGCGCGACGGCCTCCGACTTTCCGAAGGGGTCTTAGGACCCGCACCGTCCCCCCTGTCTCGCCGTTCGCAACCGATTTGACGGCCGAAGGGCCCCGAGACAAAGACCTTGGCAACGGCAGCCGCCACCGATCACATCGCACCCGGCCTCACCTTGACGCCCCAAGGTGGCGACACCTTGCTGCTGAGCCTCAGCGGCGACTGGCAGCTGCGCACCGGCCTTCCGACTTCGGCTCAGGTGGACCAGCAGCTCGGATCCAATCCGGCCGCGAAGCGCCTCAAATTCGACGCCGGAAAACTCGGCCACTGGGACAGCGGACTGCTGGCCTTCCTGGTGGGCGTCCAGGATCTCTGCAAGACGCGGGGCCTGTCACTCGATGCCGGCAACCTGCCGGAGGGCGCCGACCGGCTCCTGAAGCTGGCGGTCGCGGTACCGGAGCGCCAGGGCGCGCAGCGCACCGGCAAGCGCGTGGATTTCCTGACGCTGATCGGCAGGGAAGCCATCGCCGCCGGGCGGTCCGCCGGCGAGATGGTCGAGTTCCTCGGCATGGCCGTCCAGACCTTCGGCAAGCTCATGATCGGCCGGGCCCGCTACCGGCGCTCCGATCTCGTCGACATCATCTATGAATGCGGCGCGGCGGCCCTGCCCATCGTCGCCCTCATCTCCTTCCTGGTCGGGCTGATCCTGGCCTTTGTCGGCGCGATCCAGCTGCAGCAGTTCGGCGCCCAGATCTACGTCGCCGACCTGGTCGGCATCGCGATGGCGCGCGAGATGGGCGCGCTCATGACGGCCATCATCATGTCGGGGCGCACCGGTGCCGCCTTCGCCGCCCAGCTCGGCACGATGCAGGTCAACGAGGAGATCGACGCGCTCTCGACCTTCGGCCTGTCCTCGATGGAATTCCTGGTGCTGCCGCGGATGATCGCACTCATCGTCATGATGCCGCTGCTCTGCATCTTCGCCGACCTCATGGGTATCCTCGGCGGCGCGCTCGTCGGCGTCGGCATGCTGCATCTCTCCCTGACGTCCTATGTCAACGAGACGCTGAATGGCGTCGGACTGATGGATTTCGCGGTCGGCATCTTCAAGAGCTCGGTGTTCGGCGTGCTCGTCGCCGTGTCGGGCTGCCTGCGCGGGATCCAGTGCGGCCGCAGCGCGTCCGCCGTCGGCCTCGCCGCCACCTCGGCGGTCGTCACCGGCATCGTCTTCATCATCGTGACGGATGGCATCTTCGCCGTCATCACGGCTGCCCTCGGGATCTGAGGGAGCGCGCGTCATGCCTGACACCGCCCCCGCGACCGACGCCCATATCACCGTCAAGAACCTCGATATGGCTTATGACGATTTCGTCATTCAGCGAAATCTGAACTTCACGATCAACCGCGGCGACATCTTCATCATCATGGGCGGCAGCGGCTGCGGCAAGAGCACCCTGCTTAAGCATCTGGTGGGCCTGAAGGCCCCCGCCCGAGGCCAGGTTCTGTTCGGCCAGCAGGATCTCTGGGCGGCCGATGCGGAAGAGCAGCAGAAGATGATGCGTCGCTTCGGCATCCTCTATCAGAGCGGCGCGCTCTGGAGCTCGATGACCCTGGCCGAGAATGTGGCGCTGCCGCTGGGCGAGTTCACCGACCTCAAGCCCGCCGAGATCCGCAAGATCGCCTCGCTCAAGATGAAGCTGGTCGGTCTCGCCGGTTTCGAGGACTTCTATCCCTCTGAGATCAGCGGCGGCATGCGCAAGCGCGCCGGCCTCGCGCGCGCCATGGCGCTCGATCCCGAGATCCTGTTCTTCGACGAGCCATCGGCCGGCCTCGACCCGATCAGCTCGCGCATGCTGGATGACCTGATCCTCGAGCTGCGCGATAGCCTCGGCGCCACCATCGCGGTGGTCACCCACGAGCTCGCCAGCATCTTCACCATCGGGAACAATTCGGTTTTTCTCGATGCCGATACCAAGACCATGATCGCGCAGGGCGATCCCAAGAAACTGCGCGACGAATGCCCGGACCCGAAAGTCCGCAACTTCCTCCTGCGCGGCGAGCTCGCCAAGTCCGGAGCCGGGGCGCCAGGATGACACGCCGGGGAAACAGGACAAGCTGATGGCCAAGAAATCCAATCCGAAACTCATCGGCGCCTTCGTCTTGGGCGCCATCGCGCTGGCGATCGCCGGCGCCGTCGCCTTCGGGGGCACCAAATTCCTCGAGCCCAAGCAGAAGGCCGTCCTCTATTTTGAGGGCTCGCTGGGTGGCCTCGCGATCGGCGCACCCGTGAATTTCCGCGGCGTCCAGGTTGGCACCGTCACCGACATCTCGATCAACTACAACATCGACGAACAGACCCTCAAGATCCCCGTCATCATCCAGATTTTCCCGAACATGCTTCATGTCGTTGCCGGGAAGCGCGACGTGAATAACTTGAAAATCCTGGTGGAGCGCGGTCTGCGCGCCCAGCTCGTGGTCCAATCGCTGGTGACCGGACAGGCGAGCGTCGAGTTCGACTTCCATCCCGATACACCGATAAGGCTGGTTGGCGGCGCCACGGGACTGCCCGAGATGCCGACGATTCCCTCGAGCATGGACGAGCTGCAGGCGAACGTCTCGGCGGTGCTGGCGAAACTCAGCAAGATGCCGATCGACGAAATCTCGGCGCAGGTCAGCGGTGCGATCCTCAATCTGCAGCAGATGCTCACTGACGCCAGCACGATGATTAAAGGCGTCAACGAACAGATCACGCCGACCTTGGCGAACCTGCAGGCGACGACGCAGCAGGCCAATGATTTGATGGTTGCTGCCAATGATCGCCTCCAGATGAAGGAAGGCGAGCCGCTGCAGACCTTGAACGACACGTTGAACGACTATGGCAAGCTGGCGGACCAGCTCCAGGGCAAGACAAATGTGCTCACGACCGATCTGCAGACCACGCTCAAGACACTGAACGCGGCGCTGGCATCGGCGGACGATGTCGTGACCCTGCTGGAACGCGATCTGGCGAAGAACCCGGCGCTGCTGTCGCAGACGACCGACACCTTGCGGGAGTTCAAGGCGATGGCCTCCTCGATCCGGGCCCTTGCTGATTATCTCCAGCGCAACCCGAATGCCTTGATTACCGGTAAACATTGATTCAGGAGAGGGCCATGCCTCGTTCATTGGGTTGGATGGCAGCGATCGCGCTTATTGCCGGCCCGCTTCTGCTGTCGGGCTGTTCGGAGAGCAAGCCCTCGCGCTTCTTCGTCTTGACGCCGCTCGCAGCCACCACCGACACCGGCGGCCGGGGGCCGGCGCTCGGCGTCGGTCCGGTGGTGATCCCGCAATATCTCGACCGGCCCGAGATCGTGACCCGCAGCAGCGACAATCAGCTCCAACTCGCGGAATTCGATCAATGGGGCGGTCGCATCGGCGACAACATCACGCGCGCACTCGCGGAGAATCTTTCCGGGATCCTCAAGACCGACCGCGTCTCGATCTATCCCTGGACCGACTCCAGCGCGCTGACCGATCAGATTTCCGTCGACATCACGCAGTTCGAGCGCGATCCGTCGGGCGCCGTCACGCTCACCGCCTTCTGGAATATTGCCGATGCGCAAAGCGGCAAGATCCTGGTCAACGGGCGCTCGAACATCCAGAAGCCGGTCGGGGCCACCGCTGCAGGCGCCGACGCCTATGGGGCGGTCGCGGCCGCCATGAGCGAGGCGCTTGCGAGCCTCAGCCAGGAGATCGCGGCCGCCATTTCGAAGCTGCCGCCGGGCTGAGCCGAGGCGCGGCATCGGCTTTCGCCGCCGCGACTGCGTCGCAGTGGCGGTCGCGACAGGCGCCGATGCGCCCCATTGATCTCCGGGGCGGCGCCTGATTGCATGGACTCGGGTGCGGCGCGCGAAGGCCGTCGGCAATTTATCGGAGGCGACCATGGCCAAGAAGAACAACAAGAAGGCCGAGAAGGCAGGCACTCAATCGAGCGCGCCATCCAAGTCGGCTGCAGCCCCCGCCAAGCTCAAGGGCAAGGACTATGAGCGCGAGCTTGCCAAGCTCCATGTGGAGATCGTCAAGGTCCAGGAATGGGCCAAGGCGACCGGGGCCAAGATCTGCATCATCTTCGAAGGACGCGACGGCGCCGGCAAAGGCGGCACCATCAAGGCGATCACCGAGCGCGTGAGCCCGCGCGTTTTCCGCGTCATCGCCTTGCCCGCGCCGTCGGAACGCGAGAAATCGCAGATGTATGTGCAACGCTACCTTCCGCATCTGCCCGCGGCCGGCGAGGTCGTGATCTTCGACCGCAGCTGGTACAACCGCGCCGGCGTCGAGCGGGTCATGGGATTCGCGCCGGAGAAGGCCGTGAAGCGCTTCCTGGAGCTCGTCCCGACCTGGGAGAAGCTGATGATCGAGTCCGGAATCATCCTCCTGAAATACTGGCTGGAAGTCAGCGAGGCGGAACAGACCCGGCGGATCAAGGGACGAATCGACGATGGCCGCAAGATCTGGAAGCTGTCGCCGATGGACCTCGAATCCTATAGCCGCTGGTACGACTACTCCCGCGCCCGCGACGACATGTTCGCGGCGACCGACACCGCCTGGGCACCCTGGTATGTGGCGAAGTCGGACGACAAGAAACGCGCGCGGCTCAACATCATCAGCCATATGCTGACCCATATTCCCTACAAGAGCGTGAAGCGCGCCAAGGTGAAGCTGCCGAAGCGGCAGAAGCCCCATGGCTATGTGGAACCGGACTATCCCTATAAGCGCATCACGGAAAAATTCTGAGCGGCGTCACACCGGCAAGGCCCTCGCCTGCGGTGTGGCGCGCCTCGAGGCTTCCCGATCTGGCGAAAGGATCCGGGTTCTGCGCTTCGGTCATCGCCCGTCTTTGGCGCTCAACCGGGTTTTCCCATTCGACGGGCCTGGCGGTTTCGCGCCAAAGTTGAGCGCTGGCCGCTCGCGGAACGCCGGGTTCGGCGCCGGCGGACGGGACGGTAACCGAATCTAAACATTTTAAGGTTGTAGTACGGAGGCCACGGCAACTTCCGATTGCCCTGGCGCGGACGCCTGCCCAAATCCGCATTCCTGTCGAATGGATGACCGTTCTCCGTGCCCAAACCGATCTCGCTGTCGGCGGCTATCTCCATCGCAATCAGGCATCCGGCTCGAAATGGCACACCCCCTGGGCCTCGCGTCGTATCGTTGTCGTCGATGGCTCGCCGGAATCGGCGTCCTCGCCTATACCGTGCTGGCCATCGCCTTGAAACCCGCGGGCGCCATCGAGTTCTTCCCGTTCTTCAATTGGAGCCTGTTTTCCGAGAGCTCCGACCACCGGGGCGACGTCACGCTGCGCATGACGGAGATCGACGGTGCGCCGGTCGCGCCGCCGCGTTTCTTCTACGACATGAAGGACGTGTTTACCGCGGCGCGGGACAAGGATCCGCGCCTCATGAAGCTGCTGGACCGCTGGTTCTACGCGCTCCGGCAAAACGATCGCGAGACAGCCGATCGCCTGCGGGCCGTCGTCGAGAAGACGTTCATGTCGGAGGTTTCGGCCGCGGATTACGAGCTCGTCCTTGCCGTCTATAATCCGGTTCGGCGTCTTCGGACGGGCGATATCGAGAAAATTCAGGTCATCGGCTCGTTTGCGAAGGGGCAACCATGATCGGTGCCCGATTGCACCGCCTGACGCGCGGGTTGCGCAGGGACATGGCCGGAGAGTCCCCGACGCCCGCGGCGCCATTCGCGCGGCTGAACGAATCGTTTTCGCGGGCGCGCATCCTCGTGAAAGTCTTCTATCTCTGTTCCGCCTATATCAGCTATCTGGCGCTCGACGAACTGCACCGGGTGGCCCTGCAGGCGGAGGCATGGGATTTCCTGTGGCCGGTGCAATGGCTGGCGCGCCTGCAGGTGCGGCCGGCCGTGGACTGCCTGGCCCTGGCCTGTTTCCTCTTCGGCCTGCTCGCCTTTCAGTTCGAAGGACGAAGACTGTTCCGCGCCTTGTTCGCCGCGAGCTTTCTCCTCGTCGCCGCAATCGTCAACTCCTTCGGCGGCACCAACCACCTCTATCATGCGTGGCTCTGGATCGCGATCGGGCTGATCTTCCTACCGCAGGGCTCGGCGCGACAACCCTCGCGGCTCCACAAGATGTCCTGTCTCACCACGATCGCCGCCTGCCAGGCATTGCTGCTGTCCTTTTATTCTCTGGCCGGACTTTGGAAGACGCTCAGCGGCCTGGCAGCGCTGGCCTCAGGACATGTGGGCAATTTCTCGCCGGGCGGCCTCTCCGCCACATTGGCGGACAGGATGCTGCAAACCGGTACGTCGCCCCTGCTCGCCAATTTCGTGATCGACCATGTCTGGCTGGCCTGGCCGATGTTCGTATCCCTGATCTATGTCCAGCTGTTCGCGATTTTCGTGGCTTTCCGGCCCCAGCTTCATGTGCTGTGGGGCTATGCGCTGATCAGCTTCCATCTCGGCACCTGGCTGCTGATGGAAATCGTGTTTCCGCAGCACATCCTGTTCCTGGCGCTGTTCTTCGTGCTCTCGCCCTTCCGCCCCGACCGCTGGACGCTGCGGGGAATCCTCGTCAGCCTGCCGGCCTTCGGGCCCCTCCTGCGGCGCCTGCTGCCCATGACAGCCGCGGCCGCACCGTGCCAGAACGGGGGTCGGCCTAGAATCCGAGCTTCTTCCGACCCAGCAATCTGAGCACCAGATTCCGGCTGCCCCGCAGCAGCGGGTAAAGAAGCGCGGATCGTCGCGGCGACCGGAAGACCCAGTTGTTGATGCGACCGAACGCGCCATTCGGCCGCCCAAACTCGGCCAGCGCGTGGATGCTGTCCGCGCCGTGATAGATGCGATCGCCGCTCAAGAGCGCCATGCCCTCGTCGACGTTGAGGCCCCGGGCCTTGAGTTGACGGACAGCGGGATGGTCGCGGTTCAGGCGCGCATCCAGCAGCTGCAGATCGGGAAAGAGCTCGCGCAGATGCAGCAGCCGAACATAGTTCGCGCAGAAGGGGCACTCTCCGTCATACACCAGGGTCGGTCGGGAGGGCGGTTCCATGCTCTCTCTTTATCAGCCGGGTGGTTAAGCGTCGGTTTGCGGGCGTGCCACGGGCGCAGGGGGCTCCAGCCCTCGCTAGCCCAGCGGGCTGACGCGCGGGGCGATCGAGCGGAAATCGTCGACGCTGAGGCAGTGGGTGACGGTCTGGCCGTCATGCGACAGCGGAAACACGCCCCATTCGAAGACCTGGTCGTCGCGGTCCTCCCACTCGATCTTCGAGAGGCCGAACAACGGCGTGCGATTCACCCGCAGCCGACGATAGATCTCGAGATTGGCGGCCTTGAGCGCTGGATCCCAATCGGTCTCGCTCAGCCATTTGTAGGAGAAGTCCTCCTGGCCGAAGCGCGCGACTTCGGTCCCCACCAACCGGTAGAACACCCGGAAGGGATCGTCCTGCAATTCCACGATCGAGATATAGGGCAGCCAGGCCTGGAAGATGAAGGGATCGACATCCTGGCGCGCAGGAGAGTGACGGCCGCGCTTCAGGCCCTCCCAACGCCCCTCGACATCGGCAACCATGTCGGATTTGATCTCCGACCGATCGACGAAGCAGATGGCATCTGCCAGCCATTCCCGTGTCGGCATGTTGCGGCTCACTCTCGGACCATGGGCGGCCGTCCGATCTGCCGTGCGCGTGGAATGATAGAACGCCCGGGCGCCTTGCGATAGGGGCGCCACAGCGTCCGCTGGCAAGCCATCGCCGCCTTGCTATCCTGGGCATAGTTGGCCCGGAAAACCTGCCACATCGAGGCTCGAGGAGGCCTGCATCATGGAACGTCGTAAACTGGGAAAAACCGGGCTGGAGACGGCGCCGCTCGTGTTCGGCGGCAATGTCTTCGGCTGGACCGCCGACGAGGCGACCTCCTTCGCGCTGCTGGACGCCTTCACGGATGCCGGATTCAACGCCATCGACACGGCCGACGCCTATTCCCGCTGGGTCCCCGGCCATAGCGGCGGGGAATCCGAGACCATCATCGGCAAATGGCTGAAACGCCATGGCGGCCGGGACAAGGTCCTGATCCTGACCAAGGTCGCCTCGGAGATGGGGCCCGGCAAGAAGGGGCTTTCCCGGGCCTATATCATGGAAGCGGTCGAAGCCTCGCTGAAGCGGCTCCAGACCGACTATATCGACCTGTACCAGTCGCATTGGCCCGACCCCGAGACGCCGATCGAGGAGACGCTCGAGGCGCACCAGCGTCTGGTGGACCAGGGCAAGGTCCGGGCGGTGGGCGGGTCGAATTATGACGGGGCCGGCCTGGCTGCGGCCCTCAAGGCCGGCGACGGCAGGACCCGCGCGCGCTACCAGACCTTGCAGCCCGAATATAATCTCTATGACCGAGCCGGCTACGAGAAGGAGCTGGAGCCGATCTGTCTCAGGGAAGGTCTCGGCGTCATCACCTACTTCTCGCTGGCCAGCGGCTTCCTCACCGGCAAATACCGTTCCAAGGCCGATCTGGGGAAGAGCCCGCGCGGCGAGGATATCGAAAAATATCTCGATGCCCGGGGGATGCGCGTGCTGGCGGCGCTGGATCAGGTGGCCGCGCGCTATCGCGCGACACCGGCCCAGATCGCGCTCGCCTGGCTGATCGCCCGCCCCAGCGTCACGGCGCCCATCGCCAGCGCCACCAGCCTGACGCAGCTCAAAGACATCCTGAAGGCGCCGTCGATCAAGCTCGACCGCGATGCGATCGCCGCGCTCGATGCGACGGGGTGACGAACTGAAGAAGATTCCTCACCTCCGCAACGTGGAGGTGAGGCCGCAAAGGATTTGTTGAGGCGAAGCCGAAACACGTTCGTCACCCCGGCCCCCGTGTCGCGCCATAGGCGCGCACGAGGACAGGCTCCGGCCGGGCTCCATGAACACCCATCTCGCTAAATTGGGCGCGCTCGGTGAAGAGCCCGCCCCTAATACACCACCACCGTCCGGATCGACTTGCCCGCATGCATGAGGTCGAAGCCCTCGTTGATGCGGTCGAGCGGCAGGGTGTGGGTGATCAGATCGTCGATGTTGATCTTTTTGTCCATGTACCAGTCGACGATCTTCGGCACATCGGTGCGGCCCTTGGCGCCGCCGAAGGCGGTGCCCTTCCAGACGCGGCCGGTGACGAGCTGGAACGGACGGGTCGAGATCTCCTGGCCGGCGCCGGCGACGCCGATGATGATGCTGACGCCCCAGCCCTTGTGGCAGCATTCCAGCGCCTGGCGCATCAGGGTGGTATTGCCGACGCATTCGAAGCTGTAGTCGGCGCCGCCCTTGGTGAGCTCGACCAGATGGGGCACCAGGTCGCCCTTGACCTCCTTCGGATTGACGAAGTGGGTCATGCCGAATTTCTCGGCCAGCGCCTTGCGGCTCGGATTGATGTCGACGCCGACGATCATGTTGGCGCCGACCAGCTTGGCGCCCTGGATCACATTGAGGCCGATGCCGCCCAGCCCGAAGATCACCACATTGGCGCCGGGCTCGACGCGGGCCGTGTTGATGACGGCGCCCAGCCCCGTGGTCACGCCGCAGCCGATATAGCAGACCTTGTCGAAGGGCGCGTCGGGACGGATCTTCGCCAGCGCGATCTCCGGCAGCACCGTGAAATTCGCGAAGGTCGAGCAGCCCATATAGTGATGGATCATCGTGCCGCCCATGCGGAAGCGGCTGGTGCCGTCCGGCATCAACCCCTTGCCCTGGGTGGCGCGGATCGCCTGGCAGAGATTGGTCTTGCCGCTGAGGCAATATTCGCAGTTCCGGCATTCCGGCGTGTAGAGCGGGATGACGTGATCGCCCTTCTTCAGGCTGGTGACGCCGGGGCCGACATCGACCACGATGCCGGCACCCTCATGGCCCAGGATCGCCGGGAACAGCCCTTCCGGATCGGCCCCGGAGAGGGTGAACTCGTCGGTGTGGCAGATGCCGGTGGCCTTGATCTCGACTAGCACTTCGCCGGCCTTGGGGCCCTCGAGATCGACGGTCTCGATCGAGAGCGGCGCTCCGGCCTTGTGAGCGACGGCGGCGCGAACTTTCATGGGATCCAACCTCTTCTTCAGGTGTCACAGAGACGCGGACGCCGCCGGGCCGCCAACAAGGCGGCGGCCCGGGACGCGCGGATTAGTTCGAGAGCAAGCCTACTTCAGAACGCCCGACGCCTTGGCGATATGCGTCGCGATGAAATCCATCAGAGCCGGCGACAGGCAGTCATAGGGCTCGAGCTTCAGTTCCTTCAGCCGCGCGCGGACCGCGCCCATGTTCTCCGGCTTGGCCCCGGATTCGATGATCGAGGACACGAAGGCGGCGAATTCCGGCGGCGACCAGCCCTCTTCCTTGGAGAGCTCGGTATGGACAAAATCGAGGCCGTAGAAGGGATGGTCTTTCTTCTCGATGCGGCCATACATATGGGTGCCGCATTCCTTGCAGGCATGGCGCTGGATCGTCGCGCTGGAATCCACGACCTTCAGCTTGTTCTCGTTCTTCGTCACCTTGACCTTGTCGCGCGGCGCCACGGCCACGACGGCAAACAGCGCACCGGCCGGCTTCCAGCATTTGGTGCAGCCGCAGGCATGGTTATGCGCGATCTGGGAGGAGATCTTCACCTCGACGGGATTGGTCTTGCATTTGCAGGTGAGCGTGCCGCCGGCAAAATCCTTCTTGCCGGGCTTCACGCCCCCATCCACCGAAGGATGGATCGAAACTTTCGCCATATCAGGGTCCTTCCTCTGTCTGTGCGTCAAAGACGTCGATTCTTTTTTACGTCGCGACCATCGGCAGGTCTGGTGCTAAGCACCTGCCGGCGACGACACGACGATTGGATTTTTGATCTAACCCGGGTGGATTATTGCACAGAGCGCCGTGCGATTTGAGCCCGCGCGTGAGACCCGTTCGGCGAACGGTTTTCCAGGCTATATCGGCGTCTCGGGCGTTATATTATATCATTGCAACTTCGGGCGCCGGGCCCGCGCCTCAGTCCGCGATCGTGATGCGGTGCATCTCGCGGCGCTGGCCGTGATAGTCGTTGAGCGGCCGATGCTGGGTGCAGCGATTGTCCCAGAAGGTCACCGTCCCGGGCCCCCAGCGCAGCCGCGTGATGAATTCGGGCTGGGTCGCATGCTCGAACAGGAATTCCAGCAGCGGCCGGCTTTCCGAGACGGTCATGCCGCTGAAACGCGTCGTGTAGGTCCGGTTGACGAAGAGCGACTTGCGTCCCGTCTCCGGGTGGGTGCGGACGACCGGATGCTCGGTCCCCATCGTGACGAAGCCGCCCGGCGTCCCGTTCGCAGCCGGACCGGCATTCTCCGCCCGCACCTCGCTCTCATGCACGGCCGTCAGGCGTTCGAGCAACGCCTTCATACCGTCGGACAGGCTCTCATAGGCGAGATACATGTTCGCAAACAGGGTGTCGCCTCCCGTTGCCGGGGTCTCGATCGCATGGAGGATGGAGCCGAGGACCGGCCTCTCGAGAAAGGTCACGTCCGCATGCCACAGCTCGCCGAAGACCTTGCGGTCCTCCTTCTCCTTCACGACGCGGAGCACCTCCGGATAACCGGGGAGCGCGCGAGCGGCGGTATAGGCGAATGTGTGGAGCGGCCCGAAGCGCCGCGCGAAGTCGGCATGCTGGGCGGGCGTCAGACGCTGGTCGCGGAACACCACCAGCAGATGCTCGAGCAGCGCCGAGCGGATCGCGGCGATCGTCGGGTCATCGAGCGGCGCGGCGAGATCCACGCCGTAGATTTCGGCCCCGAGCGCACCCGTGAGCGGTCTGACTTCCATCGTTGGCAACTCGCGGCCATCGGGCGGCAATGCGGGAGCACAAAGCCCGTGCGAGCGTTCTAGCCGCCATCGGCAGCCGCGACAACCGCCCTCTTCGAGCAGCCGACATGGTCATATTTTTATAATTATTTCAAATGCTTAACGCCCCCTTTGATCCAGGAAGGCGGGCGCCGGGGCCCGGGCATGCAAGGGGCGGCCCCGTCCTCGCGGCAGCCACAAGCCAGGCGGGACATCGCCCTCAGCAGGCTGCGTTCAGCTTTTCCAGCGCGACATGTGCCTGCGGGTCGTCGAGTGCGGCCGCCGTCATGCGGACCTTGATCCGGCGGCAGATGGCATCGCTTCCGGCGAACTCTTCCTCGGTCCAGAACCGCTCTTCGCGGTTCCAGAAGCCAATCTCGTCCAGGAACGAGACGCCGAAATAATAGTCCGCCGACACCGAGCTGAAGAAAGTCGGGTCTGTCTTGAAGCTGCCATCCGCGTTGAAGGACTCCTCGAGAGTCCAGGTCAGCATCTCCCGGATGGCCTCGCGCGCCTGCTGTCTCTGAGTGGCCGACATGTGATCCCATCCATATTTCAGGATCCGCGCCACGTCGTAATTGTTGTGGTTGTTGAGGTGTCCGTCATGAAGCCAACCGAGGGGATACGGGTCGTTCCTGATGCGCAATGTCGTGTCGATGATCTGCGGCCAATACGCGACCTGCCCGCGAAGATATGCGATCGTATGGTAGGTGATACTCAGATCGGCGGTCTTGTAGATCCGCCCCTTGTTGCGATACCAGGCGCCCCAGTAGCCGGTCAGCGGATCCTGCCACCGGCGCAGGAAGTCGCTGTACATCGCATGGAAGCGGCCGCGGAGCTGATCGTCCTGGCCGTCGCGGCCGTGGCCGATGGCCTCCCGCAGATACTCCCGAAGGTAGTCTTTGAAGAGGGCCGAGGACAGTATGGTCGTTATGTTTCCGAGCTCGCCCCGGTTGTCCCGGCCCGTCGTCGCGATATCGGAGACGAGCAGTTGCTCCAGATAGGTTTTCATTCTCTCCGGCGTGCTGATTCGATCCGGGATGCGGACCCGATATAGCGGCAGCGGCCGCCACCTTCCGTCAGAATGCTCTTCCAGCGCCGCCAGCGTGGCTTCGGCCTGCAAGAACCATTCGTCGTAGCAAACGCCCCAGAATCCGCTCCCCGGCGACTGCCGGCGCGCGAAATCCTGATTGAGGTTCGTCAGGCTCTCGGCGAGCTGCGTCCGCTGCAGGTCGAGGCGCGCCCACTCCACGGTGTATTCGTAGAGCCAGTCCGCCTCGAGATACATCTGAGTGGAGCAGGCCATGATATTTCCGGTGGCCTGAATGCCGGCCAGGCTCTCGGCGAGCGCGCGGAGACGTTCGCCGAAATGGATTCTTTGCTCTCGATAATCCGGATCGTGGGCGACGAAGTCCGCCTCGATCATGGCATTCATCTCGTCGCCCGAGACCGCGCTGGCCTGATCCGGCGCGGTCGAAAGAACGCCTTCCACCGGAGACGCGGAACAGCCGTCGAGAGCGGCGATCGCGATCAAACCCAAACCGAATGCCGCACGCCGGGCCAGAATGCAGAACCGCATCGGAACGCCGCCTCCCGCCGCCGGGTCCTTCGAATGGAGCGCGACCATAGCACGGCGGGAATACCGATGAACGGCCGCCTCCGGCCTTCGTGGCGAAGCCAGGCCATCGTTCCGGCAAACAAGAGAAGGGGCTGCGGCTCCGCCGGCGGCAACGCTCAGAAGACGAGAGTCGCCCTAACGCCGAGGACGAGAGCATTCGGGATCGTGCCGTCGGGATCGCCGGGATCGGGCGCCGAGCCGCCCGGGCGAATGATATATTGGATATCCGGCTGCAGCGTGACCGCGGGCGTCACCTGGGCCAGATAGCTGAGCTCGAGGACGATCTCCTCGTCGCGCACCGGAAAGCTCGGGTCGTCGAGGCGGCGGGTATCCTTGTCGAGATGGGCCGCATCGTCGCTGATCCGGGCATAGGCGGCACCGAAGGTCAGCGTATCCTGGTCTCGGGTCGGGACGAGCCCGGTGAATCCGAGGCCGCCATCGACATAGAACGAGATCAGGTTGCGGTCCGCGGGCGATACGCCGATGCGCAGGAAGGCGTTGAGGGTCCGGTCCTTGTCGTTGCTGCGCCAGAGGGTCTGGTCCGCCAGCCCGTAGATCCCGCCATTTCCCTCATGGTTCTCCGCCCCGACCGCGGCGCCCGACGCCAGCGACACCTTGTTGCCCGCGGCATCGACACCGAAACGCTGATCGGCGAAGGAAGCGTCCTGATACCAGACGCCCAGCTTGTAGACGCCGGGAAGGCCTTCGGCCTGGTCTCCCTGGTTGATCGCGTATTGGGCCTCGCCGATCCAGAAGGTTCCGCCGCTGAAACTGAATGTCGTGCCGCTGCCGTTGCAGAGCTGAGGATTGCCCGAGCAAGTGTCGCCGGCCGGATCGCCGCTGAAGACTGCCGCGAGAAGCGAGAGCTCCGGCGTCGGGTTCACCTGGATGCGAAGCCCCGGGGTTGCCAGCGGATATTCGGGTCCGCCGCTGGGCAGATTGAGAGCCAGGATATCCGCGAACCCGAAGGTGCTGTTGAGCAGGTTCGCGGCGGTCGGGCTGATCATGAACTCGTCGTCGGCCGCGAGCTGGCCGACGCGGACAGAAACCTCGTCATCGAACAGGCTTTGCTGCAGCCAGAGCGTGAACAGTCTCGTCGACGGATGGGCCTCGATCGAGCTGGGATCGCTGAGTGCGCCGCTGCGGGCACCGATGCCGCCGCCGGTCCGCTGGATCTGATAGCCGGTCACATGGAAGAGCGCGCCCTGCCAGCCCATGAGCTTGTCGAGATCGACATCGAGCGACAGTTGCAGCCGCCCCTGATAGACAAAACCGCGCTCGACGCCGCCGGAGACATCGCCCATCGTCTCGCCGACATAGTCCAGGGTGATGTCGAAGCCCTGATTCTGCAGCTCGGTGCGAACGCCGCCCCAGTCGCCGCTGAGCTTCTCGAGGTGCCAGATGTCGTCGTCGGCACTGGCCGCGCGGCTGGCCAAGATTGCCACGATCGCGGCAAACAGCCCGGCACGAAGGGCGACGCGCATCGCGATCATGCGTCGCTTCCCCTTCCCCTTCCCCCCGGATGGCTGTCCTGACATGAATTCTCGGGTCGGGTGGCTTCAATTCTCTGATCGGGTGGGTTCGGGTTGACCCCGTCCTGCGATACCGCGTCGTATCCATCCGGCCCTGTCGCCGGGCCGTTGCTTCAGAGCCCCAGCTCGGACAGGCCCGGATAGTCCGCAGGGCGGGAGCCAAGCGACCAGAAACAGCGGCGATCGGCCTCCGGAATCGGCAGGTCGTTGATGCAGGCGAAGCGCCGGTGCGTCAGCCCGGCGTCGCCGAATTCCCAGTTCTCATTGCCATAGGAGCGGAACCAGTTGCCCGCATCGTCATGCCACTCATAGGCGAAGCGCACGGCGATGCGATTGTCGGCGAAGGCCCAGAGCTCCTTGATCAGCCGGCAGTCCAGCTCGCGGATCCACTTGCGCCCCAGGAATTCCACGATGGCGGACCGCCCGGTGATGTACTCGGCGCGGTTTCGCCAGGCGCTGTCGGCGGAATAGCCGAGGGAGACGAGTTGCGGATCGCGGCTGTTCCAGGCGTCCTCGGCGAGGCGGACTTTCCGCGCCGCGGTCTCGGCGATAAACGGGGGAAGCGGCGGTCTCGCGTAGGACATGGGAATCTCCGGTTGCTGGGGCAAGAAAGCGGCACCGGGATGCACCTGCCCATCGGCCGCGCCGAAGGGCGGACCGCGAATCCTGCCTTCACAGCCTTGCGCCATGACCCGAAATACCCCTAGTGAGACCGCGTGAATTCTTGCGAAAGGGCGCGAAGCCACCGATCCGAAGGCCTGTCGTCCGACAAAATTCCTTGTCGACGAAGTTCCTAAGCGTGCCGGAACGAGCGATCGGGCGTGAGCACGGGACGGTGAAAACCATTGCTTTCGCCTATCTGGCTATTTGCAAAACCCTTATGCTCCCCCCCGTCTGATGCGATCAGGGATCAAGCCGTTCGTGACGGAGCTTTCCAGATATGAGTTCGAGACATTGCGGGAAGGCCGCGAGTTCGTCCTCTATCGCGGCCGGCAGCGCGGCAATGCCGTTTCGATCCTGGTCCTGGCTCCGGTGCTGGCACAGCAGGCACCGTTGAGCCTCGCGCGGCTCGAACATGAATATTCCCTGGCCGACAAGCTCGATCCCGCCTGGGCCGTGCGTCCCCTCGCCCTCGTCCGGCATGACGGCCGCCCGATGCTGGTGCTTCAGGATCCTGGCGGCAACCCGCTGATCGGCGTCCGCGGGCGCCCGCTGGAGGTGACGCGCTTTCTGCAGGTCGCGATCGCCCTGACGGCGGCCTTGCGCCAGGTCCATCAGCGCGGACTCATCCACAAGGACATCAAGCCGGCGCATCTGCTGGTCGACGCCGCGGGCAATGTCCGGCTCACGGGTTTCGGCATCGCATCGCTGCTGCCGCGCGAACGCCAGGCCCCCGCGCCCCCCGAAATCATCGCCGGCACCTTCGCCTATATGGCGCCGGAGCAGACCGGTCGCATGAACCGGTCGATCGATGCCCGGAGCGACCTCTATTCGCTGGGCGTCACTCTCTATGAATTGCTCACGGGTGCTCTGCCATTCACCGCCTCGGATCCGATGGAATGGGTCCATTGCCATGTCGCCCGCCAGCCGACGCCGCCGAACGAACGCGTCGAGGGAATACCCGATCCCATCTGCGCCATCATCCTGAAGCTTCTCGCCAAGACCGCCGAAGACCGTTATCAGACCGCGGCCGGCGTCGAAGCCGACCTGCGGCGGTGCCTCGGGGGATGGGAGACACACCGCCGCATCGACCCGTTCCGCCTGGCCGCGCGCGACGCGCCGGACCGGCTGATGATTCCGGAAAAGCTCTACGGGCGCGAAGCCGAGATCGACGCGCTCATCTCCGCCTTCGATCGCGTCGTCGCGCAGGGCACGACCGAGCTCGTGCTGGTGTCCGGTTATGCGGGCATCGGCAAATCCTCGATCGTCAACGAACTCCACAAGGCCCTGGTCGCGTCCCGCGGACTCTTCGCCGCCGGCAAGTTCTACCAGTATAAGCGCAACATTCCCTACGCCACGCTGGCGCAGGCGTTTCAGAGCCTGATCCGCCAGTTGCTCAGCAAGAACGATGCGGAGCTGGCCCGCTGGCGGGACGCCTTGCTGGAGGCGCTCGGGTCCAGCGGCCAGCTCATGGTCAACCTGATCCCGGAGCTCGTCCACGTCATCGGCGACCAACCGCCGGTTCCCGAGCTTCCGCCGCGCGATGCGCAGAACCGGTTCCAGCAGGTGTTCCGGCGGTTCCTCGCCGTCTTTGCGCGGGCCGAGCATCCCCTCGCCCTGTTTCTCGACGATCTGCAATGGATGGACATGGCGACCCTCGAGCTGCTCGAGCGCCTCGCCACCGATCCGGAGGTCAGCCATCTGCTGCTCGTCTGCGCCTATCGCGACAACGAGGTTGGCCCCGACCACCCGCTCGCGCGCGCGCTGGAGGCGATCCGCGGAACCGCCGCCAACGTGAAACAGATCGTGCTCGCGCCCCTTCTGCCGAGCGACGTGAGGCGCCTGGTCGCCGATGCCCTGCATGCCGAGCCGGGAAGAGTGCAGTCCCTGGCCGAGCTGGTGTTCGAGAAGACCGGCGGCAATCCCTTCTTTGCGATCCAGTTCGTCACGGCCCTGGCCGAGGAGAATCTGCTGTCCTTCAATCTCGACGCTGCGGCGTGGCAGTGGGACATGGATCGAATCCGCGCCAAGCGGATCACCGCCAACGTGGCGGAGCTCATGGCGGGAAAGCTCAATCGCCTCCCGACCGTTGCCCTGAACCTCCTGCAGCAGCTGGCCTGCCTTGGCGACAATGCGCGGGCATCCACCTTGACGATGCTGCTGGGGATGCCCGAAGACGCGGTCCGCGCGGCGCTCTGGGAGGCCGTCCGGACGGGACTCGTTCTGCGTCCCGAGGGCGGCGGCTACTCCTTCCTCCATGACCGTGTCCAGGAGGCGGCATACGCGCTGATCCCTGACGCCGAGCGGCCGGCCATGCATCTCCGGATCGGCCGGGTGCTGGCGTCCCGGACCGCCGCCGCGGAGCTCGAGGAGAGCATCTTCGAGATCGTCAACCAGCTCGACCGCGGCGCCGCCTTGATTCATTCGCCCGAAGAGCGGAGGCAGGTTGCCGCGCTCAATCTCATTGCCGGCAAACGCGCCAAGGCGTCGACCGCCTATGCGTCGGCGCTGGCCTACTTCGCGGCCGGCTCCGCCTTGCTGGCGGGAGCCAGCTGGGAGCTCGACTATCGCCTCATGTTCGATCTGGAGCGCCACCGCGCCGAGTGCGAGTTTCTGACCGGGGATCTCCCCGCGGCCGAGGCGCGCCTCTCGGCCCTGTCGGAACGGGTGATCGATCTCGTCGACCGGGCGGCGGTCGCCCGGCTTCGCCTGGCTCTATACACCACGCTCGATCGAACCGATCGCGGCGTCGAGGTGGGCCTCGATTGCCTGCGCCATGTCGGCATCGAGCTCTCCCCGCATCCGACCGACGGCGACGTCGGTCGGGAGCTCGATCGGATGTGGCAGTTGCTTGCCGGTCGACCGATCGAGCAACTGCTCGATTTGCCGCTGATGACCGACCCCGACTGGCTGGCCACCATGGATGTTCTTGCGGAGCTGCTGCCGCCGGCGCGCTTCACCGACAACAACCTCCATGACGTCGTTCTCCTGCGCATGACGAATCTGAGCCTGGAGCACGGCAACTGCGACGCGTCCTGCCACGCCTATGCCGTCCTCAACATCGCTCTGGGTCTTCGTCTGGGCGACTACCAGGCGGGATTCCGCTTCGGCCAGCTCGGCCGCGATCTGGTGGACAAGCGCGGCCTGGAACGGTTCAAGGCCCGGGTCTATATGGCCTTTGGGGCGATCACCATCCCCTGGACCATGCATGTCCTGTCGGGCCGCGTCCTGATCAAGCAGGCCTTCGACATCGCCAATGCGATGGGAGACCTGACCTACGCCGTCTACAGCTGCAAGAACCTGGTCACGAATCTGCTGATCTCGGGAGAGCCGCTCCAGGACGTTCAACGCGAGGCCGAACAGGCGCTTGCCTTCGCCCGGAAGGCCCGGTTCGGCTTGTATGTCGACGTCTTCACCGACCAGCTCATGCTGATTCGCGAGCTGCGCGGACTCGAGCCCGACATCTTCCGCCCCGAAGGATCGGAGCAGGATGATCGTTGGTTCGAGAAGCATCTCGCCGAAGGCGCCGCGCGCCTGGCGCTCGCCACGTCCTGGTACTGGATCCACAGGATGCAGGCGCGCTTTCTGGCGCAGGACGACACCGGCGGCGTCGCCGCCGCCGCGAGCGCCCACGACCTCCTGTGGGCGACGCGGTCGCATCTGGAGATCGCGGAGTATCATTTCTACGGCGCCCTCACGCGGGCCGCGGCCTGCGATTCGACCAACGGCGAGCTGCGCGAGCGCCACTTTGGCCTGCTGCAGGCTCATTATCGTCAGATCGCGGTCTGGGCCAAGAGCTGCCCGGAGAATTTCGCCAACCGTGCCGCCCTGGTGGCGGCGGAAATCGCGCGGCTGGAAGGCCGGGAGCTGGACGCGATGCGCCTCTATGAGGAGGCCATCCGGCTCGCACGGCAATATGGCTTCATCCAGAACGAAGCCATCGCCAACGAACTCACCGCCCGCTTCTACCGCGCCCGCGGCTTCCAGACGAGTGCCGACGCCTATCTGCTGGCCGCCCGCGCCGGCTATCTTCGCTGGGGTGCCGACGGCAAGGTCCGTCTTCTGGACCGGAGCTACCCGCAGCTGCGGCAGGATCTGGCCGGGCCGCGGCCCGAGAGCACGATCGGCACGACGGTCGAGCGTCTGGATCTCGCGACCATGGTCAAGGTGTCGCAAGCCGTCTCGAGCGAGATCGACCTGCCCAAGCTCATCGACACCTTCATGGTGCTGGCGCTCGAGCAGGCGGGTGCCGATCGCGGTCTGCTGATCCTCTCGCGAGGCGAAGAGCTGCAGATCGAAGCGGAAGCCACCACCCTTCGCGATACCGTCGTGGTCTGTTTCCGGCGGTCGGCCGTGGCGGCCGAGGAGCTTCCCGAATCGGTTCTGCGCTATGTCCTGCGCACGCAGGAGAGCCTTTTGCTGGACGACGCTTCGAACCGGAACCCGTTCTCGGGAGACAGATATATCCGGCGCAACCGCAGCCGCTCGATCCTGTGTTTGCCGCTGATCAAGCAGGCCAAGCTGATCGGCATTCTCTATCTCGAGAACCGCCTCACCTCCCATGTCTTCACGCCCGCCCGGATCGCCGTTCTGAGACTGCTGGCTTCCCAGGCCGCGATCTCGCTCGAGAATGCCCGCCTGTTCGCCGACCTGCAGCATGCCGAGGCCTATCTCGCGGAATCCCAGCGCCTCGCCCATATGGGCAGTTTCGCCTTCAACAGCTCGCACACGAAGCTGTTCTGGTCCGAGGAGATCTATCGGATCTACGAAGTCGACCGGGAGACTGCGCCGACATTCGAGGTCGGGCGCCAGCGCAATCACCCGGGAGAACCGACCCTGGTGCAGAAGATCATGGATCGGGTGTCCGAGGACGGCGGAAACCACGAGCTCGATCACAGGTTGAGGATGCCGGACGGCTCGACGAAGAACCTCCATGTGGTGGTCCATGCGGAGAAGAATGCGGCGGGCGAAGTCGACTATGTCGGAACGGTGATGGACGTGACCGCCTCGGTGCAGGCCCAGGAGCGGCTGCGCGCTTCGCTCCAGGAGAAGGAGGCCCTGCTCAAGGAGGTCCACCACAGGGTCAAGAACAATCTGCAGCTGATCAGCAGCCTGCTGAGCCTTCAGGCCTCCCGGATTGCCGATCCCGCGGTCGCGGAGCTGTTCTCCGAGAGCCGCAACCGGGTTCGCTCGATGGCCCTGGTCCATGAGAATCTCTACCGGGCCGGCAATTTCGCCAGGATCCCCATGCGGACCCATGTGCAGAATCTATGCGCCCATCTGATCCGCGCCTATGGGCTGCACAGCCGTGATGTCGATCTGACGACCGATATCGACGAGGTCGAGCTCGGCCTCGACCAGGCCATCGCCACCGGCCTGATCATCAACGAGCTCGTCTCCAACGCCCTGAAGCACGCCTTCCCCGACGAGCGGCCCGGACGGGTGCGGGTCGAGCTGAAGTTGCTCCCCGCAGGGCGCTGCAGGCTGGCCGTCATCGACAACGGCGTCGGCCTGCCGTCCGACCGCAACACCCAGCAAGCCGATACCGTCGGCCTGCAGCTCGTTTATGATCTGATGCAGCAGCTTCATGCTAGGCTCGATCTGCAGCGGGAGGGCGGCACGACATTCGCCATCGTTTTCGACGCGGACACGGGAACGGAGACCAACCGATGACGCCCGCCAAGATCCTGGTCGTCGAGGACGACCGGGTGGTCGCCAGGGATATCCAGCAGCAGCTGAACCGGATCGGGCACACGGTCGTCGGCATGATCGCCCGCGGCGAAGACGCCCCGCCGCTCGCGCTGAAGACCCGGCCCGACATCGTGCTGATGGACATCCGGCTCGAGGGCGAGATCGACGGCATCGATGCCGCCCAGCAGATCCGCGAGCAATGTCATATTCCTGTCATATTTCTCACCGCCTATGCGGATGACGAGACCGTCCAGCGCGCCAGCCTGACGGAGCCCTTCGGCTACCTGCTCAAACCGTTCGAGGACTCCCAGCTGCGGACGGTCATTGAGATGGCTCTGTTCAAGCATGCGGCCGAGCGAAAGCTGCGGGAGAGCGAGCGCCGGTTCGTGACCACCCTCTCCAGCATCGGGGACGCCGTCATCGCGACCGACAACGGGGCCCGGGTCACCTTCATGAATCCGGTGGCCGAGACCCTGACCGGCTGGCCGCAGCGGGATGCGATCGGGCAGCCGCTTGCCGAGGTCTTCCGCATCGTCAACGAGGAGACCGGGAGGACGGTCGAGGACCCCGCCGCCAAGGTGCTGCGGCTGGGCACGGTGGTCGGGCTGGCGAATCATACCGTTTTGCTCTCCCGCGACGGCCGCACGGTGCCGATCGACGATTGCGGCTCTCCCATCATCGACGACAAGGGCGACATCACCGGCGCCGTCCTGGTGTTTCGCGACATCACCGAACGCCGGCTGGTGGAGGAGGCGTTGCGCCGGGCCCATACCAACCTGATGCATGGCGCCCGGCTGATGACCATGGGCGAGCTCGCGGCGTCGATTGCCCATGAGGTGAACCAGCCTCTCATGGCGATCGTCACCAATGCCGAGGCCTGCCTGCTGTGGTTGGCGAAGGACAAGCCGAACCTGGACGAGGCGCGGGGCGCCGCCGAGCGTATCGTCAGGAACGGCCACCACGCCGGCGATGTCGTCAAGACGATCCGCGCGCTGGCCCGGAAGTCCTCGCCCGAAATGACCCTGCTCGACCTCAACGGCATCGTCGTCGAGATGCTGGACCTGATGCGGGCCGAGCTGCGCCGCAACGACGTCGCGCTCGAGCATGATCTGCCCCCCGGCCTCGAGCCGATCATGGGCGATCGGGTTCAGTTGCAGCAGGTCGTCGTGAATATGGTCATGAACGGCATCGACGCGATGACGTCGGTCGCCGACAGGCCGCGACGGCTGTGCGTGACGACCGAGCGCGTCGAGGGAGGGTTCCTGCAGGTGGCGGTCGCGGATTCCGGCACGGGCATCGATCCGGCCCGGCTGGACCGCATTTTCGAGCCGTTCTACACGACCAAGCCCGAGGGCATGGGTATGGGCCTGTCGATCTGCCGGTCGATCGTCGAGGCGCATGGCGGCCGCCTCTGGGCCGACTCCCATGCGCCTCACGGCAGCATCTTTCGATTCGTCCTGCCGACAGCGAGCGGGAGGGGCCTCAATTGACAACTCAGCATGAGAGCAGTCCGCCGACTGTCTTCGTCATCGACGACGACCAGGACATCCGCGAGGCGCTGCAGAGTCTTCTGCGGTCGGTGAGCTTGCGGGTCGAGCTGTTCGCCACGGTCCAGGAGTTCCTGGATCGCGCCGGCCCCGACCGTCACGGCTGCCTGGTTCTCGATGTCAGGCTGCCGGGACGCAGTGGACTCGATTTCCACGACGATCTGATCAAGGAGCGCGTGCATCTGCCGGTCGTCTTCATCAGCGGTCACGCCGACATTCCGATGTCGGTCCGGGCCATGAAGGCCGGTGCCGTGGAGTTCCTGACCAAGCCGGTTCGCCATCAGGACCTCCTCGATGCGATCTATCTGGCGATCGAGCAGGACATGGCGCGCCGGGACGGCGAGCGTTCGGTTGCCGGACTCCGTGCGGTTTTCGAAAGCCTGACGCCGCGCGAGCGGGAAGTGCTGACCCTGGTCGCCGCCGGCCTCCTCAACAAGCAGATCGCCGCGGAAATCGGAATCAGCGAGGCCACGGTCAAGCTGCATCGGGGGCAGGTGATGCGCAAGATGCAGGCCCGCACGCTGGCCGACCTGGTCCGGATGGTGGACAAGCTCCAGCTCTCCCGGTTGAAGCCGTAGGACGGCCTCGCCGACCCTTCCCCCTATTCCCCGTCTTCTGTCGGCGCCGGTGACAAGGGCCGCACCCCGCCGCCCCCGGTTGCGCCGGCGCTCCCACGCTGCCCCGTCGCGATGGGATCTCAGTCCATGAGGGCAGAAAGCAACAAATCCGGAGCGATCGATGCAAGGCTGGCGGAGACCCGCTCTGCTATTCCTCCCCCATGAATTGCCAACGCGACGAAACCGAGCCGCTCCTCACCGGTGGCGCCCGCCGCTGCCGGCCCCTCGCGAAGCGCGGAAAGTGCATGGGCCAGACCGGAAGGAGGCTCTTCCTGTGTTGATTCAAAATCTCACGAACCTGCCGATCCCGAACCGGCCCGCGCGGAGCTGGACTGCAGCGAGGGACGAGCCCGGCACCGACGATGATCCGTCCGTCCTCCGGTTTCGGCACTATTGCGTCCTGCCGCGCGCGCGTCAGCTTCTGGCCGATGGCCGGTCCCTGGAGATCGGCAGCCGGGCCTTCGACCTTCTGGTCGTGCTGTTGGAATCCCGAGGCACGCTCGTCACCAAGAACGAGATCGTGAAGCGCGTCTGGCCCTCGACGCTCGTCGAAGACAGCAATCTACGGGTTCAGATGACCGCACTCCGGAAGGTTCTGGGCAGGGACGGGGATCTCATCAAGACCGTGCCCGGCCGTGGCTATATGTTGGCCGCCGAGACCACCGCGGAACCGCCGGCATCGCTTTTCTGCGAACCGCCCGTCCGCGCGCCGGCGACCGTGGCCGTCATCGATGACGATCGCGATGTCCGCGAGGCGCTTCACAGCCTGCTGCGGTCGGCGGGCATGCGGGTGGAGCTGTTCGGATCGGTCCCGGAGTTCCTCGATAGCCCCCATCCAAACCTTCCCGATTGCGTGGTGCTCGATGTCATGCTGCCGGGAAAAAGCGGCCTGGATTTCCACGAGGACCTGGTCAGGGCGAAGCGGCAGCTCCCCGTCATCTTCATCAGCGGCCAGGCCGACGTGCCGATGTCGGTTCGTGCCATGAAGGGCGGCGCCGTCGAGTTCCTGACGAAGCCCGTCCGCCATCAGGACTTGTTGCGGGCGGTCCTGCAGGCGATCGCTCCGGTTTCGGCCTAGCGGCCTGCCGGCCCGCTCTCGATTGCCCCTTCCGGTCCCGGCACCCGACACAGGCCGTGTCGGGCCCGCCGACAGCCGGGAACCCGACTCATATTTGCCGCCAGGAGTGCAGCGTGGCTCATAAAAAGGCAATCCGTCGATATAGCGCCGCGGCGGGCGGATGGGGCGCGCTGAGAGCCGTCGGCAGCGTCCTCGCGGGGCAGGACATCGCGATCAAGGGTGCCGAGACGCTGCTGCGCGTCAACCAGCCGACCGGTTTCGACTGCCCGGGCTGCGCCTGGCCCGATCCGAAGCACACCTCGTCCTTCGAGTTCTGCGAGAACGGCGCCAAGGCCGTCGCCTGGGAGGCAACGGACAAGCGCTGCGGCCCCGATTTCTTCGCCGCTCACACCGTCTCCGAGCTCGCCGGCTGGAGCGATTACGATCTCGAGCTGCAGGGTCGCCTGACCCATCCGATGCGATTCGACGCCGCGTCTGACCGGTATCTGCCCTGCAGCTGGGAGGCGGCCTTCGAACTGGTCGGCCGGCGCCTGAGAGAGCTCCCCAGCCCCAACATGGCCGAGTTCTATACATCCGGCCGGTCGTCGAACGAATCCGCGTTTCTTTATCAGCTCTTCGCCCGGGAGTTCGGGACCAACAATTTTCCCGACTGCTCGAACATGTGCCACGAGGCCACCAGCGTGGGACTGCCGGAATCGATCGGCGTCGGCAAAGGCACGGTGCTGCTGGAGGACTTCGACTCGGCGGACGCCATCTTCATCTTCGGGCAGAATCCCGGCACCAACTCGCCGCGCATGATGACGAGCCTGCGCAATGCCGCGCGGCGCGGCGCCCGCATCGTCTCCTTCAATCCCTTCCGCGAGCGGGCCCTGGAGCGGTTCCAGGCGCCGCAGAACCCCGTTGAGATGCTGACGCTGACCTCGACCCCGATCAGCACCGGCCTCCTCCAAGTCCGTATCGGCGGCGATCTCGCCGCGATCAAGGGCCTGATGAAGGCCATGATCGAGTTCGACGATGTCGCGATCGCGGCCGATCAGCCCCGGGTCCTCGATGCCGACTTCATCGCTGGCCATACGCAGGGCTTCGAGGCCTTGGCCGCCGACCTTCGCGCCACCCACTGGGGCGCCATCGAGTACCAGTCGGGCCTGACGCGGGCCGATCTCACCGAGGCGGCCCGGGTTTATGTCGAGGCCCGCAACGCGATCATCGTCTGGGGCATGGGGATCACCCAGCACCGGCGCGGGACACAGAACGTCCAGCAGCTCGCGAACCTGGCCTTGCTGCGCGGCAATATCGGTCGCCCCGGCGCCGGCCTCTGTCCGGTGCGCGGCCATTCCAACGTCCAGGGCGATCGCACCGTCGGGATCACGGAGAAGCCGGGCGCCGAGTTTCTCGACCGGTTGGAGAAGCGCTTCGGCTTCCAGGCGCCGCGCGCCTATGGGCATGATGTCGTCACCTCGCTCGAGGCGATGCTGCGGGGCGAGGTCAGGGCCTTCATCGGCCTGGGCGGAAATTTCGCGGCGGCGGTGCCGGATTGGCAAAGGACCCGGGCCGCCCTGCGGAGCCTCGCCCTCACGGTCCAGATCTCGACCAAGCTCAACCGCAGCCATCTCGTGCATGGCGCCGAGGCGCTGATCCTGCCCTGCCTGGGCCGCACCGAGATCGATGTTCAGGCCACCGGGCCGCAATCCATCACCGTCGAGGATTCGATGTCGATGGTCCACGCCTCGATGGGCATGAATCCGCCGGCGAGCGAGCATCTGCGCAGCGAGCCCGCGATCGTGGCCGGGCTGGCGCAGGCCACGCTGGGAGCCCGGTCCAAGGTGGATTGGGAGGCGCTGGTGGCGGACTATGATCGCATCCGCAACGAGATCGAGGCCGTGTTTCCGATCTTCCAGGCCTACAACGCGCGCATCCGGGTTCCCGGCGGCTTCCATCTGAACTCGACGGCGCGCGAGCGCATCTGGGCGACGGCGTCCGGCCGGGCCAATTTCATGGTTGCCGAAGGCCTGAACGAGGACCCGTTCGAGGACCATCCGGAGGTCCTCTGGCTGACGACGATGCGCAGCCACGATCAGTACAACACGACCGTCTATTCGCTGTCGGATCGCTATCGTGGGGTTTTCGGCCAGCGCGACATCGTCTTCCTGAATGCCCGGGAGATCGCGCGGCGCGGGCTCGCGCCGGATGACCGCGTGGACCTCGTCACCGCCTCGACCGACGGCATCGAACGCGTCGTCCGCGGCCTCAAGATCGTGGAGTACCCGCTGCCCGACGGCTGCGGCGGCGCCTACTACCCCGAGACCAACCCGCTGGTGCCGCTGCAGTCCCACGATCCGAAGAGCCATACGCCCTCTTCGAAGGCGGTCCCGGTCCGCCTGATTCCCTCCCGGCCCGGCCCTTCGCCGCAGCCGGCGACGGCCGGCGGCGCAGGGGCATGACCATGGACGCGGTCGTCCTCTCGCGCCTGCAGTTCGCTTTCACCATGGGATATCACATCCTGTGGCCGACCTTCACGATCGGCGTCGCCTCCTACGTCGCGTGCCTCAGCGGCCTTTGGTGGTGGACCCGGCGTCCGGTCTATCGCGACCTGATGCGCTTCTGGGCGCGGATCTTCGGGATGGGTTTCGCGATGGGCGTGATCACCGGCCTGGTGCTGAGCTATGAGATCGGCACCAACTGGTCCGGATTCTCCAAGGCGGTCAGCAACGTCCTCGGTCCGCTCTTCATGTATGAGGCGCTCACGGCCTTTTTCCTGGAGGCCGGATTCATCGGCGTCGTGCTCTTCGGTGAGAAACGGGTCGGGCCCGGTGCCCATTTTTTCGCCTGCTGCATGGTGGCGTTCGGGACCCTGCTCAGCGCCACCTGGGTCACCGCCGCCAACTCCTGGATGCAAACACCCGCCGGTGCGATCCAAGACGCCAACGGCATCTTCCATGCCGTGAGCTGGCCCGACATCGTGTTCAATCCCTCCTTCCCCTACCGCGTCTCCCATATGGTCTGCGCGAGCTTCCTCACCGGCGCCTTCGTCGTTGCCGGCGTTTCCGCGCTGCATCTCCTGTGGCGGCGCCACCTGGAGACCGCCCGCAAGGGATTCTCGATGGCGATGTGGACCGTGCTGCTGCTGGCGCCCCTGCAGATCGTCCTGGGCGACATGCAGGGCCTCAATACCAGAGAGCATCAGCCGACCAAGCTCGCCGCGATGGAGGGCCTCTGGGACAGCGGCCACGGCGTGGCCGCCACCCTCTTCGCCTGGCCGGACATGGCCAAGGAGAGCAATCGGTTCGAGCTCAGCATCCCGCATCTGGGGAGTCTCTATCTGACCCATTCCTGGAACGGCGAGGTGCAGGGGCTGAAGGCGGTCGCACGCGAAGACCGCCCCAACGTGCCGATCGTGTTCTTCGCCTTTCGGATCATGGTGGGCATCGGTCTCATCCTGCTATCCGTGGCGATCACGGGTGCCGTGCTGCGCTTTCGCGGCAGGCTCTACAGCGCGCGCTGGTTCCATTTCGTCGCCGTGGGCGCTATGCCGCTGGGCTTCGTCGCCGTGCTGGCCGGCTGGACCGTGACCGAAGCCGGCCGGCAGCCCTTCATCGTCTATGGGATCCTGCGGACCGCACAGGCCGCGGCCCCCGTCAGCACCGACGCCATCTCGATGTCGCTCGGACTGTTCGTCATCGTCTACAACCTCCTGCTGCTCGCCTTCCTGTGGTTCGGCGCCCGCCAGGTCTGGCGTGGCCCACCGGCCGAGCGCGGAGAACCGCAGACGCTGACGCAGGCACGACCGGGCGGTCGCGGCATCGCTCTTCCCGGTGCGCACGCTGCCGATCCCCTGCTGTCACGGACGTCGCTGACCGCGACACAGGAGGGTTCATGGATGCCTCGCTGATGTTCGCGGCGGTCAGCGCCCTCGCGATCGTCATCTACGTGCTGGCCGACGGCTTCGACCTGGGCGTGGGGATCCTGTTCCTCGCCGCACCGCGCGATCTCGACCGCGACACGATGATGGCGAGCATCGAGCCGGTGTGGGACGGCAACGAGACCTGGCTCGTGATGGGCGGAACGCTGCTGTTCGCCGTCTTTCCGGCCGCCTACTACGTGCTGCTGCCGGCCTTCTATCTCCCGGTCATGATGATGCTGATCGCGCTCGTGCTCCGCGGCATCGCCTTCTCCTTCCGGCTGCAGACGGTGCGATATCGGCGGGTCTGGGATTTCGCCTTCGCCGGGGGTTCGCTGGTCGCGCCCTTCGCCCAAGGGCTGATCCTGGGCGGATTCATCGGCGGCGTACCGATGCAGGACGGGGTCTTCTCGGGCGGGCCGTTCAGCACGCTCACTCTCCTCGGAGTATTTTCCGGTATCGGCCTCGTGGCCGGCTATGCCCTGCTCGGCGCCGGCTGGCTGATCTGGAAGACGGAAGGCGCGACCCAGGTCTTCGCACGCGAGGTCGGCCACGCAGCCCTCCTCCTGGTCGCGCTCATGATGGTGGTCGTCAGCGCCTGGAGCGCGCTGACGGAACCGGCCGTCGCCAGCCGCTGGTTCGCCTGGCCGAACCTCGCTCTCCTCGCCCCCGTTCCCCTGGTGACGGCTCTGGTCATCGTCGCGATCTGGCGCAGCCTCTGGGGTCCGCGCGACGTGCTGACCTTTCAGCTCTCGATGATCCTGTTCGCTCTCGGCTTCGGCGGGCTTTGCATCAGTCTCTGGCCCTACATCGTTCCGCGGCAGATCACGATCTGGGACGGTATCGCGGACCCGCAGACGCTCTGGTTCGTCGGCGTCGGCATCGTCATCGTCATGCCGATCGTGTTGGCCTACCAGGCGCGCGCCTATTGGGTGTTCCGGGGAAAGACCAGGATCCACGAGGACGACTCCGGCTACGGTGAACGCCCCGCGATCCAGTCGCGCCGCACATCCGCCCAGAACAACAGCCTGCATATTTCCTGATTCGACGGGCAATGGCGGCGCGCGGCACATCGTGGCCGCCGGCACGTCAACCGAAGAGGCACTCCGGGCTTAGCAACGATTTCCCGGAATTTACTTCAGCTCACGCGGCCCCGGATTTCTCGTGGGGTAGAAGACCGAGCGGGGGAGAGAACAGCAGGAGGGGGTATCGACACCATCGCGGCGGTGCCGCGACCAGGAGAACGGGAAAAGGGTCATGGATGGAGCACTCGCGGAGCCACGCCCGATCCGCTATGGCGGCGCCGTCCCGGAGACGGACGCGCCGGAGATCCGCTGGCCGACCGGGTTCATGCCCGGGCAGGCGGATCTGGATGCCGAGAACGAGATCTTCATCGATGCGACAGGCACCACGGTCTGGTGGCATCTGGTCGCCGCACAGAAATGGCCCGCCTGGTACCCCAACTCGCATGAGCTGCGGATCGCCGGCAACCGCACCGGCCTGTTGCAGGCCGACAGCCGCTTCGACTTCTTCACCTTCGGCCTGCATATCGACGCGCGGATGGCCGAGTTCGTCCCGGAGAGCCGTCTCGGCTGGTTCGGCAAGGGAGACGGCCTCGAGACCTTCCAGCGCTGGCACCTGGTCCGTGTGCCGAAAGGCTGCCATGTCGTCACGCGATGGATGGCGAAGGGCCCGCGGGCGCTGGCGATGGGCAAGCGCGACCCCGACGCCATCCGCAAGGGTCACGATCTGTGGCTGCGGAGCCTGAAGGCGATCGCGGAGAGATAGAGGTCCCCGCGCGAGCCCGCCCTGTCATCGTCACGAGCTGCGCGAAAGACTCCCCTGGTCAACCCGATGAGGATGCTCCCGTGAGAGACCCCGACAACGACAGAGTGGCCATCGTGACCGGCGCCTCGCACGGGATCGGCGCCGCGGTGGCGGCGCGGCTGGCGGAAGACGGCTTCACCGTCATCCTGAGCTATTCGGGCGATGGCGCGGCCGCCGACGCCCTGGCCCGCCAGATCGAAACCCGGGGCGGCCGCGCCCGGGCGGCCCGGGCGGATATGGGCGACCCCGATTCCGTCCGCGCTCTGTTCGACGATGCCGAGACTCTCTTCGGCGGCGTCGATCTGCTGGTCAACAATGCCGGCATCATGACCCTGTCCAACATCGTCGGCACCGACGAGCTGACCTTCGAGCGCCTCGTGAACGGGAATCTCAGGGGCCTCTTCAACACCCTGCGCGAGGCCGCCAACCGCCTGCGCGACGGCGGCCGCTTCATCTATTTCTCCGCGGGCGTCGTCGGACTGCTTCAGCCGACCCATGGCGCTTATGGCGCCACCAAGGCGGCGGTCGAGGCGATGACCAACATCCTGGCCAGGGAGCTTCGTGGCGGCGCCTTCGGCATCGACGCCGAGGCCGACATGCGCGGCCCCTCGCTCCAGGGCGAGCCCGGCGCCTTCAGGGAGCGGAGGGAGCCGTTCGCTCCCGGCGAAGAGCTTCGTCCGCCCGACGACATCGCCGGCGCCGTCGCGGTCCTCGCGAGCTGCGACGACGGCTGGGTGAAGGGCCGGACCCACCGGCAGGGCGCGGGCGCCGCTTGAGGCCCGCCGCGCGCTCGCCGTTATGCGGCGGGCGGAATGCCTGGATCGCGGCGGTTCGCCCTCATGGCTGATCCGGCGAGACGACGTAGTTGGGGCAGTAGCTCGACAGCTGGCCCCACACCTTTGCCACTTCCGCCTTCCCCTGATTCTGCTCCACGGTCCGGGCGCTCGCATTGTCGAGATAGTTATTCTCTCTGCGCAAGATGGAAAAGACACGGCCGGCGGGCGGCTGATAGACCACGATGAAGCCGCAGTCGCGGTCCACATTGGCGAACTGGCTGACCAGATCGACCGCGGCATAGACCCCGGGAAAGGGAGCCTGGACCGGATCCTTCGTCCATGTGACCTTCGTGACTCGCCAGAATTTCAAAGGTCCGGACAGCGCTCTGAAATCCTGCTCGTACTGGGTGAACTGCAGCAATGTCTGGGCGTGGACAACGGCCGGGTTCTGCATCCCATAGGCGTCCGCGTAGCGGCCATGCTGCACGGCATCGAGAAACGATTGGACCGCCGCCAGGGCGCCCTGGCGCTGATCGGCTGTCGGCATCCAGCCCGGGCTGGAATCGGTCGTGACATTGATCTCATCGGTGACATTGGGAGCCAGTTCCAACGCGCCGGCGCCCGCCCAGGGCGGGGCGATACCGATCGCGGTGGCCAGCATTGCAGTGAAGAACAGAGGCTTCATGACGTGTCTCCATGGCCAGGTGGAGTTCGGGCCGTCCCTCGGATGATTCACGGCCAGCCGGCGCAGATCAACTTATTGGAGAAACTCGACTCGAAAAATCCCTCAAATGAACAAGCCTCGCCTGGCGCGATTTCACTGGATTGGCTGGGTGAGGGGCAAACCAAGGACGGCATCGATCATGACGCCCCCCAAGAACATGAGGCGACCCTTTATCGGAAACCGGACGAAGGCCTGGCAGAAAATCGGGCGCGATCTGTGAACCAACCTATTGAGAAGGTTGGTAGACCGCATCAGACTCGAACAAATGACAGCAATGATGCTTGCAGCTTTTCTGCGCTCCGAATTGTTGGCGGCGACAGAAGAGTCATTCGGCCATATTTCCGATTCAGGTGAGTTGCTTCAATCCGGTCGGAGGTTCGATAAGCGGCCAAGACTAGCCAAGCTGCTTCCCTCCGCAGCGCCGATAATGGCTGCCTGAGGGGCACCGCCGGCGCCAACCTCCCCGCCCGCCGGCAGCCGATGGCCATAAGCGCCAGTCCAATGAGAGCAACGGGTTTGTCCCCAAGCCATGCGCCGATAGCGCCACCAGGAAACGCGAGTATCGTCCCGGGGGCATGGTAAAGCCCGATCAACAGGCCGATGTCAGCGATGCTGAGCACGAATCCGGACATCAGCTGCGGCGAAAGCGACGCCACCGCCTGATACTGGATCCCGGTTGAGACGCGCACCGAAAATAGAAGCGCCAAGACGATCCAGCGATTTGAGGGTATCGAATGTGCTCGCAGGTTTCGCCCGTTCCGCATCACTTGCGCCTATCTCGCCACGACCTCGATCTCGACGGGGGCGCCGAGCGGCAGGCCGGCGGCCTGAATCGTTGTCCGGGCCGGATATGGTGTTTGGAAATAGCGCGCGTAAACCGCGTTCATCGCGGCGAAATCCCTCATATCCGCGAGGTAGACGGTGGTCTTCATCACGTCGTCGAAGGACTTCCCCGCCGCTTCCAGCACGGCTGAGATGTTGGCGAATATTTGCTCGGTCTGAGCGCCGATGTCGCCGGCGACGAGCTTGCCGGTCGCTGGATCAAGCCCGACCTGGCCGCTGAGAAAGAGCAGATCTCCAGCACGCACGGCGGCGGAAAAGGGTCCTACCGACGGCGCGATCCGGTCGGTCGTGATTATCTCTCGACGCATGTCATTGATCTCCTGCCAAAGTTAAAATCGTCTGTATTGCGATCATCATGTTGGCTCACGCTATTCACCGGCCGCGTCGCCATCGAATGGTTCGTATGGGTCACGCAACTCCAGTACTCCTGATTGGGCGAATCGGCGCAGGCCGGGGCGTCTAGCGCCGGCGCCAGAAACGGACATTGCTCTCGTCCTCCCGGCCGTCGGGCTCGATGCCGATGTCGCGCAGCACATGGTCACTGAGCTTGTCAGGAAGGCGACCGTCGCTCGGACGATAGGTCCAGCCGAGCAGTTTGCGCAGAAGACCCGGCATCGCAGACCGCCGGGCGGCGCCGGGGCATGGTGGCCGCGCTTGGAGCAGTGGGGCCTTCCCGTGAAGCGAAGCCACCCCTAGGGCAACGTTCTCGGTACGCTTGGCTGGACCCCGGCTCATGCGCTTGTTCTCCTTGGCCGGCGCCTGTCACTTGCCATCGAATTGACCTGCTGGCGGCGAGCGTTCGTGCCTTTCAGTGTCCACGAAGGGGCTGGAGAGTATACTCACTAGTCGGTATACTTTTCCCATGGCGCGAGATTCATCGAAGACCCGCCGGCGCCTAATTGCGGCAGCCGACGGGCTGTTCTACGGCCAGGGCATCCGGGCCGTTGGGGTTGACGCTGTCGCCGAGGCGGCCGGCGTGACCAAGCGCACGCTCTACTATCACTTCGCCAGCAAGGACGACCTGATCGCGGCCTATCTCGAAGAACGTGATCTGCCGACCCTGGGCCGTTACCAGGGCATGATTCCGGAGGGCGGCGCGCCAGCTGCGCGCCGAATCCGTCGAATCTTCGAACAGCTTGGGAAGAACGCCGAGAATCCTCGCTGGCGGGGCTGCAGCTTCCTGCGCGCAGCGGCCGAGTTCGCAAATCTGCCAGGCCATCCGGCCCGCGTGGTCGCTGCGCGTCACAAGAGGCGCTTCGAGGCTTGGCTGGAAGAAGTTCTCGCCGCTGACGGATTTGGCGAGGGGGCCGCTCTCGCCCGGCAGCTCATGATCCTGCTCGACGGGGCCGTCGCCCAAATCCTCATCCACCGGGACCCGAGCTACGCCCTGTCGGCCGCAGACGCGGCGTTGACCCTGCTCAAGCGCGCGAACAAATCGAAGAAAAGGCGTAGCTGATCATGCAGGAACGTACGTCAACCTGATCACGTCCTCGCCAATTCGATCGCTGGCCACAAGGTGGAGCGGCGGCCGGGGACCGGCGAAGAATGGCTTGCCGCGACCGAGCACGACGGGGTGGAGGTAGAGTCTATACTCATCAATGAGACCAAGGTCGGTCAGGCTTCGCGCCAGATCTGGTCCAGCGATTCCAATCTCCCCAGCCAGTTCCGCCTTCAGGCCGCGTGTCACCGCCTCGAGGTCATCTGCGACAAGGGTCGCGTTGGGGCCGACTGACGTAAGCGAGCGCGACACAACCCACTTTGGTTGGCTCCGCCACGCCGCCGCGAAGTCGCGGAAGTCCGCGTCCCACTCGGGACGGTCTTCGTCCCAAACGCGCATCACCTCGTACATGCGGCGACCGTACACACGGCATCGATCACGGCGCCCCCCAAGAACATGAGGCGGCCCTTTATCGGAAACAGGATGAAGGCTTGGCAGAAAATCGGCCGCGATCTGTGAGCCAACCTATTGAGAAGGTTGGTGGGCGCAGCAGGACTCGAACCTGCGACCCGCTGATTAAGAGTCAGCTGCTCTACCAACTGAGCTATGCGCCCAGATCCGGCCCGGCGGGCGGCCCTGAGAGCCATCCGAGGAACGCGGCGATATAGCAAAGCCACCCCCTCTTGTCGATAGGCTTGGCCGCCGGGCCTGGGGACAGTTTGGGCGGGCCAACCCCCTGGCGGGCCGTGGGATTCCCCTCCCCTGGCTGGACAGCCGCCGGCTGCGCTAAGATGCCGCCTGCTCGCCCCCCGCCGCGGTGCCGAGACACCCTCCCGCCGCCGGGCCCGAGCCAACGAAGATAAACGTTCCGGGATATCGTCCTTCATTGCCACGGGAGACTTTCATGAATCGCCGTATGACGCTTGGCGCTGCCCTGGGCGGCGCCTTCACCCTCGCGCTTGTGCTGACGGGCGCCCTGCCCGCCGCGGCCGCCGACATGATCGGCAATTGCGAACTGACCGGCGCCAAGGGCTCGATCCCGATGACCCCCGCGGTCGCCGGCCAGCTCACCGTCGAGGTCAATCTGCCGGCCCCGGGCTGGTGGAACGGCGACACGCCCGAGAGCATCAAGGACGGCTACGAGTACTGCATGGCGGCGAACATCGCGCACCGTGCCGGGCTCGATAAGGTCAAGGTCGTGAACGTCGCCTGGGACGCGCTGGTCGCGGGCCAGACCAAGAATTTCGACCTGGCGCTCTCCGAGATCTCGATCACCGACGAGCGCAAGAAGGTGGTGGATTTCTCGGTCCCCTACTTCTCCTCCGACATCGGAGTGCTGGCGAAGAAGGGCACCAAGGTCGACGCCATGACGATGAAAGGCCTGCGCATCGGCGTGCAGCAGGGCACGACCGGCGCCAGCTTCGTCCATGACGTGCTGAAGCCGACCAATCCGGAGAAGGTGTTCCCGGATACGCCCTCGATGTTCACCGCCCTCCAGGCGGGCCAGGTCGACGTGGCCATGACCGACACGGCGATCGTGCTGGGCCAGGCCGCCGTCTCCAACGGCATGTTCCTCGTGGTCGGCCAGTATGCGACCGGCGAGACCTATGGCGCGCTCTATCCCAAGGGCTCGGCCAACGGCAAGACGCTCGACAAGATCATCCAGGCGCTGATCGACGACGGCACCCTGAAGGCCCTCGCGGCGAAATATCTCGCCGGGGCCTGGGGCGCCGACCCGACCGCGATCCCCTACTTCAAGCCGTAATCGCCGGCCTTCCGCCGTTCGACGGGACCCCGCTCCGGTGCGCCTCCAGGCGCTCCGGAGCGCGGAACCCGCCAGGAGCGGCCCTGGAACCCCGGGCGTTTCCGGGCTCCGCCTGAAAGGGGTCAGCGATGAGCAGCGACACCGCGACAGAGTCCGCCCGCGTCCCGCGCCGGCGCGTCGCGACGCCGCCCAAGGACGCCGTGACCTGGGCCACGATCGCCCTGGCGGGCGCGCTGGCGGTCATCGTCGCCACCTGGTGGCTGCGCAGCATCCTGCAGCAGGTGCTGGTCGACCTCCAGGTCAGCGGCACGATCGGCGAGACCATCCTGCTGGTCTGCTCGGTCGCTTCCTTCGTGCTGCTGCTGCCCGCCTACAAGGCCCTCCTGGCCGCCAGGCGCGGCCGCGCCGCCCGCCTCCAGGGCGACATCATCGCCGCGCGCGTGCAGGGTGCCGCGGCCCGGACCTGGTGCTGGTACACCTTCGGCTATGCGGTGGCGGTCCTGCTGGTTCTCGCCATCGCCCTCTTCATCGTGCTCAACGACATCGCGGTCGGGCGCACCTTCTTCTTCCTGCCGCTGATCTTCGATTCCTTCGGCCTCGTCTTCAACGCCTTCTGGGTCAACGTCTTCATCTTCTGCGTGGCCGAGGTGTTCGTGCTGATCTGGGGGCTGGTGGTCGCGATCGCGCGCCTCATCCCCGGCGAGCCCGGCCGGCCGATCCGCATGATCGCGACCGCCTATATCGACGTGTTTCGCGGCCTGCCGGCCATCATCTCGATCTATCTGGTGGGTTTCGGCCTGCCGCTCACGGGCCTGCCGATCATCCGCGACTTCCCGCTCGAATGGTACGCGATCCTGGCCCTGACCCTGACCTACGGCGCCTATGTCGCCGAGGTCTATCGCGCCGGCATCGAGAGCATCCATCAGAGCCAGACCGCGGCCGCGCGCTCCCTGGGCCTCTCCTACGCCCAGACCCTGCGCTATGTCGTGATCCCGCAGGCGATCCGGCGCATCATCCCGCCGCTCCTCAACGACTTCATCAGCCTGCAGAAGGACACGGCGCTGGTGAACGTGATCGGCGCCATCGACGCCTTCAACCAGGCCAAGATCGTCGCCAGCAACCATTTCAACCTGTCCTCGGTGACGACGGTCGCCTTCCTCTTCGTCATCATCACCATTCCCCAGGCCCGCTTCGTCGACCGCATGATCGAGCGCGATCAGCGGCGCACGCGGGCGGCGGGCTGAGGGGGCACAGCCGCATCATGTCCTTCCTCGAAATCGTCGAAATCGAGAAGAATTTCGGACCCCACCGGATCTTCGATGGCTTGAGCATGAACGTCGAGGAGCATCAGGTGGTCTGCCTGATCGGCCCCTCCGGTTGCGGGAAATCGACGCTCCTGCGCTGCATCAACGGGCTGGAGCAGATCCAGGGCGGCGAGATCCGCCTCCATGGCGACCGCGTCACCGGCCCCGGCGTCGACGTGAACGCGCTGCGCCGCGATGTCGGCATCGTGTTCCAGAGCTACAATCTGTTCCCGCATATGAGCGTGCTGGAGAATGTGCTGCTGGCGCCGCTCAAGGTCCTGAAGATGGACCGGGCCGAGGCCGAGGACCGCGCCATGGCGCTGCTGCGGCGCATCGGGCTTGAGGCGAAAGCCAAGGAATTCCCCGACCGGCTCTCCGGCGGCCAGCAGCAGCGCGTCGCCATCGTCCGCGCGCTCGCCATGGACCCGCTGGTGATGCTGCTGGACGAGATCACCTCGGCGCTCGACCCCGAGCTCGTCTCCGAGGTGCTCAACATCGTGCGCGACCTGGCGAAGGAAGGCATGACCATGCTCCTCGCCACCCACGAGATGGGCTTCGCCCGCGACGTCGCCAGCAAGGTCTGCTTCCTCCATGGCGGCAAGGTCCATGAAGAAGGCCCGCCCGAGCAGATCTTCGGCAACCCCCAGCAGGAACGGACGCGCGCGTTCCTGAAGCGCATCATCGAGGCGGGACGGCTCTAGGGCGTCGACTCAGGCAAAGCCGAAACTTAACCGGAGCTGGGTAAGGGGACCCCCGCAGAATAGTGGGGTGCCCTTTGATAATACGCCTTTTTTGAGAACTCCCTTCGCCCTGCCCTCTCCGAGCGAGGTCCGCTGGTGCTGGTATTCAGGGTGGAGCGGAGAGCTCAGCCGTGCCGCCCTTCTCTTGAGTCTTTCAACCTGACGTATTACTACTAAAAGATGCCCTTTCAGATACTAAGTATCAGCGGCGGCGGATACCTTGGCCTCTATTCGATCGCAGTGCTTGCTTCGCTGGAGCAGAGCATTGGACGCCCGATCGCGTCGTGCTTCGATTTGATTGCTGGCACATCAGTTGGAGGAATAATTGCCTTAGGACTTGCCGCCGAATGCCCCGCCGAAGAAATCAAGGCGGCGTTCGAGAAGGAAGGCAAGTCAATCTTTTCTAGTAGAGCTGCGCCAACAACGCGCTTTGGTCAGTGGCGAGATTTTGGCCGCTCCCTCTTCTCTCCAAAGTACACCGGGACTGCCCTCCGCAACGTCGTGGGTTCCATTATTGGCGAGGAAACGCTGATCGGTGACCTCAAACACCCGGTAGTAGTTCCTACCGTTAACCTGACAAAAGGCACGCCACAGGTCTTTAAGACTCCGCATCACCTAAGTTTTCAGCGCGACCACCTGCTTCGAGTAGTCGATGTCGCAGTGGCGACTTCTGCTGCACCAACTTACTTCCCTATTGCGGAAATCGGTGATGAGCTTTTTGCAGATGGTGGCTTGTTCGCCAACTCTCCCGACATGATCGCACTGCATGAAGCGGAGCACTTCCTGAAAGTCAAATATCAGGACATTTGCCTCCTGAGTATCGGCACTACTACCACACAGTTTTCATTCTCTCACAGAACTGGTCGAAAGCTTGGCACAGCAGCGTGGGCACGCCGACTTGCATCTGCAATGATTTCATCCCAACAACTCGATGTTCACTACATGCTCAGCCATAAGTTGGCTGATCGCTATGTACGTATCGATGAAGTGCAATCGAGAGAACAAGAGCGAGATCTCGGGCTTGATGTCGCGACAGATACTGCAATGAAAACGATACGCGGGCTCGCTGCAGGATCGGTTCAAAAGTTTATCAACAATTCAAAGCTGCAGGACATGCTGCGTAACTCGGCACCGGCGCCAAAATTCTTCTACGGCCGATCTGCCCAATAGGCGTCTAGCGGGAGAGTGCAATGGGAATTTCGTCATCGCTCTTCTTCGACAGATATGATTCTCAAAAGCAAACGCTTTATCGGCGAATCATTCCCACCGAGGATCAATTCGAAGAGCAGCAAGAGCGTTGGAGCGCTCTAGCGGATCATTTGACATCAGCATTAAGCGAAAAAAGCGGAAACACCATTACTACGTGGCTGCAGGGATCTTATAAATTCGGAACGCAAATTCGACCTGTTCGAGCAGGGGAAGAATTTGACATTGATCTTGGAATCTATTTCGTGTGGGAAGGCGACCCTTCCGATGGCGACTATGGCCCGAAAGCCCTCAAAGGCATGGTCCAAGAGAGCCTAAGCGACTATTCGTCTGATAGCGTGATTGAAGTGATTTCGCCGCCCAAAATTAGGTGCGCACGGATTCGTTTCAAGGGTGACTTTCACATCGACGTCCCTGCCTATCACCTGGATGACGAGCGAGACACACGAACACTGGCCACTGAAGAGGATGAATGGGAGGAGAGCGATCCCAAAGCATTATATATCTGGTTCAAGAGTAGCTTCGACGATGATCGTCGAACCATTGTTCGGCGGCAGATTCGATATTTAAAGACGTGGGCTGCGTTGAAGTTCAGTTCCGTAGACTCACGTCCATCTTCGACGTTAATTACCGTTCTCGTTGCAGAGGCAGCCGTATCTCTCTCAAAGGAGAGGTTTTCCGAGGACGATGACACTCTACAGCTAATTCTAGGTTCAATTGTTGATCGGTTAGACTATGACCGCACGGTTCTTAATCCTGTCGATCCTGATGAAGATTTAGCTGGGAGGCTCGAAGCAAAGGAGTACGATTCCTTTATTGATAGCTTGAAAGAGCTTCAGAAGATCGCGGATGAAGCTCTTGGAGAAGCCGATGTTTCTGCAGCTGCGGACAAATGGAGCGACGCGTTCGAACACTTTTTTCCGCTGCCAGACGTCGAAGCCATCGACGAGGAAGTCTCTAAAACGCAGCACCTTCCCGTTAGAGCGTTCAACCCTGAAGTTGACGTAACTGCGGTATCAAGAGACAACCCTAACCACAAATGGTCTGGTAGGAACGCAATTGGGCCAATTCCAAAGAACTGCGATATATATTTTCAGATCACAAATTCGGGCGCTATGCCCCCAAACTCGGTTGTTCAATGGATGGTCCGCAATGAAGGCGACGAAGCTGAGATATTCAACGATCTGGGCCATCGCGCGGGTACCGGAGTGACGGCCAAGGAGCGGTCCGCATACAGGGGCACTCATCATATGGATTGCGTTGTACGGCAGTACGGAATTGTGATCGGCCGACGTCGCATTCCGGTAAGAATCACAGGAATGGCAATGGCTCGCCGTAATCCCCTAAAGCTTCCCCAATGGGTACGGCTTCGGGGCCGAAGATAAGCTGCCATAGATCTCCGCTAGCGACTGCCCATCCACGATCCGCTCGAACCATTCCGGCGTCGTGCGCGGGGCGCGGCCGTCGAGGTTCGGCGCGCCGATGCCGGCCTGGACATGCGAGGCCGAGACGGTGCGTGTCTCGAGGCTGAAGCGCGTGATGCCGCTGGCGTCGGCGATGCTGCCATGGAGGTGGGCAGCCGAGAAGCAGAGCAGGTCGCCAGGCTCGATCACGACCGCCCAGCCCTCCTCCGGCTCGAGTGGCACGGTTGCGGTCGGCAGCACGGGATAGGTCTCGGCGCGGCCTTCGGCCATGCGCTTCTTGAGCTCGTGATAGTCCCAGTCAGCCGTGTTGTTCTCGACCGGCCGCGACCAATAGTCCGGATAGACCACGATCGACCGCGTGCGCGCGAGCGGATAGAGCGGCGCCCACCAGTTGATCTGCTGGGCGATGTTAGAGCCCCAGCTGTCGCGATGCGGCGGCAGCGGCATGATCCGGCGCCCCTGATGGCTGGCGCTGGAGGGCACGAGGCGCAGTTGCAGCCCGTCGAAATAGGTGTCGTCGGGGGGCAGGCCCACCTGGGCCACCGCCTCGCCCATCAATTGCATGAGCGCCTTGTCGGCGCGGACCTGGCTGCGCAGCTTGCGGACGCGGGTGAGGAAGAGATCGGGAGCCAGCCGCGCCTCCGCGGTCTCGGGCTCGGCATCGCCCAGCCCCTCGCGGACCATGGCATCGATGTCGCGCACCAGCGCCTTCAGCGCCGGGACCTGCCGGAAGACGAGGATGTCGCCCGCGAAGATCTGCGCGCCGATCTCGTCGGCGGTCAGGGCGCCCGGAACAAACTGGAAAGCGGGCATGAGCCCGGCCCTCAGCCCTCGTCGCCCTGGCCGTGCTGGCCCAGCCGCAGGTCGCGGTTGACGTTGACGGCTTGGACCAGGCCGAAGCCCATCAGCAACGACAGCATCGAGGTGCCGCCGTAGGAGATCAGCGGCAGCGGCACGCCGACCACGGGGATGAGGCCCATCACCATCGCCATGTTGATGAAGACGTAGAAGAACATGCTCGAGGTGATGCCGAAGGCGAGCAGCCGGCCGAACTGGTTGCGGCTCCGCAGCGCGATCATGAAGCCGTAGAGCAGCACCAGCGCATAGAGGCAGAGCAGCGTGATGCCGCCCACCATGCCCAGCTCCTCGGCCAGCATGGTGAAGATGAAGTCGGTCTGGCGCTCGGGCAGGAAGTTGAGATGGCTCTGGGTCCCCATGAGGAAGCCCTTGCCCAGCACGCCGCCGGAGCCGAAGGCGATCTTCGACTGCATGATGTGGTAGCCGGAGCCCAGCGGATCGCTCTCGGGATTGAGGAAGGTCAGGACGCGCTGGCGCTGATAGTCATGCATGAAGCCCCAGCCGATCGGCAGCGCAGCCAGACCCGCCGCGCCGATCAGGATGAACTTCCACATCCGCACGCCGGCCGCGAAGAACATGACGCCGCCGATCAGGATCAGCATGCCGGCGGTGCCGAGATCGGGCTGCACCAGCACCAGGCCCGCCGGCATCAGCACCAGCATCAAAGGCGGCACGAGGGGCAGCGGCAGATGGCGCCTGATGTCCTCGAGGTCGAGCCGGTGGAAATAGCGCGCCAGCGCCACGACCAGCGCGATCTTCATGATCTCGGAGGGCTGCAGCTGGAAGAACTTGAAGTCGATCCAGCGCTGCGCGCCCATGCCGATCTCGCCGGCGATCTCGACATAGACCAGCAGCAAAAAGGCGAAGGCATAGAAGGCATAGGCCCAGCGCAGCCAGAAGCGCAGGTCGGTCAGGGCCACCACGGTCATCAGCCCCAGCCCCACGATCAGGCGCGCGCCCTGGCGCGACATCCAGGGATCGATGCTGCCATTGGCGGCGGAATAGAGCATGGCGAGCCCGACGCTGGCGATCAGCACCAGCAGGAGCACCAGGCCCCAGCTGATCTGCTTCAGCTTCTGGCCGATCGAGAGCTCGGCGGCGCTGCGCCCGAAGGGGGTGCCGCCGAAATGGGTCGGTCCGATCATGCCGGGGTCTCGTTGTTCTGGGCCATCTGGTCGGCCGGCCGCCGGCGCGCGGGATCGCGCGTCTGGGCCTCGATCAGGATGTCGCGGGCGATCGGGCCGCAGACGACGGAACCGCCGCCGCCATGCTCGCTCACGACCGCGATGGCATATCGGGGCGCATGGACCGGGGCGAAGCCGATGAAGAGCGCATGGTCGCGCTGCACCCAGGGCAGGTCCTCGTTCTTGCGCACGCCGGCATTGCGCTCGGTCATGGTGATGCGGCGCACCTGGGCGGTGCCGGTCTTGCCGGCCAGCTCCATCCCGGGAATGGTGATGCGGGCACGGTAGGCGGTGCCGTTGGGGGCATTGCTGACCTGGTTCATGCCCTCCAGCACGACGGCCAGATGCTCCGCCGACACGCCGAGCGAGGGGAAGGGCGGCTTCAGAACGGTGCCGCTGCCGCCTTCGCGCAAGGCGGCCCCGCCGTCGCCGGCAAAGACCATGTCGCGATGGAGCTTGGGCTTGATCGCATAGCCGCCCGAGGCCAGACGGGCGGTCAGGACCGCCAACTGCAGCGGCGTGGTGGTGATGAAGCCCTGGCCGATGCCGGCGACCAGGGATTCGCCCGGATGCCAGATGTCGCCCATCGTCGCCTGCTTCCAGGCCCGGTCGGGAATGAGGCCCGGCTTCTCCGACGGCATGTCGATCCCGGTCACCTGGCCGAGCCCGAAGCGATGCGCCATCTCGGCGATCGGATCGATGCCGATGCGCCGCGCCAGGTCGTAGAAATAGCAGTCGCAGGAATGGCGGATGCCGCCGATCATGTCGAGGGTGCCGTGGCCCTGCTTCTTCCAGCAATGGAACCGGGCCGAGCCCAGCGCGGTGACGCCGTTGCAGAAGACCGTGTGGTCGGGCCCGATCCCCTGCTCCATCGCCGCCATCGCCACGACCGTCTTGAAGGTCGAGCCCGGGGCGTAGGTGCCGTTGAGCGCCTTGTTGGAGAGCGGGCGCAAGGGATCGGTGGTGAGGGCCTGCCATTCGGCGCTGGTGAGGCCGCGATCGAAGGCGGTCGGGTCGTAGCTCGGGGTCGAGGCCAAAGCCAGAACCTCGCCGGTCATGATATCCAAGCAGACGGCGGCCGCGCTGAGCTGGGCGGAGAGCGTCTGCTGCGCGAAGGTCTGCAGGCCCATATCGAGCGTGGTGACCAGGTCCTTGCCCGGCACGCCCTCGTCGCGCGAGAGCTCGCGAATCACGCGGCCGACGGCATTGACCTCGACCTGGCTGTTGCCGGCCGAGCCGCGCAGGTCGCTGTCGTACTGCTTCTCGATCCCGCTCTTGCCGACCCGGAAGCCCGGCAGCTCCAGCAGCGGATCGCCCGTGAGCTCGGCCTCGGCCACGACGCCGACATAGCCCAGCACATGGGAGACCGTGCCGCCATAGGGATAGTTCCGGCTCTGCTCGACCTCGATCGAGACGCCGGGCAGATCGGGCGTGTTGACCTCGACCTGCGCCACCAGCGGCCAATCGAGATTCTCCTTCACCGTCACCGGGACGAAGGCGCGGCTGCGCGCGACTTCCTTCATGATCCGGGCACGCTCGGAATCGCTGATCGAGACGATCGTCTCCAGGGATTGCAGGGTCCCCTCCAGATCCTCGGTCTGCTCCGGCGTCAGGACGATGCGATAGTTCTGGTCGTTGGTCGCCAGCGGCTGGCCGAACCGGTCGAGGATGCGGCCGCGGCGCGGCGCCAGAAGGCGCAGGCTGATGCGGTTCTCCTCGGCCAGCAGCTTGTAGCGGTCGGATTCGACGACCTGGAGGTAATACATCCGGCCGGCCAGGCTGCCGAGCAGCACCAGCTGCGCGCCGCCGAGCATGGCCGCGCGGCGGGTGAAGGTCCGATAGAGCTGTTGGCCGCTTTGTACCGTCATCGGAGGGGCCGGGAGCTCAGGCGACGCGCCGGAGCGGGGTGAAGGGGAACGGCATCGTCGTCACGCCTGTTGCGACAGGAGCCAGCGCTGCGCGCGGGCGAAGAGATAGGCCACCGCCGGATAGAGCCCGAGGTCGACCAGATAGTTGAAGACCGCCGGCCGGGGGTCCACCAGGGTCACGTCCAGCAGGCTGGTGGCGACCCAGGCCAGCATCATGGCGCCGGCCGAGACCATCATGTAACCCCACCAGACCACGAGGAAGGGCTGGCCGATGAAAAGCCGGCGCTGCGACACCGTGAGCGCATAGACCACGACCAGAACCAGCGTGCCCACGCCGAGCGGCGCCATGCCGAAGAAGTCGGCCAGGATGCCGATGAAGAAGACCAGCGGCAGCGGCAGGGCGGTCGGGCGATGGATCGCCCAGTAATAGACCGACATGAGCGCGAAACTGGGGCTGATCGGCTGCCAGAAGGGGAGCGGCACCGGGATCGAGCCCAGCAGCATCAGCATCAGAGTCAGCGTGGCCGGCCATAGACGCTGCGACCAGAGATCGAGGCGCTGCCAGAAGCTGGAGCTCATGATCCGAGTTGTATCCTTTAAGAGTCGGGGCACCCTGAGGCACCCGCATTCACCAAAGGCGCCTTCGGCGCCGAACCTTTTGGGGCGCGCTTTCCCGCGCCCGCCTCGTCAATGCCCGCGCGGAAGCGCCACGACCGTGCCGCCAGCCGAAGGATTGGCCGCCGCATTGGCCGCCGCCGCGGCCGGATCGTCGCCCAGCACGCCGTCGAGGCCGTAATCCACGATCTGCAGGAATTCCATATGGTCCCAGTCCACGAAGGGGGTCACCGAGACGACACCGTCCGAGATCCGGTCGATCACGCCCACCGGCAGGCCCGGGGGGAAGGCCCCGCCATCGCCCGACGTGACGACGCGGTCGCCGACCTCGATCTGAAGGCCGGGCTTGAGATAGAGCAGCTGGGGCCGGTTCGAGTTGTCGCCGGCGAGGATGGCCCGGTCGCGGGTCCGCTCGACCACGACCGGCACGCGGGAATTGATGTCGGTCAGGAGCAGCACCCGGGCCGAACGGGTCCCGACCTCGCTGACGCGGCCCGCCAGACCGTCGCCGGTCATGGCCGCCTGGCCCTTGCGCAGGCCCGACTTCTCGCCGGCCGAGATCAGAACCTCGCGCACGAAGGCGCCGGTATGGTCGCCGATCACCCTGGCGCTGATGAAGCTCGATCGCGGGTCGGGCACGAAATGCAGCATGGTGCGGAGCTGACGGTTCTCGGCGTCGAGGCGCTGGGCGATGGTCTGCCACTCGGCCAGACGCTGGCGCTCGATGCGCAGGCGGGCGTTCTCGGCCCGCAGATCGACCAGTTCCTCGAGATTGGCGAAGAGCCCTTCGGCGAAGCTCACGGGCTCCGAGAGCGCGCCCAGGATCGGGGCCACCGCGTCGGACACCGCGGTCCGGGCCTGGGAAACCATGGGGCCATTCGCGCGACCCAGGACCATCACGCCGACGGCAGCAGCCATCACCATGACCAGGGTCAGCCGATGAACCAACGCCCGCAGCGGCGAAGCCAGGCGCAGCGCGGAGCCGGTCCGCTGCTTCATAACCTGCCTCCGCAGCGAATGCCCATTCGGGAATCGCTTTTCGTCATCGTCGCGACTCCACGCTTCACGATAACCCGAGACCCGAATCGGGCAAAGGAAAATTGAGCGGAATCAATCAATACATATTGATGAGGACGTTCTTGAGCGTCTTCATCTCCTCCAGGCAACGACCGGTGCCGAGCGCCACGCAGGTGAGCGGATCGTCCGCGATCGAGACCGGCAGGCCGGTCGAATGGCGGAGCACGAGGTCCAGGTTCGAGAGCAGCGCGCCGCCGCCGGTGAGCACGATGCCCTTGTCGACGATGTCGGCGGCAAGTTCGGGGGCGGTGTGTTCGAGCGCCACCTTGACCGCTTCGATGATGGCCCCGACCGGCTCGGCCAGGCTCTCGGCGATCTGGCGCTCGGTGATGACGAGCTCCTTGGGCACGCCGTTCATCAGGTCGCGGCCCTTGATCTCCATGACGCGGCCGTCGCCGTCTTCGGGAGGACAGGCCGAGCCGATTTCCTTCTTGATGCGCTCGGCACTGCCTTCGCCGACCAGCAGGTTATGGTTGCGGCGGATATAGGCGATGATCGCCTCGTCCATCTTGTCGCCGCCGACGCGCACCGAGCGCGAATAGACGATGCCGCCCAGCGACAGCACGGCGACCTCGGTCGTGCCGCCGCCGATATCGACCACCATCGAGCCCGTGGGCTCGGTCACCGGCAGGCCGGCGCCGATCGCGGCGGCCATCGGCTCCTCGATCAGGAACACGCGCCGCGCACCGGCGCTCTCGGCCGATTCCTGAATGGCACGGCGCTCGACCGCGGTCGAGCCCGACGGCACGCAGACGATGATCTGCGGGCTGGCGAAGCTGCGCCGGTTGTGAACCTTTCGGATGAAATGCTTGATCATTTCCTCCGCGACCTCGAAGTCGGCGATGACGCCGTCGCGCAAGGGGCGGATCGCGGTGATGTTGCCGGGCGTGCGGCCCAGCATCATCTTCGCTTCGTCGCCCACCGCCAGCACATGCTTGCGGCCCTTCACCTCGTGGATGGCCACGACCGACGGCTCGTTCAGCACGATCCCGCGGCCTTTGACATAGACCAGCGTGTTTGCCGTGCCGAGGTCGATCGCCATATCGGCGGACAGCATCCCCAGCAATCTACCCAGCATTGGTATTTACCTCATCGCATTTGGGCCGACGCAGGTCTCTTGCCTGGCGCCTGCATTGTCTGGAAAAACGGGGCCCCTTACCCCGCGGGGTTCAAGCGGAAAGCGCGGCAGGCGCGGTCTTCTGCCTCTTGGTCAGGAGCTTGTTGAGCGCGTGCAGATAGGCCTTGCAGGAGGCCACCAGCGTATCGGTATCGGCCCCCTGGCCGTTCACCGTCTTGCCGTTTTCCTCCAGCCGCACCGTCACCTCCGCCTGCGCATCCGTGCCGGCGGTGACGGCATTCACTTGGAACAGCTGCAGCCGCGCGTCATGCGGGAACAGCTGCCGGATCGCCTTGAAGGTCGCGTCCACCGGGCCGTCGCCCAGCGCGCGCGTCTGCTTCACGACGCCGTCGATCTCGAGTTCGAGATCCGCCTGCTGCGGACCCTTGGAGCCGCAGACGACCTGCAGCGAGACGAAACGGATGCTCTCGTTCGAGCGCACCACCTCGTCGTCGACGAGTGCCACGATGTCCTCGTCGAACACGTCCTTCTTCTTGTCGGCCAGATCCTTGAAGCGGCGGAATGCCTCTTCGATCGCATTGTCGCCGAGCTCGAAACCGAGCTCCTTGAGCTTGGACTTGAAGGCGTGGCGGCCTGAATGCTTGCCCATCACCAGGGTCGAGCGGCTGAGGCCGACCGATTCCGGCGTCATGATCTCGTAGGTGCCGGCATGCTTGAGCATGCCGTCCTGATGGATGCCGGATTCGTGGGCGAAGGCGTTGGCGCCGACGATCGCCTTGTTCGGCTGGACCGGGAAGCCGGTCACGGTCGAGACCAGGCGCGAGGCGCGGGTGATGACCTCGGTATGGATGCCGGTCTTGTAGGGCAGGACGTTCTGGCGCGTGCGCAGCGCCATCACGATCTCTTCGAGGGCGGCGTTGCCGGCGCGCTCGCCCAGCCCGTTGACGGTGCATTCGACCTGCCGCGCACCGGCGCCGACGGCGGCCAGCGAGTTGGCGACGGCGAGGCCCAGATCGTTGTGGCAATGGACCGAGATGATCGCCTTGTCGATGTTGGGCACGCGGTTGAACAGCATGCGGATGAGAGCCGCGAACTCGTCGGGCACCGCATAGCCGACCGTGTCGGGAATATTGATGGTGCTGGCGCCGCATTTGATCGCGGCCTCGACGCAGCGGCAGAGGAAGTCGTGATCGGTGCGCGAGGCGTCCTCGGCCGACCATTCGACGTCCTCGCACAGGCTGCGCGCATAGGTGACGCTGTCGATGACGGCCTGATGCACCGCCTCGGGCTCCATCTGCAGCTTGAACTTCATATGGAGCGGGCTGGTCGAGAGGAAACTGTGGATGCGCGGACGAACGGCGCCCTGGAGCGCCTCCCAGGCGCGATCGATATCCTTCTTCGACGCGCGCGCGAGGCCCGCGACCGAGCTGGTCTTCAGCAGCTTCGCGACTTCGCGCACCGCCTCGAAATCGCCGTTGGAGGCGATCGGAAATCCGGCTTCGATCACATCGACGCCCATCTCCTCGAGAACCGCGGCAATGCGCTTCTTCTCGTCGAGATTCATCGAGGCGCCGGGCGATTGCTCGCCGTCGCGCATGGTGGTGTCGAAAATGACGACGCGGTTGGGATCTCGACCCGTGTCCATTGCTCTAACCCTTTGGCATCTCTGGTTCCGAGAGCGACTTCGACCGATGTCCCCTGAATGGCGTAACAAGGCGGCTTAAGCCCTCGCCTCCGCCGGTCAGGGGCGGGTAAGTCGAAGCGTCCGAAGCTCCAGAGACAGGGCGGTCCGTCCACGGGTTGAGGTTGAGCCGGCCGCGCGCCGCGCCGCACAGGGCGCCAAGTGAAAATTATCGCGGCAAATCAAAAACATATAGCCAGCTCAAAGCCCGATTCATGTCCGGTCCGCAGCTTTGTAACCTTGCTTGAGGTTGGTTAACAAGTCCTTTCGGGGCGCGTTGTTTTCTCAATAAATCAGCGCGCTGCCGGCTTAATTCCACCCGGGCTTGCCAGAGAACCCCGCGAGAGCGGACAATGGTCCGGGTTCCGGGGCAGAGGAAAACTCCAACCATTTCCATACGATCGCAAGCATTCCCAGGCGGCCGCCAGGCCGTTTTGGGCCAAGTTCGGCTCTGCCCCGCACCCCGCCGCCCAAAGTTAACGAAGTGGTAATGACAACCTGGGGAGGAAGTGATCATGGGAAAGAGCCTGCGCCGCCGCCGCGCGGAAGGCTTCGTTCGCGATTTTGCCGCAGGCCGGGTCGATCGCCGGCATTTCCTGAAGGCGCTGGCCGCCGTCGGGATCGGGCTCGGCACGACGACGCTGGGACAACGCCTCGCCGCCGCGAAACCGAACCTGACCTATTACACCTGGGCCGGATATGACGATCCGATCTATCACAACGCCTACGTCAAGAAGAACGGCGGCACACCGAACTACGCGATCTTCGCCGACGAGGAAGAAGCGCTGCAGCGCGTTCGCAACGGCTACCGCGCCGATGTCGCCCACCCCTGCACCAGCAATGTCGTGCGCTGGCATGCGGCCGGGATCGTGAAACCGATCGATGTCGACCGGCTCGAGAACTGGCCCGACGTGTTCGAGGGCTTCAAGAAGGTTTCCGGCGTGCAGATCGACGGGCAGATCTTTCATGTGCCCTGGGAATGGGGCAACAGCTCGATCGCCTATCGCCCCGACAAGGTCGAGATCGCCGAAGAGAGCTACGGCCTCCTGCTCGACGAGCGCTACAAGGGCAAGATGTCGGCGTTCGACAATTCGGAGGAAGTTCCGATCATGTCCGCCATCCTTGCCGGCGCGAAGAATCCCTTTGCCCTGAGCGAGGATGAATATCCCAAGGTGGAGGCGGTCATGACGAAGCTCAACGCCAACATCCGCTTCTACTGGACCGATGCGACCGAGATGCAGCAGGGCCTGGCGTCCGGCGAGCTCGTGGCTACGACTGCCTGGAACGATATCGTCAAGACCATGGCCGATCAGGACGTGCCGATCAAATTCATGACGCCGAAGGAAGGCATCCTGACCTGGATCTGCGGCATGGTGCTGATGAAGGACGGCCCGGGCGACGAGAGCCAGGCTTACGAATTCATGGATGCGATGCTCTCCACCGAGAGCGGCGTGACGCTGATGGAAAATCTCTATTACGGCCATTCCAACCGGAAGACGCTCGCCGCCGCCGATCCCGAACTGGTCAAGGGCCTCGCCTTCGACAAGGCGGAAGAGCGCATCAGCGATCCCCGCACGCATTTCTTCGAGCCCCAGGCCAACGATCAGCGCGAGCGACTGATCGCCATGTTCGAGAAGGTGAAGGCGGGGCTGTAGAAAGCGACAAGCCTCGCTCCCGGGAGGAAGCGAGGCCTCTTTGGTTTCAGTATCCCCTCCCCCGCTTCGCGCAGGGCTGTCCGGGGAATGAGTCGATAGGTCGCGGGCGCATGCCCGGTTTTCCGGAGGTTTTCCGGGTACTTTCTGGTTGTCGAGACTCAGAAAGGGAACCGGGCATGCAGTACATGGGTAGCATCTTCGTGAGCCTGCTGAAACCCATCGATCGGCGTCAATTCCGCACGCTGGTGGAGCGCCACGACGGCGATGCCTACGACAAATCCTTCAAGAGCTGGGATCATCTGGTGGCGCTGATCTACGCCCAGCTCAGCCACGCCAAGAGCCTGCGGGGGGTGGAGGCGGGTTTCAACGCCAACTCCCAGCATCACTACCATCTGGGGGTCGGGAAGCTGGTTCGTTCGACCTTGTCGGATGCCAATGCGCGCCGTCCAGTGAGTGTGTTTGCGGGGCTGTTTGGCACGCTTTCCCAGGAGGTGGATCGGCTGGCTCGCCAGGAAGGGAACGAGATGCTGCGTTTGATCGACGCCTCGCCGATTCCGCTGGGCAAGGTCTGCGCCTGGGCGGACTGGAACGGCCGGATCCGCGGCATGAAGATGCATGTCGTCTACGATCCCAAGGCCGATCGCCCCTGCTCGGTCGAGGTCACGCCGGCCACCATCAACGACATCGAGGTGGGCCGGCGCGTGCCGATCGAGGCCGGAGCCACCTATGTCTTCGACAAAGGCTATTGTCGCTACAGTTGGTGGTGCCAGATCGACGCCGCCGAGGCGGTCTTCGTCACGCGCGCGAAGTCCAACATGCGCTTGCGCGCCACCAAGCGGCGCAAGCTCCGGAAGATTGTCGGCGACGGCTTCAGGATCATCGACGACGCCGAGGTCCGCCTCGTCAGTAAGGGCGATTCCAAGCTGGCGATCCGGCTGCGTCGGATCCGGGTCCGGCGCGAAAAAGGCGGCGTCATCACCCTCATCACCAACGATATGACCCGCTCGGCCGTGGAAATCGCCACCCTCTACAAGACCCGGTGGCAGATCGAGCTGCTGTTCCGCTGGATCAAGCAGCATCTCGATATTCGCAAGTTCCTTGGCAACAACGAAAATGCCATCCGGCTGCAGGTCCTCGCCGCCATGATCGCCTATCTGCTCCTGCGCATCGGCGCGCGCCTCCACAGCGTGAAAATCCCCCTCCTGCGACTGGCCGAACTCGTCGGCCAGTCGCTCTTTACCAGGAAAACCTTCCACCGTATCGATCGCCCGCCGCCCGTCAATCCAAGCAAGCCATCTCCCAAAGTCCCAGCCAACCAGATGGCGTTCTGTTATGCATGAGTTTCCCCGGACAGCCCTGCGCTTCGCGGGGGAGGGTGAGGGAGAGGGCCGCTCGATATCCGACAGCGCGTCATCTTCCTTTCTAACCTTCCCCCGTTCCGGGGGAAGGAACAGACCGAGTTTTCTCGTTCAGTTCTTCGTCTTGTCGACCAGCTTGTTCTTCCCGATCCAGGGCATCATGGCGCGCAGCTTGACGCCGACTTCCTCGATCGGATGCTCGGCGGCGCGCCGGCGCATCGCCTTGAAGCTCGGCTGGCCGGCATTGTTCTCCAGCACCCAGTCGCGGGCGAAACGGCCGGACTGGATGTCGTCGAGGATGCGCTTCATCTCCTTCTTGGTCTCGTCGGTCACGATCCGGGGACCGCGCGTGTAGTCGCCATATTCGGCGGTGTTGGAGATCGAGTAGCGCATGTTGGCGATGCCGCCCTCATAGATGAGGTCGACGATCAGCTTCACCTCGTGCAGGCATTCGAAATAGGCCATCTCCGGCGCGTAGCCGGCCTCGACCAGCGTCTCGTAGCCGGCCTGGATCAGCGCCGTCAGGCCGCCGCAGAGCACGACCTGCTCGCCGAAGAGATCGGTCTCGCATTCCTCGCGGAAATCCGTCTCGATGATGCCCGAGCGGCCGCCGCCGATGGCCGAGGCATAGGAGAGCGCGATCTCGAGCGCGTTGCCCGAAGGATTCTGCGCCACCGCCACGAGGCAGGGGACGCCGCCGCCCTTCTGGTACTCGGAGCGCACCGTATGGCCGGGGCCCTTGGGCGCCACCATGAACACGTCGATGTCGGCGCGCGGCTCGATCAGGCGGAAATGGATGTTGAGGCCATGGCCGAAGGCGATGGCGGCGCCGGGGCGCATATTGGCGTGGAGCTCGTCGGTATAGATCTTCGCCTGCAGCTCGTCGGGCGTCAGCATCATGACGATGTCGGCCCACTTCGCGGCCTCGGCCGGCGTCATCACCTGGAGGCCTGCGGCTTCCGCCTTCTTGATCGAGGCCGAGCCCGGCTTCAGCGCGACGCGCACATCCTTGACGCCGCTGTCTTTGAGATTCAGGGCATGGGCGTGGCCCTGGCTGCCATAGCCGACGACGGCGACCTTCTTGCCCTTGATCAGATTGACGTCGGCATCACGATCGTAATAGACGCGCATTCAAGTCCTCTCCTCTGTCTTTGCCAGCATCGGCAGGCGCCCCTCGAGGGGGCCAGGACACTGCCGTTCCGAATGAGTGGCGGGATCGACCCCGCCGATAGGCCCCGTGCGATTTCGTTGGTTTATAGGCCTCAAAGCGCCTCGGGGCCGCGTGCGATTGCTGCAACGCCGGTACGCGATACGTCGACCAGTCCCAAGGGCTGCATCAGATTGATGAAGGCATTGAGCTTGTCGGTCGAACCCGTCATCTCGAACACGAAGGATTCGATGGTCGAATCCACGACGCGGGCGCGGAAGATGTCGGCGATGCGCAGGGATTCGACCCGCTTCTCGCCGGTGCCGCGCACCTTGATCAGGGCCAGCTCGCGCTCGAGGCTGGGGCCCTCGGCCGTCAGGTCGCTGACCCGATGGACCGGAACCAGCCGCCCGAGCTGGGCCTTGATCTGCTCGATGATCATGACCGTGCCGGAGGTGACGATGGTGATGCGCGACAGATGGCGCTGCGCATCGACCTCGGCGACGGTCAGGCTCTCGATGTTGTAGCCGCGGCCGGAGAACAGCCCGACCACGCGGGCCAGGATGCCGGGTTCGTTGTCCACCAGCACCGAGATGGTGTGGCGCTCGATCTTTTGCGGTTCAGCCATGGCACTTACACCAGCACCATGCCTTCTTCGGAGACCGGCTTCGCATGATCGTGGGGCCCGAGCAGCATCTCGTTATGCGCGGCACCCGACGGGATCATCGGGAAGCAGTTCTCGGTCTGATCGACGCGGCAATCGACCACCACGGTCCGGCGGGTCTTGATCATCTCGTCGATGGCGCCGTCGAGATCGGAGGGCTTCTCGATCAGCATGCCCACGCCGCCGAAGGCGTCGGCCAGCTTGACGAAATCGGGCAGCGAATCCGTGTAGCTCTCGGAATAGCGGCCGCCATGCAGCAGCTCCTGCCACTGCCGCACCATGCCCATATATTGGTTGTTCAGGATGAAGATCTTGACCGGCAGCCGGTATTGGCAGGCGGTGGAGAGTTCCTGGATGTTCATCAGGATCGAGGCCTCGCCGGCCACGTCGATGACCAGCGCGTCGGGATGCGCGATCTGCACGCCGATCGCGGCCGGCAGGCCGTAGCCCATGGTGCCGAGGCCGCCCGAGGTCAGCCAGCGATTGGGCTGCTCGAATTTGAGGAACTGGGCCGCCCACATCTGATGCTGACCGACCTCGGTCGTGATGTAGACATCCTTGTCCTTGATCGCCTCATAGAGCCGCTGCAGCGCATATTGCGGCTTGATGATGCTGGTCGAGTTCTTGAAGCGCAGGCAGTTGCGGCCGCGCCATTCCTCGATCTGCTTCCACCAGGCCTCGAGCGCCTTGCGGTCCGGCTGGATCTGCTTCGCCTTCCAGACCTTGATCATGTCCTCGAGCACATGGCCGACATCGCCCACGATCGGCACGTCCACGCGGACGTTCTTGTTGATCGAGGAAGGATCGATATCGATATGGATCTTCTTCGAGTTCGGCGAGAAGGCGCTGATCCTGCCGGTGACGCGGTCGTCGAAGCGGGCGCCGACCGCGACCATCACGTCGCAATCATGCATCGCCCAGTTCGCCTCATACATGCCGTGCATGCCCAGCATGCCGAGGAACTGCGGATCGGAGGCCGGGAAGGCGCCCAGCCCCATCAGCGTCAGGGTGCAGGGGAAGCCGGTCAGCTTCACGAAATCCTTCAGCAGCTGCGCGGCCGCAGGGCCTGAATTGATGACGCCGCCGCCGCAATAGAAGAGCGGCTTCTTGGCCTTGGCCAGGAGCTCGACCGCGGCCTCGATCTGCCGCGGATCGCCCTTCACCGGGGGGTTGTAGCTGCGATGCTTGCGCGCGGACGCCGCCGGCGCGCCGGCATAGGTCGTCTTGGCCTGCAGCACATCCTTGGGCAGGTCGATCACGACCGGACCGGGCCGGCCGCTGCGCGCGACATGGAAGGCCTCATGCACCACGCGGCCGAGATCGGCCACGTTCTTCACCAGGTAGTTATGCTTGGTGCAGGGCCGGGTGATGCCGGTGGTGTCGGCCTCCTGGAACGCGTCATTGCCGATCAGATGGGTCGGGACCTGACCGGTCAGGCAGACGATCGGAATCGAATCCATCAGCGCGTCGGTCAGGCCGGTCACCGCATTGGTGGCGCCCGGACCCGAGGTCACCAGCACGACGCCGACCTTGCCGGTCGAGCGCGCATAGCCCTCGGCCGCATGCACGGCCGCCTGCTCATGACGCACGAGAATGTGGCGCAGCGCGTTTTGTTTGAAGAGCTCGTCATAGATCGGAAGGACGGCGCCGCCGGGATAGCCGAATACGACGTCCACACCCTGGTCCAAAAGGGCCCGGATGAGGACAGACGCACCGATCATCTCCTGCGCAGACATTTTCGCTGATCCTTTCCTTCACAAAATTCGGAAGCCCGTTCAAGGGCTCCGCCGGTCTCGCGCGGCCGATTTACGGGCGCACAAACCCCTCCCGCACGGACCTTTCCGGCCGGCAAGGAGCCCGAAACTAGTGATTTGCTGCAATGCGGTCAACAGCTAATGGCAAATCTTCGAAAAGAAATCGCGAAAGAATCTTTCCAAAAATTGCGCGCCCGCAAAGCCCGGCTCCAGCGGATCGGCCTCGATCCGGGCCGCGCCCGGCAGCCGGTGGCGAAACCAGGTGTATTGGCGCTTGGCATAGCGCCGGGTGGCCTGCTGGCCGGCCGCGATCGCCGTGGTCAGGTCGCTCGTCCCGGCCAGATAGGCGCCCAGCTCGGCGACGCCGATCGCCTTCATGGCCGGAAGGGCCGGATCGAGCTTCAGCGCCAGGAGGGCCTTCACCTCCTCGAGCGCTCCCGCTGCCACCATGCCGGCGAAGCGGCGATCGCAGGCGGCATAGAGGGCGGCGCGCGGTGGCATCAGGAGATAAGTCTCGAAGACAAGATCCGGCGGCGGCGCCCGGCCGCTTTCTGCCTGCCAGACCGACAGCGGCTTGCCCGTCGCCTCGAAGAGCTCGAGGGCGCGCAGGATGCGCTGGCGGTCGGTCGGCTCGATCCGCGCGGCCGTCGCGGGGTCGCAAGCTTCGAGTGCCTCGAACAACGACGCCACGCCGTCAGGCGCGCTCATCCGGGCCTGCAGGCTTTTGCGGATCGCTTCGGGGATCGGCGGAAGATCGGCGATGCCGCGCATCAGGGATTCGAGATAGAGCCCCGTCCCGCCGACCAGGATCGGCAAGCGGCCCTCCGCGCGGGTCGCGGCGATGGCGCTCAGCGCCAGCTCGCGCCAGCGCCCCGCCGAGCAGGGCTCGCCCGCCGGCAGGATGCCGAAAAGACGATGGGGAACGCGCGCCATCTCCGCCTCGGTCGGACGCGCCGACAAGAGCGACAGCTCGCGATAGAGCTGCATGCTGTCGGCGTTGATGAGCGTCCCGCCGAGCTTCTGCGCCAGCGCCATGGCCAGCGCGGACTTTCCGCTCGCGGTGGGGCCGGCGATGACGAGGACATTCGCGTTCTGATCCCCTCCCCCGGAACGGGGGAGGGCCAGGGAGGGGGAAGACGTTGAGGGCGCAGGTGTCATGAGCCTGGAAGCGTTCAGCCCGGATACCGAGACTGCCCCCTCCCTAGCCCTCCCCCAAAAACGGGGGAGGGGATAACTAGTGAGAGCCCGCTCCTCACCCCTTGTTGTCGATCCGCACCGCGACCCATTGGAAGTCGCCGCCGCGATAGACCAGGAGCGTCACCACGCGATAGCCGTTGCCCTTGGCGTCGTCGACGCGCTTCTTCACGTCGGCCGGAGTTTTGACCGCCTTCTGGTCGACCTCGATGATGACGTCGCCTTCCTGCAGGCCCTTCTCGGCCGCGGGACCGTTGGCGTCGACCGAGCTCACCAGCACGCCGGCGACATCGGGCTCCAGCTTGTACTGGTCGCGCAGGGCCGCGGTCAGCTCGGTGACGACGAGACCCAGCAGATCGACCTTGCCGCTGTTGGCCGGCGCCGTCGGCGTCTTGGGCTGGGTCGATTCCGCCGAGGCCTGCTCGGTCTCTTCCTGCAGCTCGCCGACCTTGACCGACAAGGTCTTCTTCTCGCCCTGGCGCCAGACCACGATCGAAACATCCTGATCGATCGGCGTCTCGGCCACGACGCGCGGCAGCTTGCGCATCTCGTCGATGGCATGGCCGTTGAATTCGAGGATCACGTCGCCCTGCTTGATACCGGCGGCGTCGGCGGGGCCACCCGCCGTCACATTGGCGACCAGCGCCCCCTTCGGCGTCGGCAGGCGCAGACCTTCGGCCAGCTCCGGGCTCACGCTCTGGATGCGCACGCCCAGCCAGCCGCGACGGGCATGGCCGAAATCCTTCAACTGCTCGATGACCGTGCGCGCGAGATTCGAGGGAATGGCGAAACCGATGCCGACGCTGCCGCCCGAGGGCGAATAGATCGCCGTGTTGATGCCGATGACGCCGCCATCCATGTCGAACATGGGACCGCCGGAATTGCCGCGATTGATCGAAGCATCGGTCTGGATGAAGTCGTCATAGGGGCCGGCATTGATGTCGCGCTGGCGGGCCGAGACGATGCCGGCCGTGACCGAGCCGCCGAGGCCGAACGGATTGCCGATCGCGAGCACCCAGTCGCCGATCCGGGTCTTGTCGGAATCGCCCCAATGCACGGCGGGCAACGGCGATTTCGGCTCGACCTTGAGCAGCGCCAGGTCGGTCTTGGTGTCGATGCCGATGATCTTGGCTTCGAGCTCGGTATCGTCATGGAGGCGGACCGTGATCTGGTCGGCGCCCTCGATGACGTGGTTGTTGGTGACGATGTAGCCGCTGGGATCGATGATGAAGCCCGAGCCCAGCGAGGTCGCGCGGCGCGGCTCCGGCTGCTGGCCGTTCCCGCCGCCGCCGCCATTGTCGCCATTGTCGCCATTGTCGCGATTCTGCCGGTCGAAGAAGTCCTTGAACATCTCCTCCAGGTCTTGCTGCGAATTGCCGTCGTCCTTCAGGGTCTGGGTGGTCGAGACATTGACGACCGCCGGCAGCAGGGCTTCCGCCAGGTCGGCGAAGCTCTCGGGCGCCGAGCGCGCCGAGGCGGGCGCCGGGGATGCCGTCAATGCCAGCAGGGCGACGAAGGCCGCGGCGCCGGCCGAGCGCAGGGCCGCGACGCACCAGAACGGCGTCGGGACGAGGGACCGCGGGGACGCGAAGGAAGAACGGAACGACACGGGACTTGGACCTCCGAACGCAAGGGCCGACCGACGGGCCGGCGATCGGCCCGGTGGACGAATGGGGAACGAGATTAGGCGAAATCGATGTCGCCCGGGTGAAATTTCCCGTGAGCGACCGCGACCTCCTTCTCGGCGAGAATGGTGGCGGAAGCGAGGCGGATTCAGCCCCTCACCAGCCAGACCAGCAGCAGACCGGCGCCGGCGGCCACGAGCCCGGCGATCCGCTGCGTCGTCTCCGGAAGGACCGCCAGGGTCTCGGTGAAGCGGCGCAGCATGCCGGGGATGGCCGCGAGCGCGATGCCTTCGATCACCAGCAGCAAGCCCAGCGCCGTGGCGAGATCGCTCATTGCCGCCTCGCCACCGCGACGCTATCCGGCGGACCCGAAGCGGGGTCTTTCCACCCCACCATCGCGGCGAGGCTCACGGCGCGGGCGGTGGGCTGGCGCTCCCCTGCTCGCTGCCGAAGAAGCGGAAGAAGTCGCCCGTCGGCGGGCCGATATAGGTGGTGTTGGCGCCGTCGAGGCCCTGGGTCAGGGCCTGCATCGACCGGTAGAAGTCGAAGAAGGCCGGATCCTTGCCGTAGGCGTCGTTATAGATCCGGGTCGCCTCGCCGTCGCCCTCGCCGCGCAAGACCTCGGCCTGGCGACGCGCATCGGCGAGAATCACCACCTGCTGCTTGTCGGCCTCGGCCTTGATCTTCTGCCCGTCCCGCTGGCCTTCGGCGCGCAGGCGGCGCGCTTCCTGCTCGCGCTGCGTCTGCATGCGCCGGAAGATCGCCTGGCTGTTCTCCTCGGGCAGATCGACGCGCTTCATGCGGACGTCCACGACATTGACGCCATAGATCAATGCCGCCTGGTTCACCGCCTCGGTGATCGAGCGCATGAACTGGGCGCGCCGCGCGGTCAGCATTTCCGACATCGGCACCTTGCCGATCTCGCCGCGCAGGTTCGAATTGATGATCGGTCCGACGCGGCCGCGCAGGCCGCCTTCGTCGCGCACCACCTGATAGAACTTCAGCGGGTCGACGATGATGTATTTGGCGTAGGCCTCGACCACCACCTGCTTCTGGTCGTTGGTCGGCATTTCGGCCGGCGCCAGGTCGAGATTGAGCAGCCGCTTCTCGAAATAGATGACGTTCTGGATGAAGGGCAGCTTGAAATGCAGCCCCGGCTCGCTGATCGCCTGGCGCGGCTGGCCGAACTGCAGCACGAGCGCCTGCTGCCACTGGTTGACGGTGAAGGTAGAGGAGAGCAGCACCACGACGGCGATGACCGCCAGGATGATGACCGCGACGAACGAGGTGCGGTTCATTGCGAGGCTCCCTGCGTACCGGACGTCGCGTCGCTGTTGTTGGGCGGCATGCCGGTGTTCACCGCCGGCTTGGTCTGCAGCTTCATCAGCTCGTTGACCGAGAGATAGGGCAAGGCGCCACCGGCGCCGGGGGCGCCGGAGACCAGCACCTTGTTCATGCCGCGCATGATGTCTTCCATCGTCTCGAGATAGATGCGCCGCTCGGTCAGCACCTTGTTCTTGGCATATTCGTCATAGACCGAGATGAAGCGCTGCGCGTCGCCGGTGGCGATCGCGATCTTCTCTGCACGATAGGCTTCGCCGGCTTTGATCACCTGCTGCGCCTGACCTTCGGCGCGCTGGGTGATCTCGTTGAAATAGGCCTGCGCCTCGTTGACCGAGCGCTCCTTGTCGGCGCGCGCCGCCTGCACGTCGCGGAAGGCCTCGATCACCGCATCGGGCGGATCGACCTTCAAGAGCTGCAGGCTGGTGATGATGATGCCCGAATTGTAGCTGTCGAGCGTGTGCTGGATCAGCTCCTGGGTGCGCGATTCGACCTCGGCGCGGCCCTTGGTGCGGGTCGATTCGAAATCCGACTGGCCGATGATCTCGCGCATGCCTGCCTCGGAAACGGCCTTCACCGTCTCCTCGGGATCGAGGACGCTGAAGAGATATTTGCCGGCATCGCCGATCTTCCACAGCACCACGAACTGGATGTCGATGATGTTCTCGTCGCCGGTGAGCATCAGGCTCTCGGCCGAGATGTCGCGGGTGCTGGTGCCGTCGGCCGCCGAGCGGAAGCCGATCTCGACGCGGTTCTCGAAATCCACCATTGGGGTCTCGACCGAGCCGATCGGCGCCGGAAGGTTGTAATTGAGGCCGGGGCCGGTGGTGGCGACCCACTTGCCGAAGATCATGGCGACGCCCTGCTCGTTGGCGTCGACGCGATAGAAGCCGCTGGCCAGCCACAGGGCCAGGGCCGCGAGCGCGATGAAGACCAGGCCGCGCCGCCCGCCCATGCCGCCCGGCAACCAGCCCTTGAGCCGGTCTTGCCCTCGGCGCAACATCTCCTCGATATCGTTCGGTCGTTGACCACCGCCCGAGGGACCACGCCCCCACGGACCCTGGCCGCCGCCCCAAGGACCGCCGCCTCCTTGATTCTGCCACGGCATATCAAGCTTCCCTGTGTAGTGGATCGATTTATTGGCGCCGGCTTTCCCGGGACGGTCCGACGCCTTATATGACAGCCGGTTGCCATGGGCAACCGGCGCACGCCCCCGCCCTCGGCCATATTGTGATCCCATTGGAGTTGTTCAAGCATGTCCGCCCTTAACCAAGCCGCCATTCTCGACGCCCTGAAGGGCGTCCCCGGTCCCGACGGCCGCGGCGACATCGTCGCGCTGGGCATGATTTCCGGCGTCGTGGTCAAGGAGGGCAATGTCGGCTTTGCCATCGAGATCGACCCCAAGCGCGCCGCCCAGATGGAACCGCTGCGCCGCGCGGCCGAAAAGGCGGTGAACTCACTCTCGGGGGTTTTGTCGGTGACGGCAGTCCTGACAGCCCATCGCGGTGGTCCGGCACCGGCCGCAGCCCAGTCCCCGTCGTCTCATGCCGGCCATTCGCACGGCGCTCCCGCGCCGGCCGCCGGCCAGAAGGCCGCGGTCGCCGGCGTGCGCCATATCGTGGCGGTCGCCAGCGGCAAGGGCGGCGTCGGCAAATCCACCACCGCGGTCAATCTGGCGCTGGCGCTGAAGGCGATCGGCCTGCGCGTCGGGCTGCTCGACGCCGACATCTATGGCCCCTCGCAGCCGCGCATGATGGGCATCTCCGGCAAGCCGACCTCCGCCGACGGAAAGCGGCTCAACCCGCTCGAGAATTACGGCATCAAGGTGATGTCGATCGGCTTCATGGTGCCCGAGGAGACGCCGATGATCTGGCGCGGGCCGATGGTGATGAGCGCCATCAACCAGATGCTGCGCGATGTCGAATGGGGCGAGCTCGACGTGCTGGTGGCGGATCTGCCACCCGGCACCGGCGACGCGCAGCTCACCATGGCGCAGCAGGTGCCGCTCTCGGGCGCCATCATCGTCTCGACGCCGCAGGACATCGCGCTGCTCGATGCGCGCAAGGGCCTCAACATGTTCCGCAAGGTCGAGGTGCCGGTGCTCGGCATCATCGAGAATATGAGCTACTTCACCTGCCCCCATTGCGGCGAGCGCAGCGACATCTTCAGCCATGGCGGCGCGAGGCTGGAGGCCGAGCGGCTCGGCGTGGAGTTCCTGGGTGAGCTGCCGCTCGACATGGCGATCCGCGAGACCTCGGATGGCGGCCATCCCATCACCGTATCGCAGCCCGACAGTCCGCATGCCAAGACCTACCGCGCCATCGCCGAGCGCGTCTGGGCCAAACTCGCCGGCGCCCAGCGCACGGCCCCGCGGATCGTGATTCAGTAGGGAGAGAGTTAGAATTATTGTCTCCTCCCCCGCCTTCGGGGGAGGACTAAGGAGGGGGCTGCTCGCTGTCGAAGACCGCGCAGCCCTCTCCCTAGCCCTCTCCCGCGAAGCGGGAGAGGGGACATAATCGAGTCCTCAATACAAATTCGTCCGGTAATCCTCCTCGACCTCGCACTCGTAGGCCGCGACCAGGGCGTCGTCGACCTTCGGCGGCTGGCGCGTCTCGGCTTCCGCGATCTGCTCCATGATCATGCGCACCAGGCTGGGCATGGTCTTGCGATCGACCTGGGCCGTCGGATCCCAGAGCCGCGAGCGCTTGAAAGCCTTGGCGCAGTGGAGGAACGCTTCCTCGACCGCGACTTTGATGGCGACCTTGGGTTCCTTGTTGTTGACCGCCATGCCGCCAAGCAGCGCCGGATCGCGGGTCAGGACCGCCTTGCCATTGACCCGCAGCGTGTCCTCGAATCCCGGGATGAGGAAGATCATCCCCACCTGCGGATTGCCGACGATGTTGGTCAGGCTGTCGAGCCGGTTGTTGCCCGGCCGGTCGGGGATCGCCAGCGTGCGGTCGTCGAGGATCTGGACGAAGCCCGGCTGATCGCCGCGCGGAGAGACATCGGCGCGGCCGTCGGCGCCGAAGGTGCCGAGACAAAGGAAGGGCGACAGCCCGATGAAGCCGCGGCAATGACGATCCAGGAACGGGATCGATTTGCGCGCGGCACCGCCATCGACCTCGCCGAAGAGGGCGCGCAGGCCCGCCTGGTCGCGGATCTGCCAGGGATCGTCGCCGGGAGACAGTCGGGAATCGTCCGACATGAGGGTCACTCCTTCTCGATGTCGCGACGTCGGCAGCATGGCCGCGTCTCGCGGGGGTTGTCAGGCCGTCAGGATTCCTTGCGGGCCAACTCGGCCTGAAGCTCGGCCCATTCGCGCTTTCCCAGCCCGCTGTTCTCGGCGGTGACGGTTTCGCCCGCCAGCATCCGTTTGACCGCGGCCATGGCAGCCGCCGACAGGGTCACGGCATGAAGCCGGTGCTGGACGAAGGCTTCATGCGTGATCGGAACCCATTTCGCCACCACGTCCAGCATCCGCTCGGCATAGACCCGGATCTCGTACTGCGCATGCGGATCGGCGCGCAGCGACAGGAAATGCAGCAGATTGTGGAGATCGGTCTTCCAGTACCATTGCGTATAGAAATTGAGCGAGAGATTCATCCGCGCCAGCTCGCGCGCCAGGCCCTGCCGGCCCTCGTCGGGACGGCTGCCGTCCTCGCGCTCGTTCAGCATCTCCTCGTAGTGGGCGTAGGAGCGCGCCGCATCTTCGCGCAACAGCGTGAGCACGCGCTGCGCCTCGGCGCCTTCGAGCACATCCCCCCGCCCCTGGCGGTTGGCGACCGACTGGGCCGCGAGCTGCTCCGGCGCCGGGATATAGAACTCGTTGTCGAGCACCGAATAGCGCGCAGAATATTCGTTCACATTGGCGGTGCGGTGGCGGATCCATTGGCGCGCCACGAAGATCGGCAGCTTGACGTGGAACTTGATCTCGCACATCTCGAACGGGGTCGAGTGGCGGTGGCGCAGCAGATAATGGATCAGGCCGCGATCCTCGCTGACCTTCTTGGTGCCGCGGCCGTAAGAGACCCGCGCCGCCTGAACCACGGCGGCATCGTCGCCCATATAGTCGATGACGCGGACGAAGCCGCGGTCCAGCACCGGCAGGGCCTGATAGAGGATCTCCTCGAGGGCCGGCACGGTCGGGCGGCGCGTGGTGGCGCTGGCACTGCGCTGGGCGTCGATTTCGGCTTGCTGTTGGGGCGTGAGCGCCATGGCGGTGGGCGGGGTCCTTTTCGCGAATCTTGCGGCCCAAGGGACGGGCCGCCAGCGGACGCAATCTAACCGCTCGATGCGGTGCCGGCCACAAGCGGCACCGGGGCCCAGGCAAATCCTGGTGCACGCTTCGAAAAGCCCAGCGAATCGAGGCGGTTCCGGCCCGACAAGCAACCCTTCCGATTCGCCCTCGCGCACCCTATATTGAGGGGGTCGGGAAACCGACTATGGCGATAAACGCGTTATGGAATAAGCGTTGCGGACCCGGGGGCGGTACCCGGCGCCTCCACCAATTCGCCGCTTCCGACATCGTCCCTCGAGGGGACCTTCCGGAGCGGCTCCATGGGGGCGAAATAGGATCGACGCGCGTGGTAAAGCTAACGTTTTTGCCCGGCATGGTTCCGCCGTTATCGGGCCAACACAGAAGTGCCAACGACAATACTCGTCTGGCTCTCGCTGCCTAACAACTAGGTAAGCGCGGTTCGGGGGGCACCGGGCAACAGAAGCCCCCCACTTGGCTCAAGCTGCCGGTCTGGATAAGACAAGAAGCAGCGACGTGACTGACGGGATTGAGGGGGACGACGGCGAGCATGGCCGAAGATTTCTTGCGTTACGAGGAAATGGTCGAGACAGCGCTGCGCGATGTCGTGCGGCGGTCCCTGGCGCTGGTCGCGGAACGCGGCCTGCCGGGCGCGCATCATTTCTACATCACCTTCCGCACCGACCGGCCGGACGTCCTCATCCCGACCCGGCTGCGCCAGCAATATCCCAAGGAGATGACGATCGTCGTCCAGCACCAGTTCTGGGGGCTGGAGGTCGATCGCGAGACGCTGCGCATCACCTTGAGCTTCAACAATCAGCAGGAGCGGCTGGTCATCCCCTTCGCGGCCCTGACCGCCTTCGCCGATCCCTCCTGCAAGTTCGGCCTGCAGTTCGAGGCGCGCCCCGGCAACGGCAACGAGGCGTCGGCCGAGCGCAGCATCGCCCCGCAGCCGCGCACGGGCGTTCCGGCACCCGCCCCGGCTCCAGCCTCGGCCCCGGCCGACGCCAAGGGCGCCGAAGTGGTGACGCTCGACGCCTTCCGCAAAAAGTAAGCGGCTGCCGCACCCCGCTTGTCCGAAACGAGCAACGCTGCCCTCCCCGCTTCCGGCCCGGCCGTCTGCGTCATCGTCGTCGCCTATAATCCGGGCGCCTATCTGGCTCGCTGCATCGACGCCTTGCGACGCCAGCATTGGACCGATTTCGAGGCGATCATCGTCGACAACGGCTCGACCGACGGCGCCGTGCAAAGCCTCGGCGTCCTGGCGGCGCCGTTCCGCGTCCTCGCCACCGGCAGGAATCTGGGCTTTGCCGCCGCCAACAATCGCGGCGCCGCTGCCACGACCGCGCCCTGGATCGCGCTGCTCAATCCCGATGCGATCGCGGCACCGGACTGGCTCGAACGCCTCATGGCCGCGACACGGGCCCATCCCGACATCGCCATGTTCGGTTCCACCCAGATCCAGCTCGACGACGAGGCGCGCTGGGATGGGCTGGGCGACGTCTATCATGCGAGCGGCATCGTCTGGCGCGGCGGCTTCGGCCAGCCGGTGACGAATCCCGCACCGGGCGGCGAGGTCTTCAGCCCCTGCGCCGCGGCGGCGCTCTATCGGCATGACGATTTCCGTGCGGCCGGCGGCCTCGACGAGCGCTTCTTCTGCTATGTCGAGGATATCGACCTCGCCTTCCGCCTGCGGCTCCAGGGCCAGCGCGCGCTGCAGGTCGCCGATGCCGTGGTGCATCACGCGGGCTCGGCCACCACCGGCCGCAGCAGCGATTTCACCCTGTTCCATGGCTGGCGCAACCGCAGCTGGGTCTTCGTCAAGAACATGCCGGGGCCCTTGTTCTGGCCGTTGGTGCCCTTGCATCTCGCGGCGCTCGCCTTGCTGCTGCTGCTGAGTCTCAGGCCCGGCAGCGCCACAAAGATCGGGCCCTGCTGGCGCGGATTGACCGCAGCCCTTGCCGGCCTGGGTCCGATCTGGCGCAGCCGGCAGGAGATTCAACGTCAGCGACGCGCCTCGCTGTGCGCGATCGCGGGCGCCTTGAGCTGGTCGCCGCTCGCGCTGCTCGGCCGGCGCCCCGTTCTGCGGCCGGTCGCGGGCGGATCCGAGACCCGCTCATGAGCGAGGCTCCCGTCAGCGCCATTCTGGTGAGCTATCATTCGGGGGCCGTGCTGTGGCGGGCGCTCGACGCGCTGAAAGCCCAGCGGGGCCTGCGCGAGATCCTGCTGGTGGACAACGGCAACCCACCCAATGTTGGCGCCGAGTTGGACCGGTTGGCGATGGCCGACAAAATTCGCCTGATCCGCAGCGAGCGGAATCTGGGCTTCGCCGCCGGCTGCAATCGCGCGGCCGCCGCGGCTCGAGGCGAGCTCCTGCTGTTCCTCAATCCCGACGCCGTCCTGATGGCGGACGGCATCGCCGGCATGCTGGGCGCCATGCAAGACAAGCCGCAGCCCTGGATCGCCGGCGCGCGGCTCGTCGGCGCGGACGGGGTCGAGCGGCGGGGCGGCCGGCGCGGCGAGCTGACGCCCTCGCGCGCGCTGGGCGATGCGCTGGGATTCGGCAGCTTCAACCGCCACCGGCGGCCGCTGCCGCCGGACCCGATCGAGCTGCCGACGGTCAGCGGCGCCTGTCTCCTCATCCCCGCCGCCGACTTCCGCGCGCTCGGCGGGTTCGACGAGAGCTATTTCCTGCATGTCGAGGATATCGATCTCTGCCGGCGCCTGCGCGAGCGCGGCGGCACCGTCTGGTTCCTGCCGCAGATCGCGGTGGAGCATGAGGGCGGTTCCTCGGACGCGCCGTCCCTGGCGGTCGAGCGCCACAAGCTGGCGAGTTTCCGGCATTATTTCCGGCGCTATTATGGCGGCCGGCCCGACGCGGCGATCGTCATGGCGCTGATCGCGGCACGGCATGCGCTGCGGGCACCCTTCCTCCGGCTTTCGGATCGTCATCGAATTCGAGACAGCGACTTATGAGCAGCGGCTACGGCACCTATCTCCTCGACGAGCTGGGTTCCCTGGGCCAGGTCAGCCTGCGCCGTATGTTCGGCGGGGCGGGTCTGTTCCTCGACGGGCTGATGATCGGGATCCTCGACGAGGACGTGCTCTATCTGAAGGTCGATGCGCGCAACCGGCCCGATTTCGAGGCCGCCGGTTCCGAGCCTTTCACCTATGCGCGGATGGGGCAGGAGGTGGCGCTGTCCTTCTGGCGGCTGCCCGACGAGATCATCGAGGACGGCGAGGAATTGCGCGCCTGGGCGCTCAAATCCCGGGCCGCCGCGATCGCCACGGGAAAAGCGAAGGCGCCGCGCCCGAAGGCGGCCGCGAAGAAGAGGGCGACGCGCAGACGGCACTGACTGGGGAAGAAAGAAGTTGTTTCCTCCCCCGCTCCGCGGGGGAGGATCAAGGAGGGGGCCGCTCGCTATCGAATACCGCGCAGCCCCCTTCCTAACCTTCTCCCGTGCCGGGGAAGGGACAGATCGCGTCCTCTTCCTCCTTCTTTTCCCTGACCCCGATTGCCGCTAGAAGAGTGCCGGCATGGAGACGGCCGGGGGCCCTGGTCCCGCCGGGGGTTCATTCAAGGAGCGACCGCATGACGACCAAGACCCGCATGGAAAGCGATTCGATGGGCAATGTGGCGGTGCCCGACGACCGGCTGTGGGGGGCTCAGACCCAGCGCTCGCTCGAGAACTTCCGGATCGGCGGCCAGCGCATGCCGGCCCTGCTGATCCATGCCTATGGGCTGCTGAAGCAGGCGGCGGCGCAGGCCAACATGAAGCTCGGCAAGCTCGACAAGAAGCTCGGCAAGGCAATCGTCGACGCCGCGGGCGAGGTCGCCGCGGGCAAGCTCGACGATCATTTCCCGCTGGTCGTCTGGCAGACCGGCTCCGGGACCCAGACCAACATGAATGCCAACGAGGTCATCGCCAACCGCGCCAACGAGATGCTGGGCGGCAAGCGCGGCGACAAGAAGCCGATCCATCCGAACGACCAGGTCAATTACGGCCAGTCCTCGAACGACAGCTTCCCGACCGCGATGCATATCGCCGCCGTGCGCCAGGTCCAGGACGCGGTGCTGCCGGCGCTCGATCATCTCGCCGGCGCGCTCGAGGCCAAGTCCAAGGAATTCGCCAAGATCATCAAGATCGGCCGCACCCATCTCCAGGATGCGACCCCGGTCACGCTCGGCCAGGAATTCGGCGGCTATGCGCAGCAGGTCCGCAACGGCATCGACCGGGTGAAGGCCTGCCTGCCCCGCGTCTATCAGGTGGCGCAGGGCGGCACCGCCGTCGGCACCGGCCTCAACGCGGCGAAGGGCTTCGACAAGGCCTTCGTGGAGGAGCTCAAGAAACTGACCGGATTGCCCTTCACCTCGGCCAAGAACAAGTTCGAAGCGCTCGCGGCGCATGACGCGCTGGTCGAGCTCTCCGGCGCCTACAACGTGCTCGCCTGCTCGCTGATGAAGATCGCGAACGACATGCGGCTGTTGGGCTCGGGGCCGCGCTCCGGCATCGGCGAGATCCATCTGCCGGAGAACGAGCCCGGCTCATCGATCATGCCGGGCAAGGTCAATCCGACCCAGGCCGAGGCGCTCACCATGGTCGCCTGCCAGGTGATGGGCAACAATGTCGCCATCACGGTCGCGGGCAGCAACGGCCATCTCGAGCTCAACGTGTTCAAGCCGGTCATCATCCACAATCTGCTGCAGTCCGGTCAGTTGATCGCCGATGCCTGCCGCAGCTTCGCCGACAATTGCGTGGTCGGCATCACGGCGAACAAGGCCCGCATCCAGCAGCAGCTCGAGCAGTCGCTGATGCTGGTGACGGCGCTCAACCCGCATATCGGCTATGACAACGCGGCCAAGGTCGCGAAGAAGGCCCATGCCGAAGGCACCAGCCTGCGCGAAGCCGTCGTCGCGCTGAAGCTTCTGACCGGCGAGCAGTTCGACAAGATCCTGCGGCCGCAGGACATGCTGGGACCGCGCTGAGACCGGCCGGCGCGCCATGGCCCTGGGCGGTGGCGGCGGCGATCTGGCGGGCAGCAGGCTGCGCAAGCATTCGATCACCATCGCCGGCCATCGCACCAGCCTGTCGCTGGAGGACGCCTTCTGGCATCGCCTGCAGGCGATCGCGGCCGGGCGCGGGCAGTCGGTGGGCGCGCTGATCGAGGCGATCGATTCCGCGCGCGCCGAGCGCGGCGAGCCCGCGGGCAATCTCTCGAGCGCCGTGCGCGTCTTCGTGCTCGAGCAGAGTGTACCCGGTCCCTAGGCCACGCCCTCATAGGCCAGCGTGGTCATCATGCCTGCCACCATGTGGTAGAGCAGGTGGCAGTGGAACGCCCAATGACCCGGATTGTTCGCGTCGAAGGCGATCGTGACCGTCTTGCCTGGCGGCACCAGGACGGTATCGCGAAGCGCGCCCGCCATTCGCCGGCCGTCGATCGCGACCACCTGGAAGCTGTGGCCATGCAGATGCATCGGATGCGCCATCATGGTCCGGTTGACCATGGCGATCTCGATCCGCTCGCCCGCCTTGGCCGGCAAGGGCCCCGGCCCGCTCGACGCGTCGAGCCCCCAGCGATAGCCGGCCATGCCGCCGGTCAAGGCAAGCGTCAGGGCGCGATCGACCGGGCGCGGCGCCAGCGGTTCCAGGCTGCGCAGGTTCCGTTCGAGCTCGAGGTCGAGACGAGGCCCTGCTGACTCGCCGCGCGAGGAAATCGCTTTGACGGCACCGCCCGGCGGGCAGAGCAGGATGCCGGTGCGCTGGGGCGCGCCTTCCCGCAAGGCCAGGATCGGCACCGCGGCGCCGTCGCGTGGGATATCCACGCGGATATCGAGACGCTGCGCGATCGCGATCGGAAAGCGGCGCCCGGCGACGGGGACAATCGGGATTCCGTCCACGGCGACCAGGCTGCCGTCGAGGGACCCCAGATCGACCGTGAAGCCGGTCGCGGCCGCCGCGTTGATGATACGCAGGCGCACCCGCCCGCCGCGCTCGACCGCGACCTGCTCCGGATCGTCCAGAGTCCGGTCATTGGCCAGATAGGCGTCGAACTCGATGTCGTTGGCGTCCATCGCCATGCCGCCGCCCGACATCGTCATCCCGTCCATCATGGCGCCGCTCATGCCGGGCATCGATCCCGGGTCCATGCCAGGCATGCTCATGTCATGGCCGCTCATGGCCGGCGATGCTCTCAGCGCGGCCAGGATCTCGTCAGGCGCGCGGAACGAAAAATCATGCAGCATCACCACGACATCCTGCTCGTCGCGCGGCGAAGCCTCCTCGACGATCAGAGGCGCTGCCAGGAGCAACTGCTCCTGCAGGCCCTCATGCGAATGCATCCAGAAGCTGCCGGCGCGCGTCAGGGGAAAGCGATAGTCCTGCGACGTGGCGGGCGGCAGCGGATCCTGCGACACGCCCGAGACGCCATCCTGCCGCCAGGGCGGCGTCAATCCATGCCAATGGACCGAGGTCGGGACGGTCAGGGCATTCTCGAGGCGCACGGCGAAATCCTCGCCGACCTTGGCGGTCAGGCCCGGACGCCCATCGCGCTGGCGAAGCCCGAACACGGTTGCCGCACGACCGTCGATCTCGAGCTGGCGCGTCTCGGCGCGGAGGGTGACGAAATCGCCGCCCGCCGCCCGGGATCCCGCCAGGGGCAGAATCGTACCCAGCGCGGCGACACCCGTGCCGCGGAGGAAATCGCGTCGTGAGACAGAAAACATGCCGCCGCCCCGGTCGCGAGCCGGCCGCTCAGACGACGACCGCGTCGTAGCCCGCAGCCTTCATCGCCGCGGTGGCGGCGGTCGGGTCGAGATCGGCCGCGAGCGACACCTCGCCGCGCTCGAGATCGACCGCGATGGCGCTTTCCGGCGCCAGCCGCGACAGCGCATGGCGGATGGTGCCGGCGCAATGGCCGCAATTCATGCCGTCGACTCTGAATTTCAACATGGTCCTCGCTCCTTCCCGGATGGTCGATGGAGCCGAGATGGGGCTTCCCCCTGGGGCAAGGTCAAGAGCGTCCGATGAAAAAGGGGCCGGCATGGCGCCGGCCCCCGACCTCGGCCTAGATCGAACGGCTATTGCTGCTGATTCTGCTGCTTGAGGATCCCCTGGAGCAGGTTGTTGAGGCCCCCGCTCGGCTGCGTGGGCTGCAGATTGTTCTGCGTGCTGCCGCCACTGACGCCGGCCGCCCCGGGCTCGCTGCTGGGCTCCGGGGTCGTGCTGTCGGGCTGGGCCGGGGCGACATCGGTCGCCGGCGCCGGCGGCGTTCCGGTGACGCCGGCGGCCCCCGGCTCCACGCTCGTATTGTCATTGGCCGGTGGCGTGGTCGTGACCGAAGGCGCGGTCACCGCGGGTGCCGTCACCGTCGGCGTGCTCGTGACCGGCGCGGCATTGACGCCGCCGGCGCCGGGCTCGTTGCTGCTGGGCACAGCCGCCGGCGTGCCGGTTCCCGATCCGCCACCGCCGGTGCCCAGCACCCCCGGCAGGATCTGCTGCCAGATGGTCGAGGGCTTCTGCGTGCCGTTGTTGCCGGTGCCGCTGGGCAGGACCTGCTGCAGCAGATCGCTGGCGGCCGGCGCGCTCGCATTGGTGCCCTGGAAGGCCTTGAACTTGGTGTTGGGCGCGTCGAGCAACCCGTTCAGATTGAGCTGCAGGAAGGGCTGATTGAGGTCCGGCGCCCGGAACACCGTGGCGAGGAAATCGATCGTCCAATCCGGCAGGTCGGCCGCGCCTTGCGCCAGCGCCCGCGCATTGGCGTTGGCGAGCGCCAGATTGTCGGTCGTCACCTTGCCGTCCCGGATCAGGAAATCGCCGGTGAGACTGTTCGGCACGCCGGTGAAGGCGCGATAGGCGGTGTCCGCCACCTGGGTCAGTCCCTGGATCTGCGTGCCTACGCCGCCCAGCTTCTGCTGGGCCAGCGAGCCCAGCAGATTGAGACCGACCGAGCCCACCTGCTGCTCGATCTTGCTCAGGACGGTGATATTGCCGTTGAGGTTGCCGTTGCCGTTGAGGCTGTTCACCAGCTCGTTCATGGAAGCGCCAGCGGCGTTGAGGTCGGTCGTGACCGAGACCGGCCCCGTGATCCGGTCGGCGAGCAGGCCCGCCCCCATCAACTGGCTGCTGCTGAGATTGGTGCCGGCGAAGCGTCCCTGGAAGGTCGGCGTGCCGCGGCTGGCGAGCGTGCCGGCCAGGTCGACGGCGCCGCCGAACGTGTTGCCGGTGAATTTGTCGATGACGAGGGTGCCGTTCTTGAGCACCAGATGCGCATCCAGATTGTCGATCTTGGTGTCGTTCATCACGAAATGCTGCGCCTTGGCGGTGACGTCGGCATCCATGCTGTCGAGCGCCGAGAGATCGAGCGGCTCCTTCGACCAGCGATCGCCCGCGGGTGTGTTCTTCTTCGAATTGCCGTTGCCCGCCGACGCCGGCACGAAGGGCGAGACATCGAACATCGTGCTGGTGAGGTTGGCCGTCAGCATCGGGCGGCCGCCAGCCGGTGCCGCATATTCAGCGGTGCCGGCGAGATCGCTGGCGCCCATCTTGAGCGAGAGATCGGTGACCTTGGCGTTCTCGGTCGTGCCGGTCGCCGTGGCCGAGAGGCTGAGCGGCCCGAGGCTGCCATTGCCGGGCGCGGCATCCGGCGCGAAGGCGGCCGCGAGCTGGCGCAGCTCGGGATGGTTGGCGGTCATGACCAGGTTGAAGCTGGGCGGCGTCGCCATCGGCTTGATGCCGCCCTGGAGCGTGGCGCTGCCGCCGAGCCCGCCCAGGGCCAGGTTGAGCGCCATGTCGTCGGCACCGCCCTTGAGCGTACCTTTGATCGCCAGCGCGCCAAGCTTGGCCGCGGTCGGACCGTCGACGCCGAAGAGGCCCAGGAGGGCCGCCGGCTTGTCGGCCGAGAGATCGATCTGGGTATCGACATGGGGCGTGCCGGTGAGACCCGAGACTGCGCCGTCGAAGCTGCCCTTGGCCACGATGCCGGCCAGGGCCAGCACCGCATTGTAGGTGATCTGGTCGTCGCCGCTCTTGGCCGTGCCGGAGAAATCCAGCTGTCCGAGCTTGGCGTTGGACGCGCCCGCGAGGCCGGCCATCTCGAGCAGCGGGCCCGCATTCTTGGCGGTCAGGGCGAAATCGGTATCGATCCTGGGGATGCCGGCGCCCAGGCCGCTGGCCGTGCCCTTGGCCTTGCCGTTGGCGCCGATGCCGGCGATGTCGAAGGCGATGTCATAGGCGATCTGCTGCCCGCCGCTCGAGAGCTTCCCGGTGAAGGCGAGCTTGCCCAGCTTCTGCGGCGGATTGTCCATGCCCGCGAACTGAAGGACGCGGGTGGCGTCGGCCACCTTCAGGGAGAACTGGCTGTCGAGGGTCGGCTCGGTCGCGAGATTGGCGACCGTGCCGGAAAGACTGCCGGAACCGCCCGCGAAATCCTTCACGCTGACGTCGCGCAAGGTGAGCGTGCCGCCCTGGAGCGTGGCGTCGAGATGCACACCCTTCGCGGTCTGCTCGTTCATGGTCAGGCTGCCGACCTTGAGCTCGACATTGGCATTGAGGCCCGCCAGGGGCTTCAGCGCATCGAGCGGCAATCCGCCCGACGGCTTGGGCTTGCTCGCGTCCGCCGTCTGGGTCGTGTCGGCGCTGCCGGCCTGGGTCGTGCCGGGCTGGGTGGTTGCGGGCTGGGTCGTCTGGGGCAGGGTCGTGTCGGCCGCACCGGCCGCGGGGAGATAGGCGTCGAGATTGATCTGGTCGATGGCAAGCCCGATGCCGAGCCCCGGCACCTTGCGCTCGGCATTGGGGAGCGCGACCACGACGCCGCCGGCGACCCGCGAGGAGTCGAAGCGCAGGTCCATCTCCGCGATCTGGAGCTGGCTCGGCGTGGCGGTGACCCGCGAGGACAGCGACAGCTTGCGCAGCCGGTCCGGCGGCATGGCCGGCATCGCCACCTTCAGCCATTCGAGCAGGCTGCGCAGATTGTCGGAATGAAGCTCGAGCGTGCCGGCGAAGCTCGGCAGGCCTTCGACAGCGGCGAGCTTGCCGGCGAGCGCGACGTCCGAGCCGCCCGGCAGGCTGGCATTGAGGCGCGTGACCGAGACCTCGCCATTGGCGACCTGCGCCACCAGCCTCACCTTGTTGACGACGCCGTTGTTGTAGCTGATCGCCTCGATGCCGAGATCGATATCGGCCAGGATGTTCTGCGGCAGCGAGAAGCTGGGCGGGCGGGTCTGCGGCACCGGCGCCTGGGCCTGCGACTGATCGCCGGCCGGAGGTGGCGCCGCCGCGGCCAGCAGCTTGTCGAGATCGAGCCGCGGCAGCGACAGGGTGAGCTTGGCCTTGATGAGGTCGCCCAGCGCGACCGTGGCCTCGCCCGTCGCCTGCTGATCGCCGAGCGCCAAGGTCAGGTTCTTGGCGCTGCCGCCGGCGACGCCCGCATCGATGTCGGTGGAAGCCGAGAACTTCTGCTTCAGCAGGGCGTTCGCATTGCCGCCCGGCGACAGCGCCTTCATGAGCGCGCTCAGATCGTCGCCGCCCGCCGTCAGCTTGCCGGCCAGATGCGGGCCCGCCTGCGGATCGGTCGACACCACGCCCGAGAATTCGAGCGTCGATTCCGGGTCGCCGAGCGCCAGCTTCAGCCGTACCGTCGAGGGCTGGCCGGCGGACAGGGCGCCGGCATTCGCCTCGAATCGCGCCTTGATCCCCTGATAGGTCGCCGAGCCGGTCGCGTCGAACGGACCCGAAAACGAGCCGATATGGATCTCGGAATCGAGCGCCTCGAGCTTCTGCTCCGAGCCCGCCGCCGGATCGCGATAGATGAAGGTGCCGTTCTCGATCCGCACGCTGTCGAAGGAAAGGGCGAGACCGCCGCCGTTGCCGATGCCCTCATGGGCCGCTTCGCTCGGCGCGGGCGCCGTTTCTCCAGCGGGCGCGATCTCCCAGTTGCCATGCCCGTCGGGCAGCTTCTCGAGCAGGATCGTGGGCTTCACCAGGATCAGGCTCGTGACCTGGATCTTGCCGCTCAGGAGCGGCATCAGCGCCACCCGGACGTCGAGCGATTCCAGGGTCGCCATGTCGGGGGCGCTGCCGCCTTCGGCATTGGCGAACCGCACGCCCTTGACGGAGAGCTTCGGCGCCGGCAGCAGCGCCAGCGAGATGTCGCCATCGATGCTGAGATCGCGGCCCGTCTGCTTGCGGGCTTCGGACTCGATCTGGGCCTTGTATCCGTTCCAGTCGATGAAGCTCGGCACGACCAGGAGGGCGGCCACCGCCAACACCAGAAGAGCACCGACTGCGATCAGGATTTTTTTCGTCATCTCAACTCTCGTGCGGGGTGGGAGTCTCGGGGGCGGGCGCTCCCCTTCCGGGCGAGGTGGCTTTGCGCTAGGCTTGTCGTCGCATCCGATGGTCCGGCCCTCCGAAGCCACCGGCTTCGGCGAGCCGCGACCCCAGGGCAAAGGCAGCCATGGGCGACTTGGTCAATCTAAACAAATTTCGTAAGGCGCGACAGGGCCGCGAGGAGAAGCGCGCGGCTGCGGCAAATCGCGGCAAATATGGCCGATCGAAGGCCGAATTGCTGGAGATGAAGGCTGAACGCGACCGCGGCAGCCGAGACCTCGACGGCAAGAAGGTCGAGCGGCCGCAACCGAACGTAAAGGAATCGCCGGAACCGGCGGCAGAGGGCGAAAAGGGCAGCGATTGACGCACCGCCCACCCGCCGACTGGAACGCGCCGCGCAGGTTTCCGTTCCGCGGCAGACGACGGCCCGGTCAGCGGCCCTTCCAGACCGGGTCGCGCTTCTCGGCGAAGGCGCGCATGCCTTCCTGCATGTCTTCCGACCGCCACAGCCGTTCGTAATAGTCGAGGCCGCTATGGCCGGCCTTGGTCTTCCTCATCGCCGCCGGCAGCCCCATGCCGTCGATCGCCAGCAGCACCTCCTTGATCGCCTGCAGCGCCAGGGGCGCGCCCTTGGCGATCTCCGCGGCCTTGGCGCGGGCCTCGTCCATCAGCGCAGCCTGCGGCACCACCTTATGGACCAGGCCCCAGCGCAGCGCCTCGTCCGCTTCCATGCGCCGGCCGGTCAGCAGCATTTCCTTGGCGACGTTATAGGGAATGAGCCGGGGCAGGCGCTGGATCGCACCGCCATCGGGAATGATGCCGCGCTGCATCTCCGGGAGCGAGAAGAAGGCATTCTCGGCCATGATGATGACGTCGCAGGCAATCGCGATCTCGAAGCCGCCGCCCACCGCGGCGCCATTGACCGCCGCCACCATCGGCTTGGTGAGGCCCCAATATTCGGTGATTCCGGCGAAGCCACCGGCGCCGCTGCCCTGCTCGGGATCGACATCGAGGCTCGGATCGTAACTGACTGCCTCCTCCTTCAGGTCCCAGCCGGCGCAGAAGACGCGATCGCCCCCCGCCGTGACGATCCCGACGCTCAAGGCCGGATCGTCCTGAAGCTGCTTCGCCGCGCGATGGATGGCGCGGCTCATGGCGCGATTGATGGCGTTGGCCTTCGGCCGGTTCAGCGTGATCTCGAGCACCGCGCCGTGGCGGCGCGTCAGGACGATGTCTTCCGTCATCTTGGGGTCATCCTTGAGGAGGGGCGGATCAAGAAGAGAGGCGCCGGAAGCGCTCCAGATGCCAATGCGAATCGCCGAGGGCAAGATCGATGAAGGTGAGCCGCTTGAGATAATGGCCGGCCTCGTAGTCCCAGGTCATGCCGATGCCGCCATGGAGCTGCACGCCTTCCTTGCCGATCTCCCGCCCCAGCGTACCGGTCAGCGATTTGGCGGCGGAAACGCCGGCCGCCCGCGTCGCCGGATCGCTCGCCGCCGCCGCTTCGGCCGCATCGACCGCGACCGACTGCAGCAGCTCGGCCTTCATATAGACGTCGGTCAGCCGGTGCTGCAGCGCCTGGAAGCTGCCGATCAGCTTCCCGAACTGCTCGCGCGTCTTGAAATAGCTCAGCGTCTTCTCATAGACGGCATTGGCAATGCCCGAGGCCTCGGCACAGAGGGCCGCGCGGGCGCGATCGAGCACCGCCTCCAGGATCGGGAACGCCCCATCCTTCGGGCCCACCAGCCGGTCATGCCCCAGCGCCATGCGATCGAACCGCAAGGTGCCCACGCGGCTGCCGTCATGGGCGGCATAGTCCCTGACCTCGAGACCGCGCTGCTGGCGATCGACCAGGAAGAAGGAGAGCCCCGACGCGTCGCCGGGCCGGCCGCCGGTGCGCGCCACCAGCAGGATCCGGTCCGCGGCGGCCGCATAAGGCACGCCCGCCTTGACGCCGGTCAGGAGGAAGCCGCCGCCGTCGAGCTCCGCGCTGGCGGCAATCGCGGCCGGGTCCTGGCGGTCGTCCTCGGCGAAAGCGAGCGTGAGCTTCATCCGGCCTTCGGCGACCGCCGGCAGCATCTCGGATTGTTGTGTCGCCGAACCCGCCGCCGCCACGACAGCGGCGCCCAGAAGGACGGTTGCGAGATAGGGCGAGGCGACCAGTCCGCGCCCGAATGATTCCATCACCAGGCCCACTTCCAGCGGACCCATGCCGAGCCCGCCGGCCGTTTCGGGCAAGGGCAGGCCGAGCCAGCCCAGCTCGGCGAAGCTGCGCCAATCCTCCTCGCTGTAGCCTTCCGGCGTCGCGACCAGCTTCTGGCGGCGGTCGAAGGGATAACGCTCGGCCACGAACCGCGCGACGCTGTCCTTGATCAGGCTCTGTTCTTCGGTCAGTTCGATGCGCATCGCTATTCGAGCCCCAGCACGGCTTTGGTCAGGATGTTCTTCTGAATCTCGTTCGAGCCGCCATAGATCGAGGTCTTGCGCATGTTGAAGAAGGCGCGGGCGGCATAGCGGGCTTCGGGCGGCAGATTTGGCGCGTCCTGGCTCTCGGCCGGCAGATCGGGAGCCGCCCCCAGCGCCACCGCATCGACCTGAAGCTCCAGCAGACCCTGCTGCAGCTCGGTCCCCATCACCTTCAGGATCGAAGCCTCGGCGCCCATCGATTCGGGGCCGCCCGGTCCGAACAGAAGACGCCGCTCCAGCGCCTCCAGCGCGCGCAGCTTGATCTCGGCGGCCGCGAGCCGCGAGCCGAAGGCGTGATCCGACATCAGGCTCGAACCGTCGGCGCGGCGACGGTGCAGGATGGATTTGAGCCGCCCCAGCGTCTGCAGCGAGCGCGACACCTCGGCGATGCCGAAACGCTCGAGGCTCAGCAGATATTTGGCATAGCCCCAGCCCTTATGTTCCTCGCCCAGTCGCTGGGCCACCGGCACCTTCACATTGTCGAAGAAGACCTGGTTGACCTCGTGACCGCCATCGAAGGTGCGGATCGGCCGGATGGTGATGCCGGGCGTCTTCATGTCGAACAGCAGGAAGGTGATGCCCTGCTGCTTCTTGCCGCTGCTGTCGGTGCGGAACAGGCCGAACATCCAGTCGGCGATCTGCGCCTCGGTGGTCCAGATCTTGGTGCCGTTGATGATGTAATGATCGCCCTCGCGTTCGGCGCGGGTCTTGAGGGAGGCCAGATCGGAGCCCGAATTGGGTTCCGAGAAGCCCTGGCACCAGAGCATCTCGCCCTTCAGGATCGGCGGCAGGAAGCGCGCCTTCTGCTCGGCGCTGGCATATTCGATCAGGGTCGGCCCCAGCATCGTGACGCCAAAGGAGACCAGGCGCGGCGCATCGGCCAGCGCCAGCTCGCGCTCGAAGATGAATTGCTGCTCGAAGCTCCAGCCGGGCCCGCCATGTTCCTGGGGCCAGTTCGGGCAGCCCCAGCCGCCCCGCTGGTAGAGAATCCGGTGCCAACGGAGAATATATTCGCGCGGCAGCTCCATGCATTCGGCGGCAACCAGGCGGCGGATCTCTTCCGGCAGATGCGAGCGAATGAAGCCGCGGACCTCGTCGCGAAAGGATTTGAGATCCGGCCGCGCCTCGAGCCAGCCGCTGCCATAGCCGTCGATTTCGATCATGGTCCGCCTTCGCCTGTCGTTTTTTTGTTTTGTTGATTGTCGTTTGTCGCTTGTCGTCCCCTCCCCCGCGAAGCGGGGGAGGGGATAATTTGCCGCTGCTCCACCCCCGCGCGCCTCCGCCGACGAGGCGGAGAGGCCGGGCGGTTTCTCCTACATTCGGAGGATCTTTCCCGGATTCATGATGTTGTCGGGGTCGAAGGCGCGCTTGATCCGCCGCATCGCATCGACGGCCGGCCCGTGCTCCGCCTCGACGAAATCGATCTTGCCATAGCCGACGCCATGCTCGCCGGTGCAGGTGCCGCCCATGGCCAGCGCCCGATGCACCATGCGCTCGTTGAGGCGCTGGGCCGTCTCCATCTCGGCTGAATCGGACGGATCAATGACATAGGTCAGATGGAAATTGCCGTCGCCGACATGGCCGACCAGCGGCGCCAGCATCTTGGACTCGCGGATCTCGCGCTTGGTCTCGGAGATGCAATCCGCCAGCCGCGAGATCGGCACGCACACGTCGGTGGCCCAACCCTTGGCACCGGGGCGGAGCGCGAGCGCCGCGTAATAGGCATTGTGGCGCGCCTGCCAGAGCTTGTTCCGGTCCTCGGCCTGCGTCGCCCAACGGAAAGCGCTGCCGCCATGCTCGGCCGTGATCGCCTTCACCATCTCGACCTGTTCCATGACGCCCGCCTCGGTGCCGTGGAACTCGAAGAACAAGGTCGGCTGCACCGCGTAATCGAGCTTGGAATAGCGGTTGATGGCGTCGAGCTGGACCTCGTCGAGGAGCTCGATGCGCGCGACCGGAATGCCGGACTGGATCGTCTCGATGACGGTGTTGACCGCGTCCTCGATGGTGGGGAAGGCACAGACCGCGGCCGACATCGCCTGCGGAATGCCATAGAGCCGCAACGTCACCTCGGTGATCACGCCCAGCGTCCCTTCGGAGCCGACGAAGACGCGGGTCAGGTCGTAGCCCGCGGCCGATTTGCGCGCGCGGCCGCCGGTCTTGATGACGCTGCCGTCGGAGAGCACCACGGTCAGCCCCAGCACATTCTCGCGCATGGTGCCGTAGCGCACCGCGTTGGTGCCGGAGGCGCGGGTCGCGGCCATGCCGCCGAGGCTGGCATCGGCGCCGGGATCGATCGGAAAGAACAGGCCGGAATCGCGCAGATGCGCGTTGAGCTGCTTGCGGGTGACGCCGGCCTCGACCTGCACGTCCAGATCGCCCTCATGGACCGCCAGGATGCGGTTCATCGGGGAGAGGTCGATCGTGACGCCGCCATGGAGCGCCGCCACATGGCCCTCGAGCCCGGTGCCGGTGCCGAAAGGGATCACCGGCACGCGATGCTCGGCGCAGGCCTTGACGACGGCCTGGACCTCCTCGGTCGAGCGCACGAAGGCGACGGCGTCGGGCGGGGCCGCGGCATGATAGGACTCGTCCTTGCCATGCTGGGCGCGGACGGCGGCCGCGAGCGTGAAGCGGTCGCCCAGGAGACCGCCCAGCCGGGCCAGGAGATCGGCCGGCAGGCGCGAAGCGGCGGACGGGGGAATGGCGTCGGGTGCGTTCATGGGCCCCGAGCCTAATGCCCCGGGCAAGGGCGAGGCAACGGGCCAATCCGGGGCGCCCTGGCCGGTACTTTACGGGGTCCGGAACTATGCCGAGCGGGACACCAGCCACACGCCGGCTACGGCAACAGCCATGCCGACCCCCGCGGCAAGCGGCAAGGTCTCGCCCAGCAGCAGCCAGCCGAACAGCGCCGCGGTCGGCGGCACCAGGAAGAACAGCGCGGATATGCGCGAGGCCTCGCTGCGGTTGATCATGAAGAGCAGCAGGGAGATGGCGAGGATCGAGTTGGCGCCGACGATCCAGCCCAGCGACAGGATGAAATCCGGCGTCCAATCGACCTGCATCGTCTCGAAGCCGAAGGCGAGCGGCGCCATCGTCACGAGGCCGACGGCGTAATGCACCAGATTGACCACGACCGGATGCGCCTCGGCAACAAAGCGCTTCTGATAAAGGGTGGCGCCTGCCATGCCGAGCGTCGCCACGGCACAGCAGAGAATGCCGATATCGAGATCGGTGCCGAAGGACGCGCTGGCGACGATCACCGTGATGGCGCCCGCGGCACCCAGAAGGAGACCGGCCCATCGCAGCGCGCCGACGCGTTCCTTCGCAAAGCGGGGCGCCATCAGGGCTACAAGAAGAGGTTGCGTCGAGGAGATGACCGCCGCGACGCCGGCCGATACGCCCAGCCCCAGGCCGGTCCAGGCCAAACCGAAATAGACCGACTGGATCAGGAACCCGACGACGGCGATATGCAGCCACGCCATGCGGCTTGCCGGCAGCCGGGGCTGCATCACCAGGAAGATCGGCAGGAACACGAGAACGATGATGCCATAGCGAAGCGTCAGGAACGTCAGCGGCTCGGCATTCATCAGCCCGGTCTTGGCGACGCCGAAACCGGAGGACCAGAGCAGCAGGAATATGGCAGGGGCGATTGCCGCGAGCAGATCGCCCCGGAACCGGCGGGAACCGCGCGGGCCGGACTTCGAAAGAACGTCGACGCGCAGCCTTCCCACCCATCGCTCCGTCAGATCGAGGCGCCGGGGCTCCCGCTCCAGAGCTGGAACAGCCCCTGCCCCGCCGTCATGACCGCAAGCAGTACCAGCAGCCACAGCACGATGCGACGGAACAATGCCGGATCGGCCGACTTGAAGCCGCGATTGCCGATCCAGACGCCGATCAGGAGCGGCGGCAGGAACAGGAGGAAGCGCCAGAAGCTGGTCGCGGTGATGAGCCCCTCGCGCGCCTGGAAACCCAGCCCCAGCAGGTCGGTGGCGATGAAGAAGGCGATGATCGAGGCGCGGCCGGCGGCGGCGCCGGCGGGCGAGCTGAAATAGAACAGCACGACCGGCGGGCCCCCGATGCCGAAGGCGCCGTTGAGAAGGCCGCTGGCGCCGCCGGCGGCCAGGGTCGCGGCGCGGTTGGGCATCCGCTTCAGGGCGAAGCCCCGGAGCAGCAGGATCGCCGTGGCGATCACGAAGAGGCCCATCGCCAGCTTCATCGGCGCCACCGGCGCATTGGCCAGGAGCCAGACGCCGAAGGGCACGAAGACCGTGTAGCCCAGCAGCAGCCAGCCGATCGACCGCCAATGGACGTCGCGCCAGATGCCGGGCAGCAGCGGCAAGCTGGCCGCGATCTCGAGCATGAAGATCGAGGGCACGATCTCTGCCGGCTCCATGACGAGCGAGAGCGAGGTGATGGAGAGGAGCGAGAAGCCGAAGCCGGAGAAGCCGCGAACCACCGCGGCCCCCAGCACGCAGATCAGGCTGACGGCAATCAGCACGGCGCTCATGCCGCCGAGATCGATCGCCGCGATGACGCTCGCCATGGCGTTTCCGATGAGGGTGAGAATGGAAAGACCGATTCCCGCCCCCGCTCGGGAATCAGTACTGGCTGAACACCTTGCGCAGGATATCGATCATCTGATCGATATGCGACTTCTCCGCGACGAAGGGCGGGGCCACGATGCCGGAATCACCGGTGAACTTGATATGCAGGCCGGCCGCGAACAGCCGTTTGGTGGCGTCGTAGCCGCGGGCGCCGGGCTTGCCGTCGGTGGCGAGGTCGATACCGGCCAGCATGCCATAGCCGCGGATGTCGGTGACGGCCGGAATGCCCTTCAGCGAATAGACCGCGTCGAGGAAATAGGGCGACAGCTCGGCCGCGCGCTGGAACAGGCCTTCCTTCTCATAGATGTTGAGCGCGGCGATGCCGGCGGCGCAGGCCGCCGGATGAGCCGAATAGGTATAGCCATGGAAGAGCTCGACCGCGTGGTCGGGCGCGCTGTCCACGATCGTGCCGTAGATCTTGTCGCTGACGGCGACGGCGCCCATCGGCTGCGCGCCGTTGGTGAGCGCCTTGGCCATGGTGATCATGTCCGGCGTCACGCCGAAGCTCTGCGCGCCGAACGCCTTGCCGGTACGGCCGAAGCCGCAGATGACCTCGTCGAACACCAGCAGGATGCCGTGCGTGTCGCAGATCTTGCGCAGGCGGTCGAGATAGCCCTTGGGCGGCACCAGCACGCCGGTCGAGCCCGCGATCGGCTCGACGAAGCAGGCCGCGATGGTCGAGGCGCCATAGAGATCGACGAAGCGCTGCAGATCGTCGGCGAGCTCCGCGCCCTTCTCCGGTTGGCCGCGGGTGAAGCGCGCCTCGGGCGACCAGGTATGGCGCATATGGACGACGCCCGGCATGACCGCGCCGAAGGTCTCGCGGTTGCGGACCATGCCGGCGAGCGACACGCCGCCGATATTGACGCCGTGATAGGCGCGCTCCCGGCTGACGAAGCGGGTGCGCTGGCCGTCGCCGCGCGCCCGGTGATAGGCGAGCGCGATCTTGATCGCGGTATCGACCGATTCGGAGCCCGAGTTGCAGAAGAAGACATAGTCGAGCCCGTCGGGCGTGAGCGCCGCGACCTTGCGGGCGAGCTCGAAGGAGGACGGGTGCGCCACCTGGAAGTGGGGCCCGTAATCCATCTCGAGGAGCTGCTTGCCGACCGCCTCGGCGATCTCCTTGCGGGCATGGCCGGCGGCGACGCAGAACAGGCCCGAGCTGCCGTCGAGCAGCTTCTCGCCCTTGTGGTTCCAGTAATAGACCCCCTCGCCCTTCACCAGGAGCCGGGGCTCCTGCTTGAAATCGCGATTGGATGTGAAAGGCAGCCAGTGATTCTCGAGCGTGTTGGCTTCGTACTGCATGGCGGCACCCGGGGGTCAGGAGAAGGACGAAAGGCCTCTCGGCACTGACAGCCATCCTAACGGCCAGGGTCGCGGCCCTATAGGGACAGGGCCGCGCAATTGGAGGGGACAGGGGACCCGCCGGGCAAAGTCCGCGTGGTGAATCAGACCTTAATAGTCACCGCCGTGAAAACCCCACCGTCACCCCCGCGAAAGCGGGGGCCCATGTCGATCCAGCGGTGTCGGTGGAGAGTTGGGTCCCCGCTTTCGCGGGGATGACCATGGGAGCAACTTGCGCAACATCGCGCGGTCGCAGGGCTGCCGATACCTTGCCGCATCTGTAGGGGTCATCGCACCCGCCCTACCGTCACCCCCGCGAAAGCGGGGGCCCGTGTCGATCCAGCGGTGTCGGTGGAGAGTTGGGTCCCCGCTTTCGCGGGGATGACGTCAGGAGCGCGGGATCGACCGCTCGGTCCTATGCCAACCCCCTAAGCCGCGACCGCGACCGGTGTCGCCGCTTCGGCCGCGAGCGCCGTCGCCTTGGCGGCGTCGGCCTTCTTCTGCTCGGCGCGGCGCAGGACCTCGTAAATCACGGCGCCGACGACGGTGATCGCGACGATGATGACGGCGAGCGCCGAGAGCGTCGGCGTGGTGCCCTGGCGCACGCGGCCGGCCAGCACCGTCACCAGGGTCTTCTCGGCCAGGATCGCGAAGGTGGTGGTGTTGTAATTCTCGAACGAGGCGAGGAAGGCCAGCACCGAGGCCGAGAGCACGGCGGGCTTGAGGAAGGGCAGCAGGATGTGGCGGAAGACCTGCGGGTAGCTGGCGCCGAGATCGAGCGCCGCTTCCTCCTGGGCCCGGTCGAAGCGCTGCAGGCGCGACAGGAACACCAGCATCGAATAGGCCGAGATGAAGGTCGATTGGCCGAGGATCGTCAGGAAGTAGCCGTTGAAGAGGAACTTCGCCCCGGTCCAGCTGGTGACGTCCTTCCAGAAGATCACGGTCGAGATGCCGAGGATGATGCCGGGCGTCAGCACCGGCGAGACCACGACCAGGTAATAGAGCGAGCGGGCGCGCCAATAGATCTGCGTCATGATGATGGCGGCGGCCAGCCCGACCGGCACGGCGACGCAGACCACGCCGATCCCGATCAGGACCGAAGTCTTGAGCCCGGTGATCAGCTCGTCGTCCTTCGCCAGCATGGCGAACCATTTGAAGGTGAAGCCTTCGAACGGATAGGCCTGCGGGTAGTTGGGCGTGTTGAAGGCGGTGACGCCCATCACCACCAGCGGCCCGAACAGATAGGTGAAGAAGATCAGGATGTAGAACCCGATCATCGCCTTCATGACGAAGCGGGAGTTCATCGCGTGATCTCCCCCAGGCTGACCTTGAAGACGCGCAAGACCGCCAGCACGAAGACGACGCAGGTCAGGAGCAGGATGAAGGCGTAGGCCGAGCCTTGCGGCCAATTGAAGGCCTGATAGAAGCGGTCATAGACGATCGGCGTGAACCAGAGCGTGTTGGGGCCGCCCAGGATCAAGGGCGCGGCCAGCGCGCCCGCCGTCAGCATGAAGACCATGGTGCAGCCGGACGCGATGCCGGGCTTGGCGAAGGGCATCACCACGAAGAGATGGATATGCCACCAGGGCGCGCCCAGGTCGCGCGCCGCCTCGATCTGGTTCCTGTCCAGGCTTTCGATCGCGTTATAGAGCGGGAACATCATCATCAGCAGATAGGCGTATGAGAGCCCGGTATACATCGCGACATCGAGGCCGAGGAAATCGATCGGCTCGGCGATGACGCCGATGCCGAGCAGGAAATTGTTGATCAGCCCCGAGGTGCCGAACAGCACCCGGAAGGCGAAGGCGCGCAGGATCTCGTTGACCCAGAAGGGCGCGATCAGCATCAACATGAAGAGCCGCAGGCGTTCGGGCGTCGCCACCTGGGCCATGTAATAGGCCATCGGGTAGCAGATGCAGAAATTGATCGCCGTGACGATGATGCTGGCGAAGATCGTCATGAAGAACGCCTTCAGATGGATCACATTGAGATGATCCATCGAGGTCGTGCTGCCGAAGATGAAATAGCGGTAGCTGTCGAGCGTGTAATGGTCGTTGGGTCCGCCATAGTCGCGCGGCGGCAGCTTCGGATGGAACGAGAAATCCACCATGTAGAGCTGCGGCAGGACGATCATGATGATCGCCCAGAGGCCGACGGCGGCCAGCAGGAAGACCGAGATGGCGATGCCGTTGCGCCCGAAGAAGCTCTTGGCGCCGGGCTCGCCGGACTGGCGCCGCTCGACCGTCGCCATCGCCCAGAAGACCGCAATGACGATCAGCGGTCCGAGGAAGATCAGATATTTGCCGACCTCAATCACTGGCGAGCTTCCCCGCCGGCAGCACCAGGCCCAGCTGGCGGTCATACTGGATCGACGCGGTCTCGCCCTGGCCCGGCATGCGTTCGGCGCCGCCGCGGCCGACCGTCACCACGATTTCCTTGCGGGTCGGGCCCTTGAGGAAGACATGGCTCATATTGCCTTCGAAGGCGACATTGAGGACCGGCGCCTGGAGCGTCGAGCCGGCGGTGCCGGCGCCCAGCCGGAAGGCTTCGGGGCGCACGAACAGGATCGCGTCGTCGCCGACCTTGACGCCGCGCCCGTTGCGTCCGCGCAGGCGCCCGACCGGCGTGTCGAGGACCGCGTCGCCGTTCTCGAGCGCCATGACCTTGCCGGCGAAGGGATTGTTCTCGCCGACGAAGGAGGCGACGAAACCCGTGGCCGGATTGTCATAGACGGTCTTGCCGTCTCCCACCTGCTCGATTACCCCGGCATTCATGACGGCGATGCGATCGGACATGGTCAGGGCTTCGCCCTGGTCGTGGGTAATGTAGATGAAAGTGATGCCGACGCGCCGCTGGATCGCGCGCAGCTCGTTGCGCATATGCTGGCGCAGCTTGAGATCGAGGGCCGAGAGCGGCTCGTCGAGCAGCAGCACGCTGGGCTGGACCGCGAGCGCGCGGGCGATGGCGACGCGCTGCTTCTGGCCGCCGGAGAGTTCGCCGATCTTCTTGTCGCCCTGGCCCGGCAGCGCGATCAGCGACAGGAGCTCGTCGGCGCGCTGGCGCTGGTCGGCGCGCGACATGCCCTGGACCCGGAGGCCATAGGCGATGTTCTCGGCCACGGTCATGAGCGGGAACAGCGCGAGGTTCTGGAAGATGAGGGCCGTCGGGCGCTTGTTCGGCCCGATACCGGTCATGTCCTTGCCGCCGATCCGGACCACGCCCTCGGAGGGTTCGAGGAATCCCGAGATCGCGCGCAGGATCGTGGTCTTGCCGCAACCCGAAGGCCCGAGGAAGCTGAAGAACTCCCCGTTATTGATCTTGAGCGACGCGCCCTTGACCGCGGTGAAGCTGCCGAAGCGAATGGTGACGCGGTCGAGCTCGACGTCCGCACTCATGGATCGAGACTTCCCCCTACCCTACGATTGACGCCCCGCCGTCGCCCTCCCCCGGAAACCCGGCGGACGCCGGCGAGGCGACCATAATTGGTGCATGCGATCCCGACAGCCCGCAAGGGTCCCTCAGGTCGCACCGCCATGGCTCCAATGCGAACATCCCGGCCCAAAGCGGGGGCCGGGATGCTGCATGGTCAATGAACGCTCAGGCGATCAGGCCGCCTTGAACTTCTCGGCATACTCGCCGCGCAGGTCGCCGAACCATGCCGGCTCGGGGATGCGGTTCCAGAGCTTGTCGAGGGCGTCGCCCGGATAGGCTTCCTGGAAGTTCTTCTTGGCCGCCGCGGAGAGCAGCGCGTCGGAGCCTTTGCAGATCGGGTTGTAGCCCGAGCCGTCGGCCACCTTCGCGGACGCTTCCGGCGTGTGGACATAGTTCAGCCAGGCATAGGCCTGATCGATGTTCTTGGCGCCCGAGGAGAGGGACCAGCCGTCGATCCAGGCGATGGCGCCTTCCTGCGGGGCCATATAGCTGACCGGCTTGCCGTCCTTCTTGAGGCTGAGGACCGGACCGTCCCAGGTCTGGCCGATGACCACGCCGTTCTCGAGCAGACCGGACTTGGTGTTGTCGGCGCTATCCCAGAACTGCTTGATCCAGGGCTTGTGTGCGATCGCGAAAGGCAGGATCACGTCATAGATCTTCTTGAAGGTATCGGGATCCTTGAAGGCGTCGGCCATCCGGTTCGAGGGCAGCTTGCCCGACGCATCCATCCACAGGCCGATGCCGAGCAGCAGCGAATGCGGCCGGCCCTGCACCTTGCCCTTATACTGATCGTCCCAGAGCGTGCCGTAGCTGAGGGTCTTGTATTCGAGGGTCGTCAGATCGGTCCGCCAGGAGATCGCCTCGCTGCCCCAGCAATGCGGCATCCAATGCAGGCCGCCATCCCATTCCCAGATCTTGGTCGCTTCCATGAAGGAGGGCAGGAGGCTGCCGTTCTCCAGCTTCTTCAGATCCAGCGGCGCAATAAGACCCAGTTCCTTGAACTGCGGCTGGCGATCGCGCGTCGGCTGATAGAGATCGAAGCCCTCGCCCCCGGTCGCCTGGAGCTTGTTGATCTGCTCCTCGTTCTGCGAGAACGGCGTGGTGTTCACCTTGATGCCGGTCTTCGCGGTGAAATCGGGAATCACGGGGTCAGGAATTTCGTCCGACCAGTTGAGAAGATTGAGTTCGCCCGAGGAGGAGAAGGCGTCCTTCACGAGCCACGGGCCAACGGCCAACGCGGCACCCGCCATGGTGGCGTTCTTCAGCATCGTGCGACGGCTGAAACGCCTTGCTGCGCTCAGCGTCAATGCAGCCGACGAGGCCGGTTTTTTGGCAGTCATAAGAGAGCTCCCTGTTTTGAAAGAGAATGAAGCCTTTACCGCGCGCCCCCATGGCTCTTGCTTCTGCTTCGATTCCGGCCGGGGGACCGTTCGTTGTAGCGCCGTGTCACGACAGATTTATGACGTCCGCGTGACGGGGCCCCTGGATGAAAGCGGCAGAAAGGCTGGGGATTCTTCGCCAATTGATCGTATTGTTACAATCGACTAGTGAAACAGAGCCAGTCAAGGAGTTTTCGCCGGCCAGCCCCGTCGCTGGACCGGGACAGGAATGAATGCGGGACCAACTTTTCCACTTCGAGCCTGACGGGACCACCACCCTGCAGGCGCAGCTGCGCCGCATGCTGGTCGACGCGATCCTGGAGGGCCAGATTCCGGCCGGCAGCGCGCTGCCTTCCTGCCGGAAGATGGCGCTAACGCTCAATGTCGCCCGTAACACGGTGGCGCTGGCCTATCAGGATCTGGTCGAGGAAGGTTTTCTTGTCGCCCGCCAGCGCAGCGGTTACTTCGTGGCGCCCGACATTCTTTCCGGCCGTGCGCCCGGGACGCCCGCGCGGGAGGGTTATACCGGCGCAAAGGAAGCGCCCTCCGGGGTCGACTGGGCCGACAGGTTCCGGGTCCATCCCAGCCGCCAGCACAACATCGTCAAGCCGCGCAACTGGCAGGACTACCCCTACCCCTTCATCTACGGCCAGGTCGATCCGGGCCAGTTCCCGATCGCGGCCTGGCGCGACTGCTCGCGCCAGGCGCTGGGACGCGGCGCCGTTAAGGAATGGTCGCGCGACCTTTTCACCGACGACGACCCGCATCTGGTCGAGCAGATCCGCACGCGCCTCCTGCCGCGGCGCGGGGTGCGGGTCGACAATGACGAGATCCTGGTCACGGTCGGCGCCCAGCAGGCGCTCTATCTGATCGCGAGCCTGCTGATGGATGCGGGCACGCGCGTCGGCATCGAGGATCCGGGCTATGTCGATGCGCGCAATATCTTCAGCCTGCGCGGCGCGACGGTCACGCCGCTGGCGATCGACCGCGAGGGCGTCGTGGTCGACGAGCGGCTGGCGCAATGCGATTACGTCTATGTGACGCCCAGCCATCAGTTCCCGACCACCGCCACCATGTCGCTGGCCCGCCGGCGCGCCCTGCTCCAGGCCGCCGAGGCCAACGACATCGTCCTGGTCGAGGACGATTACGAGAGCGAGATCAACCATCAGGGCGCGCCGTCGCCGGCCCTGAAGTCGCTCGACCGCCATGGCCGCGTGATCTTCGTCGCCAGCCTGTCCAAGAGCCTGGCGCCGGGCCTGCGGCTGGGCTACATGGTCGGCCCCGCGCCCTTCATCCGCGAGGCGCGCGCGCTGCGTCGCCTGATGCTGCGCCATCCGCCCGCCAACAATCAGCGCACCGTGGCGTTGTTCCTGGCGGACGGCCATCACGACGCGCTGCTGCGCCGGCTCAGCCAGATCTACAAGGAGCGCTGGAAGGCGATGGGCGACGCGCTGACGCGCCACATGCCCGAATGCCGCTGGCAGCAGAGCCAGGGCGGCACCGCCTATTGGGTCGAGGGCCCCGCCGGCCTCGACGCCCGCGCGCTGGAGGCCGCGGCCGCCAGGCAGGGCATCCTCATCGAGCGCGGCGACTGGCATTTCCAGGCCGAGGACGCGCCCCGGCGGTTTTTCCGCCTGGGCTTCTCCTCCATCCCCCTCGACAAGATCGAGCCGGGCATCAAGCTGCTGGGGGAGATCCTGCGGCGGCAGATGGCTTAGTCCTGAAGCAACCCCCTCCCCTACCCCCTCCCGCCCCCTACCCCCTCCCGCAAGGGGAGGGGGCGTCGTTGGCATAGAACTCGCTCGAAGCTTTGAAGTAGAGCGGAGCGATCACATCAACTTAGGGGGTAGGGGGAGGGGTTGCTTCAGGAATTGACTCAGTTGCACCGCACGCTGGCTCCCGGAAATGGATCGCACTGGCCCTAGCTTCCGGCGTGCCCAAGGCGCTACCACAGGCTCCCGAGATTCCCTGGCGCGGCCTCGACCTGGCCGCCGTCCCAACCGTCATTCACATGAGGCAACAGCCATGACACGCATGTCCGCCAGCGAAGCCTTCGTCGAAACGCTCGTCGCGCATGGCGTGAAGGATGTGTTCGGCATCGTCGGCTCGGCCTATATGGATGCGCTCGACCTGTTCCCCGCCGCCGGCATCCGCTTCATCTCGGTCTGCCACGAGCAGGGCGCCGCGCACATGGCCGACGGCTATTCGCGCGTCCTCAATAAACAGGGCGTTTGCATCGCGCAGAACGGTCCGGGCATCACCAACTTCGTCACGGCGGTCGCCGCCGCCTACTGGGCGCACTCGCCCGTCGTCGTGATCACGCCCGAGACCGGCTCCAATACCATCGGCCTCGGCGGCTTCCAGGAGACCGAGCAGCTGCCGATCTTCTCGAAGATCACCAAGTTCCAAGCGCATGTGACGCGCCAGGACCGCTTCGCCGAGCTGACCTCCCGCTGCTTCGACTATGCGCTGCTGGAGCGGGGCCCCACCCAGCTCAACATCCCGCGCGACATGTTCTATGGCGAGATGGACATCACCTTGCCGAAGCCGATCCATATCGAGCGCTCGGCCGGCGGCGAGCAGAGCCTTAACGACGCGGCGAAGCTGCTGTCCGAGGCGAAGTTCCCGGTCATCGTCGCCGGCGGCGGCGTGATCATGTCGGACGGCCAGGCCGAAGCCGTGGCGCTGGCCGAATATCTCTCGGCCCCGGTCGTCACCTCCTATCTCCATAACGACGCCTTCCCGGCCGGCCACCCGCTGATGTGCGGGCCGCTAGGATATCAGGGCTCGAAGGCGGCGATGAAGCTGATCGCCCAGGCCGACGTGGTCCTGGCGCTGGGCACGCGCCTCGGGCCGTTCGGCACCTTGCCGCAGCACGGCCTCGACTACTGGCCGAAGCAGGCGAAGATCATCCAGGTCGACAGCAACGCCCGCATGCTGGGGCTGGTGAAGCCGATCAGCGTCGGCGTGAACGGCGATGCCAAGCCCGCGGCCGCCGCCATGTTGCAGCGGCTGCAGACCGGCAATCACAAGGTCGCCGCGCATGGCAACAAGGACCAGCGCATGGCCGAGGTGAAGAAGCAGAAGGACGCCTGGGAAGCCGAGCTCAACAGCTGGGGCCAGGCCGACGGCTCGCCGATCGCGCCGCGCCGCGCCTTGCGCGAGCTCGAGAAGGCGATGCCGAAGAACGCGATGGTCACGACCGACATCGGCAATATCTGCTCGGTCTCGAACAGCTATCTGCGCTTCGACAAGCCGCGCAGCTTCTTCGCCGCCATGAGCTTCGGCAATTGCGGCTATGCCTATCCGACCGCGATCGGCGCCAAGGTCGGCGCGCCCGACCGTCCGGCCGTGGCGTATGTCGGCGACGGCGCCTGGGGCATGAGCCTGCAGGAGACCCTCACTTGCGTGCGCGAGAACATCCCGGCCATCGCCGTGGTGTTCAACAACGGCCAGTGGGGGGCGGAGAAGAAGAACCAAGTCGATTTCTTCGCCGACCGCTATGTCGGCACCAACCTGAAGAATCCGAGCTTCGCCGCCATCGCGGAATCGATGGGCGCCAAGGGCATCAAGGTCGACAGCCCGGGCCAAATCGGCGACGCGCTCAAGACCGCGATCGCCTCCAACCGGCCTTGCGTGCTCGAGATCATGGCGACCCAGGAGCTCGGCGACCCCTTCCGCCGCGACGCGCTGAAGAAGCCGCAGCGGCTGCTGGAGAAGTACAAGGCTTATTCGGTGAGTTGAGAGCTCCCCTCCCTGTCATCGCCGGGCTTGACCCGGCGATCCAGGGGCTGGGGGGACTGGATGCCCGGGTCGGGCTTGTCCTCGGGCCGGCCTATGGCCGGACCCGGGGGCCCGGGCATGACAGGAAAAATGGAGCGGTAGTCAACGACGGAGAGCGACCACGCCATGCACTCCCCGCTCCTGATCCTCAACGCCGGCTCCTCCAGCCTCAAATTCGCGCTCTATCAGCGCGGCGGCGGCGAACCCGCGCTACTGGCGCGCGGGCAGTTCGCCGGCATCGGCCGCGCCCTCGCCTTCTCCGCGAAATCTGCCGACGGCCGCGCCCTGACGCCGCCAGACGCCGCGGCGCTCGCCGCCATCCGCAATCATGCCGACGCGCTCCTGCTCCTGCCGGCCTGGCTCCAGGCCAACAATCTCGGCAGCGCGCTTGCCGGCGCCGGCCATCGCGTCGTGCATGGCGGCACGCGCTTCACTCTGCCCGAGCGCATCACGCCCGAAAGCCTCGATGCGCTGGCGGCGCTGGAGCCGCTGGCGCCGCATCATCAGCCGCACAACGTCGCCGCCATCCGCGCGCTGATGGCGCAGCAGCCGGACCTGCCGCAGGTGGCCTGCTTCGACACCGCCTTCCATGCGGCCATGCCGGCGACGGCGCAAAGCCTCGGCCTGCCGCGGACTCTCGAGGCCAAGGGCCTGCGCCGCTACGGCTTTCACGGGCTCTCTTATGAATATGTGACCGGCCGCCTAGGCGAGTTCTGCGGCGGACGCCTGCCGAAGCGCGTCATCATCGCCCATCTCGGCAACGGCGCCAGCATGGCCGCGGTGCTCGACGGCAAGGGCCACGCCACGACGATGGGTTTCTCCACCCTCGACGGCCTCGTCATGGGCACACGCATCGGCAGCCTCGATCCCGGCGCCATCCTGCATCTGATGCGCGAGGAGAGAATGGACCTGAAGGCGCTGGAGGACCTGTTCTACAACAGGAGCGGGCTGCTGGGCCTCTCCGGCATCAGCGCCGACATGAAGACGCTGCTCGAGAGCCGCGATCCCCGCGCCGCCGCGGCGGTCGAACTATATTGCTACGCGATCGTCCGCCATGCCGGCTCGCTCGCCGCGGCGCTGGGCGGGCTCGACGCGCTGGTCTTCACCGGCGGCGTCGGCGAGAACGCGGCGCCGATCCGCGCGCAGATCTGCCGGGCCCTCGCCTGGCTTGCGCTCGATCTCGATGAGGCCGCGAATGCTCGCGGCGATTCCCTCATCACGATGCCAAATTCCCAGGTCGCCGCCTATGTGGTACCGACCGACGAAGAGCTGGTAATCGCGCAGCACACGGCGCGGCTGCTTAGGACACTAGTGGATGAAATTGGACGCTAAATCCCCATCGTGTAGACTAGGTGAGTGGCTCCACAGCGTAAGCGCTCGTTTTGGACAGGAAAGCGGTCGATTGCTCACCCCGCTCACATGGTGTCAATGCGTCAGGTACAGTCAGGGACTGTCGAGGCCTAACATATGGCACTCGTGCATCTGCATCTCCAGTCACGTCAAAACTAACTCTTCCGCCTAACTTTGATCCTTTCTGTTACTTCATACTGCCGGCCTTCACCCGGGTATTGCACGTACTCTTGCCGATCGTCGTGCCAACGCAAGTATCGAAAGTTTCGATGCACGATCGCGTTGATGGCACGAAGTGCTTCGCGCGCCGCGTTACGGGTGACGCCATCCACCTCAAAAAGATTGTATAGAATCGCCCATGCAACAGCGTACTCGTTGTAGCCGCGCTCATCGGTAGAACCGAAGATGATCTCGGGTTGTGATTCCGCCTCTTCAAACTCGTCTGCCAGACCGTCGGCGGCACCACAACATGAGGACATTATGAGCGCTTTGGGGCTATAGCCGCTGACACTAAACAGTCGAACGAAATCCGGCCAGTCGACATTCGTGTTATCCGTCACCGCGATTCCATCGTCAGCGCCATGGCAAGAAAGGTGCACCACGTCGTAATCCCCCTTGGCGGCAAGCGCGATGGCCTTCTCTAAATGTTTTTTGTCAAGAGCGTAGACGAGCTTGGAGTTGATCCGGAGGAGCTTCGTAAGGTGAAATGTCGCTAGCCCGTCAAGACGCTCGCCGAAGAAATCTCTTGGATAGCTTGCTTCGATGATCAAAAGCTTCATTACATCACCTTGGAGGCTGACGTTTCGAGGTGACAGGGCATACGCGGTGACTTGAGCTCAATGTTCCAGTGTTTGCGCTATCTTACTTGCCGCGTGTTAGATACTGGTCTTGGAAACGCTGATGCTCGCGCCCCGGTTTGCGTACGACTAAGCGGTCGCCTTACAAAGCTCGTTTTCTTGAAAAAGCGTGCAATTCAGTGTGGAGCGTACGACTCGCCCAAAATGCCTTACCTACGTGGGAAGCGCCCAAAACCTCATTACAATTGAGGCTAGCGTGAATTCTCCAAGCCGGCCATTGCCCAGAGCAAACCTTACGTTCGAAGTCGTCGATGATCTCGTTGGTGCCCATGCACGCAATCGCCTGCCAAATAGGCCCCACATCCACTATGCGCCAACGGAAGTTGGACCACTCATCGAGTTGATTTTTGAGGCGACCGACGGGCGCTGCGGCCCACTGCTGCATAGTGGATGGCTCGATTCTGTCACCCAAATGGACCTTCGCACTGCTTTGGCAAGCAGCAGAAACGTCTGGCTGGACGGGTCGCGTCGCTGTGGGTTCATGCGTACGACATTCAGCCCCCTCGTCGAGGCCGACGATCTCCAGCGTAACCGCTTCCTGATGGCGGCGCGCGCGGCGGCGGAGGCAGCGGGCTTGGCCAAGCCCATCGCACAAAGCCTCGCCGCCGCGCTACGCGAGTTGGAATCTAACATCCACGAACACTCCGCGCGCGCTGCGAGCGGTATTCTTGCCTTCCAAGCGAGGCCTCCGCTGTTTGAGTTCGTCGTGGCGGATAGTGGTGTGGGTGTGCTCGCAACACTGCGCGATGATAAGGAGTTTGCCAATCTCACCGATCATGGTCTGGCAATGCGTGCGGCGTTGCAGGACAACGTGTCGCGTTACGGTCGCGGATCAGGGCGGGGCAATGGGTTCCGCGATCTTTTTCTCGGCCTTGCGCACCTCAACGCGGATTTGCGGTTTCGCTCAGGCGATCATGCGTTGCTGATCAGTGGGCCACAGGCAGAGCTAAAGACCGCTCGCTTGTCGCAGAAAGCGCAGTTCCAAGGTTTTCTTGCGGCGGCGCGCTGTCAGTCGATGATGCCACAATCGGCTACGCACCACTAAGCTTCGCCTCAACGCGTGCGCGCATCATGGTGATGTTGTCCTGCAGAAGGTCGTCGATCGACTGCCCGTCGAGTGTCAGCTCTCGCACCTTCTTCATCTTGTCGCCGTTATCGATATAGAGCCGCTGACGCTTCACTGAGTTCATGAAAGCCGAGCTGTCGATATAGGTCACGCGGTCGAACGCGCGAGCCAACAAGGGGATCGCGTTAATGCCTCCGAGCATCGTGAGGTGGAGCGGCCGATCCACATGTGAAGCTAGCTCGGCCAAAGCCGCAAGATGAAAACCGAGGCGCTTACGCCACGTCGCTCCCG